>JBBRTE010000001.1:0-447180 GCA_038244715.1 Thermoanaerobaculia bacterium
AACCAGATGCGATCGCGTGTGAAGTGATGCAGAGGCGCTCGTCATGAGTGGCGTTTCACTCTTCGGCGGGCTCAACCAACCGATCCGCAGGGTCAGCTCGTGCTACGGGAGGGGCGAACGACTCGCCAGCGAAGAACAAGGGCAGCCAGATGAAGACCTGAACCCGAAAAAGCACTGAGACAAACGCGGAAATCGCACTCCGGAGGTTATCGGTTCGATCCCGTTCAGATCCACTTCCCGACAGGTCCCGATCGTCTCAGCAAAATAACTCGCGCACCCGAACAGGGCATCGAACCACCACCGCTAAGTGATGCGTTGGCAGCGTTTTACGATCGGCCGAAAAACGAAGGTGTGACCCCCTTTGTTCCCATCGTTCTGGCCGCTGTTTCCGGTCGGGGTCGAACGAGCGCCGACGGAGCCCTGCATCCACTGATCGCATCGGGAAGAGCGCTCCCAGTCCGTAGCCGACTTCGATCCGCGCCACGTTCTCCGCCATGAATATGAAAAAGATAACTCCGTTGTCCAAACCCTTCCGACCGAGACGCGACCCATGCGCGACGCGGATCGTGAAATCCTCAACTGGCTCCGGCGGCAGATGGGGATAACCGCCCCCGCAATCCAATTCGAGGTGTCATGCTCGCACACCCACTGAAAGTCACTGTCCCATCGAGAGAAAACAATCCTACCTAACGCGAGTCCGTGTTTCTCCCACCTATGGTCGCGTGCGCACCGCCTCGTTCAAGCGTGCCATCCCGGCAATCGAAAGAACGAGCAGACCGGCGAAGACCGGAACGATCATCCGGCCGGCATAGTTCATCAGTTCACCAAAAAAAATGGCAGGCGTGAGATACGCGATCGCGAATGCAATGATCATCGCCTCGCCGAAAGGCGGCGTGCGCCGCAATCGCCGCATGACGAACGCGTAACAAAGAATCCCTATCCAGATGCCTACCCAGGGGTAGACGACGATGTCCAACTCCCGCACATAACCCAGACAAATCATTAACCTGTCAACGTACACCCTCAGACTTCCAAACCGGTCCGTGCTAAGCGTCTCCCGAAGCGGTACGCTGTGCACCACCGTCCAGTCTGCCGTACGTGCAAACGCTGGACTCATCGCGCCCAGCGACATCCGATGGCTCACGATTACATTGCGTGCAATCAGAAGCAGCTGGGTCGCGGCCGCCGAACCACAAAACAGAACCGGCAAGAGCCAGCGCCGTGGCTCCTCACGGAGATAAATGAATAGAACGATTGCAAGTGCCGGGACTATCAGAGCCACGTTTGGCCTCGTCAATACGGCCAGCCCGGCGATGATTCCGGCGAAGCAGCTGAGGCCAGCGCTGCGGCTATCGAATGCCTTCCGCAGGGAAAAAAAGCTCCAGGGAAGGACGCTCGCAAGCAACGCTTCGCTCAAGAGGTGATTCCAGAAAACTCTCTCTGAGACCAAGAGGACCGTAACGAGGAGTAAATAGACGATGGCGGCAATGCGACCGAGATCGGGCCGGAACGTGAGGTACATGACACTCGCCCCGATGCCGACGAGAAGCAGTTGCGCGAAGCTCACCCACGTATCGTTGATGCCGGTGATTTCGAAGATCGCTGCGACGAAATAGTTGTAGAGAAAGCCTGCCGGGCGTTCGTAAACACCATTCACCGCCGGCATGAGAATGCCGTTTTTGACGATGTCGACAGCGTTGCGCTTGTACGATAGCCAATCGTTTCCAGCGGACGTCGTCTCGTTGACCTTGTCGACGTACGGAGCCAACTCCGAGATCCCATATCCGATGAGCACGAGCGCGGGAAAAATGAGCCAGGCGCTCGTTAGGAGCGTTACCAGTGGGGGTCTCGGACCCCCATCCGCTGCCGGTCGCTTGTGCCGCGATTCCTCTCCAGTCCTTTTGGCCATTCCCGGTTGACGATTCTACCACGAGCACAATCGCGGAAACCCCGCAAATCGGCTGATCCTGCCGCGAGTTCCGGCTGTTGATGCACTGGGGCCGCCGGTTGTTTATCCGGTTCTCGAAAGGGCGGGCTCGTAGCCGCTTGAACTCCCGTCCTCAGTACATCAAGATAGTCGGCCCAAGTCTGCATCATCTTGAATCTGTCCGGCAGGAACGACGTGCGATTGTAAGCGCGTCCGTTCGGGTCCCTCACGGCGTGACCGAGTTGATGCTCGATCAGGTCGACACGCACGTTAAGAACTTCATCGAGGATCGTTCGCGCCGTTGCGCGAAAGCCGTGGCCGGTCATCTCTTCTTTCGGAATGTCGCATCTGCGCATCGCCGCAAGAAGCGCGTTATCGGACATAGGACGTGATGCCGAACGCGCCGATGGAAACACATACGGGTCATCCGTAAATCGAGTGGTGAAAACGGCCTGTGGAAACGAGGAAAAGGCCGCCCGCGCCTCCGCCGCCTTTTCCTCGTTCCCACAGGCTCCACCGGCGCCGCGCTGAGTTGTACGATCGTGGGATGAACGATCGGAAGCTTTACGAACAGATCCTTGGGATCGCGCAGCCCTGGTACGTCGAAGATGCGCCGCCGAAGAGTTGGTCCGCCTTTCATTCTTGAGGCGCGGGAAGCGGTTCAGAGCGTAGCAGCGACTATGGAGATCTCGACTAGGAAGCTGTCGACCTTCTCCGTAGCTCCCCGGATCGCGGACACCCTTCATCGAGTCGGTCTAACTTTGAAGGGTCATCCGTAAATCGAGTGGGTGAAACGGCCTGTGGAAACAAGGAAAAGGCCGCCCGCGCTTCCGCCGCCTTTCCCTCGTTCCCACAGGCTCCACCGACGCCGCGCTGAGTTGTACGATCGTGGGATGAACAATCGGAAGCTTTACGAACAGATCCTTGGGATCCCGCAGCCCTGGTACGTCGAAGATGTGGCGTTGCGCCTCGAGCAAGGCGAGATCGAGGTTCGCGTGCGTGGCACAGCCGCCGTGGAGAAGTGTCCAGAATGCGGCGGGGCGTGCACACGATACGACAGCATCGAGCGGCGATGGCGCCATCTGGATACGTGTCAGTATCGAACGATTCTCGTGGCCACGGTCCCGCGGATCGAGTGCGACAAGCACGGAGTCAGGCAGGTACGGGTGCCGTGGGCCGAGGAGCGATCGCGGTTTACCGCGCTATTCCGAACGGGCGGAAGCGGAACGGGCGGAAGCGGGGTCAGGCCTTCGTTTTTTCGTTCCCCGTAACTGACTGACCGGCGGATACTTGCAAAGGCCCACCAGGCGCGTTCACGGTCGGTCACAGTTATTGCACCAAAATAGTCCGGCCTTGATCCGAACCCCAAAGGTCTGACCCCAGCGTGGTCCACGGGTACTCCAGCGGCTCGAAAAGCGCGTTCAGCACGGCCCCCTCCCCTTCCGTTACAGTTACCCGTCACGATGAACTACCTGGCGCTCCTCAGCAGCTCTGTCTATGCCCTTCTGCGGAACAAGATGCGCAGTCTGCTCACCGTCCTCGGGATCACGATCGGCATCGCGGCGGTCATCTGCGTCGTTGCCATCGGCCGTGCCGGGCAGGCGCGGGTCGAGCAGCAGCTCAACAACCTCGGCGACAACTTCGTCTGGATCGAGGCGGGCGGGCGGGCGGTGAACGGGGTGCGCACCGGTCCCCGCGGGACGAAGACGCTGACCCTGGGCGACGCGTTCGCCATCCGGAACCAGGTGCCGCTGATCAAGAGCGTTTCGCCGAATGTCGACGGGTCGTCGCAGGTCATCTACGGAAACCAGAACTGGTTCACGACCTATCGCGGCGTTTCGCCGGAGTACTTCGAGATCAAGCGCTGGGTCATCGACGAGGGAGCGCCGTTCACGGCGGATGATGTCGAGCGGGCGGCCGACGTCTGCGTCATCGGGGCGACCATTCGCAATCAGCTGTTCGGTCCCTCCAATCCGATCGGACAGGTCGTCCGGCTGAAGACGCTCCCGTGCAAAGTCGTGGCGACGCTCAAGCCGAAAGGACTGTCGATCTCCGGTCAGGATCAGGACGACACGATCCTCCTCCCCTACACCACGGCGCAGAAAAAGGTGATGGGGGTGACCTGGCTCGACGACATCCTCTGTTCGGCGGTCTCGCAGGATGTCGTCAAGCAGGCCGGCCAGCAGACGCGGGCGCTGCTCCGCGACCGCCATCACCTTCGCACCGATGCCGAGGACGATTTCAACATCCGCAACCCGGAGGACATCATCCAGGCGCAGCTCGAGGCGAGCCGCACGCTCACGCTGCTGCTCGTGGCGATCGCGTCGGTCTCGCTCATCGTCGGCGGGATCGGAATCATGAACGTGATGCTGGTCTCGGTGACGGAACGGACGCGCGAGATCGGCGTTCGCGTTTCGGTGGGTGCGACGGAGGAGGCGATCCAGGTGCAGTTCCTGGGCGAGTCCGTCATGCTCAGCCTCGTCGGCGGGGCGGCGGGTGTGGTCGTCGGTATCGTCGGCTCGTTTTTCGTCGGGCGCGCGCTCGACTGGCCGATGGAGATGTCGTTGAAAGCCGTGGTTCTGGCAACGCTGTTCTCCGTCGCGGTCGGTGTGTTCTTCGGCTACTATCCCGCGCGCAAGGCCTCCCGCCTCGATCCGATCGAGGCACTGCGCTATGAGTGACGACTCCGCTCCATCCTCCGGCGAACGGCTGCTCGCGCGGCGGAGGACGTGGGTCATCATCCTCGCCGCGATCGTGCTGCTGCTCCTTCTGATCGCGCCACTCCTTCGGCATAGCGACCACATTCAGTATCTCGCCACGAAGGTGCAGCAGGGTGAGATCCGCGACGCCGTCGAAGCCACGGGCATCGTCAACGCCGTGGTCAGCGTGCAGGTCGGGTCGCAGGTATCCGGCAGAGTCGGGCAACTGAACGTCGATTTCAATTCGCGCGTCCGGAAGGGTGAGGTCATCGCGTTGATCGATCCCCAGTTGTTGCAGGGAGCCCTGCAACAGGCCATGGCCGACATGGAGAACGCACGCGCGAACGTCGTCGCTGCAAGGGCGAATCTCACAAAAGTCAACGCAACGCTGGTCCAAACCCGAGCCGATTTCGATCGCGCCCGATCCCTCGCCGAAAAACGGGTCGGCACCGAGCAGGCTCTCGACATGGCCAAAGCGAATTACGGAGCGGCCAAAGCCTCCGTCGATGCCGCCGCCGCGGCCATCGCACAGGCCAACGCGCAGGTCAGCCAGAAAGAAGCCGCAGTCGCCGTGGCGCGAACGAACCTCAACTACACGGTGATTCGCTCGCCGATCGACGGAACCGTCGTGGCACGGAACGTCGACGTCGGCCAGACGGTCGCCGCTTCGCTGCAGGCACCGACGATCTTCACGATCGCGCAGGACCTGGCCAAGATGCTCGTTTACGCCAAGGTCGACGAGTCAGACGTCGGACGCATCCACGCCGGACAGCCGGTCACATTCAAGGTCGATGCGTTTCCGAAGGAATTGTTCAAAGGCTCGGTGAGCCAGCTCCGGATGAACCCCACCACCGTCCAGAACGTCGTCACCTACGACGCGATCATCGACTTCGCCAATCCCGAGCTGAAGTTGTTTCCGGGCATGACGGCGTACGTCACGATCCCCGTGGCCACCGCCGAAAATGTGGTCAAGGTCCCCAATGCTGCGTTGCGCTTCCAGCCTCCGCTCCCGCCGGCCGAGGTGCGCGCGCTGTATGCGCAGTACGGAATCGACATCGAGAAACAGCGCGCGGACGCACCTCTCGCCGACACCGGAAGCGCTGCGGGTAGTCGCACCAGCACGAAGCGGAAGGGCGGAGACGAGAGCGCCGTGGTCTGGAAGCTGCGCGGGGACGGCAGCATCGAGCCGGTGGAACTGGCGTTGGGCATCACCGACCATGCGTATACCGAGGTCACGAAAGCGTTCATCGGAACCCTCAAGCCGGGCGACGAGGTCGTCACCACATCGGTGGCTTCGAAGTCTGGTCCGCCGGGCGGCGTCAGGCGGTGACCGTGGGTGATCCCGACCCCATCCTCCGCGTCGAGGCCGTCCACAAGTACTACGACCTCGGCGAGACGCGCGTGCATGCATTACGCGGCATCGATGTGTCGATCGAAGCCGGCGGATTCGTGGCCATCATGGGAGCCAGCGGCAGCGGCAAGTCGACCTTCATGAACATCCTCGGATGTCTCGACCGGCCCAGCGCCGGCCGTTACCTGCTGGAAGGAATCGACGTGTCGGGCCTCGACAAGCGGCAATTGGCGGGGATCCGGAACCGCAAACTCGGATTCGTTTTCCAGGGGTTCAACCTTCTCCCCCGCACCACCGCCCTCGAGAATGTGCAGCTTCCGACTCTCTACTCGAAGATCGACAACGCGGAGCGCGAAAAACGCGCCCGGGAAGCGCTCGACCTGGTCGGACTTGCAGACCGGTCACGGCACTATCCGTCCCAGCTCTCCGGCGGTCAGCAGCAACGCGTCGCGCTGGCCCGCGCGCTCGTGAACCATCCAGCAATCCTCCTGGCCGACGAGCCCACGGGCAATCTCGATAGCCGTACCGCGGTCGAGATCATGGAGGTGCTGCAGGACTTGAACGACCGGGGACTGACGATCGTCCTCGTCACGCACGAACCGGACATCGCGCAGTTTGCGAAACGGATGATCGTGTTTCGCGACGGCAGGATCCGCAAGGACGATACGCTGCACGATCGCCCGCGCGCGCGCGAGGTCCTGCAGACGATGCCAGCCCTCGAAGACTAGGCGGCCACGGGCCGCTGCGTTGGTCGGCAAAGCCTCGGCCTACAGCGCCGCTCCCGTTGGTCGCAGCTTCGGATGACAACTTCTGCCGCGCAGACTCCTAGAGGGCGGATCCGGAAAACAAGCCTCCGCGTCCCGCAGGGCCTATACTTTTTCGAAAAAGGAGAGTCCGATGATTCGTGCACGCGGGATCCTCGTTGCGGCGTTTTTTGTCCTTTTCGGCACCGGCTGTTTCGAAATCGAGCAATCGATCGAGTTGAAGAAGGACCTCTCCGGCACGGCGAACTTCAAGCTCGGCATCGACATGGAGCCGATGGTCATGATCATGGCCAAGATGCAGAAAGAGATGGGCGGCGATAAGAGCCCGTTGACCGCGGCGGAGCTGGCCAAAGCCAAAGCGGACTTCAAGAAGGACGAGAAGAAGAGCACCAGCTCGACCGAGGATCCGCGGAAGGAAGCGGAAGCCGGCCTGCCGCCGGGGGTCAAGCTGCTCGACGTCTCGGTCACCGAAAAGGAATTCGGCATGACCACCAACATGAAGTTCGCGTTTGACAAGATCTCCAGCCTCGTCGGCGTGAAGCTGGGCAAGAAAGACGGCGCGGCTGGAGGCGATCCGACGAAGAAGTCGGTCATCGATTCGCCGTTCCAGGGCCTGGAGATCTCCGAGACCGCCCACACGATCACGATTCATACGAAGCCACAGAACCCGGCCGACAAAGTGACGGAACAGGCGAATCAGGCCGGCCCGAAAATCGATCCCGAGACCGAGAAGATGATGAACGACGCCTTCAAAAACCTGCGGGTGGCGTGGCGGATCACCGCCCCATTCGAGGTCGCGTCCAGCAATGCCACACGCAGAGAAGGAAACACGCTGATCTGGGAGTTCGACTTCGCGAAGTTCCAGGAGCTCGCCAAATCCCCGAAGGCCCTCGATAACCTGGGTGTGAACGTTACCTACAAAAAGTAGCGGGGAAAACGGCGGCGCAAAGCATCTGTCATTCCGAGGGGGGCAACGCCGACCTTGGCCCTACGTAGTTGAAATTTGAAGACCGGCTGGCAAGCGATGAGGCCCACCGAAGACGATACCGCCGTCCGTCCTCTTGATCATGGTGGGAGGCTGGGCCCCTACACGCTGGTCGCGCCGGTCGGCGCTGGCGGCATGGGTGTCGTCTACCGCGCACACGACGAACGCCTCGGGCGCGACGTCGCGATCAAAGTCATCCGACCGGGACTTCTCGCCAGTGACGCGGCGCGCAGACGTTTCCGCATCGAGGCGCTCGCCCTTGGAAAGCTGAATCATCCCAACATCGCCACGGTCTACGACGCCGGCACGCAGGACGGTGCGGACTATCTCGTGATGGAGCTGATTTCCGGGCAGACGCTCAAGGAACGGCTCGAATCAGATTCTCTTTCGATGCAGGAGAGTGTGACGCTCGCGTCCGAGATTGCCTCCGCGCTCGAAGAGGCGCACGAGCACAGCGTCATTCATCGCGACCTCAAGCCGGGAAACATCATCGTTACTCCGAAAGGTCACGCCAAGATCCTTGACTTCGGATTGGCGAAGATGCTCGGGACGAATCCGAATGACGAGACGCATCCTCTCATCGATACGGGCGTCGTCGGCACACCTTCGTACATGTCGCCCGAACAGGCTGAAGGCAGACCAGTTGATGCGCGCACCGATCTCTGGAGCCTCGGCGTCGTCTTGTATGAGGCGCTCGCCGGCAGGGTTCCGTTTCGCGGAGAGTCCGGGCTGGCGGTCCTGCGCGCAATCACACAAGAGGAGCCCGATCCTCTTCGAAACGCGCGATGGGATGTCCCGGCCGACGCCGTGAGAATCGTTTCGCGAGCACTCGAGAAACACGTCGACAAGCGCTATCAATCCGCTGCGGAGATGGGTCGCGATCTCGCCGGTATTTCGGCGCGGCTGAGCGCGCCCGATCTGCCGCGCAGCAGCCTGCACGGCGGACCTCTCGCAATCGGTGTCGCGGTCCTTCTCGCTGCGGCCGCGGGAGCCGGTTGGTTCTATCACCGTTCGGAACGAATGCACTGGGCGCGAGAACAGGCCATTCCCCAGATCAGGAAAGACTTCGACGAGTCTCGCTCGCTTGCAGGATTCGGTCTCCTCAATGAGGCCGAACTGCTGCTTCCCGGGGACCCGACCCTCGCTGCAATGTTCGCGAAGAACACCAGAAACCTTTCGATTGAGTCGCTGCCGCAAGGTGCGACCGTCGAGGTCCAGGACTATCTCGCCCCCGAGACGCCCTGGCTTCGCCTCGGTGTCACGCCGCTACGGAACGTGCGCGTTCCGAATGGATATTTTCGCTGGAGAGTGTCGAAGCCGAACGTAGGCGAACTGTTGCTTGCGCCGCTCACGCGAACGAAGATGACGTTCGATCTCGATGCGCAAAAGAGCGAGCCCGCCGGCATGAAATTGGTCGAGGGTGGGGAATGGGCGGACATGATCGCGTTCGTCGGCTGGGTCGGTCCTTACGAGTTGCAGCCTTACTACATCGACCGAACGGAAGTGACGAATCGCGACTATCAGACGTTCGTCGACTCGGGTGGCTACGCGAAGCACGAGTACTGGCGGGAGACGTTCCTGCGTGACGGTCGCGAACTGACGTGGGAGGAGGCCATGTCCGCGTTGCGCGATCGCAGCGGACGGGCCGGACCTTCGACGTGGGAAGGCGGTCATTATCCCGCCGGCCAGGACGACTATCCCGTGTCGGGAGTGAGCTGGTACGAGGCGGCCGCGTACGCAGCGTATGCCGGCAAGAGCCTGCCGGTATTCGCACAATGGTTTCGGGCGATGCCGACGGGCATCAGTGCGGCCGCAATTCCTCAAAGCAACATCTCGCGCAATGCGATGGCACCGGTCGGAACGTTCGGCGGAATCGGTCCATTCGGCACGGTCGACATGATCGGCAACGTGCGCGAATGGATTGCAAACAGCGACGACAACCATTCGCGCTTCATCCTCGGCGGCGCATGGAGCTCGCTCCCGTATCTGGCTTCGGACCCGGAATCGCTGCCGCCATTCGACCGCTCACCGACGAACGGCATGCGTTGCGTTCGCAACACCGCGCCGCTGTCCGCCCAAGTCGCGGCTCCGATCACGACACAGCGCCGCGATTTCGATCACTACAAGCCGGCGTCCGATGACACGTTTCGTGCGTATGAAGCGATGTACGCATACGACAAGAGGCCGCTCAACGCCGAAAGCAATGGCGTGATCGAGACGACCGCCGATTGGCGCAAAGAGAAGATCACGTTCGATGCTGCGTATGACGGTGAACGCGTCATCGCCTACCTGTTCCTCCCGAAGAAGATCAAGCCGCCGTTCCAGACGGTCGTGTTCTTCCCAAGCGCGCGCGTTCTGTACCTGGACAACAGCAGCACCCTCGGCGACTTGCAGTTTTTCGACTACATCATTCAGAGCGGTCGCGCGGTGATGTATCCGGTCTACAAGGGCACGTACGAGCGTCAGGACACACGGATGCTGCCCGGCACGCGTGGCAACCTCGACCTGGTGATCAGGCAATTCAAGGATCTTGGACGCTCCATTGATTACCTGACATCCCGGCCGGACATCGACACGAACAGACTTGCCTACCTCGGCGTCAGCATGGGCGCCGCCCAGGGAGTGATCTATTGCACGCTGGCGCAGGATGCGTTCAAGACGGTCATTTTTCTCGATGGCGGCTATTTCCTCAACAGGACGACACCCGGCGGCGATCAGGCCGACTTCGCACCGCGTCTCAAGAAGCCGGTGCTGATGGTGAATGGCCGCTACGACTTCACGTTCCCGCTCGCGAAGTCGCAGGAGCCGCTGTTCCGAACGCTGGGCGCGGACGCCGCCCTCAAGCGTCACGTCGTGCTGGACACACCGCACGACGTGTCAGCCAAAAAGACCGACCTCGTGCAGGCCGTCCTTCCCTGGCTCGACAAATACCTGGGCCGAAGCCAGTAAGCTGCGGGTCGTGGATCGCGAACGGCCCACGCGCGAATCGCTCGCGAAACGCCTCATCTGACGTATCGTCTCGGCATGGTCTCCTTCGACATCGCACTCGCCTGGCTCGTGTCCGTCGTCGGCGTCGCCACCGGCGCTGCCTACATCCCGCAGGCGTTGCGCATCTGGAAACGAAAGAGCTCGGACGACGTCTCCGTCCTCACCTATCTCCTCTTCCTCGGCGGCCAGATCGTCTACCTCACCTACGGCATCCGTATCGGCCAATGGCCACTGATCATCGGGATGGCGGCCAACATCGCCGGAAGTCTCGCGGTGATCCTGTGCGCGCTCCGGTTCCGCGCGAAAAGGTCTGACGGAGCCTGACAGAATGTTGAACCGCCCAGAACTTCCTGACAGCGTCGTCGCTGCCGTGACGCGAATTCGAAAGCATCCATGATCAGCGCGCTCACGATCCTCTCCCTCGGTTTCCTCCTCGGCATCCGGCACGCCACCGATCCCGATCACGTCATCGCCGTCAGCACGATCGTCAGCCGCGAACGAAGCCTGTACCGCGCCGCGGGGATCGGAGCACTCTGGGGGCTGGGCCATACCGCGACGATCGTCGCCGTGGGAACTCCGCTGATCCTGTTCCGCTGGACGATCGCGCCCAAGATCGGTGCAGTCATGGAGCTCGGCGTGGCGGTGATGCTCATCGTCCTCGGCAGTGCATCGTTGATCGACATCCGGCGCGGCGGACATGCGTCGCATTCCCACCTTCACCAGCACGGCGATCGCATCCACCGGCATCCGCATGGCCACGTCGCCGCGGCCGCTCTGAACGAGGAGAGGTTGGAGCATCAGACGGCGTCGCCACACGATGATTCCACGCATGGACACGCCGGCGACGACAACGTCCTGGCGTCGGTCGATCGCGTCGCCGGACACACCCGCCTCTACCGGGCAATGCGTCCTCTCGTCGTGGGAGTCATTCACGGATTGGCGGGATCGGCGGCGATCGCATTGATGATCCTTTCGACCATCCACGCTCCGCGTCTCGCCGTCGCCTATCTGCTGATTTTCGGTGCCGGCACGATCCTCGGAATGGTCCTGCTCACGACCGCGATCGCAATCCCGGTCGTGGCCGCCGGCGGTTCCGCCGGAACCCAGCGCACGCTTCGAATCGCATTCGCACTGGTCAGCATCACCTTCGGCATCTTCCTGATGTGGCAGATCGGTATTCCACTCGCGCGCATGTGAGCAGCCGCTCTCATCGGCCTCCCGGATCGGAGGCCGTCGGGGTAGCTTCGAGGCGGAGACGTCCGGCGGACACATCGCGGCATAGAATGCCCGCTCACCAAACAGGAGGAACTATGGCCCTTCTCCGGAGAAGTGCAGCGATCGTCGTCACCGCGCTGGCCCTTGCTGCGCAGTTCGCGTATGGCGAACTGCCACCCACCATTCCGCGCGAGGTTCTCTTCGGGAACCCGGAACGTGCCTCGCCGCAGCTTTCGCCCGATGCGACCCGCATCGCCTGGCTCGCACCCGACAAGAAGAACGTGCTCCAGGTCTGGATCAAGAGCGTCGGACAGTCGGACGACCAGATGATCACCGCGGACAAGAAGCGCGGGATCCGCCAGTACGCCTGGTCACCCGACGGCAAGATGCTCCTCTATTTGCAGGACGGCGACGGCGACGAGAACTTCCACGTTCACGGTGTCGACCTGACGAACAAAAACGATCGCGACTTCACTCCGATTCAGGGCGTGCGAGCCGGCGTGAGCGCCGTCGAACCAGCGGTCCCGAACGAGATCCTCGTGGAGATGAACGCGCGGGATCGCCACCTTTTCGATGTCTATCGCCTCAACCTGCAGACCGGTGCACTCGTGCTCGACACGCAGAATCCGGGCGATGTGGCCGGATGGTCGGCCGACAGCAAGCTGAATGTACTCGGCGCCCAGGTCCAGACGCCCGACGGAGGGACCGAGATCCGCGTCCGCGACAACACGCAATCGCCATGGCGCACGCTCATCAAGGTCGGGCCGGAAGAGAACCTCGGTCTGCTCGACTTCAGCGCGGATGACAAGTCCGTCTATCTCGAGACCTCCGTCGGAGCGGACACTGCTCGCGTCGTGCGGAGGGACCTGGCCACCGGCAGTGAGAAGGTGATCGCCTCTTCCGACGTGGTCGACGCCGGGAGTGTCGTCATCAATCCGATCACGCGGGTGATCGAAGCCGTCTCGTTCGAGCCCGGCCGCCGCACCTGGACCGTGATCGATCCCGCGGTGAAGGACGATTTCGCCGCCATCGCCAAACTCGATCCGGGCGACTTCACGATCATCAATCGCGATACGGCCGACAGAAACTGGCTCCTGGCCTTCGTCAACGACCTCGGCCCGGTCAAGTACTACTCGTGGGACCGCGCGGCAAAGAAGGGGACATTCCTCTTCACCAATCGTCCGAAACTGGAAGGGCTCACGCTGGCCGCGATGAAGCCCGTCGTGATCAAGACACGCGACAACATGAACATGAACGCGTATCTCACGCTCCCGGCCGGGGTGCCTGCGAAGAACCTTCCGATGGTTCTCTTCCCGCACGGCGGACCGTGGGCGCGCGACACATGGGGCTACAGCGGTTTCGCCCAGTGGCTCGCCAACCGCGGTTACGCCGTCCTGCAGCCGAACTTTCGCGGATCGACCGGCTACGGCAAGAAGTTCCTGCACGCGGGAGATCGGCAGTGGGGCTTGAAGATGCACGATGACCTCATCGACGCCGTGAATTGGGCCGTGAAACAGGGCTACGCCGATCCGAAGAAGATCGCCATCATGGGCGGCTCGTACGGCGGATACGCGACGCTGGCCGGCCTGACGTTCACTCCCGACACGTTCGCGTGCGGAGTGGACATCGTCGGACCGTCGAATCTGAAGACGCTCATCGGCTCGATCCCGCCCTACTGGAAACCAATGCGCGCGTTATTCGACACGCGCATGGGCAATGTCGATGATGTAAAAGACGCTGAGCTGATTCGCAACGCGTCTCCCCTCTTCAAAGCGAATCAGATCAAGAAGCCGCTCCTGATCGGACAGGGCGCGAACGATCCCCGCGTCAACAAAGCGGAAGCCGAACAGATCGTCGACGCGATCACCAAAAACAAAGGATCGGTCACGTACGTCATCTACAGCGACGAGGGACATGGGTTCGCACGGCCTGAGAACAGTATCGACTTCAACGCCCGCGCTGAACAGTTCCTCTCCCAATGCCTCGGCGGTGTCGCCGAACCGATGGCGGGTGATCGTTACCCGGGATCGACGGCGACGGTGAAAGTCATCAAGGATGGTTCGCCAGCCTCGAAGTAAGAAACGCAGAGACGTAGGTCGGACTCGCATCACTGTCTGTCGGTCCGACTTACGTCGTGTCGCGGGGGGATCCGGCGGCGTTTATCAAACTCGGTCACCACTTTGCAGGGGGAGGAGCATGCCTTCTCGACTGCGACTCATTTCTCTCTGCTGCGCGCTTGCACAGATCGCCTTCATTTCCCCGCAGTTGCACGCGGCGAAGCGCACGCCAACGGTAAAAGCGGTCAGATTCGACGCCGCGTCGGCGAACAATGCCGCCGCGATGCCGGTGCTGAACCCGAGCGGTCAACTGGCACCAGCTGTCCTGCGCGTACAGATCCTTCTCGATCGTGCGCACTTCTCGCCGGGTGAGATCGACGGCCGTTTCGGCAGCACGACGCGCGGAGCGGTCGCCGCCTTCAACGCTTCCAGAAAGATCGACAGCGGCACCCAGGTGAGCGCGGCGACGTGGAAAGTTCTGAATCTCGATCCCGCGCCGGTCATCGTCCCCTACACGATCACTGCCGAAGACGCGGCGGGACCGTTCGCGCCGATTCCCGTGGAGATGGCGGACAAGGCAAAGCTGCCTGCCCTCGGCTACGAGACCCTCGCCGAAGCTCTCGGCGAGAGATTCCACGTCAGCCCCGCCCTGCTCGCGCGCCTCAACCCCGGCAAAGCGCTCAGCGCCGGCGCCGTCATCCAGGTGCCGAACGTAGCCCGCCCGCCGCTCACGAAATCGCCAGGGATGACCGTCCGCGTCAGCAGAAGCGAGGGAAGCGTCGAAGCGCTCGACGCGAGCGGAGCGATCATCGCGCGGTATCCGGCCACCACCGGAAGCGAGCACGACCCGCTGCCGATCGGGAACTGGAAGATCAACGGAGTGGGCTGGAATCCAACCTACAACTACAACCCCGACCTCTTCTGGGACGCCGAGCCGAGCGATAAGAAGGCGAAGCTCGCAGCAGGTCCGAACAGTCCCGTCGGTCCGGTCTGGATCGACCTCTCCAAACCGCACTACGGAATTCACGGCACACCGGTGCCGGCCACCATCGGCAAGACCACGTCGCACGGCTGCATCCGCCTGACGAACTGGGACGCGATCGAGTTGGCGAAGGTCGTCGCACCGGGGATGCAGGCGGTCCTCGCCGAGTGATCCGATTCGAACCTCGGAAATGAACGCGCGATGCTGAAGAAAACTCTCGTGGTGCTGGCACTCGGACTCATCGGGGTGTTGGTGTGGATGGCGGCCGGGCCGGACGAGGCGACGGTCTCGACCCGCATGGCTTCCCGCGCGATGGGCGCTGCGCCTGCGGTCTTGACTGCGACCTCAAACACAGGCGGAACCGCCGCCACACGGAGCGCGGCTACGAGCTCCGACGACTTAATCCCTTCACCCACCGGCCAGACCACCGGCGCCACACCGGACGCTGTCCCGACATCGGTCCTGGCACCGATCGCCACCGCGACGGTGACGCCGCCCCCTCCTTCCACCGATACGACGCCGGTGATGAGGGACCCCGAGGCGCCACGCCCGATGATCGTTCCCGTTGCGGGTGTCCCACGCAGTGCCATGCGCGACATGTTCAATGAGGTACGCGGCAACAAGCGCCATGAAGCGATCGACATCCTCGCACCACGCGGAACACCGGTCATCGCAACCGACGACGGCGTCGTGAAGAAGCTTTTCACCAGCGTACCGGGAGGACTGACCATCTACGAGTTCGATCCCGATCAGCGGTTCTGCTACTACTACGCTCACCTCGACGGCTACGCCGCCGGACTTCACGAAGGGCAGTCGCTACACCGCGGTGACGTCATCGGATACGTCGGCACGACTGGCAATGCCCCGAAGGACACGCCGCATCTCCACTTCGCACTGATCCGGCTCGACCCCGAGCGGCGCTGGTGGAAAGGGACGTACGTCAATCCCTATCCGCTACTGGCCGGACGCCCGACGTCGTAGCGGCGTCACTCCCCGAGCCAGGGCGCCGTTCGCCCTAGACGCTGCGCGATGGCGCGCCAGCGGGCGTGCGGGCGGAGGGGCGTATATTCGTGCATGTGGATCCGGCCCCACATCAAGCCGTTGCGCTCTTCGCGGCCGCGCTCGAGCGCGTCGAGCGCCGCCTCGTGGTCGCCGAGAGCGACGAGGATGGTAGCGAAATCGATGGAGGGAACGAAATCGCCATTGCGCCGCCGCTCGGCCAGTGCGGACAGAATGTCCTCCGCCTTCACGCGTTCACCAGCATCCGCGAGCGAGGCACCGAGGAGTGCGACGCGTCCTCACTGTGCGCCGTGGTGCCGTGAAGAACTTTGATGGCGACCTCGCGGTGTAGGCGCTTGTCGCGAGCCCGCCACACCTCCCCCATCCCGCCCGCCCCGATGCGGCCTACGAGCTCGTAGGGCCCGACCTGCGAACCGACATCCATTCACGAATGATACTGAATGGTCCGCATCACCCGCCGCGATGCCGGCCTCTGCTTACGCCTCAACCCTTCGATATTTACGGGAGAACCAGACGCGGAACAGCCAGAAAAGCGTCAACGCCACAATGATGAGAACGGGGACCTCCGGAAGATGCGTGGCGCGGATTTCTTTCGTGAACAGCGTGGCGCGCAGCCCGGACTTCTTCATGACCGGATCGCTCGCGGTTCCGAGAAACAGCGAGCCCGCGGCGATGAATAGTGCGAAACCCATCCGCCACAGATGGCGAACCAGGCGTTGCGCTCCAGCCACTCCGCCGCGCACGAGCAGGCGAATGTCTCCTGCCGCACAGAGCAGCGTCACCACGCCGAAGATGGTGTACGCCACGGCCCCACCGCCCTTCACGCCACGCACCTGAAGTCCCATTCCCAGCGCACCGACGCCGGTGGCCAGCGCGAGAAGGAGCAGCCCATAGGCACCACGGCCTGTCTGTTTCGCCCCTCGGGCCACCGTCAACCACGCAGTCGCTACCAGATAAAACGTGAAGCAGCCGGCGATCACGTTGAACGGTTGCGACTTCACGAAGGCCAGAAACGCACCACCCGCTGCCATGAACAACATCGAGACGACGAAAACGTCGCCCGATTTTCGGTGCAGCGGCGACCCCTTGCGCACCACGAGAGCCATCGACCCGGCGAGGACTGCGATCGTGCCGGCGCAGATATGAACGAGGAGCATCGGCGTGTACGTCATGCTGCGACTCCCCGCAGGGCCGGAATGATGCTCCGCCCCTCGCTGACGACAGCCTTTTTCACTTTGGGCACCCACATGACCTTCGTAGCCACCGCAATCCCCACCCCCATCCCGAGCGTCAGCACGAACAGCCCGGCAGCCATCGCGAACCGTCGTGGCACGCTGTTGCTGTCACCTGCTCGCAGATAGAGCTCGAGCACAGCCAGAGGCAGCAGGTAGTTGGCAAACGACCAGAAACTGAGAAAGGGCCCGGTAAACGTCTTCGGGTCGAAACCCGCCGGGCCGCGATTGAGCACGAGCCAGAGCATCAGTCCAACGCGGTAAAACCAGACGCCGTTCACGACCAGGAACAATCGCAGTGCCCACCGGCGATGCGTGTCGAGGTCGCGCGCCAGCGCATAGCGCAGCGCCAGCACCGCGAAGGTCATGATGAGCACCGCATTGAGGCTGACGCCGAGGTGTTGCACAAAGTCACCGGCGGTACCGCGGACCCAGACCATGTAGAGACCGGCGACGCTCGTCACGAATACGGCAGGGATGAAGAAGCGTCCGTTCCAGCGATGAAACTTCGGCGCGATCCGTCGCAACTGCGGGATGAGTTGCAGCGGTCCGCCGACGGTGACCAGGACGGCCAGCAGCAGATGTACGGCCATCGCGAGATTGCCCACCGGATCGCCGACGATGTAGCGGTGCGGCATCACCTTGTTCCACGCCGCGAGGTTCCCGCGAAATGCGGCGGGGCTGTAGACCGCCGCGACGTAGAACGCGAAGATCCACTGACCGAGGACCGCGACGACGAACCAGAAGCGTGCCGCCAGTTTCAACACGCTGCCCGGTGTGGATGTCAGCTCCAGCCGGTTCGAAAGGACAAGGGTGCTCATGCTCGATACCTCCGTAAGGAACGGTCGAATGATGCGTAGCTGGTGAATTGCGACTCAGATCGGTTCGCGATTGCGTCGCAGCCGGACCGCGGCGATGAGACATGCGGCGGCGAAGAGCAACCCGACCCACAATCCCGGTGCGAGCAGAAACTTGCCCGGGGTGAGCTGGGAGAGCTCATCGACGGAACTGCGATGGCCACCCTGCAACGTCATCCCGAAGGCTTCCTTCATCGCTCCGGTCACGCGGTAGCCCAGCATGTTGGCGAAGTACCTGGTACCGAACACGATCCGCTCGACGATCAGAATCGCAAACGGTGGCAACGCGGCCCATAGCACCGGCGTGCGGCGGGACCAGACCGAGACGAGCAGCAGCCAAGCGTAAATCGGCGCGAACCAGAGCGTGTGGACCGCCAGACCATAGATCATGACCAGCGGCTCCTGAATCAACGGCACTTCGGCCCACAACGAGACCGGGTTCAACCCGCTCAACACCACAATCACGCTGCTGAAGAAAAACAGGACAGCCAGTGTGACCAGGCTGAGGACGAACGCGATCGACGGCAGGACGACGAGGGGAATGCAAGCCTTCGCGGCAACGGTCGTGCGGTCGGAAACCGGCAGCGACTTCCAGAACAGGATGCTGCGGTCGCGCCTCTCTCCGTAGAGTGCGTCGAGCGAGTAGAAGATCCCGACGAGGAACGCCGTCAGCATGATCGGCGCCGGCGCGAGGTTGAAAGGCTTGACGACGAGCGCGTGCCGCGCCGGGACGTCGTTCGGCAGACTTCTCATCCGTCGCGGCAACGTCAGAACGCTGATCAGAGAGGCGAACAGCACGACGGCCGCGACGATCAGTGGCGCGAGATAGACGGAGCGGTTCTCCCACAGTTCGCGGCGGATCGACCAATACAACGGCCGCGTCTCCGACATCTCCGCCGGCAGCACTTCCGGCGAATCGTGGAGAGAGTCCGGCAGGTGGTTCGAGTCCGTCGTCATCACGCAGCTCCTTGCCATTGGCCAGACTGCTTTCCCATCACGGCCACGAAGAGATCCGCAATGCTCGGTGTGCGCACTTCGCCCAGAGCGGCGAGCTGCTCGCGGTCGGCACCATCGAACAGCAGGATGGATCGCCCGAAGAGCTGGCGCTCATGGATGGGACCGAGGGCGCGCGCAGCCCCGACGTTCTCCGGACGAAGCATCACTTCCACGTAGCGCGACTGGACGTCCTCCATGCTGCACGCCAGCACGATGCGGCCGCGGTCGATGAACAGAAGATCGGTAAGGACGTCCTGGATCTCCTCCACCTGATGCGTCGTCACGAGGATGGTCCGTCCGCGGTCGAAGTAGTCGTTGAGGAGCGAGTCGTAGAACTGTTTGCGATAGAGGATGTCCAGACCGAGCGTCGGCTCGTCGAGCACCAGCAGCCTCGCGTCGATGGCCATCACAATCGAGAGGTGGAGTTGGGCCACCATCCCTTTCGACAATTCGCGGACCGCGCTGCTCCGCTTGATGGACGTCTTCGCGAGAAATCCTTCCGCGCGCGCACGGTCGAATCGAGGATGCACCCCGGCGACATAGTCGAGGGCCTGTGAGACGCGCATCCAGCGCGGCATCACGGCGACGTCGGCGATGAAGGAGACCTCGCGCGTGAGCAGGTCGCGCTCCGCCCAGGGATCGCGTCCCAGAACCCTCAGCGTTCCCTGATGAGGGGTGAGGCCGAGGATCGCGTTGAGCGCGGTAGTTTTGCCCGCGCCATTCGGCCCGATCAGCCCGACGATGCGCCCTTCCTCGATACGCATGTCGACACCGTCGAGTGCGACCGAGGATCCAAAGCTCTTGCGGAGACCGCGCGCTTCGATGCAGGCGGTCATATCAGCGCTCCTCCGCGCCAGGATCGGGCGCCGGCTGCTGCGCGGCCACCGCGTCGAGCAGCTCTTGCGGAGTCAACCCGAGACGCTGAATCGTCTCCGCGATCCTCGGCCATTGCTCGGCGAGAAACTTCCTGCGCTCGCCTGCCAGCAGCAGATCCCGCGCACCCGGCTTGATGAACATGCCGAGGCCCCGCCGCTTCTCGACGAGTTGCTCGTCGACCAGTTGCTGGTAACCCTTGAGGACCGTGATCGGATTGACGCGATAATCGGCGGCGACGGTCCGTACCGACGGCAGCGGATCGCCCTCCTTGAGCACGCCGTCGAGCATCATCGCGACGACACGGTCCCGGAGCTGGCGGTAGATGGGCTGACTGTCGTGCCATTCGTTTTCCATCCTTGTCGTCCGATTTGGTGATGTAGTTAACTACAACACTACGCGCAACGCAAGAGTTTGTTTCGCCGAGAAGGTCCGGGGATCGCTGAGACCATCCCCCTCCCAAAGCGGCGGCCTCGCCACCGCAGTCCAAAGCGCTTCGCGCGAAAGCGGTCGTGATCTGAGGATCGAGCGGGAGCGCGGATTCCCGCACACAGTTTCGCGCGCAGCGCTTTGGAGTGCGGCGGCAAGGCCGCCGCCTTTTGAGAATTCGCTCTACGCAAGGGGTCAGGTCTGAAATGAGAAGTGCTGGAGATCGCTGGTCGCAAGGAGCCGGAATCGTGTTCCGTCACTTCCACTTCCGACCTGACCCCTTTTCTTGCAGGCGTAGAACCTGATGCTGCTGCCCTACTCCATTCTCGACCTTGCCTTTGTCTCCGCCGGCTCGACGCCGTCCGACGCGCTGCACAACACGCTCGATCTGGCGCAGCACGCGGAGCGCTGGGGATTCCGTCGGTTCTGGCTCGCGGAGCATCACAACATGGTCGGCATCGCCAGCGCTGCCACCTCCGTGGTCATTGGCTATGTCGCCGCCGGCACGCGGACGATCCGCGTCGGAGCGGGCGGCATCATGTTGCCGAATCACGCACCGCTGACCATCGCGGAGCAGTTCGGCACACTGGAATCCCTCTACCCGAACCGCATCGATCTCGGGCTCGGTCGCGCGCCCGGAACGGACCAGCGGACGCTGCGCGCGTTGCGCCGCTCACCGCTGAGTTCCGAAACGTTTTCGCAGGATGTGCTCGAGCTCCAGGCCTTCCTCGGGCCGCTGCAGGAAGGGCAGCTCATTCAGGCCGTCCCCGGCACTGGCCTCAACGTCCCTCTCTGGATCCTCGGCTCGAGTCTTTTCGGCGCGCAGCTCGCGGCGGAGCTGGGGCTCCCCTTCGCGTTCGCGTCGCACTTCATGCCCGATGCGCTGATCCCCGCGCTGGAGATCTATCGCATGCGCTTCAAACCATCGAGCCAGCTTGCGCGACCATACGCGATGGCCGGAGTGAACGTCATCGCCGCGGCCACCGACGCGGAAGCGCGCCGCCTTTTCACCTCGGCGCAGCAGTCGTTTGCGAACATCTTCCGCGGAACGCGCGGACGTCTGCCGCCGCCGATCGACGACATCGAGACGTACTGGTCTCCCGAAGAGAAGGCGCAGGCGTCGTCGATGCTGGCCTGTTCGTTCGTCGGCTGTCCCGACCGGGTGCGCGGAGGACTCAGCGACTTCGTCGAGCGCACGAAGGTCGACGAGATCATGGTCGCCGCCGCGATCTACGATCACGCGGCGCGGCTGCGTTCCTACGAAATCGCCGCGGAGATCTTCAACCGCGCCTGATCCCCCTCGTCATAGAGCGTCGAGCGACGGGAAGTAGGACTGCAGGCTGCCTGTGCGCCGGATGTCGACGGTACAGCAATGCAATCCGCCGCCGAAGGGGTAGACCCGATCGAATGGCACGGGCAGAACATCGCATCCGAGCGATTTCAGGAGATCGATCATCGGTTGTTCCGCGCGTTCAACCACGGCAGTCCGCTCGTCGAGCATGAGGAGATTGAGGGAAATCCAATTGCTGACGTCGCGCGACGGTGAGCGCCCCGATCGCACCGAAGGGGGTGCCTCCACGACCTTCCAGCCGTTCGTCTCGAACAACTGCAGCGTCCCGTCGAGGCATGGCCGCGCAGGATTTACCAGGACGAGACCTGGACGAATCGGCACCAGGGTCGTGTCGATATGCGTGGGAAGCCGCTCCCGGAAACGGACTTCGTGGACGCGAAATCCGGCGCCCAGCTGCCGCCGAACCCATTCGGCGCCAAGCCGGTTACTCACGAGATCCGGCTGCCAGAACAGATCACGGCCGAATCGCGCAAAGCAGGCTGCGTCGAATGCCGGCTCGACCTCGGTCAGCGACGTCTCGAAAACCGCGTCGAATGGGCCGGCGCAGGTACCTTCATCGCGCCGGCGATAGAGAGCCTCCGCCATCAGCGGTTTCGGAGCAGCGACCCACCGCGCCCCCGCCCGGAAGTATTCCGTGAGCAGGCGTCGATACGCGCGGTACTCGAAGAAACGGGCGCGCTGCGTCATCGGCGCTTCGATGATCTGATCGCCAACGATCAGCAAGAGATCTCGGGGACAGGCATTGGCGTGACCGAAGGGCGCCTCCCAATCCGGAGTCGCTACGGCCACCGCATGATCGACGGCTTCCGGACGGCGCACCGTAATGCCTCGGCGCTGCAGAGTCTCGGCGAATGCATCGAGCTGCCGTTCGGCATCATCGATCACCGAGGGCCGGATCGGTGTGCGACTTGCTCTCGCCGCACAAAGTCGGCGGAGACAGGCTCAAACGATCGACTACCTTGCTCGTGAGTCTCGGAACGGTGCGATCGGCCGTGGAGGAGAGGAGCTGGTCGTTACCTACGAGCGCGCCCGGCTCAGCTCACAGGGCTGCGACATTCTTGCGGAGAGAGTGCAGCATGTCGCGGCCACGTTGGGCGATGGGCTGGGCTACGACGTTCACTCGTACTCCCACGATGGCAACGATCGATTCATCGAAGTGAAGACTACCCCGCTTGGGCCGATGACTCCTTTCTACATCACCAAGAGTGAAATCTCCTTCTCCTCCGAGAATCACCAGTACTACTCGCTCTATCGCGTCTACGATTTCGCATCGCGACCATCCATCTTCTGTCTCAATGGGCGCGTCGAGAACAGTTGCTCTCTGCACCCAACCCAGTTCATGGCGCTACCTCGGTAGGCGCGGTCATTCCTCGCGGAGTGCCATGACGGGATCGAGGTTCGCCGCAGGTTGCCGGCGCGGAGACATGCTTAGGCGTTTCGTTGCCCTTGGACAAGTTGTCCAACATTCAAAATGACCGTGTCCCCCCCACTCTTGCAATCCCTTCTTCCTCGGCGCATCCTTGGGTCTCCACCATCAACAGGTTTCCCCAATCTCCTCGAAATGATCCACCTCGGGAGGTTTCATGGGCGACGTTCGCATCAAACTGCATGTCTGGTTTGCCAATGGTCATGACGCGGGCGGGCTTGATGTCCGCGTCGATGAAGTGGGGGGCTCTTCGTACCAGGTCGGGAAGACCGGGGCCGATGGGAAGATCGATGCCTTCGTGCGGGCGCGGCGGCGGCGGCACGCCTTCGGGCACGATTTCGAGGATCCCTTCGACCATCCCACGCTCAACATTCATCTCAGCGACCAGGCCGGGCATGCCATCAACACGCCCGATGTCCAGACGTTCGTCCTCCCTCCCTGGTTCGATCCACCGCCGCCGGCGGACGGACCGACCGATCCGGTGCTCACTGCCGGATCTCCGTCGGCGCTTGCAGACGCGGCCATCCGTCCGCTCGTCGAGCCGAATGCACCGGGGTACATCTTCCTCGTGCGGAAGGACGGCACAGAGTGGGTGAATGCGACCCGAGGATTTGCGCGGGCTCCGCTGCCGGGGATTTCGGCGCGAGCAATGACCAACGACACCATCATCAATCTCGCCAGCATGTCGAAACCAATCACGGCCACGGCGGTCGTGGCGATGATCGACGACTGGACGGCAATCCGCGATGCGGTGGCCGCAATCGGAACTCCGGGTGCGCCGACGCAACACATCCAGGTCGTGCGGCAGCGCTTGATTTCGCAGTCACGACTCGATGTCGATGTTCCTCAAGTCCTGGCGCCGCTCTTCGCCAGCCGGCCGTTGGCCGCGCAATTTCTTCCCCTTCTGCCGGCGAGCGTCAGTGCCGCCGTGCGCAACGCCCTTCGACTCCTGGCGAATGACATCACGACCTTTGTGTCCCCTGTACCCGCGACTCCGCCGGGGTATGCCGGACTGCTGCGGCGCGTGCTGCAGGGGGTGGCCGTCCCCGCATTCGCAGCCCCGTTCCTTCCACTGATTCAGGCAGGCTTGCGGTCGGGCACGACGCCCGGCGCCGGCGTCAACTTGATCTCCATCGCCAACCTGCTGACGCACAACACGACGTTGAAACGAAACGACCCGTCCGATCTCAATCCGGCGCTGCACACGGCTGCCGAGATCGCGTCGGTGGGGAAATCGGAGCCGGCCGGCGGCCTGGCGTCTTTCGACTACTGGGGATTTGTCAGTCTCCTCGTGCGCGAGCCCGGAGGCACCGCCGGCCAGCAATATCACAACAACAACTACACAGTGCTGACGACGGTGGTCGAGGCGTGTACGGAGACCACGTTCGACAACTACGTGACGCGCCGGCTCTTCTCCGATCCGCGATTCAACTGCATCCGGCGGCGCGTCGTCGATCCGAATCGCGAGGCGTTCTATCACCGAGGGACACCGCCGAACTGGAGCGGCGGCGTGAGGTTGGCGGACTACAGCAACTGGCCCGGCAATGGTGGCTTCTACGCGACCGCGAACCAGCTCACCGACTGGCTGCACGCGCTCTATACGCGGGAGGTGGTTACGGGCCTCGCGCAGAACGCTCCGCTGATTTCTGCGGCTGGATTTGCGAGCCTCTTCGGCGTAAACGCCTTCTTTTCCCTCGGCATCGGGACTCGTTTCGGACCTGCCGCCGCCCTCAATCGCTTTCAACACAACGGCGGCACATCCGTCGGAGGTGGTGACGTCAACGGCAACCTGGCGATTATCGATAGTCCATCGCACACGATCTACACCGCGTTCTTCGTCGCGAATGGAACCATCCTCGCGGACCCGCCATTCGAGGCGGCGGTGGCCAGTCTGCCCTGGACCTGATCGAACGTCACTTCCCCGGTGCCACCACCACCCGCCCGCCCTTCATCACGAACGCGACGTGCTCAATCGTTGAGATGTCGTGGGTCGGATCGCCCGCGACGGCGATCAGGTCGGCGAGAAGGCCGGGCGCGATGCGGCCGAAACGCTCCTGCTGCCCGAGGATTTTCGCGTCGACTGCTGTGGCGGCGAGCAGCGCCTGCGACGGTGTCATCCCCGCGCGGACCATCCACTCCAGCTCGCGGTAGTTATCGCCGTGGGTGAAGACGCCGACGTCGCTGCCGCAGCCGATCGTAACGTTGTCCGCCATCGCCAGCTTGAACGCGCGCAGGGCGTTGTCCATCCCCGCCGTGTACGGTTTCGCCCCCCGCTTGTATCCGCTGAAGTACTCGGAGTACGCCTCTTCGGCGGCCAGCGTCGGGAGGAATGCCACGCCGTGTGCCGCCATCAGTTTGAAGACCTCGTCAGTGCCGCCGTAGCCGTGCTCGATCGTATCGACGCCGGCCAGGATCGCGCGGCGCATTCCCTCGGGGTGGTGGCGTGGGCGGAGACGGGCCGGCCGGCGCTGTGGGCCTCGTCGACGAGCGTCTTCAACTCGTCGAGTGAGAAGGTCGGCGTGGCCGGGCCGCCGCCGCGTCCGTAATCCGCGTAGACCTTCACCCAGTCTGCGCCGTGGCCGATCTGCTCGCGGACGGCGCGGAGGATTTCCGCGGTGCCGCTCGCTTCCTGCGCCCCTTTCGCCGACGGCTCGAACTCGGGCGCGAAGCCTCCTGGGCCGGGTCCGTAGCTCGCCGTGGCGACAATCGCCCTCGTCGCTACGAAGAGGCGCGGCCCGGGGATGCGGCCTTCGTCGATGGCGCGCTTCACGGCCACATCGCCGAAACCAGCTCCCTCGGTGCCGAGGTCGCGGAGTGCGGTGAAACCGGCGAGCAGCGTGTCGCGGCTGTGGAGTGTGGCCGCGATCGTCCGATACGGGAGCGATTCCTTCAGCACCTGATCGTTCCAGAGCGTCTCGTTGTACGGATGAAGAAAAATGTGCGAGTGGGCGTCGATCAGTCCCGGCAGGAGCGTCATGCCCGGAAGATCGATGGTCGTCGTGCCGGGAGGTGCAGTGACGCTCCCCGCCGGCCCGGCCGCGGCGATCGTCTCGCCGGACACAAGGACGACCCAACCCTCATGAGTTGCGGTACTGGATGCATCGAAGACACGCGCAGGGCGCAGCAGAACGTTCTGCGGAACAGGGGATGCCGGTGTCGCGGCAAATACGGATGCGCTGGTGATCCCGGCAAGGAGGGCAGCGATCGCGCTGAAGAAACGACGAGGGTGCATGAAGAACCTCCAGCGGCATTCTGTCGCAACGGACATCGGTCCGTCACCGTCGTGACCGAATCCGTTTGCTGCTAGCATCGCCTATCCCCATGCGAATCCTCTGGATCGGCTCTCATCCCGACGACGAGCTCTTCGTCGCTCCCTGGTTGGGTTTTCTATTGGAACAGGAGCATGCAGAGTTCGGGTTTCTCGTGGCCACACGAGGCGAAAAGGGACTGTGCCTCCTGGAAACGCGTGATCCCGATCTGGCCACGATCCGCGATCGCGAAATGCACGCATCCGCGCGGATCTTTCAGGGACGGGTATGGTTTGCAGACCTCCGTGACGGACAGGGAGATGAGCCGGAGGACGTTCTTGCGGCCTGGTCGAGCGAGGCGGGCGGCCGGGATGCTCTCGATCAGCGGTTCCGGTCGATCATTGAGGAATTCGCTCCCGACCGCATCGTGACCTTCAACCGCCGCCACGGTTGTTCGTGGCACGCCGATCACCGCGCCGTCGGCCTTCTCGTTCAGGCCCTGGCGATGCCGATTCCGATCACGCTCGCAGAATCACGGCCGACGTTCTCGGCTCCGTTCCGAGTCGTTCCGGGTGTCTCGAACGTCGTCGCGTTCGACGCACGGGACACGTGGAGCTACCTCATCCGGGTTCTGCGTTGCCATCCTTCGCAGATTTCCGCAGAGACCGTCGACTTGTTCGAGCACGCCCCTCAGGAACAGCGAACGGTATTTCTCACGCACCGGAGACGATTCCATCGATGGTCCGCTCCGCTGGACGACGTCCGGATCGCCCTCCGGAGAGCGATCGCCCCCTCGCGTCTCTTCCGGAAACGCCGGGACAGTCCGCCCGAGTCTCTTCACCACCTTTGATGCTTCGTCGGAGCGTTGACCGGGTTGCTGGTTTCAGCCGTTGTTGGTTGCGGACATCACCATCCAGGCCACACCGAAACGATCGATGAGCATCCCGAAGCCATCGGCGTAGAACGTCTTCGCGAAGGGCATCGTCACCTGCCCCCCGTCGGCGAGCGTGTCGAAGATCGCATGCGCTTCCGCAGTCGGAACCGTGATCGAGACTGCGGAGCCGCCCCTCTCTGGATAGGGTTCCAGCGCCAGCCAGTCCGACCCCATCAGCGTGGCCCCTCCGGCCTCGAGTTTCGAGTGGAGGATCTTGTCGTCGCTGCCCGGCGGCATCTGGTTCGCGACAGGGGAATCCTTCACGGGCATGAGCATCAGCTTGCCACGCAACACGCTCTCGTAGAACCGCATCGCCTCAGCGCAGTTTCCGTTGAAAAAGAGATAGGTCTCGATTCGGTACACGGGGGGCCCTCCGTCTCCAAACCGTATCACTCCGGGCAGCGGTCTACCAGGGTGCCATCGTGCCGGACGAAAAACGTCAGGCCCGCTGGGTACGGCAGTTGGTGTCGATCGAGTGGTGGGAGATCAAGTGACGGGCTCGCCGGCTACGAAGCTCTGAAGACGGTCGAGGATCGCGTCGCGGATCCGGCGAAAGGACGCCAGCCGCTGCTCCTCCGAGCCCGTGGCCGCCGACAGGTCGTCGAAGCTCCAGTGGATGCGTTCGGAGGGGCCGCTGAAGATCGGACACGATTCGTTCGCGTGGTCGCAGACCGTGATCACATAGTCGAACGGCTGCGTTCGGAATTGATCGAGGGTCTTCGACGTGTGCCCCGAGAGGTCGATGCCAATCTCTCGCATCGCCTCGATCGCCAACGGATGAACGCGCGTCGATTCTGTCCCGGCACTGGCCACTTCGAATCG
Organism: Thermoanaerobaculia bacterium; assembly: GCA_038244715.1. Taxonomy (GTDB): domain Bacteria; phylum Acidobacteriota; class Thermoanaerobaculia; order Gp7-AA8; family Gp7-AA8; genus JADGNZ01. The sequence continues at coordinate 28,157 of JBBRTE010000001.1, forward strand.
ATCGCCGGCAATGTGGCGCAGCAGCCCCTTACGTCAACGCGCGCGAAGAGGCTCGGTCGCGTCAGACGGCGCTGCACAACGCTGCGTGGAACGGCGACCTGCGCATGGCGCAGATCCTCATCGCCGCGGGCGCCGATCCGGCGCTGCTTGACGAAGAACACAAGACGAGTCCTCTCCAGTGGGCGGAGGTCTCTGCCGGAATAACCAACAATCCGAAGTGCACCGAAGTGGCGGAGTTTCTGCGAACCCTGGGCTGAACCACGTCCCAGTTGATTTCGCGAGCGGAGGCCGCTACCATCGCCTGCACAGCAACATGTGCAGTACGCAAGGCCGGGTGCTCCCCGGCCTTTTTGTGTCTTCAGGCGATGAATGGGAGGGAGGGTGTGATGCTTTCTGCGCGACAGATCGAAAAGCTCGCCAAACGGAGGAGTTGTCCGCGTTGCAATCTCGAGAAGACGGAAGGGAACGCGCTATGCCGCCGCTGCCGGTTCAAGTTGCCGGCGCACATGCGATTGCCTCTGCAGGATATTGCAGGGCGCGAAGAGTGGATCGTCGCCGGCGCTCTCCGCGCCGCGGCCAACTACTTCGATGTGCACTTCAAGTCGATCCGGACGTTTGGCGGCGGCCGTCTGCGCTGAGTGTCACGGGCCACAGGATGACTGTGGAGTGCTGATCGTCCAGAGCCTTCGCGCCGTGCTTACGTCCCCGCTCTTCATAGCCGAGGCGTGAGATCACTGCGGTACCTCGCGACCAGCGCTACTCGTACATCGGTCAACGAGGCTTCCTTCCAACGCAGGCGCGATGAGGACCGGCGATCCAGCAAGCCACGTGGCTGCCGATCATCGTCAGAGCGTCGACATCTCCTCTTTCTCGGCACTTTCGCCCCGCTGCCAGAGCTTGTAGATCCGCATAACGTGGGCGTCATACGAGAGAGAGCTTCCCAGCAGCCACAGCGCCTCGTAGGTCATGCCGAGCTTCTGGGCAAGAAGGTCGAGCGTTTTTACAGCTGCCGCGGACGTGCGGGAGTCGGGTGTTCCGCTGCTTCCCGGCGATTCTTTGCCGTCCCGCGCCCAGAGATAGGCGACCGTGAAATCGATGGATCCGCGGATGGCCAGCTCACGCGCGCGGTTGATGTTCTGCCGGAAGTACCCAATCAGAATCGCCTGGTCGATCCAGTCGATCACGCGGTTCAACGGAAGCAGTGTCCGAAGCGAAAGCTCGGTCGGGTCGTAGGTTGCCAGGTGCTGGATGGTCCACACTCCGAATTCCTCGAGCTGGTCGGTGTTGTGCTCGCTCACCCCTTCGATGAGACACAAGGGAAGATCGGCACAGACATCGTCGATTTTGAACGCCGTCCGCGCCCGTTTCGTGAGCGCGGTCATCGCGAAATTCGTAAAGAGCCCGACCAGGAAGTAGAGGCCGAGACGTGCTTCTCCCCGGACGACCCCAAAGAGATCGGAGTAGCCGGTGACGAAGGCGATCATCAAAGCGGCGGCGGAGCGGAGCGCGCTCGTCATGAGAAAGCGTGGCGTCAACGCATTCAGGTGAATCCGGCTGATCATCCGCCAGATCACCGAGACAAAAGCGCCCAGTGCGGCGTACATGATGGCGTTCAGTCCGTCAGGAAGCTCCTTGGAAAAATAGACCGGGAATCCACCGATGCGCATCAAGCGAACGTCGTCCATATGGCTGGCGAGCACCGCCGGGATGACAAACACGACACTGATCGCAATCGCCGCCCAGAGCGTGTACCCGAAACTGGGGCGAAACCGGTCGAGGTCCATATCGGAGAGTGGCGCATCATCCAACTGGTCCCATCGAACCCCGTGAACGATGGGTCCCGGTGCCAGCCGCCCCCGGGCATCGGCGCGGCGGAGGTCGTAGCGCTTCCAGGTGACGACGAAGAAGTGGACAAGGCCGACCGTTCCCGGCATTAGAGCCAGCAACCAGAATTGCGTCCGAGCGTAGAGCAGGGACTGACCCCAGATAACAGCGGCCGCGATCGCGAACGCCCCGGCCGCAACCAGAGCGATCTCCCTGAGCGCCGCTATGGTGACGTCGAACACCGATTTCATTGTCTCCAGCATCTCGGGCCTCTTCTTCGTGATTTGCACCTTGGACGGACATACACACCACATTTCCGGAATGGCTGCTGGACGTAACGCCAGACGCAATTGGAGGCACTGCCGAAAAACGGCGCCGCTGCCCGTCGATCGCGGCGATGGCTGCATCGGAAAGCGGTATCCTTCCCCTTCTCCCAATCAGTCTCAACATGGGTGGCAGGGAACGCGACGATGAGGTCGGCGGTAGCTTTGCGACGGACGACTGCGCGGTGGCTTGCGATCGGCGCCGCGGGCTGTGCCCTGGCCACACTCGCGTTCCTCCGTCTCCAGCTCGACGGCTCGAAGGAGACCGAGCTGCGCGTGCTTCAGGTGCCGAGCGCGTCGTTGCACGCGGTCTGGCTTCACGGCTCAACCGACCGCTTCGTCGCCGTCCGAGTGTCCGGACACGAAGTCGTACGCCTGGTGATGGATTCCGAAGAGTTGCTCGCCTCGGTCGCCACCCGGATCCCCGAACGCCTCAACGCGACGGGAGACCGCGGGGCGTAGGGCGACCTCACGTCGTCGTCACGACCATCGCCGTGCAGCGTTGTTTGCCGCGTCGCCGGTAAGCGTGGGCGACGGAGGAATCGAAGTAGATCGAGTCCCCTTCTTCGAGCTCGTGCTCGTGGCGGCCGAGGGTGAGGGCGAGGGTGCCGGAGAGGACGTGGATGAATTCGACGCCTTCGTGGGTGTGCGGGTCGGGCTCCGCGGCTGGTTGAAACTCGGCGAGGTAGGCGCTCAGCTTGCGGTCGTTGGCGTGGAAGTCGAGGCTCTCGAAAAAGTACGACGGCTTTCCGTCCGGCTGATTCGGAAAGCGCACACGCTCGTTCTTCCTCACGATCGAGAAGGCACGGCGCGACGTGTCATCGCTGAAGAAGTACTCGAGGCCGACGCCGAAGACCAGGGCGATGCGCAGCAGCGTCGGCAGCGGCGGATAAATATTGGAGCGCTCGATCTTCGAAAGCAGTGCGGCCGATAGCCCGGTGTGACGCCCGAGCTCCACCAGGGCCATCTTCTTGCGCAGTCGCAGCGCACGAACCTTCTCCCCGATCTCGTAGCTTCGCAGTCCCTCATCCAGTGTGGCTGACAGCATGGTTCCCCGCCTTTTGTGAAGTCGTTTTCATGTCAGGAGAAACGAATGCCTGCTTTCTCGCTGCATGAGAACGACTTCCATTCGTCTAATGACATTCAATGTTCATGTCACTATCTTCAACGTTGTCACACACGCAGTCAAGACAAAAGGAGATGAACATGAAACGCATCGCAGTCACCCTCGCAGCTATCGCCCTCATCACTACCTCAGCATTTTCCGCCACCCCCGCCCGCCACGACATCGTCGACACGGCCGTTGCCGCCGGGTCCTTCAAGACGCTGGCCGCCGCCCTCCAGGCCGCGGATCTCGTCGAAACGTTGAAAGGCGCCGGTCCCTTCACCGTCTTTGCACCGACGGACGCCGCCTTCGCGAAGCTTCCGCCGGGAACGCTGCAGAGCCTTCTCGAGCCAGCGAACAAGGAGAAGCTCCGCGCCATCCTGACGTATCACGTGGTTCCGGGTGCCGTAACCGCAGCGCAGGTCATGAAGATGAAGACGGTGACGACCGTGAACGGCCAGTCGCTGCCGATCATGGCCGGCAAGCACGGCGTGACCGTCGGCAAGGCCCATGTCGTAAAGACCGACATCCGTGCTTCCAATGGCGTAATCCACGTCATCGATACCGTGCTGCTTCCGAACTGACGCCGATGACTTCCTACGCACTGACCGAACACGATTCCGACGAGCGTCCACTGGACGAGACCGCGGCCGAAATGGCGGTCACCCGGCTGCTGCGCTTCATCGGCGAGGATCCGTCTCGCGATGGTCTGGTCGACACGCCGCAGCGCGTCGTACGGGCCTGGCGGGAAATGACCTCCGGCTACCGTGAGGATCCCGCGGAGATTCTCTCGAGGACGTTCGACGAGACCAGCGACGAGCTGGTGGTGCTGCGCGGCGTCTCGTTCTACTCGACATGCGAGCACCACATGCTTCCGTTCTACGGCACGGTCTCCGTCGGGTACTTGCCCGGGAAGGTCGTGGGGATCAGCAAACTGGCACGGCTGGTTCACTGCTACGCGCGCCGCCTGCAGATTCAGGAGCGGATGACGCGGCAGATCGCCGCGGCCATTGCCGAGCATCTTCAGGCCCGCGGGACGGGCGTGATCGTCGCGGCGCACCACCTCTGCATGGGGTGCCGCGGCGTGCGCCAGGCGTCGACGGAGATGGTCACGTCGTCGATGCTGGGGACCTTGCGTAACGACCCTGTCAGCCGCTCGGAGTTCCTGCGGCTGGCTTACAACAACGTTTCATAAAAGGAGAAACAACCATGCGTCCAATCGATGTCATCGCAGCAATTCTTCTCGTCGTCGGAGGCCTGAACTGGGGGCTTGTCGGCTTCGCACACTTCGACCTCGTGGCCACTCTATTCGGCGCCGGATCGATCCTGGCCCGCATCGTCTACGTACTCGTCGGCGTGGCGGCGCTCTATCAAATCCTCACGATCCGTTCGATTCAGCGCCGATGGGGCGTAGCCTGAACGGATGCGCGTCCTCGTGACCGGCGCCACCGGCTACATCGGTGGAAGGCTCATCCCTCATCTGCTGGAAGCCGGTCACGAGGTCCGTGTGCTGGTCCGTGACGCATCGCGGATCGCGGGGCGCACCTGGTTGCAGTCCGTGGACGTCGCGGTCGGGAGCATTCTCGACCGCGATGCCATGGAGCGCGCCCTGACCGGCATCGATGTCGCCTACTACCTCGTCCACTCGATGATGAACGAGGGGTTTCAGGAGCTCGACCGCCGCGCGGCACAGACCTTCGTCGCCGCCTCCCCTGCCTCTCTCCGCAGAGTCATCTACCTCGGCGGTCTGCTACCGGACGGCGAGCTGCGGTCGGAGCACCTTCGCAGCCGCGCCGAGGTGGGCGCGATTCTGCGGGCGGGATTGCCGGCGCTGGAGTTTCGCGCCGGGCCGATCATCGGATCAGGCTCGGCGTCGTTCGAGATGGTCCGCTACCTCACGGAGCGGCTGCCGGCGATGATCGCCCCGCGCTGGATTGAGAACCTGGTGCAGCCCGTGGCCATCCGCGACGTGCTCCGCTATCTCGTTGACGCGGCGACGCGGGACATCGTGGGAGTCGTCGAGATCGGCGCGGACCGGATGAGCTTTCGTCAGATGATGCAGACCTACGCCGAGGTCCGCCATCTGCGCCGGCGGATTCTGGCGGTGCCGATTCTGGCGCCACGCGTGGCCGGACTATGGGTTGGACTGGTCACTCCGATTCCCAACCGGCTTGCCGTTCCGCTCATCGAGGGAATTGTCGAGCCGGTCGTCGCCGACACCCAGAGAGCGCGCGCTCTTTTTCCGGCGGTGGAGCCACAACCGTATCGCGAGGCGGTGGTGGCGGCCCTGAGATCCGACGAAGAAGTCGAGACGCGCTGGAGCGGCGCGCTGCACGACATGCCGTCGTATGAGTTGACCGATCGCGAGGGCGCGATGCGCGAGGTCCGCTCGATCCTCGTCAACGCCTCTCCCTCCCGGATCTTCGCCACGTTCAGTTCCCTCGGCGGGGACCGTGGCTGGCGCGTCTGGGATCTCGCCTGGCAGGTTCGCGGTCTGCTCGATCGGATGGTGGGCGGGCCGGGATTACGACGCGGCCGCCGCGACCCGCAACGCCTGCTGGCCGGCGAGGCGCTCGATTTCTGGCGCGTCGAGGCGATCGAACCCGATCACCTGCTCCGTCTCCGCGCCGAAATGAAAGTGCCCGGCCAGGCCTGGCTGCAATGGGAAGTGGTGCCGGAAGGGACCGGCTCACGCCTTGTGCAGACGGCGACGTTCGTTCCTCGAGGACTCTCCGGAGTGCTCTACTGGTGGTTGCTCTATCCGCTGCACGGATGGATTTTCAGCGATCTGGCAAACGCGATCGCCGCCGAGGCGGAGGCGGCGTAGGTCCGGCGGCGATCGACGCTAGCGGTAGATCGCGAAAAGCAACGCCAGCGCAGCGAGCTCGCCTGCCTCCGGAACAATGATGCGAATGCGACTCCGGTACGCGCGGAGGTCTTCGGCCAGGCGTTCGAGCGCTGCGCCCTCCGTCTTCACGATGCGCTCGAGGTCGAGGACCAGACGGTCTTTACGACGGCGCAATCCGTTGACCAGATCGCGAGCCAGTCGATCGGCCCCTTCGGTGCTGAGCGTCCCGGCGACGCTCACCCAGACGGTCGACTCCGATCGAAGCTCCACGCTGACGCGGTGTCCCTCTTCCTCGCCGCCATGGAGACGACGCCATACCCGCGCCGGGAGGGACTGGTCCGGCATGCGGAATGTGTGTCGTGACAGCCGTGGATGCTGGAAAAGACCGAGCTTCAACGTCACGCCCGTCCACATGGCCAGTCCGAGCGCGGCCCACGAAGCTGCCCGCTCGGACAGAGTCGGCGCACCGAAGAGGTCGTGTACACGACGTTCCAGCTTCGCGATCGATTCGCGGACATCGCGACCGTTCGCCAGAACCCTTCCGGCACGGAAGATCGGATACGCGCGACGGATCTCCGATGCGAATCGCTGGCTCTTGAGACGCAGCGCAGGATTCGTCGAGTCCTTCAGTTTTTTGTAGCCGGTCAGCCAGATCTCGACCGATCGGAAGATCGATGGACCGAGCCGGCGCAGATCCTCGGCAAAGCAATGCGTCTGCGCCTGTTCGATCTCCGCGCCGCTCATCGTGGGATGCGTGACCATGGCCTTGAAGCCGGTGCAGTTCCGGTAGTACATCTCTCGATCGTCCGCGAAATCCTGATGAAGCCGCCCTTCGCTCATGACCTGCTCGTAGAACGGCGTGCCCGGTGTGGGACCGTAGATCAGGAACTGGGAGAGCGCGGGCTTCAGATCGAGCAGGCCCTGCAGCTCCTCCTCGATGATGTCCGGCGTCTGATACGGAAGGCCCACGATCATCGACGTCAGAATGCTGATGCCGTGCTCGCGCAACTCGCGGAAGAGCTCCGCCACCGGGCGGCCGGATTGCTTCGCGTAGCCGGACCGCGTCCCTTCATAGCCGATCCAGAGACCGTCGATCCCCATCTCGAGAATCTCCGTGACGCTGTACTGGCTGAGAGCCTTGACGCTGGCGAACGCAAAGATCGAGAGCGCGCGGCCTCCTTCGATCACGCAATCGCGAAGCTCCATGGCGCGCTTGCGGTTGAGAAGAAAATCTTCGTCGAGGATGACGATCGACATCGATGGTTCGATCTGGTGGTAGCGCGAGATCACGTCGTAGATGTCGCGCCCGCTGTCGAGCAGACGGATGTGCTTCCGCTTGAAGAAGTGAGAGGTGCAGCAGAAGTCACAGCCGTTCGGGCAGCCCAGCCCCGCGAACACCATGCCCGTGCGTGAGACCTCCCGGCTGAAGACACGAAGCCGGCTGACGATGAGCGGATGGCGTCGCGGCGCCTCGGCCTCTCCGAGAAGGCGCTGCATGAAGGCGGAGCCCTCCTCGCGGCAGACGTAGTCGCTCCAGGGCGCAAGCTCCTCATCCGACAACACGGTGCCGTATCCACCCAGAATGATCCGGGCCTGCGGCGCATGCTCGCGGATGAGCGCGACGGCTTCCTTCATCCGATGAAATGTCGAAAGGACGAAGGAGAGCCCGACGTAGTCGTAGCCCTTCGCAAGTTCGCGGATCAGCTCGCGCCGGCTGGGATAGTGGAGGACCGTCGCGGGCGCCTGGAGGTTCTCGGCGATATAGCCGAGGGAGAACTGGACGTGGTTCGCCCGCGGACTGAAGAGTCCTTGCGCGCGAGTGACCTGACCGTAGAGCAACTCGTAGCCGACGCTAGGCGCGTCGCCATATCGCTCGCCGAGCGGGCGGCAGATGCTGGTGAGAAGAACTCGTTTCACGATGCCTCCGTTCTGTCGATGGCATCACCCGGCGGAGAGCTTCCACCGCAGTCCGATCACCGATTGAAGAATCGAAGGGATTGAAACGCTGGACCTCACACGATGACGGTGTCAGCGATCACCGGAGCGTGTGTTGCGCTGGCGGAGGAATCATCGCGCGGGTTTGTGGAGGAGGCGCTCTCCGTTGATGGCGATCACGATCTTCACTGGCTCACCAGCATCGCGCACCATCAGGAACGAACCGTCTGCGGCGACATCGAAATCAGTCGCGCTCCGAAGGCGCCGCTCCCGAAGCGAAAAGAGCCTCCCCCATGCCACCGGCTCCGAGGAGCGCGACGATTTCGTAGGATCCGAGGCGTGTGCCGGGCGCGAGCGTCATGAAGGTGCGCATTCTTACCGGCTCGCTTCGAATCATTCTCCGTGATGCGCCGTGAGTTCTTAAGCACGCTGATTCGACGCGCTTCTGGCCGCTAGAATGGCCGGGAAGTGACCACTCTTCACAATTTGATCGAGCCCGAGGGCCTTCTCGGCCACTTTCGAGAGAATCCGCCTGAAGGATTCGCGATTCTGGAACTCGCCTGCGGCGCGCCGGCGTTCGCGGCTCCGTTTGATCTGCTCACCACCACCAGCGCCACAGTGCGACGTCGTGCGAAGAGATTTCGCCCGGCGTGGTTCCTCAAGCCACGGACTGCCTTCATCGGCACGACCGTCTCCGAGCTCGCGCCACTGCCCGAAGCGCTTCCCGCCGATGCGTTGGTACGCGAGATCATGACGACGCTTGCACGGGACTATCCGTTCGTCATCGTGAAGGACTTACCGTCGGACACGACTCTGGTGAGTGAAGAGGATCTGGCAGCCTCACGGAACGTCGCGAACGCGTGTCGTGATGCGGGATTCGTACTCATGGAGGGGCAGGCGCTGGCCTGGGTACCGATCGACTTCGCGTCGATCGATGAGCTTCTCGGCCGACGGTCGCCGGCGCGGAGGAAGAACATCCGGCGAAAGCTGAAGAGCCGTGCCGCCATGCAGATCGACGAGCTTCCACTCGGTGACGCGCGGTTTCTCGAAGACGCATTTCTTGCGACGCTGTACGCGATGTACCTCAACGTCTACCAGCAGAGTGAGGTGCATTTCGATCTTCTGACGCCGGCCTTCTTTCGCGCGGTGCTGCAGGACGCGACGATCGACGGCGTTGTCTTCCTTTACAGCGCCGTCGGTGCACTGATTGGCTTTAACCTCTGCGTATGCGCGAACGGACGTCTCATCGACAAGTACGTTGGATTCGTCTATCCCGCAGCGCGAGAGCACGATCTCTACGCGGTGAGCTGGTTTCACAACCTCGAGTACGCGCGAACACGCGGACTGCGTTGTTATGTGGCCGGATGGACCGACCGCGATGTGAAGAAGGAGCTGGGCGCTCACTTCACCTTCACCCAGCACGCCGTCTACGTCCGCAATCCGATCCTGCGGTTCGCACTCCGGATATTTCGTCGTTTCTTCGAGAGCGATCATGACTGACGCGATCGTTCTCGATTTCGACGGGTCGGTTCTTCCCCTCGATGGCGCGGCGGTCATTCCACTTCGCAACCGGGAGGAGGAGATTCGTTTTGGTTGCAGCCGGGGGAGCCTCGGCCGGCTTTCGGACGACCTGACCGCGCACCTCGATCCCCACTCGCCTCTCGTCTTCCTCGGCAGCGGAGATTTCCACCACGTTACGCTTCCGCTGATCGAGCGTTTGAGCGTCCTCCGGAAAACAATCGAAGTCGTGGTGCTCGACAACCATCCCGACAACATGCACTACCTGTTCGGGATCCATTGCGGTTCGTGGGTCGGACACGTCAGCCGGCTTCCTTTCGTGTCACGCGTGCACGTCGCCGGCATCACTTCGTCTGATGTCGAGCGCGGCCACGTCTGGGAGAACCAGCTTGCACCGCTGCGATCGGGAAAGGTCGTCTACTGGTGCGTCGGGCCGGATCTCAGCGCGCTTCGCCGCGCCGGTGTCATCGAATCGCAGTCGTTTCTCACGATGTCCGAGTTGCTTGCTGCGTTGAACGACAACCTGGCCCGCACGAACACGCCGGTCTACCTCTCGATCGACAAAGACGTGTTGTCGCACGACATCGTGCAGACGAACTGGGACCAGGGCGTGATGCGTCTCGAGGAGTTGGAATCCGTCATCGCGATGTTGCGTCCACGCATCATCGGCAGCGACATCGTCGGCGACGTCTCGTCGTATCGCTACCGAAGCTGGTTCAAACGCATCCTGAGCGGACTGGATCGACAGCCTGCGATTCCGGTGAGCTCACTCGCCGCCTGGCAGGCCCGCCACCGCGAAGTCAACCAGCGCCTTCGCGCTCTGTTGTCACGATGAGCTCAGGCCGGCGCCGGGCGTGACTCGCTCACTCCGAGGATCACGATCCCCGCGACGATGCAGATCGCACCGATGATCTGGATCATCGTCAGCCGCTCGCCAAACAGCGGCACCGAGATCAGGAGAACTGTCACGACATCGATGTGCGACGCCGCGAATGCCGGGCCGACCGGCGCATGTTCGAGCAGTTTCATCCAGGTCACGAAGGCGCCGAGGTATCCGGCAACAGCTCCGTAAATCCAGGGCGCAAGCATCGCTGCGTACAACCATGACATCCGGAACGCGAACTCACCGGTCCGATGCGTGGCCAGCTTGAACGACACCTGAGTCAGCGTATCGAACACCGCCAGCATCGCGAATCCGACGATGTAGAACCGCGCGCGGTTCACGCCGATCCTCCGGCCAGTGCCACGCCGATCACAATCAACGCGAGACCGGCCAGGCGCAGAGGCAGCATCCGTTCGCCAAAAACGATCCGGCCGGCAATCGCAACGGTCACGATGTTGATCGAGCCGATGAGCACCGCCTGCGAAAGGGGGATGAGCGAGAGCAGCGCCAGCCATGCGATGAACTCGAGAGCGAAGCAGGCAATACCCACCCAGACCGGAAGCGCGTGAAACATCACGGACCAGCGATGCTTGTTTTCGTTGCCGTGATGCGAGGCCGCGACCTTGAATGCCACGCGACCGGCAGTGTCGAGAACGACGTTCGCGACCCACAACGCGATGGCGAGTGCGGGCATCGTGGCGTCAGGTCACGGCTGTGCGGCGATGAGGACGGCGTTCGTCCCGCCGAAAGCAAACGAGTTCGACATCACCGTGCGCACTCTCTGGCCATCGCGTCCCTGGCCCGGCACGTAGTCCAGATCGCACTCGGGATCGCGCACATCGAGATGCGCCGTCGGAGGAATGGCCTGCTGCTGCAGTGCCATCAGCGCGATCACGAACTCCAGTGCGCCGGCACCGCCGAGGAGGTGGCCGTGCATCGACTTGGTGGAACTGACGGGGATGCGATAGGCGCGCTCGCCGAACAAGTTCTTGATTGCGTTCGTCTCGGTGACGTCGTTGAGCTGCGTCGCGGTTCCGTGCGCGTTGACATAGTCGATCGCGTCGCTGTTCATCGCTCCATCGGCGAGGGCGAGCGCCATCGTATGCGCCTGCCCAGCGACCGATGGTTTGGTGATGTGCGCATAGTCGTTCGAGGAGCCGTAGCCGCGGATCTCCGCATAGATGCGCGCGCCGCGGCGTTCGGCCGACTCGCGCTCTTCCAGCACGAGCATGGCGGCCCCTTCTCCGAGCACGAGGCCTTTGCGATCTTTTGAAAACGGCTTACAGGATGCGGCTGGATCGGTCTTGTCGATTGGCGCAAGAATGTGCATCGCATCCCAACCCTTGAAGAAGGTGAACGTAAAGGGCGCCTCCGCTCCTCCCGCGATCATGATGTCCGCGTAGCCATGGCGAATCTGCCGGTAGGCCTCGCCGATCGCGACTGCGGATGACGAGCAGGCGCACGAATACGTCAGGTCCGGTCCGCCCAGACCATGGGTAATCGCGATATTTCCACTGGAGGCGTTGTTCATCACCTTGAGCACGGTGAGCGGACGAACGCGGTTCGGGTCATTCAACAACGTCTGCCGGAATGTCTCCTCGAGCGCGTTGGTCGAGCCCATCCCCGTGCCGAAGGAGACGCCGGCACGGCCGCGGTTCTCCTCCGTGAACGCGATTCCGGAGTCGGCGACCGCGGCATCGGCCGCCGCCATCGCAAACTGTGTCACGCGGTCGAGACTGTCGAGGCGTTGCGACGTGCGAAGGCCGATGTCGAACGGAACGCGCGCCGCGACGTTCGAATACGGGATCGGACCATCGATCGCGACCTCGCCGATCGCCGACTGGCCGTTCATCAGTCTCGCGAAGACCGCACGAGGTTCCAGTCCGTGCGGCGAGACGAGACCGATGCCCGTGACGACGACGCGCCGGCCGTTCACGCGGTCTCCACCTGCGCGGACGCGGCCTCCGCTTTCACCTGGTCGATAGTGTCCACGATGTCCTGCACGGTGGCCATCTTCAACGCGGCCGAGCCGTCCTGCGGGATGCGCACAGCAAACTCATCTTCCACCTCAAACAGCACTTCGATCATATCGAGCGAGTCCAGTCCGAGCGTATCCAACTTCGCCTCCGGAGAGATCACCCCGGCGTCGACAGAAAACTTCGAGATGAGGACAGTTCGAAAGCGCTCGTATGTTGTGGCCATGGTCGATCTCCCGTGTGCTGTTATGCGCCAGCGAATTGCCGCTCCCTCGGTACGAATGGAATCGATGACTGGTGGCGGCGAATGAACTCCGTCACCCGGTCGGCAACGTCGTCCCGCCGTTTGTCGAGCGTGAGGACGTGATACGTATCGTCGAGCAGAAACGTGTCCACGGTGGAGGATCGGACCCGCGAGGCGAGAAAGGCCGCGTTCTCGACACTGGCCATATCGTCTTCCGTCGAATGCACGATCAGCAGCGGCGCGACGATCTTCTTCAGCTCGCGGCGTGTGGCGGCGATCAGGCGGAACGTCTCCCGGATCGTCACTCCCGGGAACTCGGAGTATCCGTACCGTTCCGGCATGTGCGCACTGTTGCTGGCGTAGACGGTCGCAATCATGTTGCGGAGACGCTCGTCTTTGATTCCGAACGGCGACGGCTCGTGGTACGAGAGAAAGTACCGAAGCGGCGAGTAGATCACGAGCGGCAGCAGAAAGCGCTGCCGCAGACGCGGGACGTTCCATCCGTCGTAGAAGAACGTCGCCGACAGTGTGGCCACCCCGGTCACCGCCTCGGGACGTTGCGCTGCGAGCTGGAGAACGAGCAGTGCTCCCATCGATAAACCGGAGACAAAAACCTGATCGCAATCCTGACGCAGCGCGTCGAGCGACCGGCTGAGTGTTTCGTACCAGTCGTGCCATCCAGTTCGCTTCAACTCTCTCAGCGTTGAACAGTGGCCTGCCAGCTGGGGACACGAAACCGTGAAACCGGCCGCAGTCAGCTTGCGAATCAGCGGCTTCATCTCGGTGGGGGCGCCCGTGATGCCATGTGCGAGCAGAACACCCGTTCTGCCGCGTTTTTCGAAGATGTCGTACCGGCCGTCCGTCATGGTCTTCAGGCTGCTCCGCATTGAAGAAACAACGTCTCCAGCAGCTCGATCCCGAGGTCGATCTCATCGGTCGTAATCTCGAGTGAGGGAGCGAGTGTGAACACGTTCTTGTAGTAACCGCCCACATCGAGCACTAACCCGTACTTCGTGCCGCGGGCCGGGATTTCGCCCTTCAATCCCTGTTCGAAGATCGCGTTTACGAGCTCGCGATTCGGAGTGAAACCATCTGTCTGGCACATCTCAATGCGAAGAGCCAGCCCAATGCCATCGACGTCGCCGATCATGCGCCAGCGTGACTTCAGTTCCCGCAGCCGCTGCAGGAAGTAAGCGCCCTTCGCGCCCACGGACGACTCGTAGTCCGACTCAGCCACCATGCGCATCACCTCGAGGGCCGTGGCGGTACCGAGGGTGTTGGAGGAAAACGTGGAGTGCGTGGAACCGGGAGGGAACACCGTCGGCGAGATCAACCCCTCCCGCGCCCAGACACCGGAGAGCGGATTCATCCCGTTCGTCAGGGCCTTGCCGAAGACGACGATGTCCGGCTCCAGTCCGAAATGCTCGAACGACCAGAATTTTCCCGTGCGATGAATTCCCATCTGGATCTCATCGACGACGATCAGGATCCCGCGCTCATGAAGGATGCGCGTCAGCTCGCGGAAGTAGCCTTCCGGCGGGATGACGTATCCGCCGGTCCCCTGGATCGGCTCGATGTAGAACGCGGCGAACTCCGACTGCGAGGCCTTGCTGTCCCAGACCGAGTGGTATTCGGTGTCGAAGAGCTTTTCGAACTGCTTGACGCAATACAGACCGCAATCCTCTTTCTTCATGTCGTACGGACAACGGAAGCAATAGGGAAACGGGATGAACTGCGCGCGGTCCGAGAAATGACCGAAGCGGCGGCGGTAGCGGAAACTGGACGTGATCGCCGACGCGCCGAGGGTACGGCCGTGATAGCCGCCCATGAAGGCGAAGTTGAGGTTGCGCCCCGTGGCATTGCGGACGAGTTTGAGGGAGTCTTCCACCGCCTGCGCGCCGCCGACATTGAAGTGGACGCGTCCCTTCACGCCCGTACTCTTCTCCATCACCTTGCAGAGCGCTTCCGCCAGCTCGATCTTCTCGGCATGGAGATACTGACAGGCGAGCTGCGGCAGGGTGTCGATTTGCCGTTTGAGCGCATCGTTGATCCGCTGGTTCTTGTAGCCGAAGTTCACGGCCGAGTACCACATCTGCAGGTCGAGAAACGGCGTGCCGTTCTCATCGAACAGATAGCTGCCGTCACAGCCGCGGAAAATCTTCGGAGGATCGGCGTAGTGGACCGTGTCTCCATACGAACAGTACTCGCTGTCCTTGAGGAGGAGCTCCTCGATGCTCGGGACAACGGATTCGCTAACGGGCGTCGGAAAGGGTGGCATGCAAGCTCCCGAGGAGATCCTCGTCTTCAGTGGTGTTCCATTGGCGCACGACGGACAACACGTCGCCGAACGTTTCAAAGGGTGTGTAGGGGATGTATTCGGAGTTACAGAAACCGCGCAGCGAGCTCTTTGCGAACACGTAGTCCGCGGAACGGGCGAGGCAGAGATCGGACTGGCCGTCACCGATCAACACGATCGGACCGCCTCGCCCTGCGTCCACGGATCGCGCCACCGCGCATTTGCAGACGCCACTCTTCACTTTGCAGGCGGCATCGGCATACGGAAATCCGATACCGAGGGATCCTCGGCGAAACTCGAGCGTATTGGCGTAGATGGGGATCGGCGAATCCATCGTGCGCATGGCCTGGCGAATCGTATAGTCGAGTCCGTCGCTGACGATGGCCAGATCGGCGAAGGGGCGAACGTAGCGAACGAAGATCGCGAACCAGGGATCGATGGCCACGTTCCGGAGAAACGCCTCGACGACGGAGCGTTCGGCGTGCACCATCCCCAGCTGCGCTTCCATGCACTGCCGGGAGTTGATCTCACCCCGCACCCACTGTTCCTCCACGTCGCGCCACTCCGGGTCGGCGAAGCGTTCGAGGAGCGCGTCGACTGTGTCGTGAGGAGCAACAGTTCCGTCGAAGTCGATTATGAAGAGCACGGTAGGTCTCGTTCTGCATCGCGGAGAATTGCGGTGCTTCTCGCAGTGAGCATCGAGGAGACGGTACCAACGCCGACATGAAGCCCCGATGAAACCTGCCGTGTTACGGCGTTCTGTTCGTCAGAGAACAGAAACGAAAACGGTGAAGGCGAACCGTTTCGAACCGCGCCGGTTACTGCTTCGCGGAGCGTTTCGCCGCCTCGTCCAGCCAGCCGCGGCGAAGTGCGGCCTCAGGAATGCTCGACATGTAGGGCTTGATGTCGAGGATCGGCGTCCCGTCGAGCATGTCGACGCCGTGAACGTAGAGGATGCGTCCTTCCCGCCGAAGCAGCGCGACGACGGTCAACGCGATCGGATTCGGACGCCGGGGCGAGCGCGTGGCGAATACACCATGCCGGATGTGCTCTCCAGGCGGAGCACCGAGAAGATCGAAGCCTTCCGATTGACTGAAGACCCAGAGCACGAACAGATGGGAAAAACCTTCGATGTCGGTGAGGCCGGCTTCGAATTCGGGCAGGATCTCAAGCGTGCCCGTTGCATCGTGCTTCGTCCCCAGGCCCTTTGGAACCTGCGCCGTCTCCAGAAACGGAGTTCTTGCGATCCCAATCGCACGCGGCGTGAAGAGACTGTCAGCCATCACAGGGCACTCTAACCGAAGGGAGTCGTTCCATGACGCTACCGGCTGCTCGTACGCTGGAGTACGGACACCGTCGAGGCGGACGTGAGGGAGCGGCGAAAGACCAGTTGCGCATCGCCGAGAAGGATGATCTGACCTTCGGCAAGCGGTGAGGATCCGTTGAGCACCGTGCAGAACCGCGGTCCTGACCGCCTCTTGTCCGAGGAAACGCCTCCCAACTACCGCTTCGCCAGCGTGGTCATCTTCACTGAATCCGCCGTCTTGCCATCGACCATCATCTTCACCACGACACGCTGACCGATCTTCAGCTCCGTACACGTTGCGGCGTGGTTGTCGGAGTGCAGCCAGGTCGTCTTCGCCGACGTCAGGATGGTGAGATCCTTTCCGTCGGTCGTCTTCATCATGAATGCGTGCTCACCGTGCAGCATCGTCACGCTGCCCATGTAGGTGTGAATGTGGCCGGCGTGTGCAAAGGCGCTCGGAACGGCAAGGAGGAGTAGGAGAGAGATTGCGATGGTCGATTTCATAGGGTCCTCTAGTGATGGTGGGAATGAGTCGTTGATGGAATCGGCGATGACGACTCGCCGCCTGCGAGAAACGCTGCTTCCTGTTGCATCTGCTGCCATTCTTCCGGTGACTTCGGGTTGAGCGTCTCCATTTCGCCGATCTCTTCCGGTGTGATTTTCGGCAGGTGACGGATGAAGTGAACGAGCGTCCAGCTGCCTGCCGCGGACGATGCGGTGCCGTCGCCGAAGCCCGGCATGCCCGTCAACCGCACGCCGTTTTCAATGATCGAGAACAGCTCACCGTCGGAGAGCTGCTGGGTTTCTGCAAGGGTCAGGTCTGGTGTTCTCGGGTACATCTGCCGACCCATCCCGCTCCGGCCCTTTCCGTCGTTTCCATGACACGTGGCGCAATGATCCGCGAAGTGTGCGCGCGCCTCGGGGAGCACCGCAGCGGTCATCGGAATCGGATTCTGCCGGCTGCGAAGGTCCGACGGCACCGCCCAATGCCGCACGGCCCGGGCGACGAGGACCTCGGCGCGTGTCGGTTCGTCGTGCGCACTGAACCCATAACGGAGCGTCGTGGTCAGCGCAATCCCGCAGACGAGCACGACCGCCACGATCACGCTAGACACGATGATCGTCGCCCGCCTCACCTTTCGTGCCCCTCGTGCGGGTTCGGTAGGGGCGGCGACGACATCGATTCGACCTTCCACGCCGAGGTCCCGCGCGGTTGCTCGTACCAGCCGGGATCGCGGTCGTAGTCGATCTGTTCGCGAATCTTCACGACGGTAAACATGCCGCCCATGTCGATCGATCCGAACGGTCCGTCACCGCCGCGCATGGCGATGCTGTTGCGCGGAGCGGCCATCATCTGCTGCATCTCCGACATCTCGCCCATACCGGTCGTCCCCATGACCATCGTTCCAGGCGTCAGCGCATCGAGACGCTGCTGAGTCTTCGCCGCATCGACGCCGAGGAGGTTCGGCAGGCCGTGTCCCATCTGGTTCATGGTGTGGTGCGACTTGTGGCAGTGAAACGCCCAGTCGCCCGGGTTGTCGGCCACGAATTCGATGTCACGCGTCGCACCCACCGGCACATTCGTCGTGCTCTCTGGGATCCAGGCCGACTGCTGGATCGGGCCGGCGTCGGTGCCGGTGACGAAGAAGCGATGCCCGTGAATGTGCATCGGATGCGAATCCATCGTCAGATTGGCCACGCGGATCCGTACGCGGTCACCGATGCGGACGAGCAGCGGCGCAGTGCCCGGAAACACCCTGCTGTTGAACGTGAAGACGTTGAAGTCGAGCATCACAGTCGGATCGGGTGTGGCCGTGCCGGGCTTGATCGCCCATTCGTTGAGAAAGATGGCGAAGTCGCGATCGACTGGGCGCACCGCGGCGTCGCGCGGATGGATCACGAAGAACCCGTGCATCCCGAGCGCGATCTGGGTCATCTCGTCGAAATGCGGGTGGTACATCAGGGTTCCGGTCTGCTTCAAGGTGAATTCGTAGGCGAAGGTTTCCCCAGGCGCGATCTTCGGCTGCGTGAGACCGGTGACGCCATCCATCCCGTTCGGCAGAATGAACCCATGCCAGTGGATCGACGTCCCTTCGGGCAGCTTGTTGGTGACGTAGACGCGGACGCGATCCCCTTCGAACGCCTCGATCGTCGGCCCCGGCGTCTGGCCGTTGTAGCCCCAGCAGTTCACCGTGAGACCGTCCGTGAATTCGCGCTTCACCGGCTCGGCGGTGAGGTGAAAGACCTTCACTCCATTCTCCATCCGATACGGCAGCGAGGCTCCGTTCGGCGTGATGACCGGAGTACGGCTGGCGTTCGAGCGGCGTGCCGGAGCGAGGTGTGAATGCGCCGAGGCCGCATCCACCGGGCTCGCGGAAGCGGTGCGTGCGAGGAGTGCGCTCCCGATGGCGCCGGCAGCGGACGAGGCGAGGAGTTTGCGGCGGGAAAACATCAGTGGCCTCCTTCGGGCGACGTGGTTCGGGATCTCGGGCCGGAAAACGAGCCGGTTGCCAGTGGGGACAGCGGGTCGCTGCCGACGCCATTCAGCACGCGGTCGAGATCGTTGCGGGCGATGAGATAGTCGCGTTGCGCCTCGATGGACTCTCGGCGCGCCTGCGCTTCGTTCTGCGTCGCCTGCAGGAGTTGGAAGACGCCGGTCACCATCGCGTTGTGCTCGAGCTTCGTCAGGGCGACGATGCGCTGCCGTCGCGGCACGACCACATCGCGGTAGTACTCGACACGCGCGCGGGCCTCAGCCACCGCCGCCCGCGCCGCGCGAAGGTGCGAGGCCGACTCGCTGAGCAATGCAGCCAGGGCGAAGCGCGCCTGCAGGTATTCCGCCTCTGCGCGAGAACGGGCCGGCGCCCCGGTGTTGAAGATCGGGATGGGAACTTCGATACCGGGTCCGAATGTCTTCGCGCCGCTGGCGTCGCGCTGCAGATGGCCGTCGACGGTGATGTCGCCGAAGACCGCCAAACGTGCCAACGGGACGCGTTGCCGGGCCACGTCCATGTCGCCCCGCGCGATTTCGAGATCGAGGCGCCGCGACGACGCGAGCTGCTCGAGCTGCGTCTGATCGGGTTCCGACGCAGGAAGCGGCGGAAAATCCCGCGGCAACTGCCAGTCGATCGACGCGTCGCGCAGGCCCATCGCCCGCAACATCGTTTCGCGCGCGAGCAGGAGGGCCTGTTCGTCGCGGGCGGCGTCGAGCTTCGCATGCTCGTACGCGGCCTGCTCGTTTTCGAGATCGAGGTCGGTGATGTTCTGCGCGTCGTGCTGTCGCTGGGCGAGCTCCGCCGAGGCCTTCGCGGCCTCCAGCGTCAACCGGCTCTGCGCGAGGCGCTGCGAAGCGGCCAGGAGATCCGCGTGATCCACACGCACATCGGCCGCAAAACGCACGACCTCCGAGGTCACGCGGAGCTTGGCGGCCTCGAACGCGGCGCGGCCGAGGGCGCGCCGGCGAGGAAGTTGGATGAGATCGACGAGGGTCTGTGCGAGCCGCAGCTCGAACGGCCGGAGTGGGTCGCGGGGAAAGCGAATCTCCGCCTCGAAGAGAGGATTACGCACAACGCTGGCCTGCAACAGATCAGCGCGCGCAATTCCCAGCTCGGCGAGTGTGACCTGCAGCCGCGGATTGTTCGCCATGGCCACCGCCACCGCCTTGTCCGCGGTCAATTCGCCCTGCAACAGCTCGCGGATGTGAGGATCGTCGGCGGTGGACGGAGCGACGTTCCACGCAACGGTCTGACCGGTCCGGTCGGCGACCGCCTGGCGGACGCCGGTCACTCCCTCGTCGTGCGGAAGGGACACGCAGGCCGATGCGAAGAGGACAGCGCTGAGGAGCAGAGGTCGATTCATGATGACGCTCCGGTGCCATGCCGGTGTGCCGGCGGTTGTGGCTGTGGTGAATGTTCGTGCGGAGCTCCGGTCGTTCCCCGAGCTGCGTCTTCGGCAGCGGACGCCGCGGGTGCATCGAAGGTATCGGGCCGCAGCGTCACCGCCGGTTGGATCGCCGTGATTGCGGCATTCGAGGTCACTGGCTCGATGGCGACCGGAGCGGCGGGCGGCGACGCGTGCTGCATCCCCGGCATGGCGTCCATCAGTTTGCCCTGCATCGAACCGTGATCCATTCCCGGCATCGAGGCGTGACTCATGCCGGCCATGTCGTGCGACATCGTCGTGGTGCCGCCGTGCTGCATGCCGGGCTTCGTCGAATGATCCATCCCCGCCATCGCGGAGTGATCCATCCCGGCCATGCCGTGTGAGGCGGTCGCCGAGGAGCCGTGCATGCCCGGCATGGTCGAATGATCCATTCCGGGCATGGAGGCGTGATCCATGGCGTCTGCCTTCGCGTGATCCATCCCCGCCATCGCTGCAGTCCCGGCTGATGTCGACTCAGCGGTCGCAGGGTCGGCGTGATGTCCGCCGTGCTCCCCCGCCTCGACGGCAATCCCCTTCTTCGCTGCGTCGTCGTATGCCGCTGCGCTCCTCGAGGCCGTCGTCTCTTTGCCACCACAGGCAGCGACGGCGAGTGCGGCGCTCCACAGGGCCACGCGAATCAGATGCTTCATGGTTCTTGTCTCCATCTCCCGGATTGCCCCGACTGCGACGACGAACGCAGGTGGGGCGATCACTTCAGCGGTACGAAGGGCGCTGCGAGCGCGTCGGAGCCGGGTGCGCAGCGAGCCAGAAAACGCTCGTGCGGATGCAGCCCGCGCGCGGACGGGATCAGATCAGGAGGGTGCCGCCAAGCAGGTGCAGGCCGACGTCCTGATCGCAGCGGAGCGCGCCGAGGGAAATGAAGCTGCGATAGGCGTTCGCGCTGGCGGTGGCTGCTGGCCGCATGACGGACGCGAGCGCTGCGAGCTGGAACGACCGCGGGATATCCGTCGCGATCCGTTTTTCCGGCTCCTGCCGCGCGCGTGCAGGCAACGGCGGTTGCGCGCCTTGCTGAGGATCCCCGTGACGGGCGCTGCTGAGCACCATGGCCAGCCGGCACAACGGCACTGCCTTGTGCAGGTACGCATGAAACGGAAGGACACAGCAGCCGAACAGGAACACCGCCGCGACGAGCGGAACGGTCGCTCCGGCGATCCAGGCAGCGGCGATGGCGGTGCGTCTCATTTTCTGTCTCTTCGTCGATCGCGCCCACGGGGCATGTCGATCCTTGGATGCCCTAACAGTCGATCCTCGCGGAGTAGTCCGCCACTTTCTCCCAACGGGCGAACGTCTCAAAACGCCTGCGATGTCGAGATCGAGAGTACACCTCCGGCTCGTCTGATGGGGCTGGCGCCGAACGCCCAGGCGTAGTCGATGCGGATGAGTGCAGACTCGAAGCGGGCGATTCCGATTCGCAGTCCGATGCCCGCATCGGTCCTCAACGCCCCTGCCCGAAACCCGTGATCGAACGCCTGGCCGGAGTCGACGAACGCCGCCAGACCCGGCCCGAAGAGACTCCGAAGCTCTCGCCCCAGAAAGATTCTGTGCTCCACGTTCAGAATGACGCGGCGATGCCCTTCGAAGGCGAAATCGGGATAGGCACGTAGGCCATTCTGACCGTCGGCGAAAAACTGCACGTCGCGGTCGAGCTGGGCGCCCGCATCGATCCGCACCCGCGCCACGAGAGCCTGCGGATACGCCGTTTCGAAGCGCGTCACCGAGCGCGTATCGAAGGAGAGGACGGCGTTCCGCTGACGGGGGACGCGCGTCGTCAGGCTGAGCTGGCCGGTTACGAACGAATCCGGCGTGAAGGCATGACCGTCCTCCTCGCTCGCCTTCAATCTCCAGACGGCGGACCGGCGCGCAGCTCCCGGAGAAAACGCCAGGTGCACACTCTGGGACCAGCCCAGGTTGAAATCCTGATCGCGCAGATCACGATCGACGTAATTCAGTTTCACGAAGTGGAAGCCGGCCGTCTCATACCCTGCATCCAGGAAGCGGAAGTGCCGCGCATCGGGGAGCACATCGCGAGGGCGCGCTGCGAGCGTCGAGAAGGTATCGTCGATGAGGTCAATCCCACCGGCGATGCTCGAAGCACCGCTCTGGCTGGCGTGCAGCACGTACGTCCCGTACGCCTGCATCTCTCGATGCTGCTGTCGAAATCGGGCGACGACGGCGCCGTCGCCGTACACGCGCTCGTTCCGCAGGGTGTGGTCGAGAGCCATCCCTGCGGTCCACGGAGTCGTGTAGGAATCGCGCAGCCGGTTGAGCTGAAGCGTCTCCTGGTCTCCGTCCGAGTTCTTCGAATAGAGCGCGTCGAGATTCCAGTACGGACCGAGGGCGGCGGGGTGCTGGAACTCGATGGTCCTGGTGCGACGCTCGATTCCGTCCTCGAGGCGCAGTTGCAGCTGGCTGCCGTTGCCAAGGAAATCGTTCTGCGTGAAGTCGAGGGTGTAGAAGGCCTTCCCCCCTTCGTTCGAGAAGTCCCCGTTGATCACGGATGTCCAGGCGTCCCGAGTCACCACTACCACGTCCACCACGCCATCATGAGGAGGCGCAGGAGTCACAGAGACGCTGGTGAGAAAGTCGAACACGCGGAGGTTCCGCTCGGTCTCCGAAAGCAGCGCCGGATCGTAGGGATCGCCTTCATGAAACAGCAGAAACCGGCGCAGGAGATCCTTTCGCGTCGGAACCTGCAGGAGGCTGGCGACGCGATAAAAGCTCCCCTCGGCCATCTCCGCACGATCGAAGAGAGGGGTAGACACGATCGTGATGCGACCCACCTTCAACGGAACAGGCGCTGGTTCCCCCAGCGCCGCGATCGACAACGCGGCGATGGTTACGGGAGCGATGAATTGGCGGAAGTGCACGGCGTGGAAAGGTAGAACCAGCAGGCACTCTAGCGATTCGGTGGATGACGCCACGATGAAGAAGAGCCAGGGTCCCGGTGACGATCGCGGCTGTGTCGCCGTCACTGGCAGGTCAAGACCGCACCCGTGCCATATCGGCGGAATCGTCCCGCGAACGCCCGCGCTACACTGCGCACCCCCCGATGGAACCGACCCTACCGCACGCGCGAATGTCCCTCCATTCTGCGGGATTGCCTTTCGCCCGCCTTCTGACCGTTGCACTTCTGTTCTCGTTCCACGCTCCCGCCGCAGGCGCGCTCGACGCCGCGACGCGGCTGAGCCAGTACGTCCATGATTCCTGGACGAGCAACGAAGGTCTGCCGCAGGACTCCATCAACGGCATCGCCCAGACGCCGGACGGCTACCTCTGGCTGGCAACCCAGGAGGGGATCGCCCGATTCGACGGCACTCACTTCACGATCTTCGATTCCGGCTCGACGCACGGCACGATCCAGAATTTCGTCTACACACTCTTCGTCGATCGTGCGGGAACGCTGTGGGCCGGGGCGTCCGGAGGCCTGTTGCGTTACGACGGCAAGGGGACGTTCGTTCTCATCGGCACCGGGCAAGGCTGGCCCGACAGCTCCGCCAAGTTTCTTTCGCAGGATCAGGCAGGGAACGTCTGGGCGGGGATGGGAAGCGGAAACGGCCGCGGGACCACCGGAAAAGGTCTGATCCGGTTCCACGACGGCCGCTTGAGAATTTTCACCACGCGCGACGGTCTGTCCAGCGACCAGGTGCGTCAGACCTGGCCCGATGGAGAGGACCTGTGGATCGCCACGGCGAGGGGACTGGATCGGATGAACGGCGCCGGGATCAAACCTTTCACGGCCGCAAGCGCGCTGGCTGGCAGCGACATCCGAAGGGTTCTGAAGGATCGCGCCGGCAGTCTCTGGATCGGCACGCCGCACGGCCTCTTCCGCTGGAGCGACGGACAGCTCACGACATTCACAACCGCTGACGGGCTGCTCGACGACACCATCGAATCACTCTATGAAGATCGAGACGGCATCCTGTGGATCGGCACCGGCAAAGGTGTGAACCGTTTTCTTCGCGGCGCACTTGAGTCGGCAGCCGGCATCCCGGGCCTCGGCGACGACACGATCTTCTCGTTTCTGGAAGACCGCGAAGGGAGCCTCTGGATCGGAACGCACAACAGTGGTCTCCATCGATTGCGTACCGGCAAGTTCATCCCGTTTGGTCCCGCCGAAGGTCTCGCGGGAAGCAGCGTCACGGCGATGGCTGAGGATCGCGCCGGACGGATATGGGTTGCGACCACGAGCGGTGCCCTCAACGCCATCGATCACGGCCGGATCGTCGCCACCTTTGGCGCGCAGCAGGGACTCGAGTCGGACGATATCCGTGCACTGTCAGAGGACAGCGCGGGACGCTTCTGGATCGGCACCGCCACCGGTCTGCAAACACTGCGTGATGGCCGCTTCACGCCGCCAGTCCCCAGTGCTCTGGCCGGCGAGCGCGTCAACGTCCTCTTCGAAGATCGTGCCCACGTGCTCTGGGTCGGAACGACCAACGGGTTGGGACGCCTGATGAACGGGAGAGTCGAAGCCTTCGCCCTACCGGCGCAGGAGCCGTCCAACATTCGACTGATTCACGAAGACCCCGCTGGACGGATCTGGATCGGCGGCGGCGATGGCCTCGGATATCTCGCGAACGGCAGGTTCACGCCGCTCCCGCAGTTCCGATCGATGAACGTGCAGTCTGTTCACGAAGACAGTGACGGGACGCTCTGGTTCACCACATGGGGATCCGGCCTCGTGCGACTGAAAGACGGCAGGACGACTCGCTTCACCTCTGCGGACGGACTCTTCGACGATGTGGCGTGGCAGATCGCCGACGATGGCCGCGGCAACTTCTGGATGGGGAGTAACCGGGGCGTCTTCCGCGTGGCGCGCAAGGAGCTGAATGCCTTCGCTGCGGGCAGCCTGGCGAGGATCTCGTCGGTCTCGTACGATCACAACGACGGCATGCGCCGGCGCGAGACCAACCTCACGCAGCATTCCATCATCCGGTCGCGGGATGGAACGTTGTGGTTCGCGACGATCGCAGGTGTGGCCGTGATCGATCCGGCCAACCTCCGTACCAACCGCCTACCCCCTCCCGTAGTCCTGGAGCATTTCAGCGCCGACGACACAGCGATCACTCCGGCCGCGGAGATGGTCCTGCCGCCCGGCCGCGGCAGCCTGGAGATCGGGTATGTCGCACTCAGCTTCGTCACTCCGTCGCGGGTAAGATACCGGTACCGCCTGGAGGGATTCGACCAGGCTTGGATTGATGCCGGCACTCGGAGTACCGCGTATTACACGAACATCGGTCCGGGGACGTACACGTTCCACGTTATCGCCGCCAATGATGACGGCGTATGGAATGAGAGCGGCGCGTCGCTGCGATTCAAGCTCTCCCCGTCGTTCCATCAGACGTGGTGGTTCTACGCACTCCTCGTGATCGCGCTCGTCCTCCTTGCTGCCGCCATCCGCGCCTTGCGCAAGCGGCAGCTGGCGATCCGGCATCAGGTCTACCACGATCCTCTGACAGGGCTGGCGAACCGTACGCTGCTCGCCGCGCGCGCGGATGTCGCGCTGACGCAGGCCGTGCGGCTGCAGCACTCGATCGCGATCCTCTTCCTCGACCTCGACGGATTCAAGTCCGTGAACGACACGAAAGGTCACGCCGTCGGCGACCGGCTTCTCCAACTCGTGGCCGCGCGCCTGCAGAGCTGCATTCGGGACATCGACACCCTGGCCCGGATCGGCGGAGACGAATTCGCGGTCCTGGTCGCGGACCTCGCCGACGAGTCCCGCGCGTCCGAAGTGGCGCAACGGATGATCGACGCGATCGCACGGGACTTCGGATTCGACGGGCATCACATCACCCTCGGTGTCAGCATCGGCATCGCGGTGCATCCATTCGATGGCAACGAGATCGAGACGATGCTCCAGGCCGCCGACCGGGCGATGTACCGCGCCAAGTTGTCGGGCGGCAATTCGTACCAATTCAACGCGGAAGATCGCTCGGAACCCACCGGGATCTGACGTCGCCGGAAGCGCGCCAATCGGAGTTGGCTCGAACCATGTAGATGCATCTCCAGTCCGGCCTTTGTAACGGGTCGGACGCGACAGCCGGTCTTCATCCAGTATAAGGAGGCAGTACATGGGAATGTTTGGTGCGTTAATGAACAAGATCTTTCATCACGCCGGAGTGGCTGAACGCCCCGCGGACGCCTGGGTCGCAGGCAAGCCGCCCGAGTCCGCGCAGGGCAGTCCCGCGGCGATCGCCGTGCAGCAGGCAGCCACCCCTGCGGCCGCGCCGGTCGACGTCACTTCATCGCTCGACGCGCTCGCTGCTAAGAGCGCCGAGAAACTCGACTGGAGAAAGTCGATCGTCGATCTGATGAAGCTCGTCGGCATCGACAGCAGCCTCTCCGCACGTCGCGAGCTCGCCGCAGACCTCCACTACACCGGTGATACCGCCGATACCGCGTCGATGAACATCTGGCTTCATCAGCAGGTCATGGACAAGATGGCTGCAAATGGCGGGAACGTACCCGCTGAGCTGCTCTCGCACTAGCCGCAACGACCCTTCCGAGACCGGCCCCCCGCGGGTGCGCGGCCGGTCTCTCATTCGATCATCGACTGCGTATCGGGCGAATGCCGTCCGATCGAGGACCGCATATGAGCTCAGACATCCTCAGCATCCTGAAACAGCACCTCAACCCCGACACGATCTCGCAGATGAGCCAGCAGCTCGGGGCCAGTTCCGGAGACACGTCCAGCGCGATTGCCGCAGCGCTCCCGGCCATCCTGGCGGGCCTTCACAAGAACGTCCAGGATCCTGCGGGAGCGGCATCGCTCGACACGGCGCTGGAAGCCCACGACGGCAGCATCCTCAACAACATCGGAACGGTCCTCGGATCGGGCGCCGCCAGCAGCATCGGCGGTGCGATCCTCGGGCATGTCCTCGGTAACAACCAGGCGCCCGTCGAACAGGGCGTGGCCAAAGCGAGCGGCCTCAATTTGCAGCAAGCGGCCCAGGTCCTGGCCATGCTCGCTCCGCTCGTCATGGGCGCCCTTGGAAAGTTGAAACAGCAGCAGGGACTGGGACCGTCCGAGCTTCCGAATGTTCTTGCACAGAGCACCAGCCAGGCCGCCCAAGGCGGAATCCTCGGTACTCTCGGTGGTCTCCTCGACACCAACCACGACGGCAATATCGCCGACGACGTCATGAAGATGGGATCGTCCGTCCTCGGCAATCTCTTCAAGAAGAACTAGACATCCCACGGGAAAACGCTGGGAGGATTCACGTATGAAGACGTTCCGTATCGCACTCTTTGGAGCCCTGGTCGTGATCCTGGCTTCGGGCCTGCTACTGGCCGCCAGTACCGTCGATCTCAACACCTCGTCGCAGAAAGATCTCGAGGCACTCAAGGGCGTCGGCGCAGCCACGGCGAAAAAGATCATCGCGGCGCGTCCGTACGCATCTGTGGCTGAGCTGTCGAAGGCCGGACTCTCCGCGAAACAGGTCGCCGAGATCCAGCCCTACGTCTCGGTATCCAGAACGGCACCGGTCCGAGTGTCCCCCGCCACGCCCGCCCCCACGTCGAGGCCCGCCACACCTTCCGTTGCCAAGACGCAGCCGGCCGTTTCCTCGGGACCCGTCGACCTGAACACGGCCTCATCGAAAGACCTCGAAGCGCTCAAGGGCGTGGGACCGGCGACGGCGAAGAAGATCATCGCCGGCCGTCCGTACGCATCGATCGGGGATCTTTCGAGGGCCGGCGTTTCCGCGAAACAGATCGCGGAAATCGGACCGTTTGTGAAAGTCACGCCAGCCGTGGCCACACCACCTCCCGCGCGTCCAGCCGCGGCAGCGCGCGCCGCAACACCTGCCGTATCGGCGGGTCCCGTCAATCTGAACACTGCATCGCAGAAGGAGCTCGAAGCGCTGAAGGGTATCGGACCGGCCACCGCCGTGAAGATCATCAACGCGCGTCCCTACAAGTCGGTCGACGAGCTGGCGAAGGCCGGTGTCTCCGCGAAGGTGATCGCCGAGGTCCGGTCACAGGTCACGGTTGGGGCGGTGGCGTCTGCGGCAGCACCACAGCCGACGGTCGCCCGCAGCTTTCCGGTGCCGACACCGGCCCCGGCGACTCCGCCGGTCCCAGTAACTGTGGCTCCGGCTGCGGCCGCGAAGCCCGCCCACACACCCGTGGCCAAACTGGCGCCCGGTCAGATCGTCAACATCAATACAGCATCGCTGGAGACGCTCGAACTGCTCCCCGGCATCGGCCCGGTCAAGGGACAGGCCATCATCGCCGGGCGCCCATATGCGACGCCGCAGGACATCATGAAGGTGAAGGGGATCAAGACCGGCGAGTATTCGAAGATCCAGAACTCGATTTCGGTGGAGTAGGCGTTTCCTCTCTCCGCTGGTGATGTTCGAAGTGGCGAAAGAAGCGATTACGGGCAAGAAGCCCGACTTCCCCGAGCCGCAGATGGTTAAGCCTGAGCAGCGGAATGCTTTCGGAGCCGAAGGCGCGCGCTCCGGCCGGGTGTAGAAGATCGTTATCCCCAACCGCACGATCGGCGACAATGTCTCCTGATGATTTCGATTGAACGACGATCCGCGGTGCCGCAGAAGGTGCTCGTGGTGGAAGACGACCTCTCGATCCAGCGCCTGATCGCCGCGACCCTGCGGCGGCGGCGTTTCCTCATCGACGTGGCGGCGGACGGGGCGGAAGCGATCGCCAGACTCGCTGCGAATGACTACGCGATGCTCACGCTCGATCTAATGATGCCGCATGTGACGGGCTGGGATGTCATCGCCTGGCTGGGGCTTCATCCCGACCGGCGTCCGCTCTCGGTGGCCGTGATCTCGGCGGCGGGTGACAACGTCTTTCAGAAACTGGACGGAGCGGTCGTCAACGCCGTGTTCATCAAGCCGTTCGACGTGACGGTGCTCGGATCGTACGTCGCGGCCACGCTCCGCCACCCGCCCGACCGGCGAAAGGCGCGCATCATTGCCCGCGGCTAACCTGTCGATCCTTCGTCGAACGTACGCCTCCTTCGTCCGCCATAACCCGTCGCGGTTCGGTGCGGCACTGGCCTTCTATCTCGTCTTCACGATCGGACCGGCGCTACTCATCGCCATCAGCATTGCCGCGCGCGTCTTCGGGCGGAACGTGGCGGAGCGGCGCATTTTCCATCTCTTCGGCAGCTTCGGCGATACCGCTGCCGGAGCGATCGCGGAGCTGGTCCGAGCGGCCGCCACCCCGGACGCAGGATGGCTGGTCACGACGATTGGTTTCGTGGGGCTCTACTTCGGGCTGAGCGGAATCTACCGGCAAATCCGCGACGCATTGCGCATCATCTGGCACGTGGAACCGCCGCCAGCTGCGGGAATGCTGATCACGGTCCTTCGCCGCCTATCGTCGATCGCGACGGTCTTCGGCGTCTCCGTCCTGCTCTTCGTGTCCGCACTCGCCGACGCCGCCATCGCCATGACCGGAAAGTACGCGGCTGCCCGCCTCCGGGGAGGCGAAGTGCTTTGGCACGCCGTGCAGCTTTCGGTCTCGTCGATCGTGCTGGCAATCCTGTTCGCGGCGCTGTTTCGCTACCTGCCAAAGAAACGCGTCCAATGGCGCGACGTCGCAGTCGCGGCAATCCTCACCGCAGTCCTCTTCGTATTCGGGAAGTTTCTGCTCGGACTCTATCTTGGTAAGGCTGCCGTCGGCTCACGTTACGGCGCCGCCGGCCCCATCATCGTGGTCATGGTTTGGGCATACTGGTCCGCGCAGATCTTCTTCTTCGGTCTGGAGCTGACGCATATGCACGCCGACATCCACGACCCGGATCGGCGCACCGGCAGCTGACCCAAGGAGCGACGACTCATGAACGACACAATGGTAGCGGCGGCCATCGATCCCGTTTGCGGCATGACGGTCGACCCCGCACGGGCGGCCGGCTCCTCGCAATCCGGCGGAATGACGTATTTCTTCTGCTCGCTGCACTGCAAGGCGAAGTTCGACGCGAACCCCGCCGCGTACCTCAAGGAACAGCCTCCGGTCACGGACCACGGCGCGTCGTACGTGTGCCCCATGGATCCGGAAGTGCGCAGTCAGACTCCGGGCATCTGTCCGAAGTGCGGCATGGCGCTCGAACCGGAGCTCGTCCATGCGCCCGTGTCGAGGACCGAGTGGACGTGCCCCATGCATCCCGAAATCGTCCGCGACGAGCCGGGACCTTGTCCGATCTGCGGCATGGCGCTCGAGCCACGCAACATTGAGCTCGTCGAGGAGAACCCCGAGCTCGCGGATATGACGCGCCGTTTCCGTGTCAGCGTTGCCTTCACCGTCCCTCTCGTCGCCTTCGCCATGCTGCGGCATCTGCCAGGAATGATGGTGATGCCGCACGGTCTATCGCAATGGGCATCGTGGATCGAGCTCGCTCTGGCGGCGCCGGTCGTGCTGTGGGGTGGCTGGCCATTCTTCGAACGCGCATGGAGCTCGCTCGTCAACCGCCACCTCAACATGTTCACGCTCATCGGCCTCGGCGTGACGGTGGCCTTCCTCTACAGCCTCGTCGCGACGCTCGTACCGGCCGTGTTTCCCCCGTCCTTTCACGATCACGCTGGGAACGTCGGTGTCTATTTTGAGGCCGCCGCCGCAATCGTGACTCTGGTCTTGATGGGTCAGGTGATGGAGCTTCGCGCCCGCAGCCGCACCGGCTCCGCGATCCGCGCGCTCCTCGGACTGGCGCCGAAGAGTGCGCGCCGCATCGCAGCCGATGGTCATGAGGAGGATGTCGCGCTCGACCAGGTGCGCGTCGGCGATCACTTGCGGATCCGACCCGGCGAAAAGATTCCGGTCGACGGAACCGTCATCGAAGGAAGCAGCAACGTCGATGAGTCGATGGTGACCGGCGAACCGGTGCCGGTTGCGAAACAGAGCGGGGACCGCGTCGTCGGCGCAACGGTCAACACCACCGGCTCGCTGATCATGCGCGCGGAACGCATCGGATCCGAGACACTGCTGGCGCAGATCGTATCGATGGTCTCGCAGGCCCAACGCAGCCGCGCGCCCATCCAGAAGCTTGCCGACAAAGTCGCCGGATGGTTCGTTCCGACAGTGATCGCCATCGCACTGCTGACGTTCGCAGTCTGGGCGTTCGCGGGCCCGCAGCCGCGACTCGTCTACGCGATCGTCAACGCCGTCGCCGTCCTCATCATCGCCTGCCCCTGTGCCCTCGGCCTGGCGACGCCGATGTCCGTGATGGTCGCCGCAGGCAAGGGAGCGACGGCGGGGGTGCTCTTCCGCAACGCCGAGGCGATCGAGGTTCTGCGCACGGTGGACACGCTCGTCATCGACAAGACGGGGACACTGACCGTGGGAAGACCCGAGTTGCTCTCGCTGATTGCCTCAGCCGGTGCCGATGAGAAGGAACTGCTTCGCGCCGCCGCCAGCGTTGAACGCGCGAGTGAACATCCGCTGGCCGCCGCAATCATCCGCGGCGCGGATGCGCGCGGGGTCCCAACGCAGGCGGTGACGGAGTTTGCGTCGACCACCGGGATGGGAGTTCGCGCGGTGATCGACGGCCGTCGCATCGCGGTGGGCAATGAGGCACTCCTGTCGGAACTCGGCATCGACGCGCACGGGTTGAAGGATCGCGCGGAGGAGCTTCGCCGGGACGGCCAGACGGTCATGTTTGTCGTCTCCGACCGACAACTCCTCGGGCTCCTCGGGGTTGCAGACCCAGTGAAAGAGACGGCGAACGACGCGATTCGTGAACTGCACGACGAAGGCCTTCGCATCGTCATGCTGACGGGCGACAACGAAACGACCGCGAAGGCTGTCGCAGCGAAACTCGGCATCGACGAGGTGATCGCGGGCGTGCTTCCGACTCAGAAAGCCGAGACCGTGAAGCGCCTGCAGTCGGAGGGGCGCGTCGTGGCGATGGCAGGCGACGGCATCAACGACGCACCGGCCCTGGCGCAGGCCGAGGTGGGCATCGCGATGGGAACGGGGACGGATGTGGCGATGGAGAGCGCCGACATCACCCTCGTCAAAGGCGATCTGCGCGGCATCGTGCGCGCGCGCCGTCTGAGCCAAGCCACCATGGCCAACATCCGGCAGAACCTCTTCTTTGCGTTCATCTATAACGCTGTGGGAGTTCCGGTCGCGGCGGGTGTGCTCTATCCGTTTTTCGGAGTGCTCCTGAGCCCGATGATCGCAGCGGCGGCGATGAGCTTCAGCTCCGTGTCGGTGATCGCCAACGCGCTGCGGCTGCGAAGTGCAAAGATCTGAGAGGCGCGGAGGATCGCGCGCCTACGCCTCGCTGACGGCGCTGGACCGACCGGCGAGCCGGGCGACGACGTGCGCGAGGTCGACGGGATCGATCGGCTTCTGGCGAAACACCTCGAATCCGGCGGCGACGATTCGGGCCTGCTCGCCGGGGCGCCCGAGGACCGTCAGTGCAAGCGCCGGTGTCGTCGCGTTCAGGCCTTCGCGCGATCGAAGGAGCTTGAGAAGCTCGCAACCGTCGAGATCGGGGAGTGCGATATCGCAGATGATCACGTCCGCCTGCCACGCTGCCATTCGGGCGAGCGCTGCCGATGCGGTGCCGGCGCACTCGACGGTCGCACCCGTCTGCTGAAGCACGGCCGAAAGCACGCGCAGGTTGTCCGTCTCGTCCTCGATCACGAGGATCCGCACATCGTCGAGCCGGGGCATCGTCAGACCGCGCGTCGCAGCATCCCGTCCGGCCAGACCATGCGATGTGGCCGCCTTGTGCGAGGGCAGGCGAACTGTGAAGATTGCGCCGCGATTCTCTCCTTCACTTTCCGCGGACAAGGTGCCGCCATGCATTTCCACCAAATGGCGGGTGATGGACAGACCGAGACCCAAACCGTTCCGCCGTTCGGCGCGCTGCCCCTCGCCCTGGCGGAATCGCTCGAACACATGCGGGAGAAGCGCGGGTGAGATCCCGCGGCCGCTGTCGGCGATCTCGATCACGCAGCTGCCCTTCTCCGTACGCAATTCGATGGCGACTTCGCCCTCTTCCGGGGTGAACTTGATCGCGTTGCTGAGAAGATTGCCGATCGCCTGCTGGAGACGGGAAGGGTCGCCGTACACATCGCACGACTGGTCGCCGCCGTCGACGGTCATCCGCAACTTCTTTGCCTCGGCCGCCGGCCGGGCCGCCGAGACGGCGTTGGCCACGACGACACTCAGGTCGAGCTCGCGCGCATCGAGGCGCAGCTTTCCGGAAGCGATGCGCGACTCGTCGAGAAGATCTTCGATCAGCTTCGCCTGAGCCAGCGTGCTGCGTTCGAGTGCGTCGAGTGCCTCGCGGTGGATCTCCTCATCCAACCCGCCCATAGCGAGCATGCGCGTCCAACCCAGAATCGACGTCATTGGAGTCCGCAGCTCGTGCGAGATGATGGCGATGAACTCGTCCTTCGCCCGGTCCGTCTCGCGCAACGTGCGCAACTGCGACGTCGCAAGCTCGTGCGCACCTTCGAGCT
Source organism: Thermoanaerobaculia bacterium (assembly GCA_038244715.1). Taxonomy (GTDB): domain Bacteria; phylum Acidobacteriota; class Thermoanaerobaculia; order Gp7-AA8; family Gp7-AA8; genus JADGNZ01. The sequence goes on from JBBRTE010000001.1 coordinate 61,799, forward strand.
CCTCCATCCGCTGGCTGCCGGAAACGTCTTCGACCGCGTGGATGATCGACACGACGCGGCCTCCCTCGAGGACCGGCGTATTCAACGGACTCCAGTACTTTTCTTCGAATCCCCCACCCTCGGACTCCGGCCGGCGGATGTCGTACTTATGCACCGGCATCCTGTGCGGTGACCTTGTCCGTAGAACGGTCTCCAGGGACGCGCGCAGATTCCGTCTACCGGTGGCGGCGGGATCTTCCGGGTTGTCGGGAAAGACATCGAACAAATCCCTGCCCACGATGACCTCGCGGACCGTCCTCGTACATGCGAGATAGGCGTCGGAGACGGCGCGGATCCGGAACTCGGGATCGAGGACCAGGTAGGCGCCCGGCGCCGACTCGAAAAGCAGCTGAAAGTCCGGTGTGTCACCCATTGCGATGGTTAGGAACGTACCCGGCTCCCCGAAATGCCCAAACGAGCGGAATCGGTCTGATTTCCCGAAAGTGAGGCGCCGACGCGAGGCGGTGATGACGTCCGGTCCGGCGGCGCGTTCGCGTCGAGAATGGCTTGCCGCAAACTCCCCGCGCCGGCGTCGTTGGCATTCGTAACGGTGAACACTGCTGCGTCCGCGCTGGGGGCCAGCGCAGCCACTCCGAGCACCGCGCCCGTGGCAATTGCGGTTTCGAGCGGCAGACCTTTGGCACCGTCATGACGATCAGGCATGCAGACTCCTCGATTTTGATGGGAACCCTGGACGCGGTCGTTGTGAAAGTCCTCGCGGAAGGGTTCCACAAAAATGCTGCACAGCAGCCGTTGCACGACCCACTGCCCCCGCGCGCCGGCCGGGTGCTAGAGTCGGGTCGGAGGATCTGTCATGAAGACTCTCTTCAACTACGACGATCGTTCTGTGCTGCGCACACGCCTGCTGACCCTCGGGCCGGACAGTGCACGGCTCTGGGGAAAAATGAACGTCGCGCAGATGGTCACGCATTGCGCCCGTGCCCTCGCAGTGGGAGCGGGTGATGTGACGATGAAACAGAGCCTGTTCGGCAAACTTCTCTCGCCCTTCGTCCGCTCGTCGATACTGGGAGCGAAACCATTCAGCAGAAACTCTCCAACGGATCCCACGCTCGTCGTCGCTGATTCCCGCGCGCTCGACATCGAGCGCGGGAACCTGCTCGCGCTAATGGAACGGTTCGCCGAACGTGGCGATGCCGCAGCGAACAGCATCCACTCCTTCTTCGGCCGCCTGAGCGCGGCTGAGTGGGGGCACCTCATGTACAAGCATATCGACCACCACCTGCAACAGTTCGGAGCCTGAGCGATGCATCCCAGCAGCCCGCAGGCGAAGGAGATGGCCGACGAGTCGATGGTGCGGAACCTCGTCGCGCAGGCCGAGGCGATCTGGCCGCAGGAGGAGGCGATCTTCCTTCGCCATCCGCCCGGAGAGGGTGCTGTGCTCGACGTCGGTTGCGGCACGGGAGAGATCACGGCGCGCCTCGCCGCACTGTTTCCGGAGGCGGCCGTCACCGGCATCGACCTGGAAGAGCCGCATCTGGAACGGGCACAAATGCGCTGCGCCACGTTCGGGACGCGCGTTCGCTTCGATGCCGGCGACGCGCTGGCCCTTCCCTACCCCCACTCCTCATTCGACCTCGTCGTCTGCCGCCATCTGATTCAGGCAGTGCCCGATGCCACTCGGGTCCTCGCGGAAATGCGCCGCGTGCTTCGGCCCGGCGGACGCATGCACGTCATCGCCGAGGACTACGGCATGCTGCTCTGCCATCCCACATCCCTCGGCTCCGACGGATTCTGGCAGCGCCTCCCGCCGCGATATGCCGCGGCCATCGGGTGCGATCTCCACGTAGGCCGTAAGACCTTCACCCTCCTCCACGACCTCGGAATGACCGGGATCGCGGCCGACTACATCGTCGTCGATACCCTGCGCGTGGACCGCGACGTCTTCGCGCGCATCTGGGAAGCGTGGCGCGACGGCTACACGGAGTCCATGGTGGAGCACTGCGGAGTGTCCCGCGAAGAAATCGAACAGCGATGGCGCGAGATGATCGACTGCGCGCGCGACCCGCGCGGCTACGCGCTCTGGCAGGTGCCCGTGTGGACCGCCACGAAGCCCGCGTGAAAAACGGGTTGGAAGCCCGGAATCAAACGGAGCCGGCCATCTTCCGATGCGCCCATACAATGTCGCCATGCCGCTGATCCCCGATCTCAACGTCACCGACCACTCGTGTCAGGTCGGAGACATGACGATTCACTACGTCGAAGCAGGAAGCGGCCCTCTGGTCGTCCTGCTTCACGGCTGTCCCGAGTTCTGGTATTCGTGGCGCAATCAGATTCCGGCGCTCGCAGCGGCTGGTTTCCGGGCAGTCGCGGTCGACCTGCGCGGCTACAACGAATCTTCGAAACCTCCCCTCGTCGATGCCTACCTCCTCCCGGAGCTCGCTAAAGACATCGCCGGATTGATCACACAGCTCGGCCAGTCGCCGTGCGTGGTTGCCGGTCACGACTGGGGAGGCGCGGTGGCGTGGCTCACGGCGATGCTCCATCCGGAGCTCGTCAGCCGTCTGATCATTCTCAATTCGCCGCATCCGGTCGCCTACCTGCGTGAGATGCGCCGCTCGGCACGGCAGAAGTGGCGGGCGAAGTACCAGCTCCTCTTTCAGCCGCCCTGGGTTGCGGAGTGGGTCATGCGCCGCTTCCGCTACTCGCTGCTGCGACGAGGGCTCGCCCGGCTCGGGGCCTTCACCGGAGAAGAGATCGAGCGCTATGTGGATGCCTGGTCGAAGCCGGGCGCGCTGACCGGGATGGCCAACTACTATCGGGCCATGCGCCAAGGCAAAGGAATGCGCGGCCTCATGCGGAGGATCGATATCCCTACCCTGATGATCTGGGGCGATCTCGATCCATTCTTCACGGCGGACACGCTGCGGAACTTCGGGGAGTATGTTCCCGACCTGCGCATCGAGCACGTAAAGGACGCCGGCCACTTCGTCCAGACGGACGCGCCGGGGAGAGTGAACGAGCTGATGATCGGGTTTCTGCGCGGCTGATCAGGCGTGGCGTGCCGCGCGCCACTCACTCCACTGCTCATCGAGCGAGGACGTGAACTGGCGGGCCGGGTTCCAACCCAGCTTCTGGCGCGTGGCCTTGCTCGATACGCGCTGATCGACATTGAGAGCATCCGCGAAGGCACCCATCTTCTGGCGGGCCACCTCGATCGGTGTCGTCTCGATGGTCGATCCGGAGGCGACCGCGAGAGCGCAACCGAGGAGGGTTTCGTTCGTGTCGTCGACGGCGTGAAAGATGCCCGTGGCCCGCTGCTCGGCGATGCGCACATAGCAATCGGCGAGATCGTGCAGGTCGACCATCGCCCACTGATTGTTTCCGTCGCCGATCAGATAGACGGTCTTCTTCTGTTCCGATGCTTCGAACCATCCAGCGCAGAGGCTCTGCTTTCCGCCATAGACGCAACCGGGACGAAGCACAGCGCTGCGACCCGTGGCCAGGGCAGCCTGTTCCTGTTCCGGACGCCAGGCAACGATCGGCAGCGGATTGACCGGCGACGTTTCATCCACGATCGCGTTGTCCGTATTGCCGAGGACCCAGACGCCGGAGGTGTAGACGAGGAAGCCCGGCTTCCCGGTGAAGACGTCGAGAGCCGTGCGATTGAGCGCCGCGGCATCGGCGGTATTCGACTGGGCGATGTGCAGAAACGCGTCGAAGCTCCCGAGTGAATTTGCCAGTGACGGCAGGGACGCGAGGTCGCCAGCCATGATGACGACACCACGATCGCGAAGGGGCTTCGAATCGGTTTCCGGCCGCACGAGAGCCGTGACGTCGTGTCCATGCTCGCGCAGCAGAGGGACCACGGCGCTGCCGATGTAACCCGTGGCTCCCGTGACGAAGACGCGCACTACTTCTTCTTCTCCATCGCGCGCTTGAAGGCCAGAGCCATGGCGCTTTCGCCCGACTCGTTGTCCCCGCGCTCTTCGGCGAACTTCACGTACTCATCGCGCTCGGCGGCAGCCTTCGCTGCTTCGTGCGAGAGAGAAATGCGCTTGCGCTGCGGATCGACGCTCATGATGCGGACCGCCAGCTTCTCGCCGGCCTCGTGTGCGCGCGAGGGATCCGCGCCCGGAGCGACGGAAATCTCGGAGTTCGGGATCAGGCCGGTGAGACCAGGCTCGAGCTGGACGAAGATGCCGGGAGCGCCGCCGTGATCGACCGTGCCTTCGACGACTTTGCCCGCCGGGTAACGCTGGGCGATGCCTTCCCACGGGTCGCGCGTTGCGACTTCGCGAAGGGAGAGCGAAAGGCGGCGCTTCGACGGGTCGACTTCGCGAATCCAGCCGGTGACCGTGGTTCCGATGGCGATATCGGCATCGCCCTGTTTCACGCCAAAGGGAAGCTGCGAGAAGTGCACGAGTCCATCGACGCCCGGTTCCACTTCGACGAAGAGGCCGAAGTCGGTGGAGCGCACGATACGGCCGCTGAACGGCGTGCCGGCAGGATAGCGGTCGGCGACGTCACCCCAGGGATCGGGTTCCTGATCTTTCATCGACAGCGAGATGCGCTTGCCGTCGTTCTCGACCTTGACCACTTTCACGCGGACTTCCTGTCCGACGGTGACGACTTCCTTCGGGTCGGTGACGCGACGGCGGCTCATCTCCGAGACGTGGAGGAGGCCGTCGATGCCACCGAGGTCGACGAAGGCGCCGAACGGGGTGATGGTCTTGATCGTGCCGGTCAGTTCCGCGCCGGGAACGATGTTGCGGCGCGTCTCTTCGGCCTTGGAGGCGTTGGCCTCCTTGAGCAGCGCGGCGCGCGAGACGACGATGCGGCGGCCGTCATCCGAGAGCTCGGTCACACGGAACTCGAAGGACTGGCCGATGAACTGATCGGGGTTGTCGATCTTGCCGAGGCCGATCTGCGAGAGTGGACAGAAGGCGCGAAGGCCTCCCACGTTCACGTCGAAGCCGCCCTTGTTGCGTGCGGCGACCTTCGCTTCCACGGGCAGGCCGTTCTCGTACATCTGCCGGAGCAGGTCGAGCGACGCCTTCCCTTTGGCAAGTTTGCGGGAGATGCGGATCTCGGGGCTGGTCTTGACGACTGTCCCTTCGACCGTATCGCCCACATCGAGGCCGTCCAGCTCATTGGCTGCCATCACCGCCTCGGATGGGCCGCCGTACGAGACGAAGGCATCGTCCCCGGAGATCGAAACGATCTGTCCTTTGAGCAACTCTCCCTGCTCGGGGGTCTTGAAATTCAAACTCGCTTCGAACGCCTCGGCGAACGTTGCTTCGGCGCTTTCTCTCGACTGGGTCATGGATCGTAAAGCCTTTCAGTGGGATGGATCTCAAGGACTGCGAGATCGGTTGGGCAGCGTATCTTACTCGAAAGTCGGATGTGCTGGCGAGACTGGAACGCACGTCTACTTCCGTCTCTTCCACCTGCGTTTCGCAAACGGCGTGGAAGCCCGAAAAAATATTTCCGCGACCCTCTTGCCGGTCGCAATTCGCGGACGTAGATTGGCCGTCCTGACAGGCCGGATGCTTCATCGCAGATGGTAACGGCAAGTCAGATGGTTCCGGAGCGCGATGAGTCCCGGGGCTGCTACGCGGATGCATCTTTGCTGCTGTCAACGCGTAGCAAAATGGTTGCGACGGGCAGAGGACGTCGGAACCGAAGTCGGTTTGAACGCCCCCTGGTGGCTGTTAACGGACCGAGAACGGGCTCGCGAGATCAGGGATCGCGAGCCTTTACGTTTTTCTCCCTCCTCCCGGGAATCCCGACTCTCCCTCTGCTACGATGCGCCACCGATGGCCACCCGCGTCTACCTCGTCCGGCACGGAGCGACAGAGCTCACCGCGGAAGACCGCTTCGCTGGTGCCATCGACGTCCGGCTCTCCGACGAAGGACGCGAGCAGGCACGACTGCTGGGCAAGCGGTTGGCCAACGATCCGATCAACGTCGCGTACGCCAGCCCAATGATCCGCACGCGCGACACCGCCGAGCTCATCGTTGCATCGCAAGGGATCGCGGTGACCCCCATCGACGGCATCCGTGAAATCGCGCACGGCCGTTGGGAAAGGAAGACCCGCGCGGAGGTCGAGCGGGAGTTCCCTGCTGAGTACGCCCGCTACGAGACCGACCCATTCTCCTTCGCACCCACAGATGGCGAGAGCGGCCTGCAGGTTACGGCCCGCGCTCTTCCGGCACTCCTGAAGATCGTGGAGGAAAACGCCGGGAAGCGCATCCTGGTGGTCTCACACAAAGCCACCATCCGCCTCCTCCTCAGCTCCCTCCTCGGCTTCGATCCGCGCAAATATCGCGACCGTCTCGATCAGAGCCCTTGTGCGCTGAACATCCTCGATTTCAAGGATGTGACCGACCCGCGGCTGACCCTGTTCAACGACACCTCGCACTACGCCGGCGACATCCCGGACGTCCCGGGCAACCGTTTGTCGAAAGTGTGGAGCACCGCGAAGTAGCGCCGCTCCTCCCGCGAAGGTCTTCTCTATTTCAAGACGAAGGTGGCCCGCGCGAGCAGCGGGTCGTTCGCATAGTAGATCTTCAGGTTCTGTCCCTTGTCGTTGACGGTGACCGACTGGATGCGCCAGACACCGCGCGCAGAATTAGCGTGAAGGCGGATGGTGCCGACGAACGTGTTTCCATCGCGCTGCTGGAAGGAGAAGAACGCTCCGCTGGAGCTGCTGCCCGGCCCGACGAGCTGACCACTCACGCCGCCGAGTCCGCAGCCGTCATCCGTGACCTGGGCGGTGACTTCGATGACGGGCTCGTCGCGGCCCATCAGAATCTCCGGACGGCTCAGGGCAAGTCCGAGGAGGGCGGGTGGTACGTTGTCGCAACTATCGCCGGTGATGTTGAGGCGGATCGCCGCCACGGTCTGATTCTCGCTGCGGACGGTGGCGAAATTGTTGGCGTTGTCCTGCATCTGCACCTGTTCGAGCGTCCAGTCGCCGCAATCGAGACATTGCGGGGGGAACAGGTCGCATTGCCAGATGTCGTTCGTCCCTTTCTGACATCCGACGCCGATCCGCGCAAGTTTCGAGGGGCTGAGGAAGACCGCGGCGACGACGTGAACGCCTGACTTTTCATCCATAGCGTCGACGAACAGCGTGTTGTGCTCACCAGCACGCATGGCCCGGCGGTCGAGCCAGACATTGCGCAAGGTGGGCGGGGTCGAGTCGGATGCCGAGGAGATGACTTTCAACACCGCGGTGGGCGGGAGCGTGCCCTGCGCGAAACTCAGCGTCACGGAGTTGGTGGCCATGTCGCTCATCGTCAGGAAGCTCACCTTCCAGATCCCCTCCTCCGCTTTCTCGGGGATGTGGATCCGGCTGACGTAGCGCATCGTCTCCCCCTCCCGCTGCTGCGCAAATCCCTGTACCGCCTTGCCGTTTGGGCTGGTCAGCGTGCCGGAAATGCCGCGGATGCCGGAGAGGTCGTCATTCGCGGTGACGATGAGCGTGGTATCGCCGCCATCCTGGACCTGGGGCGGATCGAAGACGATGGAAAGGAGTTGCGGCGGCACCGTATCGGAGTTCGGATCACGAGGATCCGCAGTGCCCACCGGCGGCTTCGATCCGGGAGGCTGGTTCGGCGTCCCACCGCCCGCGGGGCCGCTCCGGCCACCAAAGGCGTTGGCGATGGGTTGCACGAGCTTGGCGATCATCGACTGCGGCTTTTGCGCAGGAGGGGGAACCGGCTTCGGCTGCGCTCGCGGAACCGGGACGGGAGAGGGCGCCGTCGCGGTGGTCGCGGTCACCGGAGCGCCCAGTGCGAGCAGCTCGTGGAACCGTTGGGCTCGTGACTTTGCGACAGGATTGGACGTCGCGGGACTTACCGTCCCGACCGGCTGCATGCCGTCGGAAACCGGTTCGAACACCGTCGTCGGCGCCTTCCCTCCGGGGATTGCCGCCGCCGATCCGGGTTGCGCGGATTCAGCGGGGGTCCCGCCAGAAGCGTGTACGGTTGCATACGTACGGACACGAATCACCAGGGCCGCGGCGAAGGCCACGGTCAGAAGGGTCAGGAACACGGAGAGAAACGAGATCTGGAGTCGCCGTCGCACAACCAACCTTCAATTGACAACGCCCGGAACAGCGAGAGTGAAGGGCGCGATTTCCGCCCGGAACGTTTCGCCACTCATGAGGCGCATGATGTAGGCACCCTGCATCGATCCCATCGACGTTCGCAACGGACAGAAACTCGTGTATTCGAACGCCGCACCGGGCGGCAGCAGGGGCGTCTCGCCAACCACTCCCGCCCCTTCCACCCGCTCCACATTTCCGTCGGAATCGGTGATGATCCATTCGCGGCTGATGAGCTGGGCCGTCTCGCTCCCAACGTTCGAGATCTCCACATGGTAGGCGAAGAAGAAGTAGCTTTCCTGGGGATCACTGCGCTCTTCGACGTACATACTCTCCACGTGAATCCGGATACCGCGGGTCGTCGTGTCGCTCATTTTCAAACCGCCTTGGCGCCTCGCATTCGTTCTGAGCGATCGTATGACACCTTCCTATTGTGCGGGGACGAAGGTTGGATCGTTGGTCTGCATGTCGATCACCGTCGCATGGAGAAGCGACGCGTTCTGGTTGACCGAAACCGGCGAGACCTCCCTAATGGCGCAGAACGCGCGACCTGAGCCCGCGACCAGTATTTCTCTCTGATTTGGAACAGAGAATTGTATCCGCTACGTCAAATAACGTCTACGATCGCCCTGTGACGGGTGAACCATCGGCCTCTCCCGGCGAATCCGCAGTGACGGCGATTCACACCGTTCTTATCTTCGCTCGAGGCCCGAACCTGATCGCATGCCCGCTACCCTGCTGATCCTCCTCGCCGTTACGGCTGCCACTCCTCCCTCGCCTCCACCCGAGTTGTCGACGATCGTCATTCCGATCCGCACCTCGCTTGCTCCCCTGCTGCCGCAGCTGGAGGCGCAGGTCCCGAAGTCGGTCGACAAGACAGACGACTGGCAACCCGACCCGCAGAACCGCTTCGGCATGAAGTACCGCGTCGTCCGGGACCCGATCACCCTCAATGTAATCGGCAGCGGGATTCATGCAATGACGACGGTCCACTATTCGCTGGAAGGCTGCCACCGGACGCGAAAGCCGTTCACCGGGCAGATCGTCATGTGGCCCTGCATCTCCTGCGGCTTCGGCGAGCCGATGCGCGATGCCTGGATCTCGCTTTCCTCACACCTCGAGTGGGACGCGAACTGGCGCCTGCGATCCGTGACCCGTGCGCTGCCGGTGGATTTCTCCTCGAACCGCTGCCAGGTCACGATCGCGAACATCGACATCACCGACTGGAGCATCGCGCCGGTCGTGAACGATCAACTCCGCCAGGCGATCAGGACGATCGACACCAACACACCGCGCCTGACGAATCTCCGTCCTGCCGCGCAAACGGTCTGGTCCTCGCTCCAGACTCCCGTCCCGCTCGCGCCGCGAACGTGGCTCGTCATGGAGCCCATCGATGTGGCGCTCGGTCCCATCAGCGGCTCGGGCCTCTCGCTCACGAGCATGCTGACGTTGCGCACGCGAACGCGCGTCGTCGTCGGAGAGCGCCCGGCTGTCATGGCGAAGCCTCTGCCGGCGTTGCGTGTGGCGCAGGCAGCAAACGGCGGGATCCGGGTTCCGTTCACCGTTGAGTTGCCCTACGACGAAGCAAACCGGCTGATGACGGAGAACTTTGGGCGGCGCAAGTATTCAGGCGTCGCAGTCGATTCCATCCGGATGACGCCGGCGGCGGGCGGTCGCGTGACCATCGAGCTGAATGTCGACTACCGCGCGTCGCTTCTCCGGCGCTACCACGGCCTCGTCTATCTCGAGGGCACGCCCGTGTTCGATGCCTCGACGAAGACTGTCTCGCTGCAGAACCTCGACTATTCGCTCGATCCGCGGCGAAGAAATCCCTTCCTGCGCATCAGCGACCGGGTCGCGCACGAGCAGCTGCGCACGACTCTGGCGAGCTCCGCGCGCTGGTCGGTGGCTCCCCAGATCGATACCATCCGGCAGGAGATCACGCGTGCCATCTCGCGGCCGCTCGCATCAGGAGTGACGATGCGGGGCCTCGTGGACGCGATCGAGCCGGGCGCAGTGGACGTCGATGCGGCGGGCATCAACGTCCACGCGCTGGCAACTGGCAGCGCCGAGGTGGAAGTCAGCGCGATGCGCTGACGACTACTCGGGAATGACGATGCTTGACCACGGCAGTTTGCGGACGGCGATGACTTTCTCATCGACCGCATCCTGTGTCGCCGTGGCGCCGAGGACGCGCTGAATGTACTGAACCTCAGGGGAGACGAGCGGACGCTGCATCAGGCGCATCGCCGCTTTGCGGATATTGCTCTCCGAGACAGTTACCTTCGGGGCACGTTTGGCTTTCAAAACGTTCGTCATACAGGCTCCTTGTTGGATCAGACCGTGGCTGCTGCCTTCGGCGCGTCTTTCTTCGATTTCGCTTCGTTGACGACCACGGCCTGGCCGTTCATGTCCTTGCCATCGAGTGCTGCAATGGCGGCGCGTGCGCCTGCCTCATCGGCGAACTCGACGAAGGCAAAGCCTTTCGAAAGGCCGGTGACGCGATCTTTGACTACCTCAGCAGACGTTGCCGTGCCGAACTCCTTCACGGTCTCTGCAAGCTTTGCGTCATCGATGTCCTTGGGCAGATTTCCGAAATAAACTTTCATGGGGGTAACTCCCGCTCTCTCGGCCGCACACTGAAGGCAGCGCGAAAGGGTAGTTTGCTAAGAAGATGGGTTCAGGGGACGCCGACTCAGCTCATGCGGCCTGAAGGTGAGGAAGGTTCCTCAAGAGCCCAAAGACTACACCGTTTCTGCGAATAAGTCTAGTCGCCGCGGATCTCTGCGAAGAATGCATCGCTGGAGACCGGACGTCCCAGAAAACGATCCACGAGATCGCGGGCCGGCTCCTCACTGCCGCGCGCAAGGATCAGTTCGCGGAATCGGTGACCTATGGCAGGGTTCATGACATCCGGGCCGAACGCCGCGATCAGATCGAGCGCGATCACCTTCGCCCACATGTAGCCGTAGTAGCCGGCTGCATAGCCGCTGGCGATGTGCTCGAACGTGCCGGGGAAGGTGGTCCCTTCGACGTGACCCATCGGCGTCGCGCGTTCCATCGACGTCCAGACTGCCAGCGAGTGCGACTCTCCCTCGGAGGCCGGGTCGTTCGCGCTGCGGGGTCCGGAGACCGCCATGTCGAAGCTCGCATAGAGCAGCTGGCGGCCGTAGTCGATCCCCGATCCGAACTTATTGGCCGCGCGGATCCGCTGCACGAGCGACTCGTCGATGAGGGGGCAGGTCGCGCAGTGATTGCGCATCAGCACCAGGCTCTCCATCCGGCTCGCCCACTCCTCGTACATCTGCGACGGTGCTTCCACGAAGTCGCGCTCCACGCTGGTGCCGGAGTGCTGGTTGTACTCGGTCGTGGAGAGGACTCCATGCATGACGTGCCCGAACTCGTGCAGCAGCGTCTCGAGCTCGCTATGAGTCAGCCCGACGCGATCGAAGTTCGTGACGAGTGCGCTGATCGGTTTCCGCCCCACCTTCGTCGACACCCCGCGAACCGGCCATGCCGCGGCGTGCTTGTACTTGTCGGGGCGGGGATAGAGGTCGAGATAGATCCCGCCGATCCGTTCGCCCGACGCGGCGTCCTCGACGTCGTAGAACAGGACATCGTCGTGCCAGACCGGGACCGTCGCCGGCTGGAAGCGGATGCCGTACAAGCGCTCGGTGATTTCCAGCATCCACTGCACGGCCGGGAGCGTCGGGAAGTATTGGCGGATCGCTTCCTGATCAACGGCGAACCGTTTCTCGCGGAGACGCTCGCGATAGAAGACGGCGTCCCAGCGGGAGATCGATACCTGCTCCACCGGCAGCCCGGTCAGCTCGGCCTTCATCTGCGCCAGTTGCCGCAGGTCGTTCAACTCGGCCGCGGTCACCGCGTTCTTCACGTCATTCAGAAACGCGATGACCGTCTCCGGGTTCTCCACCATGCGGCGCTTTGTGACGTAGTGCGCGTAGCTGGGGAGGCCATAGAGATCGCCGATCTCATTTCGCAGCGCCACGATCTCGTCGAGGATCTCCAGATTGCAGTGGGTGCCGCGATTCAGGTTGGCGATGTAGTAGCGCTTCCGCGCCTCTTCATCGACGGCGTTCGCCATGAACGGGACGTAGTCAGGATAGTCGAAGCCGACGACGATGTTCCGCTGTTCGTCGCGCGCGACGCGTTCGAGGTACGACTGCGGCAGCCCTTCACATTCCGCTGCGGTGAATCGCACGACGGTCTTGTTTTCGCGGATGTTCTTGCTGAACTCCTGCGAGAGCTCGATGAGGCGCTCGGAGATCACACGGAAGCGCTCGCGTTTTTTGGCGGGCAGGGCCACACCACTGTCTTCGAAGGCTTCGAGGAGGTCTTTCTGAAGCTGCGTCTGCGCCGCCGTGCGCGGCTCCACGAGTCGCACGCGGTCGTACAGTCTCTCGTTCTGAAACAGCTCCGTCATGAACACCGACTCTTCCACGAGCGCCTTGTCGCCCGCATCGCGGACGGCGGCATCCGGATGCACGCTGTTCAGAAGCGAGATCGGTCCGTGCGAGTCTTCCAGTCTCATGGCGATCGCGTCCCACGCGTCCAGGACGGACTCCGGACTGACGGCTTCGAGCGGCAGTTGCTCGATTGCACCGATTCTCCGCCGCGCCTCCGCCAATGCATGTTCGGAGGCAGCGACGAGCGCGTCGGCGTCGTAGATCGGAATCGTCGGGCGTGAGTCGGGCATCAATGGTGTCGTCACCGAAGGAGCGGCATTCTAGCCGAGCGAAACCTGGCAGACACAAGCGACGTACAACCTGCATGCGCAACGCAATGGTTCTCCTCGTCGGGCTGGTGGCTCTGCCCCTCTTTGCACAATCCACGCTCATCGAACAGGGCCGGAGCGCGATGAATCGCAATGACGCGGACACGGCGGCCGCACTGCTCGAGAAAGCGATCGCGCAGAATCCGAAGAGCGCCGAGGCACACTACCTCCTCGGGACGGCGTACGGGTCGCAGGCGCAGAAGGCCAGCCTGTTCGGCCAGGCATCCCTGGCGTCGAAGACCCGCGAGGAATTCGAGCAGGCCGTGGCACTGGATCCCAACCACCTCGAGGCTCGTTTCGGACTCATCCAGTTCTACACGGTCGCTCCGGGATTCATGGGCGGCAGCTACGACAAAGCGTTTGCACAGGCGGCCGAGATCCGGAAACACGATCCGCTCATGGCCCATCGCGCGACCGCGTTCATCTACTCGAACCAGAAGAAGACGGACCTCGCGAAAAAGGAGTACGAGGACGAGGTCCGGGAGTATCCCAGGTCCGCACGGGCTCACTACGACATCGGCCTCTTTCACGTGAGCCAGAAGAACTACACCGCGGCGCTGGACGACTTCGACACCGCGCTGAAGGCCGACCCGGCCTACATGCCCGCGCACTTCCGCATCGGCCAGCTCTCGGTGCTCAGCACCAGCAACTATCCTCGTGGAGAGGAGTCGCTGCGCAAGTACCTGCAGTACACGCCGAAAACGGAGGAGCCGCCGCTCGCGCGCGCTCACTACTGGCTCGGACAGATCTTCGAGAAGCAGGGGAAGAAGGCCGAGGCGAAGGCGAGCTTCGCGGCATCGCTGAAACTCAACCCGAGCCAGAAGGACGTCAGCGAAGCCCTGAAGCGCGTCTCGTAGGTCGCGCGATAATCCAGCCGTGCCCGAACTGCCAGACGTTACCGTCTACGTCGAGTCGATCGCCTCCCGCATCACCGGTCAGCCCCTGGAGCGGGTCCGATTCGGGAATCCGTTCGTCCTTCGGACCGTCGATCCACCCGCAAGCGACCTCGCCGGCAAGCACGTCACTGCCGTTCATCGCCTCGGCAAGCGCATCGTCATCCAGCTCGAATCCGATCTCTTCATCATCATCCACCTGATGATCGCCGGCCGGTTCAAGTGGCTGCCGGCAGGTGCGAAACTCCCCGGAAAGATGGGGATGGCCGCCTTCGATTTTCCCAACGGGACGCTGCTGTTGACCGAGGCGGGCTCCAAACGAAGGGCCTCCATCCACCTCGTCCGCGGCGAGGCAGCGGTGCGCGCGCACGATCCCGGCGGCATCGAGCCTCTCGACATCACGTTTGACGAGTTCTCCGAGGCGCTCACCCGTGAGCGGCACACGCTCAAGCGCACGCTGACCGATCCGCACGTCTTCAGCGGAATCGGCAATGCCTACTCCGACGAGATCCTGCACCGCGCACGCCTCTCGCCCGTGCAGATGACGACGAACCTCTCCGCGGCGGAGCTGGCGCGGCTCTACGACGCGACACGGCGCACGCTGATCGAATGGACCGACCGTTTGCGCGCGGAAGCCGTCGAACGGTTTCCGGAGAAGGTCACCGCCTTTCGACCCGACTTCGCCGTCCACGGCCGGTACGGAAAGCCCTGCCCCGTCTGCGGCACCGGCGTCCAGCACATCGTCTATTCCGAGAACGAGACGAACTACTGTGCACGCTGCCAGACCGGTGGGCGTCTGCTGGCGGACCGCGCGTTGTCTCGTCTACTCCACAGCGATTGGCCGAAATCCATCGACGAGCTCTGATCCGCGTCCCGCTCTAACTTCTCCGATCGGGAGCCGTCTATCTCAGCAGATCGATGGCTACCGCAGCAACCCTGAACTTCCTACCGACCGTGCCCGAACAGGATGATCTGCAGCTTGCACGCGCCTGCGCCGACGGGGACACCGACGTCCTGGCGTCCGTCTACGCGCGCTTCGGCGAGCGGATGAGGTCGATCGCGTTTCAGCAGCTCGGCAACATCTCGGATGCAGAGGATGCGGTGCAGGAGACATTCATCAAGGTGCATCGGGGAGCGGCCGGCTACAACGGCGAAGCGGCCTTCACGACGTGGCTGTATCGCATCCTGGTCAACACCTGCTACGACATGTTGCGCAAGCGGGCGCGCCGGATCCGCGAAACGGCGCTCGAGGACGACGTCACCGGCGGACGCGCCGCGATCAGCGTCGATGACGTGAAGCGCATGGCCCTGCGGAAACTGCTCAGCGAGTTGCCCGAGCAGCGCCGCACGGTGTTCGCACTCTTCGAGATCGAGGGTCTCAGCCACGCCGAGATCGCCGGCATTCTCGACATTACCGAGGGGAACTCGAAATGGATTCTCTTCTCGACAAAGAAACAACTCCAGGAGCAGTGGAAGAAAACGGTCGTGAAACCATGAACATCACCTGTAATCAGCTCGACGATCTCGTTCTCGAAGGCGACCCCGCATCTCTTGCCATCGCCACCCGGCACGCGCAGTCGTGCAACGCCTGCCGAGAAACGCTCGCCGGCTGGGATGAGATCTCGGCCACGGCGCGCGACCTTCGTACGGCGTGGAGCAACGACTTGCTGTGGCCACGCATCGCACGAGCCATCGCAGAGAACCGGCGCAACACTCTTCGCCACCCGTGGACGCGCGTGTGGCAAATCGCCGCGGTCGTCCTTCTCTTCGCCACCGTCGCCGGCGTCGTATGGATTGCACAGCGGCGGATGCATGCGGCGGAGTTCGACGAGGCCATTCTCAAAGTAACCGCCATCGATGAGGTCGAACGGGCCGAGAGCGCTCACATCGCGGCGATCAATCACCTGCAGTCCATCGTCTCCGGAACGCTCGACCAGCCGTCGTCGCTCATGGTCAGCTACAAGGAAAAACTGATGATGCTCGACGACGCGATCGCCGAGTGTCAGACCGCCATCGATCACAACCGACAGAACGCATACCTCCGCGCGCAGCTGTTGACCATGTACTCGGAAAAACAGCGAACGCTGCAGGACGTGTTGCGGGAGGAAAACACCCATGCATCCCATCAGTAAGTGGTTCATCGTGGTACTGCTCTTCGTGGCCGTGCCGGCCTTCTGCGTCGATCGCTACGAACGGACGTTCAGCAGAACGCAGACCTTCCAGGGTGGCCGCGTCTCCATCGATCACGCGATGGGCACCGTTACCGTCCACGCCGGCAGTGGCAACGAGGTCCACGTCCAGGCGCTCATCCGCGCCTCGGACGCAGAGATCGGGAAGAGCATCAGCGTCACCGTCTCTCCCTCCTCGGCGAACGGCATCGCGATCAGGACGGCGTATCCCGAGCCGCACTTCCGCGGCCTCACCTCGGTTTCGTACTCGGTCGATCTCGAAGTGACGATGCCTGCCGGCGCGCCGCTGACGCTGCACAACCGCTTCGGCAGCGTGAACGTCTCGGGGATCCACGCGCCCGGCGAGATCGTCAATGCCCAGGGCTCCATCACGCTCCTCGACAGCAAGGGAGCGCAGCGCGTGGAAAACTCGTTCGGATCGGTGACGATCGAGAATAGTCGAGGCGACGCGACGGTGCAGAACGCCAACGGCTTCGTCCGCGCCACGAACATCGACGGCAACCTCGGGATTACAAACCGCTTTGGCTCGGTCACCGTCAGCGACGCGCACAACGTTTCGATCCGGAACGGCAACGGCTCCGTCGACGTGCGCGACGTCACCGGCAACGTGTCGATCGTCGATTCCTTCGCCAGCGCCACGGTGGCAGGGGTATCAGGAGACCTCACGCTGAACAACGAGAATGGCAGTGTCGCCGTGCGCGATGTCAAAGGAAAGGCGTCGATCACCACGTCCTTCGCGTCGACCGAGGTCACCAATATCGGCCGCGACCTCATCGTCACCTCGCACAACGGCCGCGTATCCGGCTCTCACGTCGGCAGCGGAGCGACGATCGCCGGGAGCTTTGACGCGATCTCCGTGCGCGATATCGGAGGACCGACGCGGATCACCAACGCCAACGGAAACGTCACCGCAACGGACATCCGTGGCAACCTCAGCATCGACGCGCGGTACGGTCTCGTGCACGCGGAGCTGATCAAGGGCTCACTCGACGTCGACAACGCCAACGGAGGCATCACGGCGACGGATGTCTCGGGCGGCGTGCGCGCGCACACGAGCTTCGCACCCGTACTGCTGCGAACGATCGCCGGCCCCGTCATTGTCGAGAACGCGAACGGCTCGATCCTCGTCTCCGATCTTCGCGGCGTCTGTGCGGAGGTCAATCTGAAGACGACGTTCGCACCGATCCGGATCGAAGTACCGCGCAACGGCGGATACCAGGTCGACGCGCGGACGAGCTTCGGGTCGATCACGTCGGCCATCCCCATCGCGACGACGTCGAAGTCCGCGAACACGCTGGCGGGGACGATCGGCAACGGAGCCTGCCGGATGCGGCTCGAGACGGCGAACGGCAGCATCACGCTGGAATGACGCGACGGTCCATTCACAAACAAAAGGCGCCGCTTCGCAGCGGCGCCTTTTTCATCATTCGAAGAATTGAAATCAGTCGAGCTTGATCGACTTCTTGGTCTTGGAGCGGCGCGACTGGTCCTTGGCGCGGTACTCGTCGAGGCACGCGTCCTTGTCCACCATGGCGCAGCCGAGGTAGTCGGAGATTTCCATGATGACGGCGCGGATGGCTTTGCCAGTCGGAGTCTTCTCATAGTTGGACAGGTTGCCGCCGAATCCGCCGCGGTAGACGCTGACGCCAACGCCACCGCCCGTGGAGCGGGCTTCGACTGTGCGCGTGAACTCGATCTCACCCGAGGTAGTGTCGACCACGCGAAGATCGACGGCGATGTACGCCTCCTCCTGTTTGCCACCAAGACCGATGCCGTGGAAGCTGATGCCGCCGCCGGTCTCGCGAGTCTTGTTGTCGAAGGCGGTAACCGTGGCGACGACGACGTACTGAGCGCCGGTCATCTGACCCAGCTTGGCGCCCGTCGATTTCTTGACGCGGCCGGAGTTGGCCAGGTCTTGCTCATCGAGAACTGCGCCAAGCTTATGGCGCTCCACCAGCTTGAATTTCTCTGTGGCGGCGAGCTCGTTGCTGAGCATGCCGGCCAGATCAGTGCCGACGTCGGACGACCACCAGCCAGCCGATGTTTCGTTCTTGAATTCGGCAACGGCCAGGACCGGTTTGGCGGCGAACGCCGACGAGACAAACAGCGTAACTGAAGCGATCACGAACAGAACTTTGCGCATCGTTTTCTCCTGTGGTTTGTATGCAGCGAACTGTACCGCAAATTGAGCCGGTACGCGTGATACCGCTCACTCCGTCACAAACAACAAGGGCCGCCGGAATGGCGGCCCTTGCGCGTTCGTCGATGGAATCGGGATCAGTAACGCCCGCCTTGAACGTCTTCGAGGCGAAGGCCTTCGAACACGCCGGCGCGGGTCCAGTCACCGGAGATCTCGGCATAGTCGCCCGGGCGTAGCGTCTCGAGACGCGCGTCGCGGATGAGAGTGGTCACGAAGGCACCGGAATTCTCATCGCGAAGGACGAGCGTGCCGCGGCGATAGTCCAGGGTCTCTACGACACCGCGAAGGATGCCCGAGCTATAACCGGAGCCACCGTAGTTACCACCGTAGTAGCCGCCACCGTAGTAGCCGCCGTCGTAGTAGTCGTACGCGTCGAGGTAGCCGCGCGGATCGTAGTAGCCGCCGAAGTTGAGCGACAGACCGATGCGGAGGCGTGGGAAAAGACTGATCCGCGCTTCCGGAATCCAGACGGGATAGCGGCCGCCGGCGATCCAGACGCGGTAGCCTCCGCGCTCATGCTCGAAGCGGTTGACGCGACCCTGCATGGACATGCTGCGTCGTCCGTGGTCGTCGTACTCGGGACGGTTGTTGTGATACCCGTGGTTGGAGCGATCGTTGCCCCGATTGCGGTAGCTGTCGGCCTGGTTCCGGTCGTTGCCCCGATTGCGGTACGAGTCCGCCTGCGAGCGGTCGTAGTTACGGTTGCGGTTGGCGTCCACCTGCGACCGATCGTTGCTACGGTTGCGGTTGGCGTCGGCCTGCGAGCCATCGAAGCCATGGTTCCGGAACGTATCCGCCTGAGAGCCGCCATTGAACGCGCCGTTGTTGCGCGTGCCATGACGTTCGTAGGTCTGCGGCGTCGACCCGCGCGACTCGCGGCGGTTGTCCGTCCGATCGCGGGCCTGCGTCTGGCTGGACTGTGACTGATTGTTGTTACGATCGCTGGACTGGCCGCGGCCGTCGCGGCTGCCGCGATGTTCCTGCGATTGGCCGGAGCGATCGCGCTCCGTCGCATCCAAGTGACGGGTTTCCGCGAAAGCGGACGTTCCCACGAGCGTCGCGATCGCCAATGCGCCGGCCACCTGTGCAGCTAACTTCTTGGTGTTGTTCATGTTGTCTCCTTAGGACCAGTTGACTGCTGCCCTACTATTCGCAATCGGTCTGCCAGGTTCATAATCGATCGGATGATGACCGACCTCGCTCCGCTGCCGCTGCCCGGATGGAAACCGACGTGCGACACGCTCCACATGTGGACGCAGATCGTCGGCAAGGTGCGCCTGGCGCTCGCACCACTCGTCAACCATTGGTGGTCGACCACACTCTACGTCTCTCCGCGCGGCCTGACCACCTCGGCGATCCCCTATCGTGGGCACGCCTTCGACTGCGAGTTCGACTTCCTCGAGCATCAGCTGGTGATCCGCAGCAGCGATGGCCGGACGGCACGCGTTCCCCTCGTGCCTCGCACGGTGGCCGACTTCTACGCCGAGACGATGGCGCGACTCCGCGAATGTGGGATCGACGTGACGATCTGGCCGGTGCCGGTCGAGATCGACAATCCCATCGCCTTCGAAGAGGATCGCGAGCACGCTTCCTACGATCGCGACGCCGTCGAGCGGTTTCACAGAGTCCTGATCTTCACCGACCGCGTCCTGAACACGTTTCGCGCATCGTTCGTTGGCAAGAGCAGTCCGGTCCATTTTTTCTGGGGCAGCTTCGACATGGCCGTGACGCGGTTTTCCGGCCGTCGGGCGCCGGAGAATCCGAAGGCTGACGTCATCACCCGCGAAGCGTATTCGCACGAGGTGAGCAGCTGCGGCTGGTGGCCGGGCGGGGGCGCGTTCGCCGCTCCGGCGTTCTACGCGTATGCGGCGCCACAACCGGACGGATTCAAGAGCGCACACATCGAACCGGCAGAGGCGTTCTACAGCGACGCGTTCTCGGAGTACGTGCTTCCATACGACGCAGTCCGCGAATCACCGAATCCCGAAAACGCACTGCTCCAGTTCTGTCAGTCGACGTACGTAGCGGCGGCCGATGCGGGCGGGTGGGACCGCAAGGCGCTGGAGCGCGGGTAGGCAAACCGAAACAACGCAGGTCGGACTTGGACGCCCGAACCACGTTCCGTTTGTCCTCCGGGTTCAGGGGCGCCGTCGTCCGCCGGGACGGCCGCCACCCGCCGGCGAGGCCGGGCGATCGCGGCGCGGTCCGGCCGCTGACGAGGGCCCGCGGCTTGGGCCTGACGCCGCTCTGCCCTGCGCCGGACGAGGCGATGGAGCGGGCCTCCGATTTCCTGCGGGAGCCGGGGCGGCGCCGCGCCGCTCGGCCTTCTCCTTCGATCGCGCACGGTCGCCCGCCTTGCGCGCACGGATCGCGGCGATGCGCTCCTGGATCGGGATTTCGAGTTTCTCGGCCGGCTTGAACGAATAGTCGAAGTCGGGAACGGTGATGCGAGGCAGGCGCTTGCTGATCGCCCGCTCGATGGCGCGAAGGTCGTTCTCTTCTTCCGGTGCAACGAACGTGATCGCGTCACCGGTCAGCTCCGCGCGCGCCGTCCGGCCCACGCGGTGAATGTAGTCCTCGGGCATCCCCGGGACGTCGAAGTTCACCACATGCGACAGTGCCTCGACGTCGATTCCACGCGCGGCGATGTCGGTGGCCACGAGAATCTGGTAGCGCCCGTTCTTGAATCCCGCCAGCGCGTCGGTCCTCTGCGCCTGGCTGCGATTGCCATGGATCCTGGCCACGCGGACCTTGTGTCGCTCGAGCTGCTCGAACACGCGATTGGCGCGATGCTTCGTCCGCGTGAAGACGATGGCGTTCTGAATCTCGCCACGCTTGAGAAGGGCCTCGAGCAGCGGCAGCTTGAGATCCTGCGAGACCGGAAACACCGACTGGGTGATGCCGGTGGCGGGCGCCGACTTGCGCTCGATCGAGATCGTGGCCGGGTTCTTCAGCATCTCCCGCGACAACTCCACGATCGGCTGAGGCAAGGTTGCTGAGAAGAACAGCGTCTGCAGCTTCGCCGGCGACGGCAGGTGCTTGAGCACGCGGCGGATGTCGGGCAGGAATCCCATGTCGAGCATCCGGTCGGCCTCATCGAGCACGAGCACTTCCAGTCCTTCCAGTTTGGCGTAGCCGTACTGGAAGTGATCGAGCAGCCGTCCGGGCGTGGCCACGATGACGTCGACGCCGTTGCGGAATGCATGCTCCTGCGGGCCCATCCCCACTCCGCCGTAGACCGCGGCGCCGGAGAGCGGCGTATGTACGGCGAGCTCGCGCAAGTGCTCGTCGATCTGCGCGGCCAGCTCACGGGTCGGTGTGAGGATGAGAGCGCGTGTGGTCCCGCGCTTCTTTGCGATGAGGCGGTTGAGAATGGGCAGCAGAAACGCCGCGCTCTTGCCGCTGCCAGTCATCGCGCAGGCGAGCACGTCTTTGCCGGCGAGCGCCGGAGGAATGGCATCGATCTGAATCGGCGTCGGTCGTTTGAATCCGAGTTCTTTGACGCCGCGCAGCAGATCGGCATGGAGTCCGAATGTTGAAAATGGCATTTGTTTGAGTCTTCCTTTACGGTCGGCGCAACGCGCGATCGCCTTCTGGCATTGCACGCGCCGAGCGAAGCATCATCCGCGTGCGCGGCCGCAGTCAGTGCCTAACACCACGGTGACGCGGCGGTGCGGGTGCGGCGGGGGCCGTGACGACTGGCGCGACGGCGACGACGTTCGGTGTGCCGCTTCCGACGACCGGCTGCAGCGCGAAGACATGCGTATCGCCGCTGACGTTGTCCACTGACATCGCAGACGCAGTCACACGCGCGCCGCCCGACGCCGCTGTCACGACGATCTGGACATTCGTGCGGTCCTTGCGACGGTCCGGAGCATCGAGACCCAGTTCGCTGAACACGGTATCGAGGCGAAGCTGCTGGTACGGACCGACCGCAACATCCTTCTGGGCGATGGCCACGTTGCGGTTCCCTGCCTCGTAGAGCCGGACGCGGACGACACCGCTCGAGCCTCCGACTTCATTGAGAATGACGAGCCACCGGCCGCCACGCGTCGGATCGAGCGACTGCTCCAGCCCGTCGAACTGCAACGGTTTCTGCGCCGACGACGTTGCGCCAGTGATGGCATCGGAGAGCGTGGTCTGCAACGGCAGCGCTGCAATCGGTGTGAACGTCGTCCCGTTCACGCTCTGCAGCACCGCGAACACCTTGGCTCCCGGCGGTGCGGAGACGAACACGCTCCCCTGCGCGCCTGCGTTGCCGAACATTTCCTTTGCCGCGTCATTGAACGTCCGGCTTCCTCCCGCGGGAACGGTGATGTCCACCTTCGGGACCGGACCGATGCCCGTGCTGTTGTGCAGCGACGCGCTGAAGGTCGCGGCTGCCGAGGAGGACGACAGGAAGCTGATGGCGGTGGAGTAGACCGGCGCGGCTCCGGCCGACGCAGGAGTCGTCAGCACGGGAACGACGGTCGTGATGCTCGGTGGCGGAGGGGTATCGAACGCGGTCTTCCACATCGCCTGCGCGGCCAGCGCGCCGGCGATCCGCTCATCCACCGCCCGGCTCTGGAGCGTCGCACCCGACTCTCCGTTCGGAGCTGCGATCGTTGCGACGCCGATCACGGACCCTCCGCCCGACTCCACACTGATGTCGATCCGCGTTGCGGTGAGATTGCCGAGGCGCACCATTCCGTAACGCGCCAGTTGCTGTGTCTGCGTCGACGACACATTGCCGCTCGCGTCGTAGAGCGTCAGCCGGACCGCCGCGGAATCACCGCCGCTCGTCTCCGCGAGGACGAGTGCAACGTTCGACTGCGGCAGCAGCGCCAGCACCTGCGGAGTGCCGAGTCGCGCACCGTCGCCGCGCCGAACGACCGGCGTCTCGAATCCGCCGCGGCCGCCGGGTACGACGATCGACGCGCGGACGCTGACCAGGCCGACGCGTTCCTTCGGGAGCCGTACTTCGAGTTGTCCCGATTGCGGGGCCGTTTTCCCGAACAGCTGCTCGGCAGGGTTGGTGATCGTGACGACGTCATTGGCAGGAACCACGACCACCACCCGCTGCACCGCCGACGCATCGAAGCCGTCACTGCCTGCCGGGGTGTAGATCAACTCGGCCTGCACCGAATCTCCGCCCAGATTCGTCAGGCGCAAACGGGTGAAGAGGCGATGGCCGCCCTGAGACGTCGCGCTGGCCAACTCCGGTACGACGAAGGAGCGTCCGTCCACCGCGAGATTCGTGGCACGCCCGGTATTCACGGCGATGCCGTCGTTGTCCTGTACCAGAAGCCGTGCCGAGGTTCCGTCCTTTGTCCGCACGGTGAAATACGTGTAGCGCGGAAGCGCGGAACCGTTGGGCGCGAACGTACGGCGCGTGAAGAGGTTGATCGTGCGCGCGCTGTTCCCGGGAAGCGGCGCATTCCACCCGTTCTCGGGGATCAGCCACGCTTCAGGACCGATCTCGGCCGCCAGGTCCATCGTGGCCGCACCGGGATTGCGGATCGTGACCTGTAACGGCGGACGGTTGGTGTCGTCGCCACCGAATCCCTTGAACGCAGCGTAGTCGCTCGGCACGCCGTCGACCTCAAACTGCGGAGTCGCCGCCACACCGCCTCCGACTTTCAGATTGACGAAGGTGTACGGCGTCAACGCGAGCCCGGTGCCCGTCGAGGCGACGAAGATCACGGCTTGATACGAAGCCTGCACGTTGTTCGGCGGGCCGCCGAAACGAATCGTGAACGTCTTCGGCTTTCGCGGCTCCAGCGTGACGAACGCCGAATCCTCTGCGATCCGGAAGAACGGCGGAGAGCCACCCAACTCCTGCTGTCCGATGAATACCTGGACATTCGACGCGGAGAGGTTTTCCAGAGCGAACGTCGTCGGGTGATCTTCGAGATGGTCGCCGATCGACGAAACGACCGCCCGTGGCTGGAGTGTGAAGATCACGTTGGGCGGCGCGTCGATCACCTCGACCGATCGCGTGTCCGATGGCGGGCCGGCCAGCGTGGGGTCGCAGCCGGGCAGTGCCCGAACGCGGTGATAGAACGTTCCCGCGCTCGTGGCGACGAAGGCAGCGGCGGCGGAGGTTGTCACCTGCGATTCGACGTTGCCACTGAACGACGCGGACGACGATCGCTCCACGAGGTAGGCGCCGTCGGCATCGAGTCCGGCCGCAGCCGACCAGACGATCGCGTACGTCGATCCCGTAGCGGCTGATCGAGGAAGAAACTGAAACACCGGCGCCGAGGGAGCGACACAGGCGACGCGGGTCGTGAAGGAGAAAACGGCGGTGGAGGCCGCGCCAGTCTGAAGGCATTGACTCTTTCCGACGACGCGCCAGAAGTACGTCGTTCCGGTCGTGAGCGCGGGGAGCGTGATCGATCGCGCATTTCCGGCGATCTGACCCCGCAGCAGCGGCGGCTGGGCGGCGGTGCCGAAGTAGACCTCGAAACTGTCGAAGTCCGTATTCGCCGTCCAGGAGAGATCGACGGTCGTCGAGACGTTGACGGCGTTCGCGGCCGGCGCCGCAGCCGCGATCGTCGGCGTGACCGCGCAGCCCGCCGCATTCGTCGAGAAGGAGCGGATGCGCGTCGACGCGGTCTTGGTCGGATCACACGTGGCGTGCGCGACCACGAACCAGTACGTCAGCCCGCTGACGACGGCTTTGTAGCTGGTGGCCGTCGTCGTTGCGATCAGCGGCGGCGGATTCGTCCCGCCGGCGTAGACGTCGTACGTCGTCGCACCAACAGAGGGCTGCCACGTGAGCACGACGCCAGTGGCATCGCCCGCGTTGCCTGCACCGTCCGCCGGCGAGATCGTGTCGAACGACCCCGCGCCGCATCCGGCCGCGGTCGTGAAGGAACGAATCGATGAGGACGCCGTTGCGCGCGACGGGCAGAAGGGATCGCCCTTCGCCACGACCTGCCAGTAGTACTTCGTGCCCGGAGCGAGGTTCGATGGCGTAAACGACGTGTCGCTCAGGTCCGCCGCGGCGACCCGAGAGGGCTGGGCACTCGTGTCGATCCGTACGTCATAGCGAAAGGCGCCCGGTACCGCAGACCACGAGAACGAGGGGGCCGTGGACGTCTGTGCCGCATCGGCTGGCGCGCTCAACACGGGCGCCGTCACGCTGGTGCAGGCGAAGACGGCGCGTACGCGGTTGTTATTCGAATCGGAGAGGAAGACATTGCCCGAACGATCGACGGCGACGCCGCTCAACGAGAAGGGGAAATTCATCTTCGCGTCGGTGGCCCTGCCGTCGTCGCCGGCGAAGTCCGTGTCCTGATACGTGATCCCGCTGCCGGCAATCGTCGATATCTTCCCGGTCGCCGACTCGATTTTTCGCAAACGCATGGTGCCGCGATCGGCGAAGTAGATGTCTCCGTTGCGGGAATCGACCGCGAAGTGGGCCGGACTTCCCGCCGCATCGACGGCATTCCCTCCATCCCCGAGATCAGCCGGGCCGGATGCATCGCCGCCCTTGAATATCGTCGAGATCTTTCCATCTGGCGTGACCTTGCGAAGCTTGCCGTTGTCGCTGTCCGCGATGATCACGTTTCCCGACGGGTCGGCGACGGCGCGCGTCGGACCCGAAAGCGCGGCGGCGGTTGCCAGACCTCCATCGCCGGAGAATCCGCTGCTGCCGGTCCCCGCGAACGAGCGGATCGTCTGCGTTGCCGCGTCGACTCTCCAGATGCGATCCTGGGCGGCGATGAAGAGATTCCCCGCGCGGTCGACAGAAACGCCCCTGATGTTCTGCAGGATCGCCTGTTTCGCCGGCAGCCCTTCGTTGTTCCCGCCGGGCGGATCTCCGCCCCCGGCCACCGTCGTGATGAGGTGCGTGTTCGCGTCGACCTTTTTGATGCGGTTGTTGTGCGGATCGGCGATGTAGAGATTCTCCGCGGAATCGAGGGCAACGTCGGCAACGCCGCCGATGGCCACTTTGGTCGCCGGCTCCCCGTCTCCACCATCCTGGTAAAACTGGCCGGTGATTCCCGCGTACGTCGTGATCACGCCGCTCGGATCGACGCGCCGCACCACGGTGTTCACAGAGTCCGCGATGTAGAGCGTTCCGTTGGACGTGACCGCGAGGCCGGTGGGGTTGCGGAGGACCGCTGCTGTCGCCAGCAATCCATCGCCGAGGTAGGAGCCGCCTCCGGCGACGGCGACACCATCGAGGGAGCCACCGCTGAAGCGCAGCACAGTGCCCTCGTCGGTGTCGGCGAAAATGCTTCCATCGCTCGCCACCGCCAGGCCATAGCTGATGTGGCTTCCGCGTCCGGCGGTCGTGATCTTTCCTGTGGTCTTGTCGATCCGCCGGATTCGATCCGTCTGCGCCACGAGCAGATTGCCGTTCCCGTCGAACGCCAGGCCGCCGAGGTAGGTAAAGGCCACCGACCTGGCGGGAACGTCGTCGTCCGCGCCATCGACCAGTGTTCCGCCGCCGGCGTAAGTGTCGATCGTCTTCGACGCCCCGTCGATCCGGCGGACAACGTTGTTGTTGTTATCCGCCAGGTAGATGTTTCCAGACCCATCGACCGCAACGGCGGTCAGCCCCGAGAGCAACGCCCCCAGCGCCGGACCACCGTCTCCGGTGTACCCCGAGGTGCCATCGAGCGCGCCGGCGACGGTGACAATCGTCTTTGCGACGAGATCGATACGCCGGATGCGGTTGCCGTTGTAGCCGATCTCGGTGACGTACAGATTGTTGCCGTCGAGCCAGAGGCCGAAGGGTTGCTTCAGCACCGATCCGGCTGCTGCGCCGTCGATCGTATGGTCAGGGCGATCCTCGCCACCTCCGGCGAGCGTCGTGATGATGCCGCTGGAGGTGTCGATCCTCCGGATGCGGTCGTTGTCGCGATCCGCAACGTAGACATTCCCCGCGGCATCAACCGCCACTCCGACCGGCTGCTTCAACGCCGCTCGCAACGCCGTCGATCCATCGCCGGAAAACCCGGCCCCTCCCGACCCGGCCACCGTGTGAATCGTGCCATCCACATCGATGCGGCGGATGTGGTTCGCCGACGACTCCGCAAGATAGAGATTGCCGGCCCGATCGAATGCGATCCCTCCCGAGCCGTAGAGACCGACCTGGGTGGCCGGCAGTCCGTCATCGGTTCCACCACCAGCGACCGTGAGAATCGACTGGGCGTGAGCCGCCGTGCTCACCGTGATCACCGTGATCACCAACGCGAGCGCGGCAACGAAACCTCGGGGTGCGCGAATCATGTTCGTATCGGAAGCCGCATTCTACGACCAAGCCGCGTGACGCGTCGGTCACGGACGAGAATCCGAGGAGCCGTTCAGGGTGGCCGGGCCTCGATTCCCTGGTTGCAGCGGGCCCAGCCTCCGAGTAGTGTTTGCCGACCCATCGTCCGATCGGAGGCAATATGAAGAAACTCCTGCTCGCGCTTCTCGCGTCGGTCAGCGTCCTCGCGGCTGACAAGCCAGCCACACCGAAAGCAGTCAACCCCGTGCCGGATCCGAACGAGATTCTGAAAGGACTCAAGTTTCGCGAGATCGGCCCGGCAGTGATGGGCGGACGCATCGACGACTTCGCGGTCGTCGAGAGCAATCCCGACATCATCTACGTCGGCACCGCTTCCGGCGGCGTCCTGAAGACGATCAACGCCGGAACGACCTGGGATCCCGTGTTCGACGACCAGCCCAACTCGTCGATCGGCGATGTCACGGTCGCTCCCTCAGACCCGTCGATCGTCTGGGTCGGCACCGGCGAAGCGAACAACCGGCAGAGCTCTTCGTGGGGCAACGGCGTCTACAAGTCCACCGACAGCGGAAAGAACTGGAAGCACATGGGACTCGATGCCTCGATGCACATCGGGCGCATCGTCGTCTCCCCCGCCGATCCGAACACCGTCTATGTCGCGGCGGGCGGCAATCTGTGGGCTCCGTCGAAAGACCGCGGCGTCTACAAGACCAGCGACGGCGGGAAAACGTGGTCGAACGTTCTCTTTGTCAACGAAGACACGGGCGCGTCCGACATCGCCATGGATCCCGACTCGCCCGGCACGCTCATCGCCGCGATGTACCAGCGCCGGCGCACCGTCTTCGGTTACAGCGGCAGCGGACCAGGCTCCGGCCTCTACAAGACGACCGATGGTGGCGCAACCTGGAAGAAGCTCGAGAAGGGGTTGCCGCGGGACCCCGATGCGAAGAAGCCGGCCGTCGTCGATGCCGACAAGAAAGACGCCGATCCCGAAGCGGTCAAAGAGATCGGGCGCCTCGGCGTCAACTTCTACCGCCGCAACTCCAACATTGTCTATGCGCTCATCGAACACGCCTCGGGCGGGATTTTTCGGAGTGACGATCAGGGCGAGAGCTGGACGCGCGTCTCCGAGACCAATCCGCGCGGCATCTACTACAGCCAGGTCATCATCGATCCCAACAACGACCAGCGCCTCTGGGTCCATGGGGCGCAGATGTACTACTCGGAAGATGGCGGAAAGACGTTCAAGACAAGTCTCGTGCAGAAGATTCACGGCGACTACCACGCCATGTGGATCGATCCGCGCGATTCGAATCACATGATCGCCGGCTCCGACGGCGGCATCTACATGACGCGCGATCGCGGCAAGAGCTGGGACTACCTCAACAACGTTCCCCTAGCCCAGTTCTACGAGATCGGCCTCGACATGCAGAGGCCGTATCGCATCTGCGGCGGGCTGCAGGACAACAACGTCTGGTGCGGTCCCTCGGCGACGTTCGACACGCGCGGCATCGCCAACTCCGACTGGTTCACCGTCGGCGGCGGCGACGGCTTCTACGCGCAGTTCGATCCGAGCGATCCCAACACCGTCTACGCCGAATCGCAGGACGGAAACCTCCTCCGGCGCAACCTGAAGACGCACGAGTCACGCTCGATCCGTCCACCGGCACCGGAAGGAGAACGCTACCGCTTCGAATGGAACTCGCCAATCGTGGTGTCGGCCTTCGATAACAAGACGATCTACTACGGCGGCAACTACGTCTTCAAGTCGGCCGATCGCGGCGACACCTGGACACGCCTTGGCGGTGATCTGACCAACAACCAGGATCGCGAAAAGCTCCCCATCATGGGCCGCGTCCCCGACAAGCTGACGATGTCGCGTCACGACGGCGTGCAGGCGTGGCCCGCCGTCACCACGATTAGCGAGTCGCCGCTGAACCGCGATCTGCTCTACGCCGGCACGGACGACGGCAACCTGCAGGTCACACGCGACGGCGGGAAGAGCTGGAAGAACGTCTCGCCGAAGAAGGGGACGTACGTCAGCCGCGTCATCGCCTCACGGTTCAACGAAGGCACCGCCTACGCCACGCTCGACGGGCATCGCAGCAACGACTTCTCCGTCTACGTCTTCATGACGAGCGATTTCGGCGAGACCTGGAAGCCGATCCGCAACGGGCTTTCCGACGACGTCGCGGGAACCGTCCATGTCATCCGTGAGCACTACCGCAATCCGAAGCTGCTCTTCCTGGGCACCGAGCGAGGGCTGTTCGTCTCGACCGATCAGGGAGCACGCTGGTCGCGCCTGAAGCTGAACCTGCCCACGGTGCCCGTGGACGACCTGGCGATCCATCCGCGCGAGAACGATCTCGTCGTCGCCACGCACGGCCGCTCCCTCTGGATCCTCGACGACCTCGGTCCTCTCGAGCAGATGACGGACGCGATTCCGTCGCAGGAGTTGCACGTCTTCGACACCCGGCCCGCGACCGAATGGCGCATCGCCAACCGCGGCGGTTTCACCGGACAGAAGGCATTCTTCGGCCCCAACCCACCCAACGGCGCGCTCATCACCTACTACCTCAAGAACAAGCCAGCCGAAAAAGAGAAGGTGAAGATCACGGTCATGGACAAGGACGGCAAGGTGATTCGCGATCTCGACGGCACCGGTGACATCGGCACGAACCGCGTGACGTGGGATTTGCGATCGCGCTCCGTCAACGAAGCCCCGCGAGACACCGAGAACGCGGCAGCCGTATCGGAGACTGCCTCGGAACAGGGTGGCGAGGGCGGCGTTGGGGGCGGCGTTGGGGGCGGCGGCGGAGGCGGCGGCTTCGGAGGATTTCAGGGCAGCCTGCGCGTGGAACCGGGCGAGTACACGGTCAAAGTCGCCGCGGGGAAACTGGAGCAGTCGACCAAGGTCACCGTCTCCGACGATCCGCGCATCGAGATCGCCGACGCCGATCGGGCCGCGCGACGCCAGGCGTTGACCCAGCTGGGAAGGATGGCGCAGTCGGCCGCGGCGGCGCGGCGATCGATCACAGGTCTTCACACCGCACTCAAGGATTACAAGAAGACGAAGCTCCCCGAGACCATCCAGAAGGCAGCCGACAATCTGCTGAAGAAAGTCGACGAGACCTGCCTCAGACTGGGAACTCCCGTGCAGTGCGGGCAGCCCGCTCCGGGCCTCGGCTGGGCGGGACCGCCGGTCGTCTACACCGCGCCAACCGTGACGCAGCGCATCACCCAGCTCCTCGGTGGAATCGAGAACTACTCCGCGGCGCCGACCCCGTGGCAGCTCGATCAGATCAAGGTCCTGCAGGGGATGCTCAGCGAAGCGACAGCAGCGGCACAGACGCTGACGAAGACCGATCTGGAAGCACTCAACAAGATGATGCGCGACGCCAACGTGGCGTACATCGCCATCCCCGCAGGCGGTCGGAATCCCCAGTGACGTTCACGCTCACACTCGATGACTTCAAGGCGGCGCGGTCGCGGATCGCGCCGCACATCAAGCGCACACCGCTGTTAACGTCACGGCAGCTCAGCGAGCGCACGGGCTTCGACGTGCGGCTCAAAGCGGAGGTGTTTCAACGGGTCGGCTCGTACAAGATCCGCGGGCCGCTGAACAAGTTCGCGCAGATGTCCGATGAGCAGAAAGCGCGCGGCGTGGTCTGCTCGTCGGCTGGAAATCACGCGCAGGGAGTGGCGCTGGCCGCGAAGATTCACGGCATTCGTGCGGTCGTCTGCATGGCCGAAAATGCCACTCCATCGAAGATCGCCGCTACCCGCGGGTATGGCGCCGAGGTCGTGCTGCACGGCACGATCTGGGACGAGGCCAACGAGAAAGCAAAAGAGCTCGTGCGGGACGAAGGGCTGACCTACGTGCATCCCTTCGATGACGAGCAGCTCATCGCCGGCCAGGGAACCCTCGGCCTCGAGATCGTGCAGGACTGGCCCGAGGTCGACGCGGTGGTCGTGCCGATCGGAGGAGGGGGATTGATCTCCGGCGTCTCCATGGCGATGAAGAGCCACAACCCGAAGATCCGCGTGATCGGAGTCGAATCGTCGGACGGTCCGGCGATGAAAGCGAGTATCGAGGCAGGAAAACTGGAGACCATCGACTGCCGGACGATCATCGACGGCCTCCGCGTACGCCGCGTCGGTGAGATCAACTTCTCGGTCGTGCAGCGCTTCGTCGACGAACTGGTGGCGTTGCCGGACCGCGAGATCTTCGACGCAATGCTCTGGATCATGGAGCGCTGCAAGTTGGTCGTGGAAGGCGCTGCGGCCGCACCCGTCGCCGCACTGCTGCATGGCCTGGTCTCCCTGCCGCCAGGTTCACGCGTCGCGGTGGTGTTGTCCGGCGGAAACGTGAACCTCGATCAGCTGCGCGGACTGCAGTGGAACTGATCCGCGTGCGACATCTCGACGGGCTGCGCTCGAACCCGCCGGCGAGGCCGCCGGCGCCCACTGACCGAGTCGCACGACAGCGCGTTCTGAGCGCTCGCGTGGCTCCGTGTCGCGAGGGCTTGCCTGCGCACAAACGCTTCGCGATCAGCGATTAGCGATCGCGAAACGACGCGATCACACTGACCGCTCTGCGAACATCATCGGCGTTGTTGGCCAGGCCAACGGACGCCCGAACGGCACCGACCGTCCCACCGCTGCACTCGGCGAAGCGCTCGGGAGTGAAGCCGGCCGCCAATTGGTCGAAGCACGCTGCCGTCTGATTCGGATCGAGAGCGAGGGCGGCTTCCGACGCGCCAGGGTTGCAGAAACAGCCGCCCCGCAATGACACACTGGCGCGACGCGCCTCCGCCTCGACGAGCCAGTACGGGAGGATGGCTCCGTCGCGGCCGCACACGTTGAACGCCACTGCCCCACCCCTCCCCAGGATTGTCTTCGGCCCATAGATCCTGACCACCAGCCGCCCGTTGCGATGACGGAGTGAACCGAGTTGCGCGAGGAGGTCCGCGGCCAGCGACGACACATGATCCGTCAGTCGCGCCATTCCAACGTCGTGCAGGAGCGAGAATCCCGGCTCGAGTGCGGCGATACCGAGGAAATCGGGCGTGCCGTCTTCGAAGCCCTGGTCGCCCGCGCGCAGCCGGTGGCGTCCCGCTCCGACCGACGCGTAGAGGACGGTTCCTCCGGCGAACCAGGGGCGGCGCAGACACGCGAGCGCATCGCGGCGGGCCACGAGTGCACCGATTCCCGTCGGATAGCCGAAGAGCTTGTAGAACGACAGCGCCACGAAATCGGCACGACACGTTCGCAGGCTGAACGCATGACTGGGGACGAACGCCGCGACGTCGAGCAACACCTGAAACCCGAGGGCCTGGGCCTTCATGACGAGGTCGAGCGGGTGCTGGACACCGGAGAAATTCGACTGCGCCGGAAACGCCACCAGCCCTCCGCCGTGCAGCGACTCCTCGGTCAGAACGACGTCGGGCTCGAAAAGGCGAAGGTCCGGATCGAGAGGCAGGTAGCGGACGCGCGCCCCACGGGCACGCGCGTACTCGCGCATGCCGTTGACCGAGTTGTGATTATCCGCGGAGAGAAAGAGCCCGGATTCGGGCGAGAACGGATACGACTCCGCCACGAGCTTGATCGCCGCGCTGGTATTCGCGGTGAAGATCACCTGGTGCGTCGAATCATCGACGTCGAGAAAACTCAATACCGTGCGCCGAGCCGACTCGATGAATTCGGTGCTCATGCGCGACGGCGCGGAATCGGAGTGAGGATTGCCGAACAGGCCCTCGCGCAGCAGCGCATGGTGCGATTGCAATTGCGAGTCGGCGTAGAGCGCGCTCCCCGCGTAGTCGAGGTACGCGTGGTTTTGCGTGTCGAGCCGGTGAAACTCCCGATCGCGCAGCGCGTCGAAGAACGTGGCGTCCGGCGCCGCCGCGAGGCTTAGCATCCCCTCCTCCGAACGGAAGGCGCCGCGTGGCCGGTGGTGGCAACGGGCGGCGTGTCGACGACACGCGGAACGCCACCGAAGTAGCGGCTGACCACACTCGCGCGCTGGTACGCGGTGCGTGCAGCGGGCGAAGCGTCCTCCGTGATCGTCGGATTCATCACGTCATCGAGCCATCCGCGAACGCCACCGCGGAGTAGGCAGACCTGACGGCCACTCCTCGGGGAAGCGACACCGTGATCGGAGATGATGACCACCGTCTCCTCCGGAGGGAACGACGTCACAGCCAGAGACGCGGCGTTCATCCACTCCGAACGCGGCAGTTGGTAGTCGTCGAACTCCCCACGAGTGCGAACGTCGATGATGCGCAGCCCCGCCTTGCGATCACGGAGCCATTCTGCGAGCTGGACGGGCGCGATCTCGGGCGTGGCCACGACGCGCTTCGGAGCGCGCTCACCGAACAACGCCAGGACGCCGAGCACCACGGCCGCGGAGGCCAGGAGGCGGCGCATCATGCCCGTTTCTCCACGCGCTCCGCGAGTTGAAATGCGACGAGCGCCATGAACACGACTGCGCACACAACGACACCGGCGGGAAGGTGCAGAAGGTCCTGCAGCGTGAGACCTCCGCGCGATGTACTCGCGTAGAAGTGCTGCAGCGGCGCGAACACCAGTCCCGTGGCCAGTACGCCGGCGAACATCCCCAGCATCACCAGGACGCCATCGCCCCGTCCGGTCGCCGCCGCAACGCACGATGTTCCCGGACAGAGACCGGCGATCACGAATCCAACGCCGAACAGCAGCCCTCCCGCGAGCTGGGGCAGCAGATACGTTTCGGGCACGTACACGCGCGAAAGGTCGAGAAATCCGAGCCGGCCGAGCCAGTACGCTCCGAGCATCGCGGTGACGATGGCGCTGAACATCACCTTGAACACAGTCAGATCGGTCCGGTAGAACTGCCCCGCGAGCTTCGGAGCGCTCCCCAGTCCTGCGCGCTCCAGCGTCCAGCCGAAGGCCACGCCGACTGCGATCGCAACCGCGATCGATTCTCCGTTCGTGAAGGGAGCGATCATTGCCAGGCCTTCTTCACCAGCGGCGCGAACAGATACCCACCCGCGAACGCGGCCATCATGAACAGCCAGCTCCCAACGCCGAGCAGCGCGCCCCCGGTCAGGGCGAGGCCGCTGGTGCAGCCGCGCGCCAGCACGGCGCCGATCCCCATCACCGAACCGCCAACGAATGCCGTCACGAGCCGCGACCGCGCGCCCATGTGCGGGCCGCGCTCGACGACGGCGCGCAGCCTTCCAGCCCCGAGGGCAGAGAGAAAGCCACCGGCGACGACACCGGCGATCTCGAACAGCAGCCATTCATGCCACGGTCCCTGGCCCGTAAGGAATCGCGCGAAGTACGCACTCCCCGCGGCGCGCACGGGCGACGCGGCTGCGACAACTCCGGCCGCCGCGCTGCCGAATGCGCCGGATGCGCCGAGGCCACGTCCCGTGAGCACGAAGGCTGCGAGGAGCACGAGACCGAGACCAACACCGGCCACGTAAGAGTCAGCGTAAGGGCGCGCTGGACGGGGGTTGCTCACTTGCCCGCCTTCTCCG
Organism: Thermoanaerobaculia bacterium; assembly: GCA_038244715.1. Taxonomy (GTDB): domain Bacteria; phylum Acidobacteriota; class Thermoanaerobaculia; order Gp7-AA8; family Gp7-AA8; genus JADGNZ01. The sequence continues at coordinate 96,730 of JBBRTE010000001.1, forward strand.
ATGGATTGTCGACGGGATAGTCCGTATGCCGCGACCAGTCCTCGAACGAACCGTCGTAGAGCAGCACGGGATGCCCGAGTGTGCGTGCGGCAAAGAGCATCGCCGTCGTCTGCTGTCCGATGTGGCAGTAGCCGATGACGGTGTCGTTCGGCTTCACACCCGCTTTCGCAAACAGCGCCGCCAGTTCGGCATCCGAATGCAGGAGCAGGCGGTCATCAGTGATCGACGTGAAGGGGATGCTGAGGGCGCCGCGAATGTGACCCGTGCGATGCTGCTGTCCATGCGCGCCGCCCGTCTGGATACCATCGTAGAACGCGGCATCGCGGCCGTCGACGACCGCGAATCCCGGCATACCGAGCCGCGCATGAACCGTGGCGGCGTCGACGACGATCGGCCGTAGTTTCAGCGGTGAGAGCGCTCCGGTTTTCTCGGCCGGAATGTCTTTCGTCACGGCGCCGCCAATGCGAACCCACGCGTCCTGACCGCCATCGAGCAGGGACGACCGCGCGCCGAGTCCCGCGTAGTCGAGCGTGAACATCACGCGTGTCGACGGCGAGACCCAATCCTTGCCGTAGTAAACAATGACGCGCGAGGAATCCGAGATTCCGAGGGCCTCGAAGCGATGGCGCAGATCCTCGGCAGGCGGCATCTCGAGCATCAACCCCTTCCCGCTGTGATCAGAGACGGAGATGTCGGCAAGCGACACGTACCGCGCACCGGGGATGTGCGCCGCCTCGTATTCCTTCTTGTCGCCGACGTGGAGCAGGACCAGTTCAGGATCGGCGCGATGCTTCGCCAGCCAGGCGGAATCGACCACGAGCGCGGCGCGCGGCGATGCCACCAGCGCGGACGCACAGACTACGAACAACAGGATCAGAAAGCGTTTCATTGAATTCTCCTTCGAGGATGAGGATGGGTCCAGCCCGGTCCGGAGTCACCCGCTTTGCAGCCAGTGGGATCAGAGAGCAGCGAACTGGGCGTAGTCCGCGAGCGCCGACGGAGCTACACCCACACCCGCACTCCGCTTCGCTCCGTGTCTCCCTCTCCCCGCTGCGCGGGGCGAGGGTTGCTCGGTCGGTTACTCGGTCGGTTGCTCGGTTGGTTGCTCGGTTGGTTACTCGGTCGGTTGCTCGGTTGGTTGCTCGGTTGGTTACTCGGTTGGTTACTCCGGCGTGTTCTCGACCCATCCGCCTCCTGGCGCGCGACCGGCCGTCTCGCCCTCGTGGCACCCCTTGCGTCCCGCTCGGCGTCGGTCTTCACGCGCTCTTCATCGCGAGGTCCTTCGCCCCCGCAACGCGGGGGGAGAAGGTGCCGAAGGCGAATGAGGGGGTATCTCCGCCAAGCCGCATGGCTTCCGCGAGCTCACGGCTCGCCGGCGAGGCCGCCGGCACGGAACGGATCTACGACCCTGGCTGCGTGAACAGCGCCTCGAAGTCCCTGCGGCGGCTGCGGCTCAACTTGATTCTCCGGCCGTCTGCGAGCACCAGCGCGCAATCCCCACGGAACAGCGGGTGAATCTCGCGGACGCGATCGATATTCACAATCGCCGAGCGATGCACGCGGAAAAATTGCGTCCGCTCGAGCTGCGTCTCGATCTCGTCCATCGTCTGCCGCAGCAGGTGCCCGGCGGCACCGACGTGCAGCGTGACGTAGTAATCCGACGCTTCGATCCAGTCGATGCTGTCCGCATCGACGACGATCGTCTTCTCGCGTGCGGGGATCAGGAAGCGCGTGCGTGCGGCGCCACGCTCCTTCAGCAGAGCCGCGATCCGCGTGTCCAGCTCGCCGCGACTCCGCGCGCGCGCCCGTTCCTTCGCACGCGCGAGGGCGGCCGCGAACCGCTCGTCATCGAACGGCTTGAGCAGGTAGTCGAGCGCGTGCACCTCGAAGGCGCGCAACGCATAACGATCGTAGGCCGTCACGAAGATGACTGCGGGAACCGTATCCGCTCCCACCTGATCCAGCACCGCGAACCCATCCACCTCGGGCATCTGGATGTCGAGAAAGAGGAGATCCGGCCTCGTTCGCGCGATGAGCGCCGCCGCCTCACTCCCCGTTCCCTCCCCCACCACCCGCACCTCGGGGTCGCTCTCGAGCAACGCGCGGACGGAGTCGCGCGCCAGCGGCTCGTCATCGATGATGAGAGCCAGAAGGGGCGATTCAGCGCGACTCAAGCGCCACCCTCCACGGCACCGCAACCGACGCCATCACGCCCCCGTTTGCTGCCGCCAATTCGAAACGCCCTTCCTCTCCGTAGAGGTGACGCAGTCGATCCTGGGTGTTGCGCAGTCCGATGCCGTTGCTCGATCCCGCGGCCAGCGCGCCGCTGTTGAAGACCTCGATGTGCAGATGTCCGTCGCTGCGGAACGCGCGTACGTTCACGACGCCGGCCGACGCGCTCGGGGCAATTCCGTGACGGACGGCATTCTCGGCCAGTGGCTGCAGGAGCAGCGTCGGCACCGCACCGCGCGACGCGTCCGCGGATGCCTCGATCGTGAACGACATCCGATCGGGAAACCGCGCGCGCTGGATCTCGAGATAGCGCCGGAGCACCGTCAGCTCCTCGTCGAGACTGACCTCCTGGTCGCCGGCGTGGTCGAGCGTGTACCGCAGAAGGTCGCTCAGGCCCGCGATCATCGCGATCGCTTCCTCGTTCCTGCGGCTCCGCACCAGACCGCTCACGGCATTGAGCGTGTTGAAGAGAAAGTGGGGCTGAATCTGCAGCTCCAGAGCATGCAGACGGGCATCAGCGAGCGACGTCTCCAGCTGTGCTGCCTGGACGGCGCGCTCCCGATAGCGCTCGTAGAACTCGAAGGCCATCGCGCCGCCGAGGACGAGGCAGTAGAGGAGCAACTCCAGGGGGAAGCGATAGAAGAGGATGGACGGCACGTTGATCTGCGACGGTTCCGCGGTCATCCGGTCGAAGGGCTTCATCAGAATCAGAAGCCCGAGCCAGTAGAAGCCGTGCAGGATCCCGATCAGGCACGCCGCCAGACCATGCACGAGAACCGAGAGCCGGCGGGGAGGAACGACCGGAAAGCGGCGGGCCAGCCAGACGATCGCTCCCGTGGCGAGGAGCCACCCCTCCCAGATCAGGACGTAATACGAGATCAGCAGCGGCACGGAATGGCCGTGCGTGATCATGCTGATCCAGACCTGAATCCCGGAGATGACTCCGAAGATGGTCCAGAAGAATGCAGCCAGGCGCCAGGCCACGCCCCGAGGAGACATGGAGGTAGTCTGCCCCACGAAGAGCCGGAATGCGACGGGATGCAGCGAACAGCGCCGGGGATGCAGCGAAATGGCGCATTCGGTCCGTCTGATTGAACGTGCTCTCGGATCGTGCCGCGGAGCGGGGATGCCTCTTTCGTGGATCAGAAACCGCCTGCGACTACAATCCCGGCCGTGGAGATCCTCATGCGGCATGCGCTCGAGCTCGCGGAGCGCGGCCGTTATTCGGTCAGTCCGAATCCGATGGTCGGTTGCCTGGTCGTTCGGGATGGCTCCGTCATCGCCGAAGGCTGGCACCGCCGCGCCGGTGAACCGCATGCGGAGATCGAGGCGCTGCGCGATGTCGACGCGCGCGGTGCGACGATGGTGGTCACCCTCGAGCCGTGCGCACACCACGGCCGGACGCCACCCTGCGTCGACGCGATCGTCGCGGCGGGAGTGTCGCGCGTCGTCATCGCCATGCCCGATCCGCACCGCGTCGCGGCCGGCGGCGTCGCCAGGCTTCGTGCCGCGGGGATCGAGGTCATCACCGGTGTCCTCGAAGCCGAAGCGCGCCAGCTCAACGAGGTCTTCGACTACGCGGTCCGGCATCGCCGCCCCTTCGTCGTACTGAAAGTGGGAATGACGCTGGACGGAAAGCTGGCAACGATCTCCGACGAGAGCCAGTGGATCACCTCCGAGGCATCGCGCCAGCGAGGGCTGGAGTTGCGCGAGGAGTACGACGGAATCCTCGCGGGCGGCGGCACCATCCGCACCGACAATCCTCGCCTGACCCGGCGACTCGGGAAGAACACCTCCGCCGCCGGCTGGACGCGCGTCCTCCTCGACCGGCGCCGCCTGGTCCCGGACAACGCCCAGGTGCTCACCGATGGCGGAACCACCATCCACATCATCGACGACATCGATCTCGGCGCACTCCTCTCCGACCTCTACGCGAAAGGCATCCAGTCGATCATCGTCGAAGGAGGCTCGTCCGTGCTCTCCGAGTTCATCCGGCGCGGCCTCTGGCAGAAGATGGTCGCCTTCGTCGCACCGATGATCGTGGGAGGCGGAGGAGCACCGTCGATCTACAGCGGCCCAGGCGTGCCGGAGTTGACGCGCGCGTATCGCTTTCGCTTTGATCGGTTCGAGACCGTGGATACGGACCTGATGATCATCGCTTACAACCAGGACACCCCGGTCTGGGGCGGTGCGAGCGGGAGCGGCGCCGACTGGTGGAAGCGGTTGACGCCGGCGCCGAACTCGATGCCCAACCCGCGGGAGGAGTGATGTTCACCGGCATCATTCAGGACGCCGGCGTCGTCGAGTCGTTCGAACGGCTTGAATCGGGAGCCCGGCTCCGGTTGCGAACCACCACCGACCAGGAACCGTTTGCGCGCGGCGAGAGCCTGGCAGTCAACGGCGTCTGTCTGACGGTGTTGCCGGAAGACGACGGCACGCTGCTCACCGACGTCTCCAATGAAACGCTCGCACGCACGACCCTCGGATCGCTCATCACGGGTGCACGGGTGAATATTGAGCGAGCACTCGCGCTCGGAGGCCGGCTGGGCGGTCACCTGGTCCAGGGCCATGTCGACGGCGTCGGGACGCTCCTGTCCATCCGGGCCGAGGGGGACTTTGCGGTCTATCGGTGGAGCTGCCCGGCTGACTATTCGGAGCTCATCGTCGACAAGGGCTCCATTGCGGTCGACGGTGTCTCGCTGACCGTCGTAGGGCCGGATGGCGCGAGCTTCGGTGCTGCTCTGATTCCCGAGACTCTGCAACGCACGAACCTCGGCGTTTCGTCGATCGGCGATCGAGTCAACCTCGAGCTGGACATGATCGCCAAGTACGTGCGCTCGCTCGTCGCTCCCTACCTCGCGCGCTGAATCGGTCGCTCGCGGGCAATGGCGGTCCGCCAAAGGGTCAAGTCGAACTTGAACGTGACGGAACGTCCCAGTCACTTTCAACTTTCGACCTGACCCCCTTCACGGATACTGTTGCCGCTTGATCGTCTACAAGAAGACCCCGCACCTGCGCATCGCCAGGGTCACGGTGCCGGAGCCTCCGTATTGGGCGGCGACGACGATCGCGCCCTACAGCGCGCGGCGCGCGGAACCGGTGGCCATCGACTACATCGACCTGCGCGCCTCGTGGGCCGAGCGGTTCGAGGTCCTGGTCTGTGACGATGTACGCGACGATCTGGAGCGCAGTACGACCCGCCATCCGGTGCACGCACCGGCGCTGATTGATGCCGCGGAGTTTGCGGAGACGATCTTCGGACGGGGGGAGGAGGCGCTACGGTTCTGCACGGAACAGCAGGTCGCAGCGACCTATCTTGTATCCACGCGCGGAGGTCTTCCCGATCGCGTGCCGGAGGATACGGTCGTCGCCATCGCCGCCTGGCCCCTCGAATTCGCGCGGCTCGAAGCGCTTTTTGTCACGGCCCGGGAGCAAGGCTTCCGGTGGGGCGTGGTGATTCCGGTCATCTTTCCCGTGACCACGCATCTGCCGGCGCTCGCGCAGCTGGCAGACGCAGCAAAGACCAACGCGGCGTCGTTCTTTACCGGAGTCTCGATCGAGCTGGACGCCACCGCGCGCAATGCCCTGGCGCAATCGCTGACTGGCGAGGGCGGCCACGAGACATACGAGTTGCTCTTTCACTCCGATCTCGAACCGCTGCGCCTCGCCACGGAACGCCACATCGCCGCGCTGGCCGGCGAGATCGGCGCCGCCGACTTCGTCATTCCGCCGCGCTGGGAACGGAGAACGAACTGGAATGCGGCGGTCCTCCTCACGCTGACGGCCAACCGCATCCTGGCGATGAACCACGATGAAGACCTGGCGTGGAGAATGACGCGTTCCGCAAAGACGATCGCGTTGCTCGGCAAGCCGATCGAGCGCGTGGCACAGGCCGCAACCCTTTCAATCATCGACGCGCTCGACGAGATCAGCGTCGATCTTCTGACCGAATGGCTCGAAACTGGCAAGTCGAGCTTCGTCGACCACATCGAGAAGCAGTGGAGGCTTCGAAGGGATGCCGGGCTCTAGCGTCCTGTTTCGCCCGGCCGAAGGCCTCGAGAGGCACACGAACGGCACACGAACCCCTTGAATGCTTCCTTGAAACTTACCGGGATGCCGGCAGAATAGCAGAAATTTCCGGTCCCAAATGGAATTGTGAGCTCCATGACAAAACGGCAGGTTCTGGCGCTTCTGGGCGTCGTCGTCCTCGTCCTGACCGGCGTCATCGCGGCGGCGTGGTACGTGACGCGACGGATCGAGCGGATCGCGACGCGCGCAGCGACCGTAAAAGAGGAAGCGGTCGATCTGGGAACCCTTGTTACCCGCGTCCGCGATCTCAACCGCCTCGAGACCGCGAACATGCGCGTCGTCAGCGTCAGCACCATCCGGCAGACGTATGACCTCATCCCGAATGCTCTGGCCGGGGACGAGCTTACGCTCTACTCCGCCGGTGACGTCATCGCCGGAGTCGACCTCTCGGCACTCCGGCCGGATGACGTGCACCGCGAGCCGAACGGCACGATTGTGGTGCGCCTCCCACCGCCGCAGATCCTGGTGTCACGCCTCGACAACCGCGCGTCGCACGTGATCGACCGGAACACCGGTATCTTTCGCCGCGCGGACGTCGGCATGGAAGGACGTGCCCGCCAGTACGCGGAGCAGAACATCCGCAACGAGGCGATGCGCCGCGGCATCCTGCCCCTCGCGCAGAAGAATGCCGAGGCTCGCGTCGCGGATCTGCTGCACACCCTCGGCGCGGCCACGGTGCGATTCGAATCGGCGAACGCAGTTCCGGCAGGCTCGGGATAACAGCTCTTCCCATCGCAAACAACGCTACGCGCCCAGAACCCGCTTGGCCATGCGGATGGCCTGCTTGAGCGCGGCCGACTTGCTCATCGTTTCGTCGTACTCGCGAGCAGGGTCGGAGTCGTAGACGATTCCCGCACCGGCCTGCACCGATGCCTGGCCGTTCTCCAGCACGATCGTGCGGATGGTGATGCAGGAGTCCATGTTGCCGCTGAATCCAAAGTAGGCGACGGCACCACCGTAGGGGCCGCGGCGGGTCGTCTCATGCACGTCGATCAGCTCCATCGCCCGGATCTTCGGCGCACCCGTCAGCGTGCCCGCCGGAAAACAGGAGAGAAAGAGATCGACGGGACTGCGGTCCGTGCGCAGCCTTCCCTGAACGTCCGTGACGAGATGCATGACGTGGCTGTATCGCTCGATGTGGGCGAAGTCGGAGACGGAAACGGAACCGCTGTCACACACGCGGCCAAGGTCGTTGCGGCCGAGATCGACGAGCATGAGGTGCTCGGCCTGCTCCTTCGGGTCGGCCCGCAGCGTCCTCTCCAGTTCCGCATCTTCGGCGGGCGTCGCACCGCGCGGACGCGTGCCCGCGATGGGACGCGTCTCCGCGCGACTGCCGTCCACGCGCACGAGCATCTCCGGCGACGCACCCACCAGCGTGCACTCCGGCGTGCGCAGCAGAAACATGTATGGTGAGGGGTTGATCGAGCGCAGCACGCGGTACAACGTCAGCGCTTCCGAAGCGGGGAAATCGGTCGTCCAGCGTTGTGACAGGACGATCTGAAACACCTCGCCGGAGATGATCTCCTCCTTCGCGGCGTTGACGACGGCCTCGAATTCCTCGCGGGCGATGTTCGGATGGAACGCGACGTCCGCCCCATCCGCGGGAAAACTGAGCAGCTCCACCCGCGCCCTCCGCAAACGCTCGATCGCGCGATCGAGACGGGCATTCGCTTCGTCGATCGACGCATGAGCATCCGCTGTGAAGAGATTGGCGATGACATAGAGCCGCTGTTTGACGTGGTCGAACACGACGACGTTGTCGAAGAAGAGCAGACGCGCATCGGGGATGCCGCTCCCGTTCTTGTGTGTGTCGGGGATCCGCTCGCTCCAACCGGCCGCGCTATATCCGAAGAACCCGACCGCTCCGCCGAAGAATGGCGGGAGGGACTCCTCTCCGTAAACGCGTAGTGGACGCAGTTCCCAGTTCAGAAGGGCCACCGGATCGGGGGTGCTCTCGTCGAATCGCAGGCTGCGGCGCCGGTCGAACCCGACGAATGAATAGCGTCCGACGTTCGCTCCCCGCTCGACGCTTTCGAACAGGAACGCCTCGCCATCGCCGGAAAGAGCGGCAAACGCGGCCACGGGAGTCATGGCGTCCGCGCTCAGCTCCCGCGTGATGGGGACGATGTCGTACTCGTTGCGAAGGTCATCCAGATTCATACACATGCCTCGAGAAACAGCTCGCTCTGCCGCGCGGCCTGCGCGTGAAGAAGATCGAGTCCGGTGAACGTGGCCCGGGAAACGCCCCCGTACGCCGCTTCGATGATGGTACCGGCATCGGGCGTCGCGACGGAGACGTTTGGGGGGAGTGTATTGATCAGAAGATCACCGCGCCATGAACCCAGCTGATCGAGCGGCAAGGCGGCGAGCTTTCCGCCGGTGCGGTTGAAGACCGTGAACTCGATGCCGGCGCGCCGCAACGCCACGATTGCCGCACGCGCCGTGCCACCGGCGCCAGCCACCGCCGCCGTCCGCGCCGTCGTCCTGCCGAGGAGCGTGACGAAGCCATCGACATCGGTGTTGTCGGCGATGACGCGCCCGCCCATCCGTACCAGCGTATTCACCGCTCCCGCCTCGTCCGCATTCGGACGGATATCAGCTCCGATCGACTGCGCGAACGCGAGCGCTGCCTCTTTGAATGGAGCGGTGATCGAGAGACCAGTCGGAGCAAAGCGATCCCCCCGGGCCAGCGGTTCGGCGATGTCAAGGATGTCGTCCGTTTCGAAGATCGCGTAGGCGGCGGCGACGCCGCATTCGCGAAAGATCGCATTGTGAATTGCCGGTGACCCGCTGTGGGCTGCTGGGTTGCCTGCGATGGCGAAGAGTTTCGCCGCATGCAGCGATGCGCGATGCGGCCCGTAAATCGCCAGCGCCTTCGCAAGCGAGAGCTGACCGGGCGCCGCGGAGTGCGCGTCATCGACGCTGACGAACTGCAGCTGCGACCCAAAGAACGGCGCCAGGATGCGCGCGTACAGGCCGCGTCCTCCCATTGCGATCACCGTCAGGTTCTGCTGACCGTCCAGCAACGCCAGCAGCCGGGTGTTGCCGGCAAAACTCCGCGGAGTGACGGCGATCTTCACCTGGTCCGCGCCGCCCATCTCATTCCGAAGCGTTTCCACATCCGGCATCCCGTCATAGTCGTGGTGCGAGAGGATGACGCGCCGGCCGCGCGGAAGGTTTCGTCCCCACTCAACGTCGATCCAATCCGCGTCGACGTCGACCGGCGCGCCGCCACGGTTCGTGACGATCAGCGGCTTCTGCGTTGCCGCGCGGACAGCGGGCCAGTTGACGGTCCGTCCACCGAACGCGTCGACGCGCACCTCGATGGCATCGTGATCCGCATCGAGCGAACGGATCACCTCGATCGCGCGTTCCGGCGTCTCTTCCACGATGGTGACCACGAGTTTCATCTGCTACGGGAGCTTACCGCGTCGGCAAGGGACCGATGTCTTCTTCCCGGAACGCTGCGCGTGATCCCCCTCACCCGGCCTTCGGCCACCCTCTCCCCGCACGCGGGGCGAGGGCCCTCGCGATGAAGAGCAGCGCGAACCTGGCAGCGTTCACTGGCACCGAGAGGGGCTTCGCGGGACCCCTCACCTTCCCTACGGCGATGGAGATCCGTGCGAATCGCACCGGCGGTTCATCGCAGCCAGGCGCGCTCCATGCGCGCTCCAGGCTCGTGCGCATCGCGGCAGCACTCCTGCGGGACACAAAATCGCGAGGGCCTTCTCCCGCGCGAACGGGGGAGGAGAAGGTGGCCGAAGGCCGGATGAGTTCGGCTTCTCCCGGACCGACTCCCAGCATCCTGAGGCCCGCCCTCCTAACGTACAAGGGGGATCACTTCCCGCTCGCTGCAACCTCACGCGTCGGCCGATGGCGGTGAGGTACTCTCCATCGCTGTGAAGCCGCAGCGTACCGAGGCGATCATCCTGCACACCTTTCCGGCGAAGGAGCGGGACAAGCTTGTCGTGTTTCTCACACCTGATCATGGGAAGGTGAAGGGATGGGCGTACGGAGCGCGCTCGATGCGCACGCGGTTCGGTGCGTCGCTCGAGCCGCTGGCGAAAGTGCGCATCGGGTACATCGAGCGGGAGTCTGACGAAATCGTGCGCATCGAGTCGGTCGATCTCATCCGCTCGCTCTTTCCGGCCCAGCAGAACCTCGCTGCGAGCATTGCCGCCTCGTATCTCGCGGAGACGGCCGACACGTTCGCGCAGGCGGGTGATCCTGCGGAGTTGATCTACCGTCTGCTCGATCGCACGACCGAGGCCTTGCTGGACGGCGCAGTCCCGCTGCGGGTCGTGGCGTATGCGGAGGTCTGGATTCTTCGCCTGACCGGCGTCCTCCCCTCCCTCCGCAACTGCAACTCCTGCGACGAGCCCCTCGGCAGACCGTTGCGCTTCGACGCCCGGGCACACGGGTTCGTGTGCGATCGGTGCGCCGCCGGCGATGCGCAGATCATCGCCAATGACGTCGCCGAAGTCCTGGAGCGGATCATGCGGTCGCCCGTGGGCGAGTTCGCGGCAGAAGACATCCCCGGCGATGTGCTGATCGAAGTCCGATCGCTGGCGGCATTCTTCCGGCGCAACTTCCTGGGGCACGAACTCAAGGCGTACGAGATTCTGGCGGGAGTGATGGCGTAGGTGAGAACGCCGCAGAACCCGGTCTCTGAACTACACGCGAACGCCGCCCCGGCCCTCCGCGATCAATTGCCGGCCGTGGTAGTGGAACTCGTTGTGAACGTCTAGCAGCAGCTGCCTCCGCTCCACCCTCTCCTCGTCAGCGCGCGTGTAGACCGTCGCTTCGAGGATGGCCGTGCCGTCGTCGCGGGCATCGACCGACGGAAGATGCGTGACGATGAGTGCCCGGACGATCTGCGGCGACTGCATGCGCATCAATGCCGCGTCGTACTCTTCCGGGGTGGCGATGAGCCGCGTCATGCGCCATGACGTCGCACCGACGATGTCGCTGATGACCAGCCAGTACTCGAAGATCGCCTCGGCGTTCCGGCCGACGTCAAAGGCCTCGTACACGGGCCGTCCGCGATCCACGTATGGCGTGCTTTCGTCGCCGATGACGTCGTAACGGATCTCGCCACGCACGCGCAGTCCGGAGGCGCATTCGACGAGGGCCGCGGCCTGCAAGGCCATGTGTACTTTGGGCGGCAACGGTGCGGAGCCTGCCGCGAAGGCGTCGCGGAAACGCTCGTTCACGAGCGTGTGTGCGCGTGCGATGCGCTCGCGAACGCGCTGCACGGCATCGAGCGTCAGCGTGCTCACTTCACCTTTTGCAGGCGTGCGAGGAACAATTCCGCCTTCTCGAATCCCGTCAGCCGGAGCGCCTGCACCTCGTGTCCCGAGGAGTCGATGAAGACCACGGTGGGAACGCCGACGATCCCGTAGCGCTTCGTGAGCTCCTTCACGCGTGGATCCTGATCGTTCGTGAGGTCCGCCTTGACGCGCGTGAACCGATCCAGCTCCTTTGCCACCGCGGCATCGCTGAACGTCTTCTCGTCGAGCTCCTTACACGGGATGCACCACGCCGCGAAAAAGTCGATCACGACCGGCTTGCCCGCCGACGCCGCGATCACCGATGCGTCGTATTTTTGCCATTGCACGTCGGCACCCTTGCGCGGCGGGATCGCGAAGGCGACGCCGGCGATGAGGAGCAGCGTCGCGCAGGCCAGCCGCATCGCGCGGCCGCGCGGACCGCGACTCGCAAACAGGAAGATCGCTCCGATGAGTAGACTCGCGGCCACACCGACCCGGAAGGGCGTTTCTCCGATGACGGCCCGCAGGAAGTAGAAGGCCATGGCGATGAGCACGAAGCCCATCGCCTTCTTGACCTGCACCATCCACTCGCCGGGTTTCGGCAGAGCATTGAGCGCGATCAGGTACGGAAACCCGAGGCCGAACGCGAGCGTCGCGAACATGGCCATTCCGATGGTTGGCTTGGCGATCGCGGCGACCAGCGTGAAGAGCGCCACCACGACCGGTCCGACGCAGGGAGCAGCGACGATCCCAACGAAGAGTCCCATCGTCAGCGCACCGGCCATGCCTGCGCGGCCGGCCGACCGGTTGGCGATGAACTGCGGCACGCGAAACTCCCAGGCCCCGAACATCGACGACGCCAGAACCAGCATCAGGATCGCGATGCCGATCAGAACCGCAGGGGATTGCAGCCACGATCCAAACATCCGGCCGCTCAGCGCCGCGAACACGCCCAGAGCGGAGTATGTCAGGACGAGGCCGATGACGTAGGAGAGCGACAGTGCGAAGCGATGGGACCGCCGTCCGTCGCTCTGCATCGCGAAGAACCCCATCGTAATCGGGATCATCGGGAAGACGCAGGGCGTGAGATTCAGGGCAAGGCCGCCGACGAAAAGGATGAGAAGCGTCAGCGGCAGGCCGTGCGCGGCATAAGTCGCGGAGAGCTGGTCATTGCCCACCGGCGTCGCGTGATCTTTCGGGGCGGCGGAGAGGGGGGTGAAGCTGGTGCCGGGAGTTGTCGACGGTACCGCCAGCGCCACGGTCCCGGTGGCAGCAACGACCTTCGTGTCGATCGTCACGAGCGCGTCGCGAGGCGGGAGGCAGACGTTGTCGTTGCATGCCTGGTAGTGGAGCTTGCCCTCGATCGACGTCGCTCCCGGCTTCAGCGTCGCGGCGAACGGGATGCGGATCGTCCCTTCGAACACGGCGAGCTTCTGGCCTCCGCTGAACGTGAACGCGCGGACGGTATGCGGCGGGTACTCGGCGGAGACGAGAGCCGCATTGTCCAGGTTGAGCTTCGTGGGGATGACGAAGTCGTCGAGCGGCTTGTTGGAATTGATGTGCCACCCGCTCTCGACCGTCGCAGTGACGACACCATGAACGGCATCACCGTCTCGCTGCTGGATCGATCCGGCAACTTTGACGAGCTCTTGCCCCGGAATGCCGCTGGATGCTGCGCCGCCGAACGACACCTGTGCCGAGAGCGCCGCGCTGCACAACAGCACGCCGAGGAGGGACAGCGAACGGCGCACCATCACTGCTTGCGCGGGCCGCCCAGCTGCCGCTCCAGCTGCGGGATCATCATGTCGAGATTGTGGTTGTAGGCCGAGGCCGGATACTTCGCCTTGAATGCCCTGTACTCGTCGAGGGCACCCTGGGCATTGCCGGTCTGCAGGTAGATGTCGCCGATCAGAAGACGTGAGCGCTCGAAGGAGTCGCCCTTGTTCTGAATCGAGGCAAACTTGCTGATGGTCTTCCTGGCCTCGTCGAACTTCTTCTGCAGGATCTGATTGAGCGCGAGCTCGAAGTAGGAGTCGTCCCGGACGTTGACCGGCAGCACCGGCTCGGCCAGCAGCTTCCGGAGCCGTGACTCGCTCTGCGCGTAGCCGGCGCGGGCTTCGAACTCCTTCGCCAGCGAGAAGCGCTTGGCGTAGTCTTTCGAAATGGACGACTCATCACCGACGCGCTTCATGAATTCCTTGTAGTGGGTCTCCGTCTCACCGAGGGACACCGCAAATTCTTTGGCCGGAACGTAGCCCTTGATGATGCCGGCGATCATCAGATCGCTGTTGAGCACGAGGAAGGTCGGCAGCGAGGTGACGCTGTAATCCTTCGCGAACTTTGAACCGTCCTTGCCATCCTCGGTGTTCAGCCGCAGGAGAACCATCTTCTCCGTAGCGGTCTGAAAGCTTTGGGAGGGAATCACTTCCTGCTCGAACCGGTGGCACCAGCCACACCAGTCGGCAAAAAGGTCGACGAAGATGAGCTGATTCTTTTCTTTTGCTTTCTTCTGGGCCGAGGCGATGTCTTTGAGCCAGGGCGAGGCGGTGGCCTGCTGTACGCACAGCAGAGCGGCCGCGACGAGCAGAGCAGTCCGTTTCACGTAAATCCTCCCGTTCGCGGTCGCAAACGACACGAGGAAAGTGGCTATTCCGATTGCGCCACACCGACTGGTGACAGTTGCGCCGCGCCGTTGTCCTTTGCCGCCGCGCGATTGCGGGCCGCCTCCACGAACGCACCGAAGATCGCCGTTGCCGACGCTTCTCCCTGCATGTCCTCGGGATGCCACTGCACGCCGACATAGAACGGATGCTCCGGATCTTCCAGTCCCTCCACGACTCCGTCCGCCGCCTTCGCCGTGATGCGCAAGCCTTCCGCCACGCGTCCGACCGCCTGATGGTGCGACGAATTGACGTTCAGCGCATGCGCGCCGAGGATGCGTCCGAGCTTCGTCGAGGACTCGATGGACACATCGTGACGATTCCGATCGCTCGGTTCGCTGACGTGATCGATGTCGGTCTCGATCGCGGAGCCGATGTCCTGGATCAGCGTACCGCCGCCCGCCACATTCATCATCTGCAGGCCGAGACAGATGCCGAGAGTGGGAATGCCCCGCTCCCGCGCCAGGCGGGCCAGGACGACATCGTTCTGCTGCCGGCGTGGATCCATCGGCTCGCAACTCGGGTGCTTTTCCTCCCCGTACTCGGAGGGATCACAGTCATCGCCGCCTGCGAGGAGAATCCCGTCGAGGCCGTCGAGTACATCCGCGGCGTTCTCGGGCTGGGGCGGAACGATGACCGGAATCGCACCGGCGTTTTTCAGGGATTCGATATAGGTCGTGAACACGAAGGCGCGGTCCCGCTCGCCTTTCCGCTGCAGGACGTCCGAACCAACGCCGATGAGAGGTCTGTACATATCGTTGATTATGCGGGATTCGTGCGCGGGGCTTTGTTCGAACAGTTCGGCGGCCTGCCGGACGACCTACCGCACCGTGATCTGCACGCCGTCTCGCTCCCCGCTCCGGCTCAACGCCACGATCGTGTGCGTTCCGGAACGTAGCGGCCACTCGCGCGACACAGGGTGCCCGTCCACGGTCCAGGTCGCGTCGTTCGTCGCGCGCAGATGGAGGGACTGGAACTCGCGGTGTAGCGTCGGATCGACGAGATACGTGGCGTCGTTCGGCGGGCTTGTGATGCGGAAGCGGTCCTCGTGCGCGCGCGTTGCGTTCGGCGCGGTTGCGGGCGTGCGCGGCACGCGCGCGGCGGCCCATTGGCGATACTCCACTGGCCAGGTCACCTGTCCGGCGTGATGCCAGGAGCAGAACTCGACGGCCGCGTCGCGAGGGAGCCACTCGCTTTCCGTGGCCGGACATGCGGTCGACGGATGCAGTCCCGAAAGTGCGCAGATCGGCTGCCGCTCGAGGTCGTCGGGACGATCGACAATGGGCAGATCGCTGTTCACGCCCGCGCGGCTCATCGCGGCCAGCATGACCGAATGAAAGATCGGCCCCGCTCCGGTCACGCCGCTCGACCCGCGCAAGGCGCTCCGATCGAAGTTGCCGACCCACACACCCACCGTCACGGCGCGCGTGTACCCCACGGTCCAGTTGTCGTGATACGCCTGCGACGTCCCCGTCTTCACAGCGACAGGAAACGGGAACTCGAGATTGCCGCCGCGGCCGAAGGAGAACTCCCGCGCCTGCGGATCGCTGAGAATGTCGGTGATCCAAAAGGCGGTACGCGTCTGCACGACACGTCGCGCGTTCACAACCCTCGTCGTGCGGAGCATGTGCGGCGCAACGCTGATCCCTCCGTTGGCAAACGTCGCATACGCCCCCACCAGTTGCTCCAGCGTCACCTCGGCATCCCCCAGAGTGAGGCCCAGGCCGTAGTAGTCCGCGGTACGGGTAAGATCGCGGAAGCCGGCGCCGCGCAACAGTCGCAGCAGCGACGGCGGTCCGAGCTTCGCCAGCAGCGAGACCGCGGGGACATTCTCGGACGCGCCGAGCGCGAGTCGCGCGCGAAGCGGGCCGCGGTAGCCGCCGTCGTAGTTGCGTGGGGTGTAGACGACTCCCTCTTCCGCGGTGGGAAAGCTCGACGGCACATCGGCAAGCACCGTAGCAGGGGTGAATCCCTGCTCGAATGCCAGCGCGTAGGTGAACGGTTTCAAGGTCGATCCCGGCTGGCGAAGCGTGACCACGCCGTCGATCGCTCCGCCGAAGTTCGCGGTCGCCCCCTGGGCGGGCCGCGCGTTCGCGGTGGCGTCCGCGCCGTGGACTCCGCCAAAGTAATCGCCCGACCCTTCCCATGCCAGCCAGTCGCCCGTCCGATTGTCGAGCACCGCCACCGCCACGCTGTGCGCGCCGTGATGCAGAAGATCGGCACGCTGAGCGGTGATGATCCCGTGCACCATCGCCTGAAGACCCGCATCGAGCGTTGTCTCGATTCGTGACGGCGCCTGCTTCCCGAGCTGCTCGCGAACGCGTTCGACGAAGTGAGGGGCGAGCATCGGAGGCACTCCGCGATCGAGCGAGAGCCGTTCCGCGCGCGCATCGCGCCAGGCCGCGTCGTCGATGAATCCGAGCGCGTGCATCCGTGCGAGCACGACGCGCTGCCGCCCGAGAGCACGCCGCGGAGTGGAGGGACGCTGCGGCAGCGAGGCGAGCCACGCCGCCTGTGCGATCGTCAACTCCTGTGGTGCGCAACCGAAGTACCGGCGGCTGGCGCGCGCGATCCCAATCGTCTGCTCGCCGTACGGTGCGAGGTTCACATACAGCGCGAGGATCTGGCGCTTGGTGTAACGATGCTCGAGGCGCAGCGCGATGACGGCCTCCTGAACTTTCGACACAAGCGTCCGCCGTGGACTCCCCAGCATCAACTTCGCTACCTGCTGCGTGATCGTCGAACCACCTTCGACGGCCCGCAGATGGCGGAGGTCATGCGCGACAGCGCGAACGACGGCAACAGGATCGATTCCGATGTGGTGTACGAAGCGCCGGTCCTCCGCGGCGATCGTCGCATTCGCGACCTCGGACGGCACGTCGTCGAGCCACTCGTTGCGTATGCCGGCCGAAGACAGCGGCTCGTAGAGCACGATGCCGTTGCGATCGACGATCGTCGGCGTGGTGTCGGGGGTGATCGTCGGGATCGGACCGAGTCGCACCCGGAGTGCCAGCGCTAGGACCGCAACGGAGATTGCGATCGCCCAGCCTCGCCTTCTCATTTCTTGATCTCGATGACCTCGCTGGCAGTCCTGCCGAAGATCTCCGGTTCGTACATTTCTTCTGCAGACGCTGGCGCGGTCATGAATGTGCCCGCGGTGGTGGCGCGGACCATGTAGGAGAACTCGTGCATCCCTTCACTGAGCCGCGTGGCGAACAGGGTCACGCGGTCGTCATGCCGCTCGACGTGATCGAAGCCACCGTGCCTCCACCACGCCGTCCAGTCGCCGCCCTGCGTCTCGTTCGAGCGCTGCGCGTCGGCGAGATCGGTAGCCGTCGTGGCGAACCACGACTCGACCGGCTCGGTCCCGGCCGGAATGGGATCGGTGACCGCGACGAACCGGCGCTCTTTCGTGTTGCGGATGCGCAGCGTGACCTTGATCAGATCGCCGGCCTTGAACGTCTTCGGCGTGTACTTCCGCTCCACCGTGAACCCGTGATCGAGCGCGTCGTGGACGAGACCGGCCGGCGTATAGCGGAGGCGCATCAGGTAGAACAGCGTCCCCGTCCCCTGCCGGTCAAACGTCACCGGCGTATCGGCACCGGCACGCTGCTGCAACTGCGGCATCGCGATGTCGTGACTCTTCGCCTCGGTGCTGCGGCCGTGGAAGGCATCGTTCGCGATCGCGTCGTTGCCAAGCTTGACGACGGCGGTGAAGTCGGGCGTCTCGCTTTCGTATTTTCGGTAGTAATCGACGAGCGACTCCATCGCCCAGACGTTTTCCTGGGTGCTGCCCCAGCGTCCCTGGCGTCGAACCTTCATCATCCAGCGCACCATCTGCTTGACGAGCGGTTCGTTCTCGCCGTGGCGCGTCAGCGTCCCGAGGGCGATGGCCGTGGAGCGGACGTTCGAATTCCAGAAGTAAAGGAGATAGGGGTCCGCCAGCTCTTCGACATGCGCGCTGCCCGCTTCGGGGAGGATCGCATTCGTGATCCGCCGCGCGAGATCGTCGACACGCGGCCCCTTCTCGCCCTTCGCGAGCATGGCGTCGAGCAGATAGGAGATGCCGAAGACCGGCATGCGGTCGACATAGGAGTACAGGCGCGTCAGGTGGCTGTCTTCATTGCGTCCAGCCTCGGTGAGAACCTTCACGGCAAACGCCTGCCACGAGGTGTACGCCGGCCACCAGCCTTCGTTCGTGGGACGCGGCTCCTTGAGCTGCGCGTCGAGATAGTCGTAACCGTTCTTCGTCACTTCCTTGCTGACGTCGTAGTGCAGCGTCTCGCCGCGCTGCATGATGTGCAGCACGTTGGCGGTCAGGTAGGGAGACTCCGTGTAACACTCGCCCGCCCAGAACGCGAAGCCGCCGTCGCTGCACTGAAACTTGTAGAGCTCATAGATGGTCTTCTGCGCCGTGGCGTGCGCCTTCTTCGCGTCGACCCCCGGAATCGCGAACGCATCCCCGAGGTCGGCGGCGAGCATGAGGGCCATAGCAGCGGAGGATCGTTGCTCCGCGCAGCCATACGGGTAGTCGATGAGATACGACGCGCCTTCCGCCAGACCGACCATCGCCGTGGAGGAGAGCTCGATGTGCAGACCGCCGGCGGACGGCACGACGTCTTTCGGAACCGCCAGCGTCTCCTTCGCGTCCGGCTTCGCTTCGCCATACGCCGCGACCGTTTCCGACGGCGCGAGGATCCGCACCGGCAGCGTATCTTCGAAGGCGTCCTTCTCGCCGTTCATCGACACGGTCATCTGAATGCGGGCGTTGCCCACCGCTTTCGCTGCCGCGTCGAAGCGAACCTCCGCCGTCCCCTCCGCCGGGATGTCGACGGAGCTGGACTGGGGCTCTTTGAATTCGACGATGGACGGATCGAGCGACTTGATCGTGACCGTGGCCTTGCCCGGCTGTTTGAGCTGCGAGTGAACGACGGCACCGAAATACGCGGAGTCGCCGACCGCCAGGAAGCGCGGCCACGTGGGCGTCAGCAACACCGGCTTGTTGATGCGGATCTCGTTCTGTGCCCAGCCGAAGCGTGAGTTGCGGTCTCCGGCCACAGCCATGATGCGATACGTCGTCAGCGACTCCGGCAGCGTCACGTCGGTGCGCGCGTGGCCTTTCCCATCGGTGACGACCGAGCCGATCCAGAACGCCAAGACGCGGAAGTCCTTGCGGATCATCCCCGGTCCGGCGTCCCGCCCGCCTCCCCCGCCCGGCGTCTCTCCCTTCGGAGTCAGCACCCTGCGGCTGACGATCTTCTCGCGTGAGTCTTCATTCACGACCTGCAGCGCTTTCTCCAGATAGATCGACTGCAGCACGTCGGGGGTTTCATACCCGGTCAGCGACAGCACGCCGTAGTCCACGGCCCACAGCGTCACCTCGGACTGTGCGGGCTTGCCTGCTGCATCGCGAACATCGACTTCGATGCGCGCCTTCGACGCGGGACGGTACTCATCGCGATTCGCCTTCACCGCGACTTTCAGGCGTTTCGTGGTGTCGGCGACGCCGATCGCGGCATAGCCGAGGCGGAAGGCCGGCTTGCCGGGATCACTCTCATCCTCGATTCCCTCCTTCGTGCGCCCCTTGAGCAGCAACACAGAAACGTAGAGGTTCGGGATGTCTTTCTCGGTGATGGGAACGCTGACGGTCGTCTGCGTCGAGGTCAGCTCGAACGTCTTCCACGTCCGCACGCCTTCGCGTTCGGTCGTGAGGAGGGCGGTGGCGTGCTCCCACGGCGACTTCACCATGATCCGCGCCGTCTCGCCAGGCCGATAACTCTTCTTTTCCGGCACGAGGTCGATGCGGTTGTGGTCGTAGCGCTCCCACGCGGTGTACCCGGCGCCAATCGCGTAGAACCACGTGCGCGTCGTCGTCGACCGTCCCTCGGCGTCCGAGGCGGTGGCGATGATCAGGTACTCGCCGCCTTCGGTCAGCGGGATGTGAAGCGGTGCGGGTGTGGCGAGCGTCGTGACGTCCCAGTGACCGGCGTCGATCTCTTTCCGCTCGGAATGCCAGGTATAAAAACCGTTGCCCGTCGATTCACGGACCGAGTTCCACTGGATGCGCTTGAGGTCGACGACGACCTTCACGCCGGCAGCGGCGGTGCCATCGAGCCCCGCGGCTACGAAGGCGGTATCGACGCCTTTGGCAGCCTCGGAGAAATAAGGAAGGGTCTTCACGCCGACGTACCACGGCGCGGGATCGACGCGGAACGAGGTGCGCCCCGACAGTTCCTGACGGGAGATGTCGGTGACCGTCCCTTCCAGCTTGTAACTCCAGGGATATCCCGCGGTGAGGTCGGTATCGAGCGGGAGTTTCAGCTCACCTTTCGCGTCGAGCTTCTGTTCCTTCGTGCCGATGGTCTCGCTCTCGCGGCGGTGTTCGTAGTCTTCGCCCAGGAACTCCCATTGGCCTTCGGTGTAGTGCTCGCGGATGATCGCCGGCACGTCCGTGATCGGTTCCTTCGAGTAGGTCCATTTCACCGGGCGCGATGCCATCGCCGCGCCGAACAGATACTTGCCGACGATCGTCCCGCTCAGCTTCGTTCCGGCGATCGACGTAGGCGATTTGAGCGTGACGTCGACGCGAAATTCGGGGCGCCGGTACGCGGCGACGAGGAACTGCCCATTGGCAATCAGTCGCTGCGTAGCGACCTTTGCGGAGATGCTGTATTCGCCCAGCGCCCCCTCGGCAGGGATCGTCCAGAGCCACTCCGAACTGCTCCATTCGTTCAGCTTGACCTGCCGCTTGTCGACTTCATTCGAGCGCGAGTCGTGGACGACAATGTCGACGACCGTGCCCGCCGGAAGGAGTTGCATCCCGTTGGGCGTATCGCTGCGCAGAACGACTTTCGTGTGAACTTCCTCGCCAGGCTTGTAGACGCCGCGGTCCGTGAAGACCGTTCCGCGCAGCATCGGCCGCGATTCATTGAGGTCGAAGTGGAGGTCGAAGTCCCACGGCTGGATCCCCTCGTTCCACTCGCTGGTGAGGTAGGCGGCATCGCCATCCTTCTCCGCCGTGATGGCGAAGTGCAGCTTGCCGAGCGCTTCCCACGAGCCTTCATCGGCGTCCTCGCCTGTCGGCGTCTTTTTCGTGCGGTCGACGCGGAGGTCGGTGTTCGGCGCGACCGCGATGCCGTTGGCGTCCGTCACGCCGGTCCAGAACACGGTGTTCTCCAGCGTGCGGATCGTGACCTTCGCACCGGCCACGGGCGCCGCGTTGTCGAGGCGCGAGACGAGAACGAGCGTGTTCTGCGGCGAATCCTTCACGGAGAGGCCGAGGTTGGTGACCTGGACGATGGTCCCGTCGATTTCGTTCGAGATGCGCGACGTCTTTGGAATCGCCTCACCAGGCTGGATGGCGGCCCAGACCACTCCGGTGCCGATCGACGACAGGGCCGACTTAAGATTGAGACCATACGACTGCAGCTTGTCCGGGACAGGCGCGAGTTTGCGCGGCGTTCCCGGGCTGGAGGGTGCCTTCCGGAAACCTTCCTTCTGCAGTTCGACGATCGACGGAACGAGCTGATCGAGCGACAGCGGCGTCAGCCACTGCGTCACGTTCTGGAAGTTGCGCGCGTGGAATGGCAGCACGGGTCCGCCGCTCGACTCCCAGACGCCGTGACCATCGCCGAAGCTGATGTACGCGACCTTGTGGTAGTACTCAACGACGCCCATCCACGCATAGCCGAGTGTCTGGCCATCCTCCGCCACGAGCGTCGGATCGACGCGGACGGCGTACGTGTGGGCCGGAAGGAGCGAGTACCCGAGCTCATCGAGGCTGTACTGCGTCGCGTGCAGTGTTTCCGCGTTCTGCCGCTTGGGGGTGGCCGCCTTCAGCACCGTCTCGTGGGCCGGGTCTGTGATGTTCGTGACGGTGACCGCCTTGTGGAAGTTCAGGAACGGCACACCGTTGCGAGAGCGGACGTAGATCGGGTCGTAGTAGTCGGGGTTGCACTCCCTGACGCACTCCATCTTCTCGATGAACAGCGTCGGAGCCAGTTCGATCGTGAATGTCTGTGTCCGGCCTGTCGCAACATTCGTCGTGCGCTTCGCGATCTTGTCGTCGATGAATACCTGCAGGTTCGTATCCGGCGGGACGCCTGGCTTGGTCTCGACGATGACCAGTTCCGGGACGGGCTTGAAATGTTTCTTGTCCCAGTCCGTCGCAAAGAACGACAACACCGGCTGCGCGTCGCTGGCAGCGGCCTGCTTCGCCTTCTCCACTTTCGCGTCGAAAGCGGCTACCTGCTGCGGCTCCAGTTTCTGCAGTCGGTCGCGCGCAGCGACTTCGGGTGCCTTGAACTCATGGGCTACCGTGCGAAGCTGGAGATGCGTACCGAGGGTCTCCGCATCGACCGGCTGATTGAACCAGAGCGCGATCACGACGCCGCCGTCGAACTTGCCACCCTTGCGATACCAGTCCGTACGCAGCAGCTGAATCGTCGGCGTGATGAACGAGAAGCGATAGGCTTTGCCCAGTGTCCGGCCACTGACGGCCTTCGCGTCCGCATCAATCGACACCGCGTATTTTGTCGCAAACGGCAATGGCGTCTTCGGATCCGGCGTGAAGATCAGCGTGGTCGTCCCGGCCCAGCGGAGATTTCCCTTGATCTGGGGATCGACGTGAAACCAAGGTGCCTCGACCACCTTGGGGATCTTGCCGACGACGACCATCGGCTCGCTGAACACCACGCGGATCTCATTCGTCTCGGCGAGCGTGGCCACCTCGCCGACGGGGCCGGCCTTGACGATGGTCAGGTTCTTATCCGCCGCATGGGCAGAAATCACACAGAAAAACAGCAGGATCGCCGCACCAGTTCGCTTCATGCGGCGGAGGTTAGCATGGGAGAACCGGCCGTTTTGTGACGGGGAACGCGTCGGTCCAAAGCGGCCGCGCAATTCGCGAGCCGTGTCGATCGTGTTCTCAGTTCTCATCGTCGTCTCCCTCAATCCGCGTGAGGCCAATTAACGTCGAAAATGTGACAGCGCGATTGTGCCGATAAGGAGAAGCGGCGGCAGCAATGTGGCGGGATTGTGGCGAGTGCGGCAGTCGGCCGCGGCTGCTCTACTTCCGTTCCGCCAGCCAGTTCGAGACGAACGTCAACGGAGATCCGCCGTTGTCATCGACCGGCGTGTCGGCAAGGATGCGCTGCCCATCGCGCGTGACGTCATATGTCGTGCCCGGGAGTTGAAACAGGACCTTCGGCAAGCCCGATGCGGACGTCATGTCCAGGCTCATCAGGGCACCGCCGCGGGCGATGAAAAACAATTCCTTTCCGTCGCCCCGCCAACGCGGCCTGTTCCCGCCGGCGGATGACACCTGTCTGCGGCCGGCGTGGGAGGGGAACTGCTCGACATAGATCTCTTCGCGTCCTGATTCATTGCTCACGTACGCAATCAGCGCGTTATCGGGAGAAAGAGCGGGCTCCGATTCTGCGAACGGCGTCGCAAGGTAGGGCTTTCCTTCGCCACCCGCCGCAGGAAACATCCAGAGGTCGGTGTCCGCCTTCAGATAGACCTCGGCCAGGAGCCAAAGACCGTCGCGAGACCAGGACCCAAGGGCCATGTCCCCTGCCGTTGGCAACGGAGGGTTAATCCGCCGCACGTTGGACGGATTGGCCGCATCGGCGATGTAGATGCCGCCCAGCCCGCCCCGCATCGACGAGAAGGCGACCTTCGATCCGTCCGAGGACCAGAGACCACCGTAGTCGGCGGCGGGATCGAAGGTGAATCGTGTGGTCACTCCTCTCGCAGTGTCGACAAGCCAAAGATCGTCGGAGCGCCCGTCTGCATCATTCTGGTCGACAATCACACGTTGCTGATCGGGAGCGATCTCGAAAGTAAGACCGATGCGCCGCGCCTCAGAGGCCACTGCCAGGAGACGACCGGCGCGGTCAAGCCACTTGAGTTGGGAGTCGGGGCTTCCGCTGCGGTAGATCAGCCGGCCGTTCTGCGACGCGCTGAACTCGTAATGATGATTGCCATCGTTCTCCACCACCTGCTCGGCAACGACCCTCGCCTCCTCCGTCAACGCCAGCGTTTTCACGTCGAACGGTTGGGCCATGAGCGCTCCGCCCCGGACAAAAAGCAGCTGCCCGGGACTGACGAAAATGGCGTTGGTCACCGCCTGGATCAGATCGTGGCTACTTCCGTCGCGCAGTGAACCGACTTTCAGATGATGATCCTCAGTCCGCCATGCGTCTCCCTGAAAGACGAAGTGATCGCCGTCCGGAAGGAAAACCGGCCAGCGATGCGCTTCCTCCTTCGGACCAAGAGTCGTCACCCGCCGGGGCGTGCCGCCATGAGCATCGACGCGGAACAGAGGTCCGACGCCGAGGCTGTTGAAGAGGATCACATCATTGCGATTCCACGCTCCTCCCCACGCCATCGGTGCATCGCAGATCGTTTGTGACGGACCTCCGGACGCGGCGATGCGTTTCAGTTTTCCCTGGGCAAAAAAACCGATGGACTTTCCGTCCGGCGACCAGAAAGGCTCCAGGGCGCCCTGCGTGTCAGGCAACGCGCGCGGTTCCATGCGATCGAGGGTCCGCACCCAGAGAGAGCGCGACTTCGGATTGAAGCTCCGGAAGACGATGGCCGATCCGTCCGGCGACATCGCCGTCTGACCATATTTGTCGAACGGGCCGTGTGCCGGCATGGCGATCGATAGAACAACTGGCGGGTCTGCCGGTCGCGCCGGCCGGAAGAACACTACCGCCGCTGCGGCCGCCGCCATCACCGCCAGCGCGGCGGTTGTGATTATCCCGGCCCGCTGACGGCCTTTCCTTCGCCGCTGCTCCCCCGTGCTCTGCTCGATCGTGCTCGCTCCGCTGATCCACTCCAATTCCGACGCGACATCCGAGGCGCTCTGCCAGCGCTGATCGGGATCTTTGGCGAGACACTTCTCGACGACGTGCTCGAATGCCGGCGGCGTCAGCGGCTGCAGATCGCGAATCGGTTTCGGCTCACTGCTGACGATCGCGGCGATGAGGCTCGTCTTCGTCTTTCCATCGAACGCGCGACGGCTCGTGGCCATCTCGTACAGCAAGGCTCCCAGCGCGAAGATGTCCGTCCGCGCATCGGCCTCGACTCCTTCGAGCTGTTCGGGAGCCATGTACTGAAACGTACCGAGGATGGTTCCTTCCTGCGTGAGCGACTTGTGCTGGGTCGCTCCATCCGGAGTGATCTCGATCGCGCCACCTTTGGCCAGCCCGAAGTCGAGCAGCTTCGCGCCGCTCTTCGTGATCATCACATTGCCCGGCTTCAAGTCGCGATGAACAACGCCTGCACGATGAGCACGATCGAGCGCAGCAGCGACTTCGCGGCCATAGCGGAGCACGTCTCGCATCGGTATCGATCCGCGCCCGATGCGATCGGCGAGCGTTTCCCCGTCGAGCAACTCCATGACCAGATACTCGACGCCCTGCTCGTTGCCGACGTCATAGAGCGTGCAGATGTTCGGGTGCGTAAGCTGCGAGATCGTCTTCGCCTCACGCTCGAACCGAAGCTTCAGTTGAACGTTGTCCGCGAACTCCGGCGGCAGGACCTTGATGGCCACGCTGCGGTCGAGGCGCGTGTCGCGAGCCCTGTAGACCTCGCCCATCCCTCCCGCGCCGATCGGCGCGATGACTTCGTAGGGCCCAAGACGACTCCCGGTCGTGACTTGCATGAATGAAATGATGATCGCACACGGAGTCCGCTGTGGCGGTACCTGGATGCGAGGGAACAGAACCGCGCCCGGCGCGCAGCCGGATGGTGAGCCTGGAAACGAGGAGGCCTGCGCGGTTTCGGAGTCGCGCGATGCCGGAGGCGATTGCGTGGCGCCGGCAGCCTCGCCGGCGAGGTGCCCGTGTGGCCCGGCGGGGATTGCTGCTCTCCGCGCGTATCATTGAACGATGTCCCGACGCTTCAACTGGCCCCTCTGGACCGGCTTCGTGCTCAGTGTGGCGGCGTTCGCCAGCTACTTCGCGTTCTTCATCCGATTCCCGGCCACCCGCGATGTACCGGTTCCGTCGCTCCTGCTCTTCGCCGGGGCGATCGCGTTGCTGGTGATCGGTCTCCGCCGCGCCACAACCCGCAGAGTCCTCGCCTGGATCGTCACCGTTGTCGGTGTCGCCATCGGCGTATTCTTCTGCGTTGCGCTCTTCGTCGGGACGAAGTTGCTGCCGGCGTCGAAGCATGCGCCGGCGGTGGGAACGAAAGCGCCGGAGTTCGTACTGCTCGACACCAACCGAAAACCCGTTGCGCTGTCCCAGTTGATTGCGACGCCCGGCAACAAGGCGGTCATCCTCATCTTCTACCGCGGCTACTGGTGACCATTCTGCAACTCCGAGTTACGGAGTATCGAAAAACAACTCCCTGAATTACGCGCGGCAGGCATCCAGCCGGTGGCGATCAGCGTCGACACGCCGGAGGAGTCGCGCGATCTCGCAGGGAAGGCTGGCTACACCTACCCGCTCCTGTCGGATCCGAAGACCGAGACCATTCGCAAGTACGACCTGGTCCACAAAGGGGCGGGCATGAACGGCCACGACATCGCGCGGCCTGCGGAGTTCCTGGTTGACCGCGCCGGGATCGTGCGCTGGCGCAATCTCACGGAAGATTTTCGCGTACGCGCACGACCGGAACAGATGATCGAGGCCGCGCGAAGTCTGCACTGAGACCGGCCCCATCAGGACAGGCGCCTGCCGAAGTAGTCGCGCCAATGCTGCGGAAGCGACCCGAGGTTGCTGACCCTGCGCAGAAGCTCCCGATCGTCGCCACCAGACGAATAAAGACTCACGACATCGCGGACGGAGATCGCCTCCGGGTCGCGTTCGAGGACTGCCACAGCATCCCCGGCTTCAACGTCGCCCTCGAGTGTGACAGCGAGATAGAAGCCCGTGCGTTCGCTCTGCAGGAAGCGCTTCAGGATGTCCGGGCGTCCGAAACGAATTCCGAGCTTGTAGCAAGGCATGCGCGGCTGCGTGACAACGAATTCGGCGGAGCCCAAGCGCAGCCGGTCGCCGATGTGCACATTGGTCTCATCGAGCCCGGTCGTCGTGAAGTTTTCGCCGAACGCGCCCCACGGAAGATCGGTACGCTGAAGCTCCTCGCGCCAGAACGGATAGTGCTCCGAGGGATAGACGTAGACAGCTTTGTCGGCGCCCCCGTGAACTGTCAGATCGGACTGCTGATCGCCGTCGATGTTCAGGCGCCGTACGCGGACGCGCCCGAAGACCGGCTCCTTGAAAATTGACGTACGAACGACTTCGCCTCGCGACTCGATGTCGCGAGGCTGGCCCACGTTGATTGAGAGCAACTGCATCGATCGAGAGTAGCAGGTCCGGTGTCGCTAACGCTGCGGACAGTACGAGCCGAAGCCGCTGGCGCGCTCGCGACGTTCGAGTGGCGACACGTGTACAGGCAGGATGCCCATGCTCACGAGCTGCGTGTGGAATTCGTAGCGGAGCCGGACGGACGCCACCGGCTGCGACTCCAGTTCGAATTCGACCATCTCGATCTCGTGACGCTCTTTCTGGCCCATTCCAGTGGCGGCATAGTCGTCGGCGACGTCGTGTCGTTGCGCCTTCGCGGATGGTGCGGCCGGTGAAGGCTGCATGGCTCCCGATCCCGTGGAGCTCTCGTTCGATCCCATCTCCTGGCGGAACGTCTCCGGGATGCGCGCCTGGTGACGGCGTTCGCGGAAGAAGACGGCCTCGATCACACCGAGATTCTGGGTCTGCCCGAGGGAGGCACCGTAGGAGTGGCGCTCGCCGGTGAAGAAGAAACCCCGCGCGGCGCGGTCGCTCACCTGCCATCCGGAGATCACAGTCGACTCATAGGGCTCGAGGACCCACTTCGAGGCGCTGCGAGCGTCCGTATGCTTCGCGTCGATCGTGTTCAGGCCATCGACCGAGAGGGCGACCGCAACGCGATACGGCATCGGATTGGTCAGCCTCACGCTGTACTCCGCACCTCGGATTGCCTCGATGTAGACCGACCCGTTATGCCGGTACTCGGCACGCGGTGCGTCGTCGACCACGACCTTGACGCCAAACCCGGAATGGTCGCCAGCCTTCGACACAGACGACGAGAGCCCCAGAATTGCGCTCGCCAGGATTACCTTCGCCAACAGTGGATGATTCATTGCAGCCTCCGTACGTGGTGAGACACGAAGTCCGAAAAAAAGAAACCGGCGCATGGATCGACCTGCCGGAAGCCTTTCCCACGTTCACGGCCGAGCCCGCATGGCCGGTTTCTTGCGTGCCCATTTTCAGGAGGAGCAAAAAACCATGAAACTCAAGTACCTGGCATTCGCACTGATGATCCCGGTGGCCGCCTGCACCCAGAAGACTGAGACCACCAGCACCGTCGACAGCACGGGCACCGTCTCGTCGAGCACAACGACGGTTTCCGCGACCGTTCCCGCGATCGACACGGCCGCCACGGCGCAGATGAAAAGCGACGTGAAGAACGCCGCAGGCAATATCGCTGCCGGCACGAAAGACGCCGCAGGTGATGTCGCTGCCGGCGCAAAGGATGCCGCGGGCGATGTCGCCAACGGCGCACGCGAGGCAGCCCACGCCACCGGCACGGCGATGGAGACCGCGGGCAAAGCGATCCAGAAGAAGACGCAACCGAAGAAGCACTGACCGCGATCGCACGCAGGTCGGACTCCCCGTCCGACCTGCATTTCACTGTTCGTGGAAGGGTCTCGCTTACTCCGGCTTGGGTTGGGCTTGCAGCGTGCGATAGAAAATCAGCGTCGCGTGCTGGGCTCCGTCGGCCTCCAGCACATAGCCGGGCACGAGCCCGACGAGCTCCCAGCCCAGCGATCGATACAATTGCTCCGCGGCGTCGCCTTCCCGCGTGTCGAGCAAAAGCAGGGTTCGGCCGGCGACACGCGCCGCCTCTTCCAGTGCGCGCATGAGCACCCGAGCAACGCCTTTCCGGCGCGCGGCGGGAGCCACCATCAGCTTCTGCACTTCGGCGCGATGCCGCCCGTTCGGATAGCGCGTTTCCAGAGCGAGCTGCGCCGTGCCCGTCAGCAACCCGTGATCGTCGAACGCGGCGATCAGCACACGCTCGCCCCTCTGCAATCTGCTCTGCACACCACGCCAGTAGCCCTCGGCGACCACGCCCGGGAGCGGTGGATGAAACCCGATCGAGGCTCCGTCCGCGACGTTCTCGATCAGCAGCGACACGAGAGCGGACAGATGGGTCTCCAGATCCGAGTCGCTCAGAGTCTGAACATGCATAACCGGAGAGAGACAACTCCCTCAAGAAGAGTAGCAGAGCGACGCGAGCACGGATCAACCGGGATAGAGTGAGTCCGAGGACACGATGGCGATCATGACGAACCGCGCACCGTTGCTCACGCACCGAGTCGATGGAGAGGGGCCCGCGCTCATCCTCCTCAACGGCGGGATGATGTCGATCGCTGCCTGGGACCCGTACGCCATCCCTCTGGCCAGGAACGCGCACGTGGTCCGTTGTGATTTTCGCGGACAGTTGCTCAGTGGCGGTCCCTTCCCGCAGTCGCTCGACGAACACGCGAGGGATGTAGTCGACCTTCTGGACGCGCTCGGAATCGACTCTGCGCACTGGATCGGCGTCTCGTTCGGCGCGGAAGTGGCGATGGCGGGAGCGGCACGTTTCCCGGATCGCGTTCGTCGACTGACCATCATGTCCGCCACGGAGCGCACCGATGCGCGTATGCGGGAGGAGGCGGCGATCGGCCGCTCACTGGCGGAACGTGCAGCCATGGGCGGCGCAAACGAAGGCGCTGTGTTGTTCCGCCGCATCGCATCGACGACCTGGAGCGAGGATTGGCTGGCCCGGCAGCCCGCCGATTTCATCGAATCGCGCGCACAGAAAATGGGATCGATGCCTGCGTCGTTCTTCGCCGGAGCGGCCGCGATCCTGCACATCCTCGAAGACCTCGATCTCACCCCGATCCTCGGCGACATCACCGCGCCGGCACTGGTCATCGGAGGAGGCAGCGACCTGATCTTCCCTCCCGAGCATTCCCGCGCCATCGCCCGCGCCATCCCCGGAGCGAGGCTCGAGATTATCGAGGGTGGCTCCCACGGACTGATCTTCGAGCACTACGACCGGGTGCTCGGACTGCTCGGCTGACCGAACGTCAGCGCCGAGGAGACGAGATCACGAGCGCGAATCCGTCGAGATCGCGCAGGCGGAACACGCGCGCACCCCACGGCATATCCGCTGGCTCTGATCCGAGGGTGCCACCCGCGTCGACGATGCGCTTGGCGATCTGATCGATATCCTGATCGGTCGTGATCATCAGCGAGAATCCCTCGCCCTTGACCCGGTCCGCCCCCTTCTTGCCGTCGTCCTGATTGATGAGGATCCGCACGTCGCCGGCCTGGAGCGACACCGCCATGAGCTTTCCTTCGCGCTCATGTTTCTGGTCGACTGTGAATCCGACGACATCGCGGTACCAGGTCAGGCTCTTTTCGAGATTCTTCACGGTGAGCGATGCGGAGAGGGAACTGCCGGTCAGGGTTTGAGAATCGTTCGTCATGACGGTGAAGTATAGGGCTCATCGAAGTCACGAACGGCGAAGGCGGCCCCTTATCCGCTGTTGGCCATGCTCTCCCATGCTGGGCACGATTGACGATCACGCTCAAAAAGCGATCGAACCAAAGGGCGGATCCGTCACGAGTTCAACAGCTTGTTACGTCTCGCGCAGCCCTCCATCGCGAGGGCCCTCGCCCCGCGTGCGGGGAGAGGGTGGCCGAAGGCCGGGTGAGGGGGCGCGTCTAAGAGAAGGCTCCTCATCCGGCCGCTGGCCACCTTCTCCTCCGCTGTCGCGGGGGCGAAGGACCTCGCGATTTGCGGTCCGGGTTTTCGCGCGCTCAATAGCTCGCCGTCGGCTCGTCGCGCGAATAGACGTCGGCGCTCCAGCAGCCGTCGAAGGTCACGCCGGCGGCGCGATACGACGCGCGCACCGCTTCGGCGTCTGCCGCCTCGAACTCGCAAATCATCCGTTTACGGTCGAGTGAGAGGTAGCTGCGCATCCAGCGCGCCCCGTGCGCTTCAAGGCACTTGTCTACGCGCGCGGCGGCGTCGTTCAGTTCCTCCGGCGTGATCGGTGTTTCAAAGGATTGTTCGAGTACGAGTGCGGCCATTGCGTTTCTCCTTCAGAAAGCTTCTTGCCCGCGCGCTGATGTCGCGGGACGCCTTTGCGGGTTGACCGAGGATGATGCGGGCGATGACGGACTCGCTTTGGCGGCCGACTGCGTCCGCGGCTTGAACGGCTTCCGTGGCAAACGATCGTGCGCGTGTCCGATCAGTCTCGATCTGGGCGAGGTACGACAACACCCAGGCCAGGTCGCCCTTGCTGTCGATCTCGCGCAGGCGCGCGAGGGCGGCATCGATGTCGACCTTCTCTCCCGCCGCGTAGCGCGCCACCGATTCGAGGACCGCGGCCCGCGCGGCTTCGCTGCCGCCGTGCATCTTGGCCGCGACGGGATGCAGCCGCGCACAATGCTGCATCGCCAGTTGCGTGTCCCCCTGCTCGAGCGCTAGCGTCGCCAGCCGGGTCAACGCGATCCACTCGCGCCAATGGTCCTGCTTCGACGCTGCGATCGTGAACGCTTCTTCCAGAAGGGGCGCCGCTTCCTGAGCCCGCCCCTGATGCGCGCGGAGATAGCCGAGACCGAGACTGAGCTCGTGACTGGGGATGCCGATCGCCTGCGCCTGAGCCAGCAATTCCTCCGCGCGGCTGACGTCGCGCTGGAGCACGAGCAGACAGCGCGCGGACGTCGCCATCGACAACGCGGCAGTGGCGGAATCCGCCCCCCTGCTGCTCTCCGCCGACTGCTTCGTCGCCTCGGCTGCCCCCGAGTAGTCGTTCGTCTCCTCGTGAAGACAGGCCAGCAGGTGGGCGCCGAGGGCCGCCGTCTTCGCCAGCCCGTTGCGCCGCGCGGTCTCCGTCGATTCGGCGATTCGGCCGGCATACGGGATGCGCTCGCGGACCGGGGTGCGCGACATCACGATGACGTAGAGCAGCTGCATCTCCACCGTGAGCCGGGCATCGCCGCTCAGCGACTCCGCGATCTGCAGGCCGCGCCGCGCCACGTTCGTCGCTTCCGCGTAGGCGAAGAGCCGCAGGCAACGCTTGCCCGCGTCGACGGCCGCCTCGCACGCCAGCGCGTGCTCGCCGGCGAGCCACGCGTGATGCACGATGTCGCCGGCCAGTGCGCCGTCGGGATCGTGGGTCTCGCGCAGCGCCCGCGCGATATGCCGATGCACGAGGGTGCGACGCGGACCGGTGGCCATCTGATATGCGGCCGCGCGTACCAGGTCGTGAACGAAGTCGTAGGCGTGGTCTCCAGCCGGACGGATGATGGCGGAGCGCTCCAGCTTCTCGAGCGCACCGAGCATCTCGCCCGCGGCCATCCCGGTCGCGCGCCCAACCGTTTCGACGTCGAACTGCCGCCCAAGCGCCGCCGCCCAGGCCACGAGCTCGCGCGCGGGACCGGAAAGCTCTGCCAGGCGCGCGGCGATGATCGCGGTGATCGGCGCGGCCTCGACGTTCGCTCCGGAGCGGAGCAACTCGAGGGCGAAGAGCGGATTCCCTCCGCTCAGTCTTGCCACGCGGTCATCATCGCCGGCGAGAGCTCGCGTGTCCGCTTCGTCGAGTGGTCCGACGGCGATCGTCGCGAACCGCAGATCGCGGATGAGCCGTCGCGCGTGCGGATTGTCATCGACCTCTCCGCTTCGCGCCGCGCAGAGGATGCGGACGTTTGCCGTGCGCACGACGTAGTGCAGCAATGCCGCGGACGCTTCGTCGATCCACTGCAGGTCATCGATGGCAACGAGCGTGGTTCCCTTCAAGCGCTGCACGACCGCGTCAAAAAGCCGGGTGCGATCGGACTCCGACGGTAAGCCCGTCAGCGCATCTGTCCAGACGCCGTAGGGCCGCACCATTTCGGCGGCGAACGCGCGTCCGGAAAACGTCGGGCCGGTTGCGCGCAACAGCAACTCTTCGATGATCCGGCTCTTGCCGATGCCGGGCTCGCCGAGGAGGAGCGTAGGACCCGTGGCCGCGCCGATTGCATCGAGCTCCACCGCGCGGCCCACGAACGGTGCCACGTGTTTCCCGGCCTGGAGAATTGCCGGGGCGGGTTGCATGGCGGCGACGTTTGCCGGTGTCGTCGCATCCATCGGTTGCCGTCCGATCCGGCGGCGCGCCTCTTCCACCGGCTCACCGGGCCGCGTCCCGAGCTCCCGCTCGAAGAGCTGCCGGCAGTGTTCGTATTGCTGCATCGCGTCGTGGTTCTGGCCAAGGGAGGAGAGAAGCTGGATGACGGCAGCATGGGCGTGGTCGTTGAAGGGATCGATCGTCAAGCGGCGGCGTGCGTGTCTGAGTGCTGCCTCGGTGACGCCGTGACGCCGCGTCAGCTCGGTGAGGATAGCGATGTGCGCCTGCCGGAAGCGCTCCCGCTCACCGACGCACCATTGTTGATAGCGAAAGCATCCGGGCAGATCGAGCGATTCGAGAAACTCGCCGCGAAACCGTGTCGCGCATTCTTCGAGCACGTCCGTGGTCGCGGTCGCGGGAAGGCAGAGTCCGCGGATGTCGATGGCCGCGTCGCTGCACTCGAATGCCACGTGATTGCGCGTGGCGACGAGGTGCGGGTCGACCGCCGTGCGGAGTTTCGTCAGGCTCCAGCGAAGTGCCGCACGCGGATCGTCCGGGCCTTCCCAGAACATCTCGCACAGCCGCTCGCGCAGATGAGAACGCGCCGTGGCGGCGAGGTACGCGAGCAGCGCCCGGGACTTGCGCGACGCGGGAAGCGGGACGGCCAGGCCGTCCCGCACCACGTGCAATTCACCGAGCAGACGCATCTCGATCATGGTCACGATTGATGTTACGCCTTCGCGTCGTAAACGAGGCTGAAGGGCGTCTCCGCCGCGCGACGGAAGTGCGTGAATCCCCCGCGCGTGACGACGTCACGAATCCGCGCCTCCCCTGCCTGCGCGCCGAGGGCCAGGCCGACTTCCTGTGAGCGCGACGCAGGCGTGCAGATCAGTGTCGACGCCGAGTAAAAGACGCGGCCGACGGGGTTGAAGTTGTCTTCGACGCGATCGCCCGCGAAGGGCTCGACGATCATCCACGTACCGTCGTTCGCCAGCGAGCGAAGGACATGCGTCGCCGCGCCGACGGGATCGCCCATGTCGTGCAGACAGTCGAAGAACGCCACGAGGTCGTATCCCTGGCCGGAGAAATCCTTCGCCGATGCCTTCTCGAACGTGACGCGATCGGTGACACCGGCCTTCGCAGCTGCCCTGCGCGCGGCCTCGATGGACGG
Source organism: Thermoanaerobaculia bacterium (assembly GCA_038244715.1). Taxonomy (GTDB): domain Bacteria; phylum Acidobacteriota; class Thermoanaerobaculia; order Gp7-AA8; family Gp7-AA8; genus JADGNZ01. The sequence goes on from JBBRTE010000001.1 coordinate 131,308, forward strand.
CCCGTGGTAATCGAAGCCGATGAAGCTGGACTTCGGATACGCCTTCGCGAGGAGGATCGTCGATGCGCCGTGGCCGCAGCCGATGTCCGCCACCTTCGCACCGCGCGTCAGTTTTTCTTCGACGCCGTGCAAGGCCGGGATCCACGATGCCACGAGGTTGCCGACGTAGTTCGGGCGGAAGAAGCGCTCGGTTCCCTCGAACAGGCCGTGGTCATGCTCGTGCCATCCGAAGCCGGCGCCGGTGCGGAAGGCCTCCGTGATCTGCGGCTCCGCCTTCACCGCCGAGGTGACGAGCTGGAACGCGCCGGGAAGATAGGCCGGGCTGTCTTCGTCCGCCAGCGTGAAGGCCTGTTCGGGCGAGAGCGAGTAGCGGCCGCTGTCGACGTCGTACGTGACGTAGCCGCCCGCCGCCTGCGCGTTCAGCCACTCGCGGACGTAGCGTTCCGTCGTCCCGGTCTGCGTGGCCAGCTCACCCGGCAGCAACGGCGTGCCGCCCGCCAGCGCTTTGTACAGCCCGAGCTTCTCGCCCATGACGACGAGGCCCGCGTGGAGGGTCGCACCGATATCCACTACCGCCCGCCCCAGAAATGCATTGAGTTTTGTCTGATCGAGTTCCATGACGTTCTCCTTATGCCTCGCAAGATAGGGAGCAGGCGTAGGAGAAAGCGTTGGAAGGAGCGTTGGAAGTTGGGTTGGGAGCTGTGAGCTGTGAGCTATGAGCTACGAGCTACGAGCTACCGAGCTACCGAGCTACCGAGCTACGAGCTACGAGCTACGAGCTACGAGCTTGTTTACTTCTTCATCTCGCCCAACTCGCAATCGCGAGGTCCTTCGCCCCGCACAGCGGGGAGAAGGTGGCCGAAGGCCGGATGAGGGGTTGAACCGCCGACAAAATGCGGCCGCACGAGAGGGTCCAACCTGCATTTTCCCCACTGTCTACATCGGTAGCCAGTACGAGACCTTCACGAGAAAAACATCGTGCGACGGCGCGTTCGGGATCGCACGCAGGTCTCTGCGGAACCGGAAATCCCCCACCGGCGCGACGTCCGCCCGGTTCTCGTTCCAGACGACGTAGAGCGCGGAGCCGGGACGGAACTCCCAGCGCACGACCGCACTGCCACGCACGCTGCGGAAATCAAAATCAGGGTTCCCGACAGACCCGGTGTACGGCGTGTAATCGCGCGTTCGTGCTGCGACCAGCGAGTGAAAGTCGTGATAGTCGCCGGTCGCGACGAACGGCTGCAGGTATAGCTGAAACGACAGGTGCGAGCTCACCGTCCAGTCCGCGCGCGTGCCCAGCTCGAACGAGTGCTGCTCGAGATCGCCGAACACGTAGCGCCGGCCGTAGGTCAGCGTCGCCGTCGGGTCATTGATCGTGCGGACGTATGCGGTGTGATCGTGCGAACGCGTCAGCGTCGGTCCGACGGTCAACTGCAGGTTCGACATCGGCCGCGCCGTGGCGGTCACGCCGAACGAGTGGTTGTACGAACCATCGGCGGACCGGTCCGCATGCAGACTGAGACCATACGACAAGGCCTTCCGATCGTCCGTCCCGATGTTGAGATCCGAGTTCCAGCTCGACGGCGTCCGCGCCAGAGGGCCGCCGCGCGTCAGCCGGTCCGAGAGCGCCTCCGGGCTCAGGAACAGCGAGTAATGCGCGTTCCAGTAGTTCAGAAACACGGCCTGCAGATCCGCGAACGCGCCCTTCTCCAGGGTGTTTCCGTCGAAGTTCCGATTCTCGTACACGCCGAACCAGGCATAGCGCTCCCGCAACTGGCCAGCCGGGTTCTGATTCACGTAGTTCATCAGCGCATGCGTGGAGATGATGTCGCTGCGTTGCATGAAGCCGGTGTCGTTCGTCTCGAAGCCGGGCGAAAACGCCTGGACCTGCACGTTTGGCCGCCAGAACCCCGTGGCCTTCGAGAACATCGCCCTCCCCCCCCAGCCACTGAGCGACGTGCGCGACGGATCGAAGTAAATATTCTCTGCGTCGGGCCGCTGGTAGTAGCGTGACGACGAGGTCTGCGCCAGTGCGATGGCCTGGGAGCTGCCGGTGATCTGCGACCCGACCAGCGATCCTTCGAGAATCCACGACTTCTTCTGAAAACTCGTGTACCCATCCACGCCGCCCGTCACCGCGGAGTCCCGCAGCGACGTCAGCTCGTCGGGCAGACGGCGGTTCACCGATGTCAGCATGAATCCGATGCGCGATCGATCGCCGATCTCCTTCGTGCCGCGGGAGACGAAGTAGTTCGTCATCGGCTCGACCTGCTGGCGCCCGGAGACGGAACCGTTCACGAATCGTCCCGTCTCGGCGGCGGTCAGTGCATCGAGAACGCCGATCGAGAAGCCGCCGGGCAGTTTGCCCGTCACCTTCGCGGCGCCGAGGATGGTGGTCTCGGAAGGGAGATCGACGAAGTCGGCGTTGGGTGATCCCTGCGGCGCGCGGCCGATCCGGCGCGTGTAGAACAGACTGGGCGGAAAGAAGAAGTTGAAATGACTCGGCGCCGGCGTGTCCCCAAACCGGAAGATATTCACCCCCTCGGTGAAAAACGGCCGCTTCTCCGGATAGAACGTCTCGAACTGGCTCAGATTGACGACCGCGGGATCGACTTCGACCTGACCGAAGTCGGGGTTGATCGTCCCCGTCAGCGTGAGGTTCGACGTCAGGGCGTACTTCACATCGAGACCACCGTCCGCTTTGTACTTGCGCTTCTCGAGCAGCGGATTGCTCCGGTCCGCACGCGTGAGAAGGTCCGATCGCGCGACGGTGTAGGGGACGATCTCCAGCGGCCGGCCGCGGTGAATCCCTTCCAGACCTTCGATGTCCGCAAAGTGCGAGACGAAGCCGGTCTCCCCCTTCTTCGTGTTGACGATCCGCACCCACTCGTTGTTGCGGACGGTGCGCCGCGTGATGTTGATCCCCCAGACGTGCACTGGCTTGTCCGGAAACCGTAACTGCGAGAACGGAATCCGCACCTCGGCCACCCACCCGTCGGGCACGATCTTCACCGCGGAATCCCAGACCCCGTCCCAGCTCGGGTCTTCGCCGATGTCGTTGTAGAGGATGGAGTCGCCCTGCACGTTTGCGGGGAAAATCGTGAAGGCGGCGCCGGACAGCCGGTCGTGCTGCGGGTCGATGTTGATGGAGAGGAAGTCGGACTGGGCGAAGGTGTCGCGCCGCACGAGCAGCGCGGTCGGCTTCTGCGGGTCGGTCATCTTCGCGCCGAAGTAGATGGCGTGGTCGTCGTAGACGATGCGGATGCTCGTCGGCATCGTCGGCAGCGCGCCGTCGACCGGATCGTGCTGCGTGAAATCGGTGAACTCGGGAGCCTTCTGCCATGCAGCGTCGGAGAGATCTCCGTCGATGACCGGTCCCGCCGCAACGTGCACGGCGTGCAGGACCGGGTGCTCGGGCCAGTTGGCGGCACGAACGGACGCAGCGGAGGCCAGGGCGACCAGAGAGAGGACGAGAAGACGATTGCGCATGAGCGAGTGAAAGGATACGAGATCGCAGGGTCCAAAGTTATCGCGACCAGCTATGATCGTCCCACCCCACGGAAACAAAAAGGAGAATGAAATGAAACGGACAATCACGTTGCTCGTCGTCCTCGCACTCCTCGTCACGTTCGCGGTCGTCGCCGCACAACCGAATACGTATCAGGTCACAGGAATCGTCAAATCGGCCACTGCCGACATGATCGTGGTCGACAAGGGGAAAGAGAACTTCCAGATCGCACGCAACGCTGGGACGAAGGTCACCGGCACGCTGAAGGCCGGAGCCAAGGTCACGATCGAATACCGAATGACCGCAGCATCCGTCGTCGTCAAATAGCGAACCGCTGAACGTGACGGTGCGCCGCACCGCGCTCCTGATTCTCCTGCTGCCTGCCGGCGGCCTCGCCGGCGGGTAGTCCCGGCCCACCGACCGCGAAACCACCGTCCTGATCATTTCGCCACATAGGGTCCGAACATCGCCATCACATTCCCACTGTCCGTCAGATCGTCGATCACGAAGACGCGATACTCATCGCCGCCGGGCGCGACGCGCACGACGATGTGACCGTGCTGCGCTTTGAGCTGATCGACCCGGGGTCCGATGCTCGCCCTGGCCGCTTCGCGCAGCGTGACTACGAACACGTCGCGCGTCCCCGGATAGAGACGGGGAGTCAGCATCCGCTTCAGCGAATCCTGCGAGGGATGCGTCGACGACCACGCGGGGACGATGATGACGGTCGACTTCAACGTCGCCAGAAAGATCGCGCTCTCCGGATCGATCGACCCATGATGATTCGCAACGTGCACGTCGGTCGGGCCGATCGCACGCGCCACCGCCGTCTCGACCGATTGCCACTCCGGTGCGCCGGCGTCCGGGACTCCCGGCATGTCACCGCCAGTGAAGTAGTCGAACTTCCCGTATCGAATCCGGAGCCCGATGCTGCACATGTTCTCTGACGGCTTGTCCTCCGAAGCGATCGTCGCCAGCGGCGGGAAAATCGAACGGGCCTCATCGCCGATACCGCTCCACACCGTTCCATTCGCCGCGACGTTGCGCACTTCGAAGGTTGGAAACGCCGCAGCCTCATGCCGCAACACGATCTGATCGACGCCTCCCACGCGGATCGTCTCCGTCTTCAGCCCGCGCGTCTGCTGCTGTTCCGCGACGAATGCCCGGTAGTTCTTCATAAGAGCGTCTTCCTGCGGCGGCAGATACGACGTCCCTCGATCGATGAGCGTTGCAATGGGAATCCGCTCCCCAACCTCGGCGATCCCGGTCAGCTTGAACGCGCCGCTCTTCGACGGCAGCGATGCCGCCGTCGGCGCACCCATGTGATCGGGATGAAAGTGCGTCAGGAGCGCGTAGTCGAGATGCGGCGCCGCCGGCGCCATCGCACGCTCGATATAGCGGACGATCCAGCCACCCGCCGTGCGCGTGGCGTCCGGCCGCGGCTCGGCATCGGCCATCTTCACACCGTCATTCGCAGCACCGGCGTCGACGAGCAACGTCGTCCCGTCGGGAAACATCATGAATGCCGAGTTCCCGCGGCCGGTGCTGATCTGATGGATGTCGAGCATGCCGCGCGACCAGGCAGGCATCGGCTTGCCGATCTCCTGTGCGGTGAGGGGGGACGTCAGCAGAAGGAGGATTGCAAGGATGCGAGCAACGTTCATAAACCCATTCCGCACGCTAAGGGACATCGGTGTCAATCCCCCCTGGCCTCGAGGCTCCGGCAAGTACGAAAGCCAATTCGCGCGAAGCGCTTTGGACTGCGGTGGCAAGGCCACCGCTTTCGGAGGGCGACGGTCCTAACGAGTTTCGGAATGACAACCGCTGAATTGATAGAGTCTCCCGATGGCTGACGAAGCAACGTTCCAATCCCTCGGACTTTCCGCTCCGCTTCTTGACACGCTGGCCCAGCTCGGGTACGAGGCGCCCACGCCCATTCAGGCCCGGACGATCCCCGCACTTCTGGCGGGACGCGACGTGATCGGGCAAGCCCAGACCGGTACCGGAAAGACCGCGGCCTTCTCGCTGCCGATCCTCCAGCAGCTCGACCTCAAGAGCAACGCCACGCAGGCGCTCGTGCTCACGCCGACGCGCGAATTAGCCATGCAGGTCTCGGAAGCGATGCACTCGTACGCGAAGAAACTGCCCGGCGTCACCGTCCTCCCCGTCTACGGCGGCGCACCGATCTTCGGGCAGATGAAGCATCTGCAGCGCGGCGCGCATGTCGTCGTCGGCACGCCAGGCCGGCTCATCGATCACCTCGAGCGCAAGACGCTCGATCTCGCCAAGGTGCGCATGGTCGTCCTCGATGAAGCGGACGAGATGTTGAAGATGGGCTTCATCGACGAGGTGGAACGAATGCTCTCACTCGTCCCGAAGCCGCGCCAGGTGGCGCTGTTCTCGGCGACCATGCCAGAGCCAATCGCGCGCATCGCCCGGCGTCATCTCTCCAATCCCGACCTCGTCGAGATCGAGCATCACGGCGTCTCCGCACCCGACATCGCCCAGCGCTTTCTGAATGTGGCCGAGGGACAGAAGCTGGAAGTGCTGACGCAGATTCTGGAGCTGGAGGAAGCCGACGCGGTCCTCATCTTCCGCCGCACGAAGAACGGCGCGGCGGAGCTGGCTGAGAAGCTAGGCGGCCGCGGCTTCATCGCCGAGGCGATGCATGGGGACATGAAACAGGCGGAGCGGGAGAGCGTTATCCGAAGATTGCGCGCCGGAAAGATCGAGATCGTCGTGGCGACAGACGTCGCCGCGCGCGGACTCGACGTCGAACAGATCACCCACGTCATCAACTACGACATCCCCAACGACGTCGAGGCCTACGTCCATCGGATCGGACGCACGGGCCGCGCCGGCCGCAGCGGCGTCGCCACCCTCTTCATCACTCCTCGGGAGCGGCGGATGATGCGCGAGATCGAGCGCTTCACCGGCACACAGATCAAACCGATGAAGATGCCGTCGCGCGCCGACGTCGCCGCACGCCGCATCGGACTCTTCAAGGAGACGCTGCGCAAGCAACTGCAGGAAGGCGACCTCGATCTCTACGTCGAAGTCGTCACCGAGCTCGCGGATGAGGGGCCGTTCGACATGGCCGACGTCGCCGCGGCCGCCGCGAGACTCGCGCACGGCTCGCGCGCGGTCAGCGGAACAGCCGCTGCCGAAGCGCCGCAGCCGAGCGCGTTCGTCCCGGCATCGCCCGGCGAAGGAGCACCCCAGCGCCGGTCAGCGGAAGGCTCACGCCATCCGAACGATGACGATGAAGAGAAGGTGCGCCTCTCGATGGCCGTCGGCAAGAAGGACGGCATCCGTCCAGCCGATGTCGTCGGCTCGATCGCAAACGAAGCCGGCCTGACCGGCCGCGAGATCGGCCCGATCGAGATCCGCGACGAGATCACGTTCGTCTCCATCCCCGCGAAACATAAGGACGACGTCCTGGCAAAACTCAGCGGAGCACGCTTCCGCGGACGTCCGGTGAATCTGCGCGTCGCAGGCGCAGAAGCACCTCTCCGCGATCGCGAGCGCCCGATGAGCAAACGCCCGTCGCCCGAGCGGTCGTTTGCGCCGTCACGCCCGCGGACGGACAGACCGGCAGGACCTGGCAAACCGTTCGACCGCTTCAAGAAAAACCCGTTCGCGCCGAAGGGGAAGCCGAAGAAGAAGTGACGCAGGTTCATCGCTTGATCGATGGCAACAGATCGACGGTCGTGGGAGCGCTCGTTCGAGATCCGTTTTTCCGAGAACGTGGCCTCTCTGAGCGTTCTTGACCGTCTTCAGAACGTATTGCCGTTCGGCCTGCAACCCTCACCGACGTGCTCCGCTTGCGCGCAAATGACACCGGACGTTAACGCTCGCCGGTAAGGATGGGCGCAAGATCCGTGGGAGGGGGGTCCCAGTCTTCGTTCTCGTTTACTCTTTTGTCTATCTCGACCTTGGAGGGTTTCGTGCGACGGCGACGGTTCTCGCCTTCCTTCCTTTTCTGTCCGACTGCATTCAGGAGTAACCGTGTGGACGCTCGGTAGACGCTATTGGTTGCGCTTCCAGTTCGTTGAGTCGCCAGCGAAGCAGTTGCTTACTTTGCCTGTGATCCTTACTCTCGTTCTCGTTCTCCTGACCGTCGGACAACTCTTCGCGGCCGAGCCGCGGTATGGCGTCGCGATCGTGCGCGCCGCGGCGCTCTGGCCCTTCACGAAAGGCAGCGGCATCAAGGTCGGCATCATCGACACCGGCATTGACCTCGGCCATCCCGCTCTGCAGGCTGCGTATCGTGGCGGCTATGACTTCGTCCACAACGACAGCATTCCTGAGGAAGAGACGGCCGAAGGGCACGGGACGTTTGTGGCTGGGGTTGTCCTGCAGGTCGCACCCGAGACGGAGACTTACGCGCTGAAGATCTTTGGAAAGGAAGACTTCTTCGACACCGCCGATCTGGTCCGTGCGATCGACTGGGCCATCGCCAATCACCTGAAGTTGCCACGATCGCGAGCGACTCCATGGCGACGATCAACGCAACCGCGTTCGCCGGAACACGAACGGGCGACGTCACCGGCATCCTGATGGACTGCGGCATCGGGCGTGTCGACCAGATTCCGTTCACGCTCTCCGGTAACGTCGCGCTCCTCCGCATGAGCACCTCCATCGCCTTCGGTGACGCCCTCGGCAACGTCATCCGCGCTCACCCGGCGGGGATCGTCGTCATCAACAGCGAGGCGCGCTACTACTACTCGACCGTCAATCCGGCCGGCGTCGCTCCGCCGATTGCATCGGTCGGGAGCGACGATGCGGAACGGCTGACACCGGGGTGCACCGTTCACCTCGCGGAGTCCCTCGGCGACTACAAATTCGGTGGAACATGGTTCGCCGCACCGCATGTGGCCGGCGTGGTCGCCCTGCTGCGAAGCCTCGCCCACGATGCCGGTGCGACTGGACGCGACGACTCCCCAGAATCGTAACATCGCAATACGAAACGATTCGTATACTCCCTCCGTGTACGCCGCAGTTGTCTTGCTCTCCCTTCTCACCGCCGCTCAGTGGCGCGCCGATCTCGACTTCCTCGCTCGCGAGATGCCGCGCCGCCACAAGAACCTCTTCCATCACGTGTCGCAACAGGACTTCGATTCAGCAGTCCAGAAACTGCGCGCGCGCATCCCGGAGATGGACGACTTGCAGGTCGTCGCCGGCATCCAACAGATCGGCGCGATGATTGGGGACGCACACACCGGCATCACGGCGACGCGTCCGGAGATGCGCTTTTCTTCGCTTCCGCTCCGCCTGTACGTCTACGCCGACGGCGTCTTCGTGCAGGCCGCGCCGCCGGAATTGCGTGCCATCGTAGGAGCGCGCGTCCTGCGCATTGGCGCGACGCCGATCGATGAGGTTTTCCGCCGCGCGCGCACGATTACTGATCACTCAAACGAAAGCACGGTGCGGGCATTCATCCCCTACAAACTGGTCCGCCCCGAAATCCTCCGCTTCCTCGGCATCATCGAAACCAGGGAAAAGGTCCAGGTGACGTTCGAAACAGGCGGGCACGAGCTGACGCGCGAGCTCCCCTCCATGGGCCGCGACCAGAGTGGAGCGCCGGCGATGGGAGGAATCTCGATGGCGATGGGGGCCGCGCCCGGCTCGGGCTGGGTCGACGCCCGTGACGCGTCAAAGCACCCGCTGCCTCTCTATCTGCAACATCAGCAGGAACCGTACTGGTTCCAGTATCTGCGGGACCAGAGAGCGCTCTACATACAGTGCAACCAGGTGACGAACCGCGCAGGCGGCGAGACGATCGAGCAATTCTTTACGCGTGCCTACGCAGAAGCGGACAGCAGACACGCAGATCGCATCATCCTCGACCTGCGTCTGAACGGAGGCGGCGACAACACGCTGATCCTCCCGATCGTCCACGGAATCATCAAACGCGACGCGATCAACCGTAAAGGCCACTTCTTTGTAATCATCGGCCGTCTGACGCAGTCCGCCGCCCAGAACTTGACGAACATGCTGGAGCGCCAGACCAACGCAATCTTCGCAGGCGAGCCCACCGGTGAGAGCCCGAACCACTACGGCGAGCCAGACGGCTTCGAACTGCCCAACAGTCACCTGCACGTGAACGTTTCCACGCTATGGTGGCAGGACTTGGACCCTCGCGACAGGCGTGACGCCACAACACCCCAGCTCGAATCCCCGCTAACCGCCGCCGACTATGCCGCGAACCGGGATCCCGCAATGAATGCAATCAAGGAGTACACCCGGCAGCCTCTGAAGAGCTCGAAGAAGCGACGTCGCTCGCACTCGCTGTGAGTCCCAGCCACGTTCTGCCATACCTTGACAGAGGGCCGCCCGCCAAACCTTGCCTGGGCGTGAACGTAATGGAACGAACGAACACACGCACGCCGAGCGGGCAGGAGTGGACATGACGCGCACCACAAACGCGCGAATCACCAGATTCACGTTTCTCTTCTACACCGCGATCGGGATCTGTAGTCGTCACGCGGTGCGAGAGTGATCACCGCTTTCATCGTTCTCCTCCTGTTCTCACGTGCCGCGACTCCTCCGCCAACGTCAGAAATCGCGGTCACGTTTGACGACCTTCCGATCGCCATGGCGCAAACCATTCCGTTCGAACGCCAGAAGGCGATTACAAGACGGCTCGTCGGCACGCTCCGGGAACGCCGCGTTCCGGCAGTTGGCTTCGTGAACGGCGACAAGCTCCTCGTGAATGGAGTGGTTGACGCCGGGCGTCTGGCATTGCTGCGCCAATGGCTGGAGGCCGGTCTGCAGCTGGGAAATCATGGCTTCTCCCATCGTGATCTTCATCAGGTCGGGGTCGCCGAGTTTCAGATGGACATTGCGCGGGGAGAAGATCCTCTGCGGACGCTTCTTCCGAAAGGAACTGGACCGCTCTATTTTCGCCATCCATTTCTCCACACCGGACGCTCGATCGTTGATCGAATCGCGATCGAGAGGTTTCTCGCTGACCGCGGGTTTCGCGTGGCGCCAGTGACGATCGACAATTCGGACTGGATCTTTTCGCGTGCGTACGATCACGCGGTCGCTGACCACGATGACGCCACGAGGGTCAAACTGGTGCGGGAGTATGTTCGCTACATGATGGCGAAAATCGACTACTTCGATCGCGAATCAGAGTTCCTCTTCAAGCGCCCCATTCGGCAGGTGCTGCTCGTCCACGCAAACGCGCTCAACGCCGATGCGTTCGGCACTCTCGTGAACCGGATGCGCGCGAGCGGCCATCGACTCATTTCCCTGGAACGCGCCCTTTCCGATGTCGCGTACGGTGCGCCCGATGCCTACATCGGGCCTGCCGGAATCAGCTGGCTCGATCGCTGGGCACTGACTCGCGGCGTTTCCTCGGGATTCTTTGTCTCTGAACCGCGAACCGCGCCGTGGGTGATGAAGCTCGCCGGCGTCGAGAAAGAATAAATGAGACTCCCGGTCGTCTTCCGACTCCAATGGCGGTTCGCGTCATGTTCCCGCGTTTGCGCCCGGCGACTCCGTACAGATGACTATCGTTGACCTTTCGCATCTTCTCGACAGTCAACAAATCACCAGCCGCCATCTGGTCGAACAGTCGCTTGCGGCAATTCACGATCCGCAAAGGGAAGGTGCGCGAGCCTTCCTCGTCGTCCATGATCGTGAAGCGCTTGCCGCCGCCGACCGCGTGGATGCGCAGCGACGCGGTGGCGCGACGCTGCCCCCGCTGGCCGGCATTCCGATCTCGATCAAGGATCTGTTCGACGAAGCAGGCGTGGTCACCCTCGGCGGCTCGAGAGTTCTGGCCGGCGCTCCGCCGGCGACACGCGACTCGACCGTCGTCGAACGATTGAGAAGTGCGGGCCTGGTGATCGTCGGCCGCACCAACCTCACCGAGTTCGCCTACTCCGGCCTCGGCATCAACCCGCATTACGGAACGCCGAGGAACGTGTTCGATCGCAACACGGACCACGACAGCGGCCGCATTCCCGGCGGATCGTCATCGGGTGCCGCGATCTCGGTCGCCGACGGCATGGTAGCGGGGGCAATCGGAACCGACACCGGCGGCTCGGTCCGCATTCCGGCCGCACTGAACGGCCTGGCCGGGTTCAAGCCGACCGCGCGACGCGTGCCGCGCGACGGCGTGCTGCCGCTGTCGTTCTCGCTCGATTCGGTGGGCCCGATCGCCAGGACGGTCGCGGATTGCGCCCTGCTCGATCAGGTACTTGCTGCCGGCGCGGACGGTGTGCCCGAGACTGCCCGGCTGCGCGGCGTGCGTTTCGCGGTGCCGACGACCGTGTTCCTGGACGACTTGTCCCCGGTCGTCGCCGGCGCCTTCAACACGGCCCTTCGTCGCCTGTCGGATGCTGGAGCGTCGATCATCGAAACGCCGATGGAGGAATTCGGACAGGCCGCGGCCGTCAATCCCCGCGGGGCGCTGGCCAGTGCGGAAGCCTTTTCCTGGCACCGGCACTGGATCGAAGAGAAGGCCGCTCAGTACGACCCGCGTGTCCTCGGCCGCATCCGTCCTGGCGAGGCGGTCAGTGCAGCGCGCTATGCCGAACTGCTGCACCTGCGCGAGCGCTTCATCCAGTCGATCAACGCCAATGCCCGCGGCTACGACGCGATGCTGATGCCGGTGACGCCCGAGACGGCACCGACCATCGCGGAGGCCAGCAGGGACGACGAGAGTTACGCCCGCTTCAACGCGCGCATGCTGCGCAACGCGTCCATCGTCAACCTGTTCGATGGCTGCGCTCTCTCGGTTCCGTGCCACGACCCCGGCAACGCACCGGTCGGCCTGATGATCGCCGGCACCCAGAACACGGATCGCAGAATCCTGTCGATCGGCCTGGCGGTGGAGGAGGTGGTGTGGAAGGGTCGCACATGACCGAATGACGGCTGGAGGCACCGTCGTGATCAACCGGCTCGGAGCGCTAGTCGATCATCCCCACTCTCGTGGCCTGATCGAACAGCCATCGCGGACCGTCTTTCACCATCCGAATGAAGAAGATGCCGTTCTGGCCCTGGAAGATCTCGGCCTCCACTTCGAGGATCGCGGTGTCGCCGCGGAGCTCGCCGCCGGTGATCTTGCCGACGGTCTTCGGCAGGCGGAAGCCGAGGGTCTCGATGGCGTCGTCGAGGTTCTCTTTCTCGGTGCGGTCGTCTTTGTAGAACGCCGTCAGCGTCTTCGGCGTCACGCCCTTGCTGATGCTGCTCCAACTCTTCTTCGCGATCGATGCCTGCAGTGACTTGTAGGCCTTCCCGGGTTCACCCCCGCCGGCGGGGAGTTTCGTTCCAGCCGGACTGCGCGTCACGTCCGTCGAGAACTGCAGGTCGATCGCATACGTGTCCCCGGTCATCGTCTTCATCGGCTTGATCGACGCGAACCGGCCGGCGACCTTCTCCGGCGTGTTCGTCGAGATCTCCGTCTTCATCGTTGGTCCGCTCATCTCGATGTACTGCGTCATCGTGTCGGAATACGTCGCATTCATGCTGACGTCGCCATCCGGACGGACCCAGAGCAGGATGTAGTTGTGGTTGAACAGCGTCTTCTGATTGATCAGGTTCGTATGCGGATCGAGCTCCGCCAGGGCCGCCGCGATGTCTACCGGCTCCTCGGACAGCACGACTTCGACCGCCTTCTTGTGCGCGTCACGCTGATCCCTGGTCTCGAACGCGGCCGCGTACTTCGGCCGGATCGGAGGACGCTTGGTGACGGTGAATTCGCCGGATGCCTCACCGGCAATTGCGACTACGGGATAGAGGAATAGGAACGCTGCGCAGGCTCGTAGACGGACCATAGGACCCTCGCTTTGGTGAGGACCCTATGCCCGCATCGGTGGTTGGTCAAGCTGCCAGGCGGGTTCGTGAGTCAAAGGAGAAGGTGTGGCGCCGGCGAGGTCGCGCGAACGCGCTACCGTTGAAACGCCGCACCTCCTTGCGACTGCGCGACTCCGCAACTCGTACAATCTCGCCGAATGTCTACACGCAGAGCACTCGCCCTTCTCCTGACGCTCCTGGCGCTCCTGACGCTCCTGACCCTCCCCGCTCTCGCAGCAGAGCCAGGCGTGTCGGTCATCGATCGCGCGATGATCGAGCAGTACCGTTTTCCGAGCGTCACCCGGGCGATCGAAATGGTCTCCGGCATGGACCTGCAGCGGACGTACTTCAAGCAGAACATCGTCACGGCCCGCGGCATCCTGCAGGAACACTACGCGAACAAAGTGCTGGTGATGATCGACGGCGTGCCCAACTGGAACGCAGTGACGGGCGAGGCGATCATCGACCGGATCGACATCCAAGACGTCGAGCGCATCGAGATCACGAAGGGACCTGCCTCTGTCCAGTTTGGATCGAACGCCTATGCCGGCGCGATCAACATCGTCCTGCGCCACGATCCCGCGGGAAGTGTTGCCGCGCATGCCGGCGCCGGCACTGAGTCGACCTACACAGCTGGAGCCCTGACGACAGTCCCCGCTGGCCCGATCGCGATGACGCTCTCGGCAAACGTGCGCGGCGATGGCGGCCGCGATCGCGCCTTCGTCGACGAGCGCGGCAGGCGGGACGTCTACCCCGAGTACCAGCGCGGTGCTGACGCGACGATGCAGCTCGGGGCGGACTACGCGCAGAGCCATCACACGTTCCTGTTCAATACCGCGCGGGAGACCGAGAGCTTTCTCGGCAACACCCCCGATCTCACGGCAGGACTGGGCCGCGATCAACGCAGCCGCGGCTACCTCGCCGCCTACGAGGTGTCGGCACCAGCCGGCATCACCCATCTCCACTACCGCGCCGCTTACGACTGGAGCACCCGCAATTTCGCGCGGACCGGCGACGGTCTGACGCGATCGAATGTCGAAGGCTGGCGGCTCGCGAACAGCCTCTTCGCGGATGTGGCCGTTTCTCCGCGGCTGAAGCTCGAGGGCGGCATCGAGCACGAATCGCGGCGCAGCGTCGAGTACACGAACTACAACGTCTCCACCGGCCGGATCCAGGAAGACAACGGCATGCGCGAACGCTCGCTTGCGGAGTGGTCGGCCTTCGGAAGAGCGAAGTACGCAGCGGGCGACTGGCGCCTGAACGCCGGCACACGCTACACGCGGAACAGCATCGTCGGATCAAACATCTCCTCCGAGCTTCACATCGACCGCCAGGCCGGCCACGACGATCGCGTCTCGTTCTTCGCCGGCCAGTCGTATCGCGCGCCGTCACTCTTCGAGCTCTACTTCCACACCGCGACGAACACGGTCTTCGGCAATACCGAGCTGCGACCCGAGACGAGCACCTCGTTCGAAGCGGCCTGGGTCCACACCAGCGGTCCATTCGAGGTGCAGGTAGGCGTCTACCATGCGGTGTACGACGACAAGATTTTTCGCACGCGCCGTCTGCCGAACGATCCCGTCGACCGCTCGCTCGTCTACGTGAACGGCAACCGCTTTTCCGCAAACGGACTGGAGCTCGAGGTCCACGCGAGACTCCAGGCCGCCACCACGTTCGTAACCTACACGCTGGTCCACGGCGACCGCGGCGACGCGCTGCCTGGCACGAACCACTACAACTTCCGCTACGTCCCGCAGCACGGAGTCACGGCGGGCGCGTCGACAGCGTCCGGACCCTGGTCGTTCACGGCAAGCGGCACGTGGCGTTCGTCAACACACGGTCCGCTCTCCGACGTCCCCTCCCGCTCGTCCCTCGACGCCAGCCTCGGGTTCACCCAGCACCTGGCGCGGCTCGATTTCCGCCACGGACTCGCACTGTCCAACGCCTTCGACGCGCGCGACGAGATCCCCGAATTCGTCCGTCGCAACGTGAACGCGGTTCCATCCGGCGTCGGACGGCGAATCGCCTACGTCATCGACATCAGCCGGCACCCATGACCCTGTTCCTCGGATTGCTCTTCGGCTCGATCGGGACGATCTACATGCTTTACGGCAAACGGACGGCGAGCCCGATTCACATCGTGGTCGGGGCGATCCTCCTCGTCTACCCCTACCTCTTCTCGAACGCGCTTCTGGTCTTCATCGCCGGAGTGATCCTGACCGGGATCCCATACGCACGCCTGCGAGGATGGATCTGAGATGGCCGAGTCGATCCTATCGAGCTGTCCCTACTGCGGCGAAGACGTCGACGTCGACATCGACGACACGGGCGGCAGCCGCCAGTCGTACGTGCAGGACTGCCCGGTCTGCTGCCAGCCGTGGCAGGTGGAAGTGCTGTGCGACCGCGATGGGGACTGGAGTGCGCGTCTGCAAACCGGGGACGAGTGATTCGCGGTTGCGGCGTTGCCGGGCTCAAAAACTTCGCGCGAACTGGATATCGAGTGGCGCGAACCGGCGCTACCGCGCTACCGCTACCAACCAGAACCTAGTCCGGATTCGTTGCCCACACCGACAGCTCGGTGATGAAGCCGCGGTCGTCCATCTCCAGCATCGCCAGTGCGGCGTGTGCGATTTCGGTCGCGCGCAGTTTGCGTTCGCTCTGCGGGCGGCCTCCCCGGAAGAAATCCGTCTGCACTTCGCTGGGATTGATCTGCATGACCCGGATGTCGTGCTTGCGCAGCTCGGCGCGCCAGCAATCCGTCATCCCGGAGACCGCGAATTTGCTCGCCGCATACGCGGTGCCGCCGGCGAACCCGCGCACGCCGGCTGACGACGACATGTTGATGATGTTGCCCCGCCCGCGGCCGGCGAAATGCCGTGCCGACTCGCGGGCCACCACCATCGCTCCGAACACGTTGGTGGCAAAGAGCTGCTGCATCTGCGTCAGGTCGGTCTCGAGCAACGGCGCAAAGGAGCCGAAGCCAGCGTTGTTGACCAGCACGTTGTAGTCCGGGAGCAGCTCGACCGTCTTCTTCACCAGCGCTACGGCATCGGATTCGACGCTGACGTCCGCGCGAATGCCATGTGCGCCGATCTCCTTCGCCGCAGCCAGCGCTTTCCCTTCATCACGGCCGCAGAGCACCACCTCGGCGCCTCCGGCCTTGAGTTGACGGGCGATCTCCAGGCCAATTCCTGAACTGCCACCGGTGACGAGCGCGCGGACTTCTGTGAGTTTCATGCGCGGATTCTACGTCTCACTTCCCGCAGCCGCGACTGGCGTCCGCGGCCGCACGCGCGGCCGGGAAGAGCGCGTGCGCCGCACGTGCGTGCACGCAGCGATCGCGCCCACGCAAGCGCGCGAGGCGAAGCTGCAGGCGGTAATTGCCAGGATCGATCTGCGCCGCGCGCACCAGAGAGGCCCGGTCGCTGTGCGTTGCGAAGACATCCATCGCCATCAGCTTTCCGCCACTGCGAATGACGCCATCGACCGACATCGCCGCGATGGCGAGGACGACCAGTCTCCAGGTCGTTCCGCTCGCCCGCTCTTCGTTCGTCGTTAGTGCGCCGAAGGCTGTCCAGACGAGCAGCGCAGGAACGGCCAGGAGAAGAACGGCATCGAACATGCCGGTCAGGGTGGCCCCGGCCAGGACTCCGAGCAGCGTGACCGCGGCCAGCGCATCGTCGGGGTCCGTAGCGCGCCGCAGCCTTCGCAGCGCGTTCATCGCCAGCCCGGCGAAGACGAGCACGAGCAGGACGAGCGCAGCGGGGCCGCGCTCCGCGATGCACGCCACCCAGTCGCTGCTCGGCCATGGATTCGCGGTCATCCCCTCATTCGTCTGATCGAGCGAGAGATCGTTACGGCCCACCCGCTTCGGATACTCGACCGGCCAGTTGCCCGGCCCCACTCCAAACAACGGGTGATGCAGCGCCAGCAACAGCGACTGTTCGTACTGCACGATCCGCCCATGACCACTGCCTTCCGAATACTCGGTGACGCGCCGCACCGATTCGAGATACGGATTGCGGCCGTGCCAGTGCAGCGCATTCGGGAGCACGATCGCCAGCGCCGACGCCCCGGCACACAGGAAGATGATGCCCGCGATCCGCTTCCACATCCTGCGATCGCGCCGCAGCGGCGCGCTGAGGATCGACGCGACGAGCAGCACCAGCAAGACCCCCGCAAACGCCAGCCAGGCCGCCCGCGATCGCGTCAGCACGAGCGCCGCAACGACGAACGCGGTGCCGATTGCCCAGCGCAGATAGCGGCTCCGCTTCTCCGCCTGCAGCGCCGCGAGCAGCAGGAGGGGGAAGCCGAACGCCGCAACGTGCGCGATGAAGTTGCGGTTGCCGAGGGTGCCACCGGGTGACCGATTCTCGGAGAAAAGGTCGATGTCGACGCCGTACGCCTGCAGCAGCGACGTCGCCGCGGTCACCACGACTGCAAGCGCCAGCCCGCCGAGGAGGGCGCGGCGCAGCCCGGCCTTGCGAAGGATGCGGGCCACCCAGAAGAGCACCACACTCGACGCACTGATCGCCAGCGCCCGCAACGTCAGCCAGCGATTCGTCGCCATCAATGCCGATAGGGCGCTGAGCAGCAGGTAGCCCGCCAGCAGCAGGTCGATGCGCGTCATCCCCATCCTCCACAACGCGCGCAACGTGAACAGTGCCGCGATCAGCGCGGTCGAATGGAGCACCAGTTCTTTCGGGACGAAGAATCGATCGAGCTCAAAGACGTGGTACGTCGACACGGCGAGAATCCCCCCGATCGCTCCGAGTTGCAGGAGGCGAAGCGCGATGCGCTCGGCGCGTGTGGCAATCGGCGGCAGCGGCGTTTCGAGAACGTCAGACACGTCCCGGTCATGAGATCACAGGAACTTCCGCGACGGCCGCCACGTCCCACCAGCAAAACCGATCCATTGCTGGAGGCAACGATGATCCGCAAGCTCCTCCCCTCGCTCGTCGTCCTGATTCTGTCCGTGGCGAACGCCGGCGCCGGTGACCTCGTCCGTGGCGTTCGCTACAAGCTCTCGGCAGGCGATCTCGCCAGCGGAGTGGCCGCGGTCGAAGACTACAAGCGCGCCACCGGCGTCGACGCCGAATACCTCGATGCCGTGGGCTGGCTCGCGCGCGGTGCGGAGATGCAGGGCCACTCCGAGATCGCCGCCCGGTACGTCGCCGAGCTGCGACGCGAGATCCCGGCGGAGAAGGCAGACCTCCTCGTCCCCTACGGCGCTGCGATCGAAGTCGAGGCCAGGCTCCTGGTAAGTCAGGCCGGACGAGGCGCCGCCATCCGGTATCTCGACGGTGAGCTGTCGCGTGCGAGTGCGACCTCGCTCCGATCCCGAATCCGCAAGAACATCAACCTCCTCTCGCTGGAGGGACAACCCGCCCCGCCCCTCGGTACCGTCAGCGTCATCGGCGCGCCGGCGCAATCACTGGCATCGCTGCACGGCAAACCCGTGCTGCTGTACTTCTTCGCGCACGGTTGTGGCGACTGCAAAGCGCAGGCTCCGTCGCTCGTCCGCGTCTGGCAGAAGTACAAGTCGACCGACCTGGCGCTGCTCACCGCGACGCGTCTCTACGGAACACTCGATGAGAAGCCGGCCACTCCGGAGCAGGAGACGGCGCAGGTAGAGAAGGTCTGGAAGGATCTCTACGCGGGGCTCGAAGGAGTACCAGCGGTGATCGACACCGAGACGATGGTGCGTTACGGCGTCTCGGCCACGCCCACATTCGTGCTCGTCGACCGGAAGGGACTGGTGCGGATGTACGCGCCCACGCGGCTGTCCGAGGCGGAACTGTCGCGACGAATCGACGAGGTGCTGGCGGAAGCGCCGTAGAATCAGAGGATGAATGAACGCATTCGCGGAGCCGGCGGCACCAACGGCGGGATCGGTCTCTTCCTCCTCGGCCTCGGTATGGCGGTCGCCGGCGCGTACCTGATCACGACGCAGGTCACCGTCACATCCGGCTTCTGGCAGTGGGGTGGCTACAACACGTTCGGTCTGACGCTGATCCCGCTGGTCGTCGGCATCGGCTTTCTGTTCTTCAACGGACGCTCGATTCCGGGATGGATTCTCACCTTCTGCGGCGCGATCATCATCCTGGCCGGAATCATCACGAACCTCTCGATCTACTTCCGTCCGACGTCGCTGTTCAACACGGTGATGATGCTGGGACTGCTGGCGGGCGGCATCGGACTCGTCGCGCGGTCGTTGAAGGAGGGCTAGGCCGGCACGGCCGGCGGCGCAGGTTACGCAAGGCTCAGGCACAAGTGGCGCCGAAAAGGTCTTGCCGCGCAGATCTAGCGGCCCTCGTTTCGCGCGAAGCGAAGGCAATCAGGAAGAGCGTCGCGCCACGAGCGCCGCGGCGGCGAGATCGCCCGTGACATTCAGCACGGTCGAGAAGACGTCGGGGATCGCGTCGACCGCGATGAGGATTCCGATCCCCTCGGCGGGAAGTCCGATCGCCAGGAAGAGTGGCGTGAGCATGATGAATGCGCCACGTGGAATGCCGGGAACGGCGAACGCCAGAAACACGGCGGCGAAGGCGATCGTCGCCAGTGCCGTCGCGTGGATCGGAATCCCGTAGAACCACCCGACGAACAGCGCGCCGACGGTCCAGGACAACGGCGCCGCAATCTTGAACGTCGAGACGGCCAGCGGCAGGACAAACCCGGTCGTGGTCTCCGGCAGCTCCAACGCCTCCGCACTCTCGACCAGCGCGGGAAGTGACGCGATCGACGACGTGGAACTGAACGCGATCATTTGCGCAGGAAGTGCCGCGCGCGCGAAACGGCGCATCGGAATCCGGGCGCCCATCGCGACGACTGGGTACAGAAGCAGTGTGACCAGCACGCAGCCGATCGAATAGGCCGCGATGTAGAAACCGATCGCTCCGACCAGCGCCGCTCCCGCGCGCGCGGCCAGTGGCAGCACGAGCGCAAAAACCCCGATCGGCGCGAGCATCACGACCCATCGCACCAGGATCAGCATCGCGTCGCCGAAGGCCCGAAAGAACTGCGTCAGGGTCGCACGGGCCGGTTCGGGACTGCGTGCGATCGCCAGTGCCAGCAGCACTGTGAAGAGAATCAGCGGCATCATCGCGCCCGACGCCGCGGCCGCAACCGGGTTCGACGGCAGGAGCGATCCGAGCCACGTCGAAAACGTCTGCGGCTGGCCTCCGGCGAGAACCTCTTCTGCCGCCGCAGCTGCGCCGGCCGGTAGTTGCAGCGAGCCCGAACGTTGTGGAAGGAGGCGGAACAGCGCCGGGCCGAACGGCATCACCACGATCGCCGTACCGATGAGCAGCAGAACGAACACCAGGAGCGTCCTTCCGCCCAGCCGCCCGATCGCCTTCACGTCCGACACCGACGCGACCGCGGTAATCAGCAGCGAGACCACCAGCGGGATCACCGTCATCCGGATCGCACTCACCCAGAGCGTGCCGATGGGCGCGATGATTTCCGTGGCATCGAGAAGCGACGCGTTCTGCGACATCGCCACCGCGCACCCGGCGACGATCGCCGCGAGAAGGGCGACCAGGACTCGACTGCTCTCTTTCATGGACCCCTCAGATCATCAGGTCGCCACCGTTGATGTCGAACGATGCGCCGGTGATGTAGCCCGCCTCTTCCGAAGCGGCAAAGCAGATCAGGTCAGCCACTTCCACTGCCGTACCGAGGCGCGGCACGGGATAGGTGGAGGCGAGCCGGGCCAGCAACTCCGGCGTCGCATTCTCGTGCGTCAGCTCGGTGTCGATCATCCCGGGACAGACCGCGTTGACGGTGATTCCGAACTTCCCCAGCTCTTTGGCCGAGGCGCGCGTGAGTCCGATGAGTCCCGCTTTCGATGCGGTGTAGTGCGCGCCGCCGAGGGTGCTGACGGTTCGGCCCGCCGACGACGAAACGTTCACGATGCGGCCATATCCCTGTGCGCGCATCGCCGGCAGAACCGCTTTGGTCAGGAGAAACGGCGCGGTGAGGTTCACTTCCAGTGCGAGGCGCCACTCGTCTGCCGACAAATCCGAGAAACGCGTCGAGCGCGCCAGGGCGGCGTTATTGACGAGGATGTCGATACGGCCGAATCGCTCCAGCGTCGCGCGAACGATCTCCTCGGGGACGCCGGCATCGGCGATATCTCCCGGCACGGCAAGCCCGCGCTCTCCGAATGATGCCGCCAGCGACTTCGCTCGCGCGCGATCACGGACATTGACCGCAACGGCGGCTCCGCGCTCGTGCAGACGTTCGGCGGCAGCGCGCCCGAGTCCGCGCGCAGCACCGGTGACGATGGCCACACGTCCGCTGAAATCAGTCATGGGATGCGCGAGAGTGTACGGTCGATTCTCGCGAATCCGCGCGTCAACCGCGTTCGCGCGAATAGAGGTCGACGACGATCGACGGCACTCGATGCCCCAGTTGTTCGCCGGTGTAACGATTCTCGTACGTCATTCCGAGGCGCGCGGCGACGCGCTTGGAGGGCTCGTTGTCGGGGTCGATGATCGCCACGACGCGTGGGTGAGCCAGCGTTTCCAGCACATGCCGCATCGCTACGCCTCCTGCCTCGGTGGCGTAGCCGCGGCCCCACGCATCACGGGAGAGAATCCATCCGATCTCGAGGTTGCCGGTGGTGCCGAGGGGTTGCGTCCCCGCGATGCCGGCGAGGAATCCCGTCGACTTCTCGATCAGCGCGCCCATGCAGACGCCATGTTCCGCGACCTGCCGCGACTGACGCGCGAACCACTCGTCAACCTCTGCCTCGGTGTACGGCTTTCCCCCGTGCACGTACTGCGTCACCTCGGGATGAGACATGAGAGCGGCGAAGCCGGACCGATCGTCCGGATGCCAGGGGCGGATCACGAGGCGCTCAGTCTCCAGCCGGAACATGCAGTTAATCGAACGAACGAACGAACTACTTGGCGCTCTTGTCCTTCTTCGGCTTCTTCGTCTCTTTCTTCCGTGCGTTATTGCCTTTGGCCATGATGTCCTCCTCTTGATTTGTTCTCATGCATGGTAACGCGAACCCGGTCCGAAGTTGAGCTCGACCCCGACGCCGCAAGGATCCTGGAGAAAGAGCTGACGGTCGCCGGTTGCCGGAACCGTAATGCTTCGAAACGAGATCGAGTGCGTCTTCAGCCGTTCGATCACGTCGTCGAATCCGTCGCATCGGAACGCGTAGTGATCCAGTGCGCTGCCTGTCGCAGCGGCCACGTCTTTCTCGGAAAGGTGAACGACGGGCCGATCACCGGCATACAACCAGAAGCCATCGCTGGTGAAGGGTGGCCGAGGTCCCTCGGACAGTCCGAGCACATCGACGTAGAACGCACGGCAGCGACTGATGAGATCGTGCGGGCCGGTGAGATTGATGTGATCGAGTCCCAGAATGCTCATCGTCAGAGTTTAGGCGCGGATCATGAAACCCGTCTCGCATGCGCAAGACGTTCCTGTTCCTTTCCGTGCTGCTGATCTCCGCCTGCGGCGAAACCGCGCGGCTGCCCGTAGAAGCGGGCATGGGGCCGAATCCGACACTCGTCCCGCCAAAGCCACAGCTCATCCCGACCTTCCAGATCGCTCCGGCGAAAGGGTGGCCGGCGGGCGTGACACCGACCGCCGCACCCGGCCTTGCGGTCGGCGCGTTCGCCACGGGGCTCGATCATCCCCGCTGGCTTTACGTCCTCCCCAATGGAGACGTGCTCGTCGCGGAGACGAACGGACCGGAACGTCCCGATGACCGCAAAGGCATCAAAGGCTGGTTCACGAAGAAGATGTCGAAAAAGGCCGGAGGCACAGTGCCGAGCGCGAATCGGATCACGCTGCTGCGGGATACCGACGGCGATGGCGTCGCCGAGACGCGGACGGTCTTTCTGCAGGGACTGCATTCACCGTTCGGCATGGCCCTCCTCGGCAGCGATTTCTACGTCGCCGACACCGACGCGCTTCTGCGCTTTACCTACGTCGAAGGAGCGACATCCATCGCGGCCGCCGCAACGAAGATCGCGGATCTCCCGGCGGGAACGATCAATCATCACTGGACGAAGAACGTGCTGGCCAGCCGGGATGGATCGCACCTCTACGTGTCGGTCGGATCGAACAGCAACGCCGCGGAAAACGGCATCGAGCAGGAAGTGGGACGGGCCCAAATCGTCGAGATCGATCGCGCCACCGGCCACTCGCGGACCTTCGCGTCGGGGCTGCGCAATCCCGTCGGCATGGCCTGGCAGCCCCGGAGTGGCGCGCTCTGGACATCGGTCAATGAGCGCGACGAGATCGGAAGCGACATCGTCCCCGACTACATGACGGCCGTTAAAGACGGCGGCTTCTACGGATGGCCGTACAGCTACTACGGTCAACACGTCGATGAACGTGTCAAACCACAACGTCCCGACATCGTCGCATCAGCAACCGTGCCCGACTACGCCCTCGGAGCACACACCGCGTCGCTCGGCCTCACGTTCTACGATGGCAAACTCCTGCCTGCGCACTACGCCGGCGGCGCATTCGTCGGCCAGCATGGGTCGTGGAATCGCAAACCACTCAGCGGATACAAAGTGATCTTCGTCCCGTTCGCGGACGGTCATCCGAACGGAACTGCCGAGGATGTCCTCACGGGGTTCGTGGACGAAAACGGCAACGCGCGCGGCCGTCCGGTTGGAGTGACGATCGATAAGGCCGGCGCATTGCTCGTCGCTGACGACGTGGGGAACGCGGTGTGGCGGGTCGTTCCGCGGCACTGAGCAGGATCTGTGCGATTCGTGACCGGTACGTCGCGGAAATGGCGCAACCTCGGCGACTGAATCCTGTAGAACAGCAGGATGCACCGACTGCCGACGCTCGCTCTTTCGTTCCTGTTCGCCGCCGTCGCATTCGCGCAGCAGCCACCAGCCAGCCCCGGGATGGCCGAGGCGTTCGCAAAGTTGCAGGCGAGCGATGCGAAGGGGGCCGTGGCCATTCTCGAGCCAATTGTCACGCGCGAGCCCACGAACGTCCGCGCGCTGCGCCTGCTCGGCTCCGCCTACATCGGCACGAAGCAGTACGACCAGGCGCTGGTCGTACTGGAGAAATCGCTCGTCATCGAGCCCGGCTTTCCGGCGGCGCTCTACAACATGGGAGCCGCACACGCGCGTTTGAAGGAGGTCGACGCCGCGTTCGAATGGCTGGCCAAAGCGAAGGCGACGAAGCGCATCGACCTGTCGCAGATCGAAGTCGATCCCGACCTGGCATCGCTGAAAGCCGATCCACGCTTCCGAGCGCTGCTGCCGACGGCCGCCGAGCTCGCGGCGCCGTTCGTCGAGGCGGTCAAGATCATTCACGAATTTGACGGCGAGGCGTCCGGCGATCAGTTTGGATGGATCGCGCGCAGCATCGGCGACGTTGATCACGACAAGGTCGCCGACTTTGTCACCTCCGCTCCGACGAAAACGATTAACGGCGCCGAAAAAGCGGGCCGCATCTACGTCTACTCGGGCAGGAGCGGCAAGCTGCTCTGGACCGCCGACGGCAACGCCGGAGATCAGCTCGGAACCGGTGTCGAAGCAGCAGGCGACACGAACAACGACGGCATCCCCGACGTCATCGCCTCGGGACCGGCGAACAACGTCGCACACATCTACTCGGGCAAAGACGGTCGCATTCTGCAGACGTTCAGGGGCGAAACGGCCGGCGACAACTTCGGCCAGCATGTCTCGGGCGCCGGCGACGTCGATCGCGATGGCTACGCGGATGTGATCGTCGGTGCGCCAGGCAACAAGTCAGGCGGGGCTGGCGCCGGACGTGCGTACGTTTACTCAGGAAAAGATGGTCATGTGCTGCTCACGCTGACCGGCAGCGCCGGCGAAGGCTTCGGCAGCACGGTCGCGGGATGGTCTGGAAAAAACCAGATGTTCCTGGTCGTCGGTGCTCCGGGCGCGGGTCCCAAACACACTGGCCGCACGTATGTGTACAGCGCTCTCTCGCAGAAGCCCGCATTCACGATCGAATCCGATGACACGGGAGCCGGCCTCGGCATGATGTTCGTCTCCGTTCTCGGCGATGTCGATGGCGACAAGGTGCCCGACATCTACGCCTCCGATTGGGCCAACACCGCGAAGGGACGCTCGACGGGACGCATCTACGTTCATTCCGGGAAAACCGGCGCGCGCCTCTTCACGCTGACGGGGGAAACCGCGGGCGAAGGCTTCGGCACAAGTGCCTCGCAAGCGGGCGATCTCGATCACGACGGCCATGCGGATCTCGCAATCGGATCGTGGCAGTACGCCGGTGCGGCGCCGAGCGGAGGCCGCATCTCGATTTATTCGGGTAAGGACGGTCACCTTCTGAAGACGATTACCGACCGCGTACCCGGCGACACCCTCGGCTTCGATTCGGTGGGCATCGGAGATGTCGACGGCGACGGCATCATGGATCTGCTCATCACTGCCGCCTGGAGCGATGTCCACGGCTTCCACTCGGGCCGGGTGTTCATCGTTTCCAGCGGAGTGAAGTGAGGGTGATGCCGGCGAAGAACAGAGATCAAACGCAGGCGTAGGGTCACAAGAACATCGGTTGGACTCTCCAGTCCGACCGGCGTTTTTTTCGTCGGCGTTCAGGTTTTTATTCCGACCCGAAATCCATGCTATGGCTGAGTTTATCGGCACTGATCTCGCAATATGGGCAGGCGGAGGACCCACACAATGGCAACCAAAAAGATTCGGGCAACCCTGTTGAGCTTCGCGCTCCTTTTGCCTGCAGGAAGCGTCTTTGCGCGGACCCGTCACACCACCCATCACGTCTACCATCACCGTCATCATTACAGCCAGGCGCGCGGTGCCGTCATCGGCGCGGTCGCCGGCGCGGCGATCGATCATCATCAGCCTCTGAAGGGTGCCTTGATCGGCGGCGCGGTCGGTGAAGGCGTACAGATCCTGCGCAATCACAGGGCTCACTGACGTACGATCGCCAGCCGTGATCACACGGCTCGCGATTCTTTTTCTCTTTGCCACCTCGGCCCTCGCCACTCCGCCTTCCTGGCGGGCGCAACATGAACGGGCGATCGTCGCCGAGTTCATCGACCTTCTGGCCATCCCCAACCTGGCGTCCGATTCGTCGAACATCGCGCGCAACGCAGCGACGATCCGCGCCCTGCTCGAAAAACGTGGGATCGCCACCCGGCTCCTGACGCTCGAGGGCGCGCCTCCACTCGTCGTTGGTGACCTTCGCGCGCGCGGGGCCACCCGCACGATCGCGTTCTATGCCCACTACGACGGCCAGCCCGTCGATGCCTCGCAGTGGAAGGGTGCTCCGTGGACGCCGGTAATGCGCGACGCGGCCGGCAACGATGTCGACTGGCGCACCGCCGCGACGCTCGATCCGGAGTGGCGGCTTTACGCGCGTTCTGCCGGCGACGACAAGACTCCCGTCATCGCCATCCTCGCTGCGCTCGACACTCTGCACGATGCCGGTCGCGCGCCGGCGGTGAACCTCCGCTTCGTCTTCGAAGGCGAAGAAGAAGCCGGCTCCCCTCACCTCGGCGACTACCTGGCGAAGTATCCGGAGGCGCTTCGTCCGGACGCCTGGATCCTCTGCGACGGCCCCGTCCACCAGAGCCGGCGCATGCAACTGGTCTTCGGCGCTCGCGGCGTCGTCGACGCCGAGTTGACGGTCTACGGACCTGTCAAAGGCCTGCACGACGGGCACTACGGGAACTGGGTCCCGAATCCCATCGTTCGTCTCACGCACCTGATCGATTCCATGCGCGACGAGCAGGGACGCATTCTCATCCCCCATTTCTACCAGGACGTGCAGCCGGCGTCGGCGGCGGAGATGGAAGCGATTGCGAAGATGCCGGCGGTCGAGTCGGATCTGAAGCGCGAGTTCGCAATCGCGGAGACAGAGGGAGACGGACGTTCGCTGAATGATCTCCTGATGCTTCCCGCACTGAACGTACGGGGCATCCAGTCGGGACACGTCGGAGCGCAGGCGTCCAACACGATCCAGACGGAGGCGATGGCATCGCTCGACGTTCGCCTCGTGCCGTCCGAGACGCCGGACTCGGTAAAACGGCGCATCGAACAGCACATCGAGGCCGCGGGATACACGATCGTCCACACGACGCCGGATTTGGAGACTCGGCTTGCCCATCCGAAACTCGTCAAGGTCACCTGGGGTGCGGGTTACCCACCCGCGCGAACGCCACTCGACCTGCCGTTGTCTCGCCAGATCGCCACAATCATGGCCGCATCCGGACACGACCCGGTGCGAGTGCCGACGCTGGGCGGCAGCATTCCGATGTACCTCTTCCAGCAGCCCGCCAACACGCCGGTCCTCATCCTCCCCATCGCCAATCACGACGACAACCAGCACGCCGCAAACGAGAACATCCGCCTGCAGAATCTGTGGGATGGCATCGACGTGTACGTAGCGCTCTTCGAAAACCTGAAGTAGCACCAGGAAGAAAATCGCTAGACTTTACGCATGACCACCGACCGTCTGGAGACCTTCAGCGATGGCGTGATCGCGATCCTGATCACGATCATGGTGCTGGAGCTGCGCGTGCCGCACGGCGCCAGCTGGAGCGTTCTGCGTCCGCTCATTCCCGTGGGACTCACCTACACGCTGAGTTTCATCTTCCTGGCGATCTACTGGAACAACCATCACCACATGTTCACGATGGTCGAACACGTCAACGGCCGGATTCTCTGGGCCAACATGCACCTGCTCTTCTGGCTGTCGCTCGTCCCCTTCGTGACCGGCTGGATGGGCGAGAACAATTTCGCGACGATCCCGACGGCGGTCTACGGCATCGTGCTGCTGTGCCTCGCGATCGCCTACACGATCCTGCAGCAGCTGATCATCGCGGACCAGCGTCCGCAGTCGAAGCTCGAGGCGGCCGTGGGTAACGACGTAAAAGGAAAAATCTCGGCATCGCTCTATGTGGCAGCGATTCCACTGGCCTTCGTTCACCGCGCGATCGCCGGCGCGATCTACGTAGTCGTGGCGCTGATCTGGCTGGCACCCGACCGGCGGATCGAAGACAAGGTGGCGTGAGGTCCCACTTCTGAGCCGCGAACGAAAGACTACGTCGCGCGCTGATCTCACGCCTGTTTTCGCACAAGCACTGTCGCCGGACGTAAGGAACCCATCGTCAAGACCGCCAGAAACGCGGACAACACACCTGATCCGATGGACTGGGCCGAGCAACCGTTCGCCTCGAAGCTGCGGGCATACTCGCGCCCGTGGCGGATGTCGTCGATGATCGCGGCGCCTCCCGGTTTGAGCACCCTGGCGATCTCCGCGATCGCCTGTCCGCGGCCCGGCGCATCGTAAATATTGTGGATTGCGGAGCAGGAGACGACGACGTCGAACGTCGCGTCCGGGAACGGGATCTTCCGCATGTCGGCGGTTTGTACGTCGACGCGCTCGTGCACTCCTTCGGCCTCCGCATTGTCCAGCGTAGCTTCCGGCCGGTTTCCCGACAGGTCTTCCGCCTGCCAGAGATCGATGCCCGAGGCGGTGCCGGTAGTGAGGCGCTTCGCCGCGCCGACGAGCATCAGTCCGCGGCCACAGCCAACATCCAGCACCCGTTCCGTACCCTTCCAGCGGATCGTGTCGAGCAACGTCTCGCGGTTGCGCATCTTGCCAATCCGGCTGTCCCACAACATCCAGAGCGCCATCAGAAAGCAGGATGCGGCGGGCCAGGGCGCGATGTGCGAAAGCGGAAGACGCGCGCCGAAACCGGCCAGATCTCCCGACCACCAGCCGAGGGCGGCAGTCAGCCACAGGAAGAATCCGATGACCGCGACGAGCAGAAGGTTGCGGATCACGCCGGGTGCATCGACACCATAGTCCGGACTTTTCATGACGCAACTGTAGCTGATGCGTCATGACGGAACTCCAGTTGATGTGATAGATAAGCAACCTGAGGAGTGCAAAATGAAAATCATCGCCACTGCTGCCGCTGTCCTGTTGCTGTCTCTCTCGTCATTCGCGGCGGATGTTCCGTCCGCCGCACCACCGGCTGAAGGTACCGCGGCGCCGAAGTTCACGCTTCCAAGCCAGGACGCCCCGGCGATTTCACTCGAGCAGTTCAAGGGCAAATGGGTCGTTCTCTACTTCTATCCGAAAGACTTCACCGGCGGCTGCACGCTCGAAGCGCACAACTTCCAACGCGACCTCGCCAAGTACGAGGCGAAGAACGCGGTCATCGTCGGCGTCAGCGTCGACTCGGCCGATTCGCACAAGAGCTTCTGCACCAAGGAAGGGCTGAACTTCAAGCTGCTGGCGGATACGGCTCACACGGTCTCGACGGCCTACGGCTCGGTCATGGACTACCAGGGAACCACCTATTCCGCGCGCAACACGTTCCTCATCGACCCCTCGGGAGTGATCCGCAAGGTCTACCTGAAAGTGAAGCCGCCCACGCATAGTGACGACGTCATGGCTGACCTCACCACGCTCCAGGCAAAGAAATAGCTGATAAGGTGGGGGCGGAGGCTCTCATGTCGAAGATCAATGGAGAAAAGGCGCGCGCAGCGATTGAACGTCGCCGCCGCACCGCACAGCGAACGAAGGACCGTGCGGCCCGCGCTGAAATCGCGCAGAACCCTACGAAGCAGGCCGCGACCAAGACGAAGACGAAGTAACGCGGCGGGTCCGGCTCACGAATGGGCCGGACTCCGTTCTTCCGTTCCGTCATCCTTCCGGATCATCGCGTAGATCGCCGGGGTCACGACCAGCGACAGCATCAGCGCGAAGAGCAATCCTCCGATGACGCAGATCGCCAGCGGCTGCAGCAGCTCGGAGCCTGATCCCAGCGCGATTGCCAGCGGCAACATCCCCAGCATCGCCGCCAGAGACGTCATCAACACGGGCCGGAAACGGCGTCTCCCCGAGCGCATCAGCGCCGTGTTGAGGTCCTCGCCCGAACGAAGGTGATCCTCCACCGTATCGAGCATGAGGATCCCGTTCTTCGACACGATCCCGACGATCATGATCAATCCCATCATCGAGACGACATTCAGCGTCGTGTGAGTGATCAGCAGCGCGGCGAGGCTGCCCGAGAGTGCGAGCACGGCGCCCGCCACGATGGCCGCCGGATGCGCGAACGAGCGGAACTCGACCACGAGCACGAGGAAGACCAGCGCGATGGCCAGGCCGAGGGCGACGAGCAGTTCGCGGAACGACGCCTGCTGTTCCTGAAAAAGCCCGCCATACTCGATCGACGTCCCCGCGGGGAGATGCAGTTCGCTGCCGAGGCGCGTCTGGATGTCTTTGATGGCGGAGCCGAGGTCGCGGCCCTCCAGGCGTGCGGTGACGGAGACCGCCTGGCGTAATCCCTCGCGGTTGATCTCCGTCTGTCCCGGATCGTAGTTGATCGTCGCGATCTGATCGATGCGTACGTACGCGTTCGACGCCGCGGCTCGGATCGGAAGCGCGCGGAGATCCTCGAGTTGCGGACGGGGCCCGCCCATCAGGACGCGCACCCCGGTGGCGCGTCCGTGCTCGATAACGTTCGAAACGACATCGCCGCCCAGCGCCGTCGTCATCGCCTCGTTCACATCTGCCGCGCTGACCCCGTACAGAGCCGCACGCTGCGGATCGATCTGAAACACCACCGCAGGCCCGCTGACGACGATGCCGTTGAAGACGTCGACGACGCCGCTGACTTTCGCGATGGACGCGGCGATCGCCTGCGCCGTGCGATGCAATGCCGTGGCATCCTCACTGAACACGCGGATCTCGATCGGTTGCGGCGAACTGACCAGATCGCCGATGAGGTCGGAGAGGATGCCGAGAAACTCCACGCGCAGTGCCGGTTCCGATGACTCGATCTTGTGGCGTAACCCGCTCGTGACGGCATCCGTCGCTGCCGAGTCTTTCAACTTCACCGCGAAGTCGCCGGTGTTCGGCTCCGTGACCCCAGCCAGTCCGAGTTGCGCGCCGGTCCGGCGCGAGTAGCCCTCGATCTCCGGAGTGGCCTTCAACATCGCCTCGACATGGCGGAGCATGCGATCGGTTTCGTCGAGCGAGGCGCCCGGAGGCGCAACGTAATCGAGGATGAATCCATGCTCCTCGAACTCAGGAAGGAACTCCGAGCCAAGGCCCTTGTAGATGAAGAAGGTCAACACGGCGAGCACGCCGATGACGATCAGCACCATCCCGCGCCGCGCCAG
The DNA here is from genome assembly GCA_038244715.1 of Thermoanaerobaculia bacterium. Classification (GTDB taxonomy): domain Bacteria; phylum Acidobacteriota; class Thermoanaerobaculia; order Gp7-AA8; family Gp7-AA8; genus JADGNZ01. The sequence goes on from JBBRTE010000001.1 coordinate 162,769, forward strand.
CGCCAGAGCGAGGAGCCACTCATAGGCGTTGATGAGCCGCGTCAGCAGCGGGCCATGCGCGTCCTCTTCGTAGTCGCCCAGCCCCCTCCCCTCGTCCTTGTCCGGCACGCGGATGAACTTCTCCGCGAGCACCGGCGTGAACGTCAGCGCGAGGAACAGCGACGTGATCAGCGCCACGCTCATCGTCAGAGCCAGCGATCGAAAGAACACCCCGGTGATGCCGGTGAGTAGCGCCAGCGGCAGAAACACGACCACCGGCGTGATGGTCGAGCCGATGATCGGTCCCGAGATCTCGCTGATCGCGTTGTGCACTGCCTCGGATCGCGACTCTCCGCGCACCATGTGCGTGTAGATGTTCTCCACGACCACGATGGCGTCGTCGATGACGAGCCCAATGGCCGCCGCCACACCACCGAGAGTCATCAGATCGAAGCTCAGCCCGACGATCCACATCGCCACGAAGGTGACCAGCACGGTGACCGGGATGACGAGCGTGGCCACAAGCGTCGTCCCCCAGTTGCGGAGGAACCCGTAGAGAATCGCGACGGAAAGAATGAGTCCGATCAGGATGGCATCGCGCACCGAGGAGACGGATCCGCTGACGAGCAGGGATTGGTCGTAGTACGGGCGGATGTCGACGTCTTTCGGAAGCTGCTTCTGCAGTAGCGCGACTTCCGCCTTTACGCCGTCGGCGACGGAGAGGATGTTTGCCGTCGGCTGGCGCAGCACGTTGACCAGCACCGCCGGCCGTCCATCGGCAGTCACGATCGTGAAACGCGGCTCGAGTCCCGGGGTAACAGTGGCCACATCGCCGATCCGCACCGGCACGTTGTTGAGGGACGTGACGACGATTGCGGCAAGGTCATCGATCGAGGTGGCCTGTCCGCTGACGAGCGCCAGCTCGAGCTGATGGTTCTCGTTGATGAGGCCTGGCGACGTGACGACGTTCGCGTTCTTCACCGCATCGGAGACCTGTTGCAGCGACACCCCGCGCGCTTCCAGGCGGGCACGATCGATATTGACGTGATATTCGCGCAGTTGCCCGCCGGCAATCTGCACGCTGGCCACGCCGTCGATCCGCGCCAGAGGCGGCCGCAGCGTGACCTCCGCGAGATTCCGCAACGTGCCGGGATCGCGCTTCGGCGAGGTCATGCTGTAGCCGATGATCGGGAAGACGGCGAACGTCAGCCGTTCAGTGCGCGCGAACGTCGCGCCGGGCGGGAGCGTTGCCGCGAGTTGAGAAACCCGCGCCTGCACGACCTGCAACGTCTGCACGATGTCCGTGCGCCAGTCGAAGAAGAGGTCGACCTCCGCGGAACCTCGGGCCGTGGTCGACTTGATGCGGGCGATCCCGGGGATGCCGCTCATCGCTTCTTCGATCGGTTTGGTCACCGAGACGAGCGTCTGTTGCGCCGGCGCGACCCCGTTCTCCGCGACGATGATGACCCGGGGGAAATCGGTCTGCGGAAAGAGAGCGCGAGGGATCCGCGCCAGGGCCACCAGCCCACCCACCGAGAGCAGCGCGATGACCAAAAGGACGGCGCGCTTCTGGTCCGAGACGATGCGGCCGAGATTCATCAGTCCTTTTCCGCCGCGGGAGTGGGCGTCGCGGGCTTCGGAATCGCATCGGCGTTCTGTACTTTCGCGCCGTCGGGAAGACCGTAGTTCCCCTCGATGACGATCGTTTCGCCACCGTGCAACCCGGAAGTGATCTGCGTCCGCTCGCGCGAATGCGCGCCGGTCGTCACCTTTACTTCATGGGCAACGGATTGCCCGTCGACGACCATCACCGTACCGCTGTTGCCATTCGTGGCGTCGAGCGTGACGGCCGCGGTCGTGACGATGACGGCGTTGGGCACGTTCCCGCTATTGACCGTGACACGCGCGGCGCTGTTCGGGCGCAGCCGTCCATCCGCATTCGGCAACGTGATCCAGAGCTCGACGGCGCGGCTCTGCGGATCGGCCGCGCTGCCGACGAGATTGACTCTCCCCTGCAACGTGACGCCGGGAAGCGAGTCGGGCTGCACCGTGGCCGTATCGCCGGCGTGGACGCGCATGGCGGCATCGACGGAGAGCGATGCCTTCACAATCACCGTCGACGTGTCCGCGATCGTGAGCAGCTTCGTACCGGCGGCCGCGAAGTCGCCCTGATAGAGAAACTGATCTCCGATGACGCCGTCGAAGGGAGCGCGGATTGTGGCGTAACCGGCCTGCGCCTGCAGGGTGGCCAGATGTCCGGAGGCCTGCTCAGCCTTGCTGCGCGCCGCGGCCAGGTCCGAGGGATTCGTGGTGCCCTGGTGAAGAGCGGCGGAGCGTTCGGCGAGTTTCAAATCGTCTTCCGCTTTCGTCACGTCGAGGAGCGAGGCCTCGAGATCCTTCTTCGAGATGCCGCCCTGGTCGTAGAGGACGTTGCGGCGTTCGTAGGTCTTGCGCGTGTTCTCGACCGTTGCCTTGGCGTCGTGGACAACTTTCACGTCCTGGGCGTTCGTGAGCGGAATGGCACCCTGGCCGACGTTCGTAACGCCGATCTGGGCCTCGCGTAGCGCCGCGGCGGCCTCTGCCTGCTGCCCGTTCAGGTCGCGCGACTCGAGCACGGCAAGCACGTCGCCTTTGTGCACAACGCGGTTCTTGAGCAGTCCCATCTGCGCGATCGGCGCGCTGACCTTCGGGCTGATCGTCGCTTCCTGCCGTGCGGTAATCGTCCCGACGAGATCGAGAGGTTGGGTGATCGGGCCGATCTCCGCCCTGGCCAGACGCACACTGACAATTGGCTGCGCCGCGTCGCCCTCGCCTGCCGCAGCGCGCCTGTGCCAGCACCAGCCAGCGAGGAGCAGGAGGAGAAGAGCGCCAGCGCCGATCTGCACGGGACGACGCCGCCACAACGGAGGTTCCGGTTCGTTGGCGTTGGCGGCTTGTTCGACGTCAGCGTCGGTCATTCTCCGGTTGCCTCCTGCAAATGGGCGCGGGCGATCTCGAAATCGAAGAGCGCCTGCTCATAGTTCGTCCGTTGCTGAGCGAGCGTCGTCAGCGCGTCGGTCACTTCCAGGATGGGCGCTTCTCCGGCGCGGTAGCGAGCGATGGAGATGTCAACGTTCCGTCGCGCGTCCGCAACCGCGGTGCGGGCATTGTCGACGCGGCGAATCGCGGTGAGTGCCTCCTCGCGCGCCGCGGTGAATTCCTGCTCGATCTCGCGCCTCGTGATGTTTAGTTGATTCAATGACGCCTGTGCCTTGAGCTCCGCCTGCCGCTGCTTCGCCCGGCCCACACCCCAGTCGAAGATGGGGATGTTCAGCGTGGCCGTGGCCAGGTATCCGCGGTGCTGGCGGATGTCTGAGGCGTGCAAGGAGGGCGAGTCGAATCCTTCGTCGATCGCGTAGGTCAGCGTAGGCAGCCGGCCCGCGCGCTCCACTCCGACATCGGACCGCGCCGCCTTCAACTGCTCCTCGGCCTGCGCCAGTTCGGGACGGCGCGACGACATCCCCGCGGAAAAGTGCTCGAGATCGGCCGCGGAAGGCTGAGGCGTCAGCTCGGAAACCGTCAGCGGCTCCGGCGCGCGTACCCCCGTGAGCACACGCATCGCAGCAAGCGCCTGTGCTTCCTGGAGACGAGCCTGTTCGACGTCGTCGCGCCGCTGCGCCGTCTGCAGCCGCGCGCGGATCACATCCACGTCGGCCAGCTCGCCACCCGAGTGCAGCAGCGTCGTCACCCGCTCGAATTCCTCCGCGGCGGCGAGGGTCTCTTCCGCGCTGCGTCGCTTCGCCGTCGCAAGGCCGAGCCCGAAGTATGCCTCGCGCACACCGCGCACGAGAGCGCGGCGCGCGATCTCGGTCCCCGCATGCGCAGCGGCGAGAAGGGCGCGGCTGCGGGCCACCGCGGCGCGCAAGCCGAAGTCGAGCGAGCCTTCGACGCCGAGAAGCTCCTGATATTCACGCGTGGCGTTGGCGGCGATGAAGGAGGGATCCGTCGATCCGGGATGGAGCGGCCTGTTGAACGTCCCCGTGGTGGAGCTGCGCAGACGCGGCAACAGCCCGGCGCGCGCCTGTGTCAGGTCGAGTGCGGCGTTCTGTTCGTCAATGACCGCCTGCTGGTAGGCGTTCGCCTGCTGCAGCGCATCCTGCATCGCGTTCTGCAGGGTCATGGGCTGCGCTCTCGACGCGGTTGCCGGCTGCGAAGACGATGGTGACGGCGCGGGCGGCGGTGACTGTGCGGATGCGCCCACGCCGGCCACGAGAAGAATGGCGGCGGCGAGGACGGCGTCGCGCAGCCTCTGCGCGTCATCGGCAAATCGATGGCGTGTCAACATGCGTCGTAGTCGGATTCAGAGTCTCGTGACGTGGTACTCGACGGCGGGGAATCTTACCGTCGATCCCGCCGAGCGGAGCAGATGCCGGGCCAGATTCGATGAATGGCAGGTAAACCGAACCGTCATCACTCGCGCACGGAGTAATTCGGATCGGCGGGGCTCCTGCCGTCGACGCTCAGAAGCGCCACGCCGGGGTCGGTTCCACCCGGTGGCAGAGCCACGAATCCGATCGCATCCGGCATCGTCGCCACGGCCCGGATCATCGCCTCAGTGCTCTTCATGACGCGCGGAGCATTCGCGGCACGGCCGCGGAACACGGCACCGAGCCACCATTGCGAATAGTCGATATCCGACATGCGCACGACCCGGTCCAGAAATACCTGCCCCGATGGGGTATCCGGTGCCGCGATGAGCAGAATGATTCGGTGCCCGTCGTTCCATCGGCTGATCTCGCCGAGAAAGATGCGGCGCAGGTCGCCGCCGGAGATGTTGCGAACCGCGTTCGACGCGGGGACGACAAACGCGACGCCTCCGCGCTGTGGTTCGACCGCGGATGCGGCCACTGCCAACAGCAGGAGAATCACGCCCAGGCCAATCCGGCGTACGTGCATGGCCATCAGAACGACAACGCCAGTTCGAGCCGGAAGGTGCTTGCGCGATTTGCGGAGAGGAGCTGCCGGCGAACGTCGCTCTTGATCGCCAGCCGCGGGCTGACATCCCAACGCACTCCGGCTGCCCAGGCATTCTGATTCTGAACGTCGGCCAGATACTTCTCTCCGGCCGGTACGTGCAGGTGGTCGAGAAGGACGTAGGGACGGAGCGGTTTCCATCGGCCACGGGGGCGCACGGACGCGAGGAGATACCAGCCTCTGGTTACGTACTCCGCCGTGTCGCTGATCGGCGAGTGCGCCATCCGAGCCCACTCGCCACGGAGCTCGAGTCCACCGCGGACGAACGAAGAGAAGAGAGTCGCGTCGAGCTCCTGCATGGTCTGCCCCGGTGCGCGGATGCGGCCGACGTACCCCGCGGCGCCGGCCTCCAGACCCGTGATCGCGTCGGGCGCCACGCTGACCATGAACAGGCCGGCGGGCGACACTCCATGGCGGATGAGCGGCTGGATGTCGTCCCGCTCGCTGCCGCGCGCCGCGCCCAGTCCGACACCGTACGCAGCACCGAGCGATCCAGGCACGCGGCCCGAGGCCCATGCTCCGGAGAAATGAAGGGGCCAGGCGCCCCCCTGCACTTCGCGGTTCGCCATCGAGGGCACGTCGATCGGAGTCTGCAGGAACCGGCTGCGGTGTTCGCGCTCGTTCCACTGGACGATGCCGGTGTGGATCTGACCGATCTCGACCCTCAGCCGGTCCGAGGGGTTGTAAGCCACGTAGAGCCGCTCGAGGTTCGTGTCGAACTGGTCCTGCTGCCGGACATCGATGTCGGTGGCGTTACCGACGTGTTGTACCAGAACCTCACCCAGCATGGACCAGTCGTTCGTGAAGTCCTTCGACGCGTAAAGATCGATCTCGCCCGCCTCGTATTGGACGCCGCCCCCTTTGGAGGGATGGCCCAGCACGATGTCGCCGAATGCACCGACGCGGATGCCGGCAAACCGGCTGGGCGGCGGCCCGTCTCCCCGACCAGGCGCCGCAAAGAGAAGCGATCCCATCACGATGACGACTGCAACCATGCTCCGGCTCATAACGAGAATCTATCGCACTGTCGATCCGCCGCCGAATCGTGAAGATCCCGGCCGCGTTCATCGGTTGTTCAAACTCGCGGCGATAGGCTGGTCGCCATGCGCCTCCGGCGGATTGACGATGACAACGGTATGGAGCGTCCCGATCCACGGGACCACATCGGGCATGCGACTGTGCCTTGGACCGGCATCCCGGACGCCGCGAGTGGACGAAAGGACGTCCGCGGCACGACACTACAGCCGATGTTTCATTCCGTACGCGCGCGGCTGACGCTCTGGTACACCGCCATCCTGGCGCTGGTGCTCATCATCTTCAGCGCGGTCAGCTACGTACTCCTGGCCCGCGCCATCCGTGCGGAGGTCGATGCGTCGCTCTCCAATACCGCGCACGAGTTCGCGGCTGCGTTCGATCCGGGCGACCATGCCCACGGCCGCGACGTCCTGCTCGACTTCCGCTATAGCGACCGCGAGATCCTGGTGTTGTCACCCGCCGGACAGGTCGTCGTCGGTTCGAAGTCGAGGATCGGCACCGCCGAGCGGCAGCGGATCGAGCGCTTCGTCCGCGGTGGAGGAAAAGGTCTGCATACGATCGAGGGAGGCGAAGAGGGCGACGGGGTGCGCATCATCGCCACTCCGATCAGCGTCGTCGGGACGCGCTTCACCGTCGTCGTGGCCGGGACCCTGAGCGAGCAGTCCGATCGTCTCGAGAGCGCGGCCCACGCACTCTTCTTCGGCATCCCCCTGGCGCTGCTCGTCGCCGCCCTCGGCGGGTACCTGCTTGCGCGCAAGAGCCTCGCTCCGGTCACGATGATGAGCATGAAGGCGCGGCAGATCGGCGCCGAGACGCTCGACGAGCGGATCGAGATTGCCAACGACCGCGACGAACTGGGATTTCTCGCCGCCACACTCAATGGCCTGCTGGAACGCCTGCAGCTCGCCTTCGAATCGCAACGCAGATTCATGGCCGACGCGTCACACGAGTTACGCACCCCCATCGCCATCATCCAGGGCGAGGCCGATGTCGCGCTGGGCCGTCGTGACCGCTCCGCAAACGACTATCGCGAAAGCATCGAAGTCATGCAGCGTGCGGCGCGAAAGCTGACGCGCATCGTGCAGAACCTCTTTCTGCTGGCACGCGGCGACGCCGGCCGCTATCCCATTTCGCTGTCCCGCTTCTACCTCGGCGAAGTGGTCGCCGACTGCGTCCGCGGAATGCGCAGCGTGGCCGACGCTCGCGGCGTCACGTTGCGTTGTTCGGCGGCGGAAGACATCGTCATGGTCGCCGACGAAGAGCTGATCCATCGCCTGGTTCTGAACATTGTCGACAATGCGGTGAAGTTCACGCCGACGGGTGGAACGGTCCAGGTCGACGTTGCGGACGGCGACGGTCACTGCCGGATTCGCGTGACGGACTCCGGCATCGGCATCGCACCGGCGGATCAGGCGCGGATCTTCGAACGCTTTTATCGAGGTGACCGCGCACAACCTCACGACGGAGGCGGCGCGGGGCTGGGACTGCCCATCGCACGGTGGATCGCCGAGGTGCACGGGGGAACGTTGCGCCTGGCCCGTTCCGATGGCGGGGGAACCATGTTTGAAGCCGAGCTCCCCTCTGGCACGTGATGCGAGACCACAGGAGTTTGAGATGACTGCTTCACCAAGGATCGAATCCGATACGCTGGAGGCGGCGATGCGAATCCTCATTGTTGAAGATGATCCCGACATGGCGCGCTTCATTGCCCGCGGACTCAGCGAGGAGTCCTACGCGGTCGACGTGGCAGCGACCGGGGAGGCTGCACTCGAGGCGGCCACGACGGCCTCGTACGACGCCATCGTCCTCGACGCCATCATCCCTGCCCCGGATGGGTTCGAGGTCTGCCGCCAGCTGCGCGCCCAGGGGATCGACGCCACGATTCTGATGCTGACCGCGCGCGATTCGCTGGCCGACCGGATCGAAGGGCTCGATTCGGGGGCCGACGACTATCTCGTGAAACCGTTCGAGTTCGCGGAGCTGCTGGCGCGGCTGCGCGCGCTGCTTCGCCGCCGTGGCTCCCGTCACTATGCCGTCCTCGAAGTCGGTGATCTCCGCCTCGATACGCGCTCGCATCGCGTGACCAGAGGAGGCGAAGAACTGCAGCTGACGACGAAGGAGTACGCGCTCCTGGAGTACCTGACGGCCAATGCCGGGACGGTGATGGGGCGGGAGGAAATCGCCGAGCACGTATGGAACGAGAACTTCGATCCCTTCTCGAATCTGATCGAGGTCTACATCGGCAGACTGCGGCGCGTCGTGGACCGCGACCGTGCGGTGAAACTGATCCACACCATTCGCGGGTCGGGATACATCCTCGAACAGCGGGAGACGTCCAACTCCACATCGTCCCAGTAACTGAAGATCGCGTGGAGTGCGACTCATCGAGCCGCACTCCGGGAGGGGCCTCTCGATCAGTGCTTCTCTTTTGCTTCCTGCTTCTTCTCGGCTGCTTCCTTGGCTGCGTTTTCGTGCTGAACTGCGACCACCTTGCCGCTGTTCGCGTCGACGTTGACTTCGGTCACATCCCTGGAGGACGTGGCGATGTCGAATGAGTAGATCCAGATGCCTTTCTCATTCTCGAGCTCTTCGCTCGTGACCTTGCCGGGCGCCTTCTTCAGTGCCGTAGCGCGGGCCTCGGCCATCGTGACCTTCGGATGCGGTTTCGTGGCTGTCCCGGCAGCGAATGCGCTGGTGGCCAGAATCGCGGCGAATGCGAATGCGGTCGTGATTTTCTTATCCATGTTCGATCTCCTTTGGGTTTGTACAACTGCCCTCCATCAACGAGTCGCACGCGCATCGCATTGCATAAACTTCTCATGAACCCTTCCGTTCATCGGAGGTTCATGACGACCGCTGATAGGCTCCTCTCATGAACCGCCTCGCCGGACTGTTCCTCCTCATCGCTCTCCCACTGTACGGCGCGGATCAATGTCCGGTCGCCGCTGCCGTAACGCATGAGATCGTCCGCGACGCGAACGACGCGAAGAGCATGGCGCTCGCGCCGTTCCACTGGGACCGGCAGGCCTGGATGCATTTCGCGGAAGGGACGGCGGTGGTGGTCGCGCTGTATGCAACCGACCGGCAGACCGCCGAGCGTGCGCAGCGCAATCGATCGTCGTCGAGCGATCAGTTCGCAAAGACGATCACGCCGTTCGGCGGACACCGGGCGCTCGAAGCATCGCTGGTGATGATCGCGGCCGGCGCCGGCCTGCACGACACGAACCTGCGCGATGCCGGCCGCGACTCGCTCGAGTCCGAGTTGTGGGCTGCCGGCGTCGTCACGCCACTGCTCAAGCGCGCATTCGGCCGGGCCCGGCCGATCCAGAACGAAGGGAGTCACTCGTTCCATCCGCTCAGTTCGCGATTTCAGAGTTTCCCGTCGGGCCATGCGACGAACGCGTTTGCGTTTGCCACGGCCGTGGCCGGTCACTACGACGGCTGGCTCGTGCCCACCATCGTCTACACGGTTGCCTCCGGAGTGGCCGCGTCCCGCGTGAATGACAACGTGCACTTCGCTTCCGACGTCGTGGCCGGGGCACTGATCGGTCACGCGGTGGCTCGCGGCGTTCTGTCGCGGCACCACGGAAAAGGACTGGCGTGGCAGGCCGCTCCGCTGATCGACCGCAAGACCGTCGGAATCACGATCGCGATCGGACCGGCGCGACGCTGAAGCGAAGAAGCCCGGGCCAGACGGCCCGGGCTTCGCGAAACAGGAGGAGGAGGGTCGGGGTTACTGCACGCAGGTGCGAGTCGAATTCGAGTATTCAGGCTGATAGCCGAAGCCGTTCTGGGTGAACAGACCCTGCCAGGCACACTTGTCGTCAGCTTCGTATCCGGCCGCGTCGTACCAGCTCGAGCCATACGGATCCGTGAGTGCCTCGCGCGTCTCGTGGATCATGAAGTGGTTGGCGTTCTGATTCGTGCTCCAGCCGGAGACGGCGCATCCGCTGCAGCTCGGATAGGGCTCGATCGAGTACTTCACGTTCGTGGCGAGGTTAACGCCGTCGCCGCTGCTGTGATAGGCGCAATACGCCAGATTCGGACCACCGCACGAGGTCGAGCCGCTGTCATACGAGTAGTAGCCGTTCGGGATGAAGACCTCATAGATCGTGTTCGTGCTGGCGGGGTTGAAACCAACCGTGCGGGCGACTTCCGCCTGCACCATCGCGTCCGTGACGCGCGTCGATGACGGAGGATTCGGGTCGAAGACGTCGGCGTGCGATCCGACGAGGCTGGACTCCGTCACGCCGTACTGCGTGAGCATCCCCATGTGGGACACCATTCCGGTCGAGCTGCTGCGGAACGACTGCATATTCGATGAGTAGCTGCTGGGGATGCTCCCCCAGAAAATGCAGACGACCTTGCCGCCGTTCATGACACCACCGCCGTGGTTCACCAGGTTTCCTCTGCCGCCGGGTGCGGCTTTGTTCGAGGCGTTGCCGTTGCCCTGATCATCATCGCCCTGGCTGTTGCCGCCATTCGTCTCATGATGTCCGGCCTTAGGGTTGAGTTCGCTGGCGCTCTGAGCCATTGCCGAGGCAGCCACCAGTGTTAGCGACGCAAATACGACCAAGAGTTTTTTCATGAATTCCGCTTCTCCTTGGCCGTAGGAGAAGAGCACGCTATGTACCATGCGATTTTAGTGCGTAAACCTATGAAAGCACTATGGCGGCGAACCGGAAACGGGTCAAGAAAAGCGCCAACGGGCCACGTCCTCCCGGGGGAAAACGTGACCCATTGCGCAAAAAATGACCCGACTTGATGAGCGATTTAATGACGACCGCGGTGACCACCGTGATATCCGCCCCGGTAACCATAGTAGTGGCCGAACCCGAAGTTCAGCGACAGGCTGGGGCGATACCAGAACGGGTCGTAGTAGTACGAGTAGGGGTTGTAGTAACCGTAGTACGGCGTCGTGACCACGACGCGCGGCGCGACGTAGCTCCTGTCGTACCGGCTGCGACGGGAGTCCGCCGCGTCCACGACCGCCTTCAGAACACTCTTCGGGACGTTCGCCTCCGTCATGGCGATCACGTCATCGCCCGTGACGACGATGCGCGCGTCCGTCTTGTCGATGTATTCCAGGATGGCGTCTTCGGCCACTCCGGCCCGCGACATGCGGATGACTTCGTCGACGACATTCCGCTGCACGGCAAAAAGCGGTGCGGCGGCGACCAGCAGGAACAATGCGGCAGCTGCGTGGATGATGCGTTTTTTCATCGGATCCTTCCTTCGGGTTCAGTACGCTACGCCCTGGGATCATGCGACGGCTGAGCCAGCCCCGAACGCCTTACCGTGAGAGAACCATTCCGCTGGGCCGGATTTCCGGCTCCTCGATCGAGGACAGAGCGTCCGCGAAAACGGCCAACCGCAGACCCCTCGGAATCGCATATTCTCTATCGATGATCAAAGGTTTATTTGCGGTGTCCCTCACCTTCGCGGCGGCCGCGAACGCTCACGGCCAATGGGCCCAGTTCGGGGGCGACCAGAAGCACACCGGGACCTCGGCTACAGTCGCGCAACCGCTGGCACGCGTCGTCGCCAACGTGGTCCACGACCCGTACGTCGCCCAGGAGATTCAGGACAGTGGCGCGCTGTACGTGCACTACCCCAGCCCAATCCTGGATGGAGACGATGTCTTCATGTCTCTGAAGCGGCACGTGTTCATCGGGCCGCTGTTTCCGATCACGAGGTGGAGCGTGCAGCGGCTCCATTGGGAGAATGGAACGCTGGTCCAAAAATGGGTCGTGACCACCGACTGGGAGCCTGTCCCCGACAGGGTCAACCTGTGGGAACCGACGTTCCAGCCCGTCCTTGCCGGCGGCTTCGTCTTCGCCCCCGATGTCGCGGGAATGCTGTTGAAGATCGATCGCAACAGCGGGGCCGTGGAGCGCATCAATCCATTCTCGACCGTCGATTCCATGACGTTCGTCTCCGGACCGCCTGCGGTCGACGCGTCAGGAAACATCTTCTACGGCGCATTCCGGATGACGAGCTCCGACCCATGGGGACAGGACATCACCGGAGCGTGGCTCGTTCGCGTCAAGCCCGACATGACGACGACTCTCGTGCCGCTCACAACCCTCCTTCCGACGGCACCCGGTCCTTCGGATCCATGCCTGTACGAGTTTCCCGGAGGCTCTGCGCGCATTCCTCCAACGCCCACTGCGGTTCCGCCAGCCCCCCCGTGCGGCTCGCAGCGTCCCGGACTGAACGTGGCGCCCGCCATCGCTGCGGACGGCACGGTCTACCTGATGACCCGCGCTCATTTCAACGACTACTGGAGCTACCTTGTGGCCGTCAAGCCGGACCTGACGCCGAAGTGGAGCGCTTCTCTGCGCAATCGGCTGCATGACGGGTGCAACGTGCTGCTGCCGCCCAACGGAACGGACGGCGGATGCCCCGAAGGCACGGCCACGGGAGTCAATCCGCACGAGAACCTGCCGGGCTCGGGCCGCGTCATCGATAGCTCCACCGCTTCCCCTGTCGTCGCGCCAGACGGCTCGATCATTTACGGCGCCTATACCCAGTACAACGGATTGCAGGGACACCTTCTGCACTTCGCGGCCGACGGGACCTATCTCGACCATCCCTATCCGTTCGGCTGGGACACCACCCCGGCCATCTGGCAGCACAACGGGACGTACTCAGTCGTAACGAAAGAGAATCACTACGACCCAACCTTCAGCGGCCAGCCCGGCGACTTCGTGACGCAGCTCAACTCCCAGTTCCAGATCGAGTGGCAGTATCGCAACCCGTCGCGGACGAGCTGCCGCAACGGACTGTGCGTCGATGAGGAGTTCGGGTTCGAGTGGTGCGTGAATGCACCCGCGATCGACGCCCGAGGAACCGTCTTCGTCAATGCCGAGGATGGGAATCTCTACGCGCTGGCGCAGGGAGGAATACTGCTCGACCGAATCGCACTGGGAGGGCCTCTCGGAGCTGCTTACACCCCGGTTGCCATCGACGCGCAAGGGCGTGTCTACGCGGAGTCGGGCGGCCATCTCTTCGCGGTCGGCGGACCGCAACCGAGGAGACGGGCAGTTCGATAGGGAACATTTCAGAATCGCTTGCCGGTCGTTGCCGGGAAAACACGCGTCTGCAACATTTTCAGCGCAAATCCGTTGACAGCTGCAGTCCAAAAAACTCGGGCCGACGCCCGTCTGGAGTACGTGCTACATGACCGCTACCCCTCTGTCGTCCCTCTCCGCACCGAAACGTTCGCGGAAGAAGCTTTACTGGATCATCGGAATCATTCTCGTCATCGCCATCGCCGCGGTGGCACTCGGCATGTCTCGCAAACGGGAGAAGCCGATTCCCATCACGACGGACAAAGCGTTCCGGAAGACGATCACGCAACTCGTCACGGCGACGGGAAAGATCCAGCCCGAGATCGAGATCAAGATCTCCCCTGAGGTGTCGGGCGAAATCATCGAGATGCCGGTGAAGGAAGGACAGATCGTGCACCGGGGTGACCTGCTCCTGCGCATCAAGCCCGATACGTATCGCGCCCAGGTCGAAGAGCAACAGGCTGCATTGAGCGGCTCTCAGGCGGCGGTCGCGCAGCACCGGTCGCAACTGGCGAAGGCAGAAGCCGACTACCAACGGGCGAAGAGCTTGTTCGAATCGAAGCTCATTCCGGAAGCCGACCGCAAATCCGCGCAGACCAACTACGAGATCGCGCAGTCGGCGCTCAACGCATCGGTCTTCGACGTGCAGCGCGCCGAAGGTGCGCTCCGGCAGATCAATCAGGCCCTCTCCAAGACCACGATCGTCGCCCCCGCCGACGGCTCCATCAGCTCCCTCACCAGCCGCCTCGGCGAGCGCGTGGTGGGGACGAGCCAGTTCGCCGGGACAGAAGTGATGCGCCTCGCGGATCTCAGCAAAATGGAAGCACGTGTGAACGTCAATGAAAACGACATCGTGAACGTGAAGGTCGGAGATACGGCTCGGATCAGCGTCGACGCCTATCCCGATCGAAAGATCGCCGGCATCGTCCGCGAGATCGCCAGCACCGCCACGACGAACAACGCCGGCACCCAGGAACAGGTCACGAATTTCGAAGTGAAGATCCAGGTGGCCGATCTCTCCGTCCGGCTCCGGCCCGGCATGAGCACGACTGCAGACATCGAGACCGACACAGTCAAGAACGTGATCGCCGTTCCCATTCAGAGCGTGACCGTGCGGAGCACTGACAGCAAGCTTTCCCCCGAAGAACGGGAGAAGCAGAGCGCACAGAGCGTGGCCAAGGACGACGACAACAAGGCCGAAGTCACCAACCAGACTCTCGAAAAGCAGAAGGAACGGGAGCAGCGCGAGAAATTGCAGCGCGTCGTCTTCATCAAGGAAGGGGACAAAGTGCGGATGCAGAAGGTCGAGACGGGCATCGCCGACACGACCTTCATCGAGATCAAGAGCGGAATCAAACCGGGGGACGAAGTCGTCTCGGGCAGTTACACCGCCATCAGCAGAAAACTGAAGGATGGTGCGAAGGTCACGATCGAGAAGCAGAAGACGTAAGAATCGGGTTGCCGGGTCCCGCACACTAGGCAACGTCAGCAACGCGGCAACTCAATAACCGGCCACCAACGTGACACCAGACACACCATGAAAGACATCACCATCGAGCTCACCGAAAGCTTCCGTATCGCGTTCAGCCAGATCCGGGCGCACAAGATGCGCTCGATCCTGACGGCGCTCGGGGTCATCATCGGCATCATCGCCGTGACTCTGATGGGATCCGCGATCGGCGGCATCGAGATCGGTTTTGAGCGCAGCCTCTCCGTGATCGGGGACGACATCCTCTATGTGGAGAAGTGGCCGTGGCACAACGTCGATGACTGGTGGAACTACCGCAATCGGCGCCGCATCGAGCCTCAGTACGCCGAGTCGCTCAAGAGGCTCATCGAAGCGACACCGAACTCCCAGCTCATCACCGCCGTACCGACGCTGAACACAAACCGCAGCGTCAAGTATGGCGACAACGAAGTATCGGGAGTCTTCACCCAGGGCACGACCGACGAGTTTCTGGTGACGTCCACAGCCCAGTTCAAGGAGGGTCGGTTCATCACCGCCATCGAGTCCCGCGGTGCACGCAACGTCTGCGTCCTCGGTTACGACGTCGCGGAAGCGCTCTTCCCCCGCGAGTCCGCACTCGGCAAGACCGTGATGATCGGAGGCAGCCCCTTCCGTGTCATCGGTGTCTACAGCAAGATGGGAACGTTCCTCGGCCTCTTCAGCTTCGACACGCAGGTCGTCGTTCCGATGTCCGCGTTCATGAAGTCGTTCAGCTCCCGGCTGGACACTTCGATCCGCGTCAAGGTCAAGGACAAGACTCATCTGGCGCAGGCGCGCGACGAGCTGACGGGCGATATGCGCCGCGTGCGCGGTCTCCGTCCCGAACAGAAGGACGATTTCGAGATCAACGCTCAGGAAGGACTGCGCAGCACCATCGAGCCGGTCAAGGCGGGGATCGCCGTAGCCGGGCTGTTCATCACCGGCCTGGCACTTTTTGTCGGGGCGATCGGGATCATGAACATCACCTACGTCAGCGTGAAAGAGCGTACGCGCGAGATCGGGACGCGCAAAGCCGTCGGCGCCCGGCGCCGGACGATCCTGTTGCAGTTTCTCGTGGAAGCCATTTCCATCTGCCTCATCGGAGGTGCTTCCGGTCTGGCGCTGTCGTATCTGCTGTGTACCGGCGTCGCGGCGGCGTTCCCCTCCTTCCCGATGCAGTTTTCGGTCAGTCTGGTGATCGTCGGGATGATCGTCTCCACACTCACCGGGATTTTCTCCGGCTTCGCTCCGGCCCTGGCCGCATCCCGTCTCGATCCCATCGAAGCGCTGAGGTACGAATAGTGTTCTTCCGCGAAACCTTCCGGATGGCGCTGGGGTCTCTGCGGACGAACCGTCTCCGCTCCGCGCTGACGATGCTGGGCGTTGCCATCGGAGTCTTTTCCGTCATCGGAGTCATGACCGCGCTCAGCGCGATTCAGGGCTCCATCGAGTCCGGCCTCAGCTTCCTCGGCAGCAACATCTTTCAGTTCGCGAAATACCCGACCATCAACACCCGCGACCCGGAAGAGAAGTTTGCGAATCGGCGCAACATCTCGCTCGCGGAGGCCACCGAGTTCAAGCACCTGATGGAGGGAGAAGCACAGGCCGTCGCACTCAAGTGCTTCGACGGCGGCAAGCAGGTGAGCTACGGAAACGTCACGCTCCAGGGACGCACGATCGTCGGAACGAACGAGTTCTTTCTCGTCGCGAACAGTTACGCCATCGGCTCGGGACGCAACATCTCCGCCGAGGATGTCGAACTGGGCCGGCCGGTGACGGTGGTCGGGGCCGGAGTTCAGAAGAAGCTGTTCCCCAGCCGGAGCGCGATCGGTCAGACGATCAAGGTCAATTCGAAACCGTACACGATCATCGGCGTGCTCGAAGAGAAGGGGTCCTCGTTCGGACAATCGCAGGACGATCTGACCCTCGTGCCGATCACGAAGTTCTTCTCGGACTTCGGCCATGAACACAGGACCGTCAACATCGCCATCCAGTCCACGTCGCAGGCGACGTACAACGACACGCTGGACAAGGCGATCGGCGCAATGAGGAGTGCCCGCGGCCTGAAGCTCGGGCAGGACAACGACTTCGAGGTCTACTCGAACGACACCCTGATCACGGCGTTCGCGCAGGTGGCCGACACGGTCCGCATCGGTGCCTTTGTCGTCAGCGTGATCGCTCTGCTGGCCGCCGGCATCGGCATCATGAACATCATGCTGGTCAGCGTGACGGAGCGGACCCGGGAGATCGGCGTCCGCAAAGCCATCGGCGCCCGCAAGAACGACATCATCAAGCAATTCCTGATCGAGGCGGTGCTGCTCTCCGAGCTGGGAGGCCTGGCCGGGATCCTTGCCGGCGTCCTGGGCGGAAATGGCGTCGCCATCGCCTTCGACATGAGCATGGTGTTTCCATGGTTCTGGGCGATTACCGGGCTGGTGGTCTGCTCAGTCATCGGGATCGGCTTCGGATCCTACCCGGCCTGGAAAGCCGCCTCGCTCCACCCCATCGACGCCCTCCGATTCGAGTAATCCTGGAATATGTACACAAGGCCCGATGGGGCGCATAATAGCCGCCGTCCAATAAACTCAGGGAGGCTTTTTATGCAACGTGCGGCTTTGTGCCTGCTCGGTCTTTTCCTTCTCTGCGCCCCGGCGGCCTTCGCGGATTCGCTTGATTCCGTAACCCCTTCGAGCTTCTTCCAGTTCGACTCCGAACAGATCATCACGCTGAGCGGAGTGAACCTGCTGGGCGCGGTCGGCACGACTGTCGTGCTGGACGGCCCTGCGGGCACGTTCGTCCGCGATATCGGAGGCAGCTCGGTCAGCGGCGGAGTCACGACGCTCTTGGTCTCCGTTCCGGACGAGGCGCTCATCGTCACGGGCCGGTACACGGTCACCGTTCTGTCGGACGACGGAAGCACGGTCCGCTCGATCGGTCCCGGCTTCTTCGATGTGATCGCCCGCCCCGTCCTTCCGCAGCCCCCCTTGATCTCGGTCCCTGAGATCGTGGTCGGAGAAGCGGAGAGCGTGGCCGGTGGCCACGTGACGTTCGACGTGGCCGGGTTCAGCTTCGTCGATCCCCCACCCGCGCCCGCGATCTCCTGCACGCACTCGTCCGGTGATCTGTTCCCGCTCGGGACGACGCCGGTGACCTGCACGGCCACGGACAGCTTCGGCAGCGCATCCGGCTCCTTCGTCGTCATCGTGACCGACAGCACGCCGCCCGTCATCACGGTGCCTGCCGACTTCTCCACCAGCAGTGTGGTGGTGACGTACACGGTATCGGCCACCGACTCCCTCGACGGCAGCGTGCCCGTGTCGTGCTCCCCCGCTTCGGGCTCGACCTTCCCGAACGGCACGACGATCGTCCTGTGCCGGGCGAACGACGCGCACCTCAATGTCAGCTTCAAGTCCTTCACAGTCGTCGTCTCGGACGCCACGCAGCCGCCCGCGCTGACACTCCCCGGTGATCTGGTCCTCGAGGCAACCGGTCCTGCCGGAGCACTCGTGACCTATTCCGTCTCCGCCACGCAGAGCGCCACCATCAGCTGCTCGCCAGCCTCGGGCTCGATCTTCGGCGTCGGAGTCACACCCGTTTCCTGCACCGCGACTGCGCCAGGCGGCACCACGACCGGCTCATTCAATGTGGTCGTGATTGATACCGTTCCGCCTGTGCTGACCCTTCCGGCTACGATTCAAGCAGTGGCCTCCGGACCATCGGGAGCGGTCGTCACCTATGCGGTGTCCGCAACCGATGCGGTCTCGGGTGCGGCCAGCGTGACGTGTGACACGCCTTCGGGCTCCACCTTCGCCATCGGTACGACCATCGTGCAGTGCACGGCCTTCGATGCCAGTTTCAACCATTCGGAAGGCTCGTTCAACGTCGTTGTCGCGGAGGCTGACACGACCCCGCCGGTCGTTACGGTGCCCGCGAACATCACCACGGAAGCGACAGGACCGGCTGGCGCAATCGTCACCTTCTTTGCCTCGGCCACGGATAACGTCGACGGTCCGGTGCCCGTGACGTGCTCTCCCGCCTCAGGCACCACGTTCCCGCTCGGAACGACCACGGTCCAGTGCACCGCCATGGACGCGCAACACAACATCGGAAGCGCGTCGTTCCTGATCACGGTCCGCGACACGACGCCGCCCACACTCTCGCTGCCGGCAAATATCACCGCGGAAGCCACCGGCCCGAGCGGTGCCTCCGTGACGTACACCGCCACGGCCTCCGATCTCGTCGACGGCGCACGCCCGGTGACATGCGATCACGCGTCCGGATCTACGTTCCCGCTCGGAACGACGACCGTTCAGTGCACGGCCACGGATACGCACAACAACACGGCGCACGGCTCGTTCACCGTCACGGTCCGGGATACGACGCCGCCGCAGATCGTCTCGATCACGGCGTCTCCGAATTCGCTCTGGCCACCGAACCACAAGATGGTCGACATCACCGTCAGCGTGATCGCGACGGACCTCGTCGATCCGCACCCGGTGTCCCACATCATCAGCGTGACTTCGAACCAGCCCATCAACGGTGTCGGTGACGGCAACACGTCGCCGGACTGGATCATCACCGGACCGCTCACCCTGCAGCTGCGCGCCGAGCGCGCCGGCGGAACGGATCGGATCTACACGATTATCATCGAGACCACGGACGCATCGGGCAACATCACGAACGGCACCACCACCGTGACAGTGTCGCAATCGCGAGGCCGGGCCGTCCACTAACGGATCGAAGAACCGCGGCCGGACGCACCGGCCGCGGTTCTTTCTCTCGTTCCCCACGAACCAGCCCGTGTGGGGCTGGCGGCCTCGCCGGCGCTTCGATCAGAAGTCGCCGAGGCTCAACCTCGGGCCGCCCTCAAACAAATCAGAACGCCCGTTTATAGGTAAACACGAACGCCCGCGGGTTGCAGTTGCGGATCGGCGGCGCGAACCGTGCGTTGTGCATCTCCCGCTCCGCCATCGCGGCAAGCGCGTCGTCATGCGTGTCATTGGAGAGGACCCGTGTTCCCGTGACCACGCCTTGCGCGTCCACACTGGTCTCGATGATCACCATCCCGTGCGCGCCACCCTCGGAAAACGACGGCTTTGGAGCCGTGAGGAACGAGTAGTCGCTGTCCGGCGGGCAGCCCGCGCGACGCGGGCGAGCAGCCGCCCCTTCGCGAACGACGAGTTGCGACGCCACCCACCCGCTTGCTCCATCGTGGAGCCGGACGCGTAGCCAATCCCCCGATTCACCGAGGAGAGTGAGTCGCTCCCCGCGACGGACATGCCCGACGACTTGAGCGGACGCTGACGCGGACGCGCGCACGTTCAACGAGCTGACGTTTACACGCACCAGGCCGATCTCCCGCTCCGGCGACGGCGGCTGCGGCTCGGGAGCCGCCGCTGTAGCCTGCGGCTCCGCAACCGGTGCCCTCGGCGCCGGATTGCCGCCACAGTTGACGAGCAGAACGAGACACGCCAGCGTGGCGCACCGGATCCTCACGAGGACAGCCGTTTCACTAGCACATAGAGAAACTGCACACTGTCGTAAAACGAGTCGATGCGCACCCGTTCATCCTTGCCGTGCGCGCGGCTGTCACTAACCTCTCCGAACAGACCGGAGACCCCGTACGTCGGAATGCCGGCGTTGCGTAGATAGAGCCCGTCGCTGGCTCCGGCGGACATCAGCGGCAGAACCGGTGTTCCCGGCCAGAACTCCGCTGTCACATCGGCGATCGGCTTCATGACCGCTGGCGTCAGCGGCGACGGGATACTGGGCTTGGCCTTTTCGATCCAGGAGATCTCGATACCGGGATCGGCTAGAACCGAGGCGATGGTGTCGCGCACGGCGTCGGCGGACTGGCCCGGCAGGATTCGGCAGTTGATGATGGCCCTGGCCGACTGGGGAAGCGCGTTGTCCGCATGCCCTCCCTCCAGCCGCGTCGCCACACACGTCGTACGGAGCTGATTGTTGTACGTAGGCGTCTCCGACAGTCGCGCTGCCGCAGCAGCATCACCGGTCAGCACGGCCTTCATGTTCGCAGCTGCCGGTCCCTCTTCGATCGACGACATCCGTTCGAAGAACGCGCGGGTGACCTCGTTCAGCGTGACGGGAAACTGGTACTTCTCCAACTTCACAAGCCCGTTGGCGAGCTGGTAGATGGCGTTGTCGTTTCGCGGCACCGAACTGTGTCCGCCTTTGTTGTGGGTCTCCAGCGCAAAGGTCACATACACCTTCTCGCTCGCCCCGACACCGTTGAACAGCCGCTTGCCGTCCTTCAGCCGCCCCGATCCGCCTTCGTTCAGAGCGAACGCTGCGTCGATGAGATCGCGATGTTCCCGGATCAGCCAGGAGACTCCGTTGAACTTGCCGCCGGTCTCTTCGTCGGACGTCAGCGCCACGATCAGGTCGCGGTCGGGGACGAATCCCTCGCTCTTCAGCCGGATGAGCGTGGCGATCCAGATCGCCGCCATGGCCTTGTCATCACTCGTGCCACGGCCGTAGTAGTAGCCGTCCTTCTCCGTCAGCACGAACGGATCGATCGACCAGTCCTCGCGTCTGGCCTCGACGACGTCCAGATGGGCCACGAGGAGCAACGGCTTCTCGTTTCCGGTTCCGTGAAGGCGGGCCACGAGATTCCCCTTGCGGGGATCGGGCGCCAGCACCTGCACATCCG
Organism: Thermoanaerobaculia bacterium; assembly: GCA_038244715.1. Lineage (GTDB taxonomy): Bacteria > Acidobacteriota > Thermoanaerobaculia > Gp7-AA8 > Gp7-AA8 > JADGNZ01. Next base: position 184,025 of record JBBRTE010000001.1, read on the forward strand.
CGGCAGGAAATCCCGCAGCCTTCAGCCGCGCTGCCATGGCCTGGGCAGCCGTGGTGTTGTTGCCGATCGAGTCGGTGGTGTTGATCTCGATCAGTTGTTTGTAGATGTCGAACGCGAGCTGTTTCGTCTTCGCGTCGATCGGCGGCGGCGCCGCGGCCGCCGACGCCGCGACGAGAAGGAGGAGGATGGCGAACCGTTTCATGGCCGCGGATTGTAGCGGCCTCTCCCTCACAACGTTCGCCCCACGGCGGGAACGATGATCCGCAGCTCGTCCATCAGCCGCGCAAACTGATCGGGATAAAGCGACTGCGGACCGTCACAGACCGCCTTCTCCGGCTCGTGATGCACTTCGATCAGCACGCCGTCCGCACCCGCGGCCACGATCGCGCGCGCCAGCGGCATCACTTTGTCGCGGCGGCCGACCGCGTGCGACGGGTCCGCGATGATCGGTAGATGCGACAGCTTGTTGATCACCGGGATCGCGGAAATGTCGAGCGTGTTCCTTGTGTACGTCTCGAAGGTCCGGATCCCGCGCTCGCAGAGGATCACCTCGTAGTTGCCCCCGGCCAGGATGTACTCCGACGCCAGCAGCCACTCCTGAATGGTGGCGGACATCCCGCGCTTCAGGAGAATCGGCTTGCGGATCTGCCCGAGCGCCGAGAGCAGGTTGTAGTTCTGCATGTTGCGGGCACCGACCTGCAGGATGTCCACATACTCCATCATCTTTTCGATCTGGCTGATCTCCATCACCTCGGAGATCGTGGCCATGTTGGATTCGTCGCCGGCCGCGCGCAGGAGTTTCAATCCCTCTACTCCCATTCCCTGAAACGCGTACGGCGACGTGCGCGGCTTGTACGCGCCGCCGCGCAACACGCGCGCTCCGGCGCGGGCGACGCGGCGCGCCGTCTCGAAAAGCTGCCGCTCGTTCTCGATTGTGCACGGGCCGGCCATGACCACGACCTCGGGACCGCCGATGGCGACGCCGCGCGCCGTCACGATCGTCTTCTCGCGCTTGAATGTGCGGCTGGAGAGTTTGTACGGCTCGCTGACCCGGACGGCTTCCTGCACGCCGGTGAGGACTTCGAATTCGCGGGGATCGACGCTCGCGACGTCGCCCACAACGCCGAGCACCGTCTGATCCGAGCCGGTCGACCGGTGCACATCGAAGCCGCGTTCGCTGAGGACCGCGACGACGTGTTCGATGGCGGCATCCGAGGCGTGTTTCTCCATCACAATGATCATGAGGTTCTCCTTAGTCGCGCGTCGTGGCCTGCCGCTCGACGCGGCGCGATTCATCGATGATTCGTTCAAAGAGACGCCGCATGGTGGTGGGGTCGAGTGGACCGTCCGAGGTGCGCTCGACGTGCAGGAGCACCTGCTTCTCGCGCTCGGGCGCATAGATGGCGAGCCCAAGCACGGGTTTGATCTCGCCGATCTCGATGGCGTATTTCGCGCGTTGATTGAGGAGGCGCACGATGACCTCGTCCACGCGGTCGATCGCATCGCGAAGTCGGGAAAGCTCCAGTTCTGCGTCGTGTCGATCCATAACAAAAAACCCCTTCCCGCGCGGGAAGAGGTTCGGATCGACTCAGTCGGTCAGCGCCCCGTCTCGCGGGGCGCAAATTGCCCACGCTTACGTGCAGTAGCCGAAGTAATACGCGTAACGAAGGGCGCTGTGACTCATGTGGCGCGTCAGAGTACGGGCGGTCCGGGACTCTTGTCAAGAATGGTCCGAACGACCGCCGCCGCCCGTTCCGGGGCACCGCCATCGTCTCCGTCCGCCACCGCGCGGACGATGGCACTGCCGACGACAATCGCGTCGCAACGATCGCTGAGAAGCCGGTAGTGCGCATGTTCCGAGATCCCGAATCCAACCGCCAGCGGCTTTGTGACCCGTGTCCGAACTTCGTCCAGCCGCGTGAGCAGCGCCGGATCGAGCTCGCTTCGTGCGCCGGTCACGCCCATCGTCGACACGTAGTAGATGAAGTCGTCGCTGGCGCGGTTGACCGCGGCAATCCGCGCATCGCTCGAGGTCGGCGCGAGGAGAAAAATCGATCCGAGGCCGTTGGCCTTAAAGGCAGGCCGGACTTCCGCGACTGCCTCCGCAGGCAGGTCCGTCAGCAGCACCGAGTCGATCTTCGCCGCAGCCGACTCCTCGGCGAAGCGCGCGATGCCGTAACGCAGCACCGGGTTCAGATACGAGAAGGCGATCAGCGGAATCTCGCTCCGCTCGCGAATCGAAGCGGCGATCACGAAGATGTCGCGGATCGTCGTGCCACCCTGCAACGCTCGCTGCGCCGCGGCCTGAATGACCGGGCCGTCCGCAATCGGATCGGAGAAGGGCACGCCCAGCTCGATGGCATCAGCACCTGCCGCTTCGAGCGCGCGGATGATCTCGACCGTCGGACCGTCACCGCATGTGACGTAGGCGATGAGTCCACACCGTTGCTCGGCGCGAAGCCGCCGGAACAGTTTGCGGACGCGATTCATCGAGCTTCCAGCGCCGCGATCTGCGGCACGTCCTTATCGCCACGTCCGCTGAGGTTCACGACCACGATCTTGTCCCGGCCGATCGACGGGCCGTTGCGCAGGAGCCAGCCGAGAGCGTGGGAGGACTCGAGCGCCGGGATGATGCCTTCGCATTCGCAGAGCTTGTGGAATGCCTCGAGAGCCAGGTCGTCGCAGCAGTCGTAGTACTCGACCCGCCCCGTCTGTTGCAGATGCGCATGCTCGGGGCCGATCGAGGGATAGTCGAGGCCCGCGGAGATCGAATGGGTTTCCGCGATCTGCCCGAATTCGTCCTGCAGCACCATCGATCGCGTGCCGTGAAGCACGCCGAGAGCGCCGCCGCTGAAGCGCGCGGCATGATCGCCCAGCGCGTGACCGCGTCCGCCTGCTTCGACGCCGACGAAACGGATGGAGTCGTGTTTCAGCATCTCGTGAAAGAGTCCGATCGCATTCGAGCCGCCGCCCACGCAGGCCACCGCCACATCGGGCAACGATCCCGTGCGCTTCTTCAGCTGGCTCAGCGCCTCGCGGCCGATGACCGACTGGAAGTCGCGAACGACGAGTGGATACGGATGCGGGCCGAGCACGGAGCCGATGATGTAGTGCGTCGTGCGGACGTTCGTGACCCAGTCGCGGATCGCTTCGTTGATGGCATCCTTCAACGTCCTGCTTCCACTCGACACCGGCACGACCTGGGCGCCCAGCAGTCGCATGCGGAAAACGTTCAGCTCTTGCCGCGCCATGTCCACCTCGCCCATGTAGACGACGCAGTCGAGACCGAGGAGCGCGCAGGCGGTGGCAGTGGCAACGCCGTGCTGGCCGGCGCCCGTTTCGGCGATCACGCGCTTCTTGCCCATCCGTTTCGCGATGAGCGCCTGACCGATGGCGTTGTTGATCTTGTGCGCGCCGGTATGGTTGAGGTCTTCCCGTTTCAGGAACAGCCGAATCCCGCCGCATAGCTCGGCGAATCGCTTCGCCTCGGTGAGTGCTGTCGGACGGCCGACGAAATCGCGAAGGACGTCTTCGAGCTCGCTCCGGAATGCGCGATCACGGCGAAGGTTGCGATACGCGCTCTCGAACTCGTCGAGGGCCGCCATCAGGGTTTCGGGAACGTACCGCCCACCGAACTCGCCGAAATATCCGCGGCGGTCCGGAAGAGTTGCGCGCTTCATAGTCTCCTCACGCGCTCGAACAGACGCGCCAGTTTCGCGGGATCTTTCCGGCCTGGTGACGCCTCGACGCCGCTGGCCACGTCGATTGCGTCAGGACGCACGAGGCTGATGGCCGCGACGACGTTGTCTGGCGTCAGACCGCCGGAAAGAAAGAATGGTTTGGAACGCTCGTAGCTCGCGAGCAACGACCAGTCGAAGCGCCTTCCTGTGCCGCCGGAGCGGCGTTCGTCGTAGGTGTCGAAGAGGAGCCACGCGGCGTTGGGTGTTGCGTGCGTGTCGGGAAGCAGGTCTCCGACGTGCAGCGTCTTGATGGCAGGCAGGCCCATCCCGGCGATGTCGTCGTCGCGTTCGCTGCCGTGCAGTTGCACGAGGTCCAGGCCGGCTACCGCCGTGATGGCGCGGACATAGTCGGCCGACGCGTCCTGAAACACTCCCACGAGTTGCGGAGCCCGCTCGGTCGCCCGCAGAGTCGCCGCGATCGCGCCTGCCTTCTCCGGCTCGATGTGCCGCGGCGACGACGGTACAAAGATGAAGCCGAGAAAGTCGGCGCCGCATTCGGCGGCAAGGAGCGCGTCGTCTTCGTTCGTGATGCCGCAGATCTTGATCTTCGTCATGTCCGCGCCACCAGCTGCCGCACCGCTGCGGCTCGATCGCTCTGACGCAACAGAGATTCGCCGACGAGGAATGCGTCGAAGCCGGCGGAGCGCAGCCGGTCGACGTCCGCGCAGGTCTTGATCCCGCTTTCGGCGACGCGGATCACCCCTGCCGGAATCTGTCGCGCCAGCCGCTCCGAGGCGCCGAGGTCGACGGAGAAGTCGCGCAGGTTGCGATTGTTGACGCCGATGATGCGCGCGCCGCCGCTGATCGCCCGCTCCAGTTCGATCTCGTCATGGACCTCGACGACCGCATCGCAGGAATAGGCATCGAGGCAGGCGATAAAGTCCCGGATCTGCGGACCGTCGAGCAGCGATGCCAGCAGAAGGATCGCGCTCGCCCCGGCGGCGACACCGCGGAAGAGCTGCGACTCGTCGACCACGAAGTCCTTCATCAATACGGGAAGACCGCTCGTGGCCGCACGCAGGATCCAGCCGCGGCTGCCGCGGAAGAACTCCGGCTCGGTGACGATCGAGATCGCCGCCGCGCCCCCGCGCCGATACTCCGCGGCGATCGCTTCGACGTCGGGCGCTTCGATGATCGAACCGGCGGACGGCGACGCGGACTTGATCTCCGCGATCACGTTGATGCGGTCCGGGCGCAACGCCGCCGCGAGCGCAAAGGGAGGGCGGGCCAGGGCCACATTCGCAGCCACGCCGCGGTCCGCCGCCGGTTCGGCCGACAGCCGCGCGCGCGTGCGAGCGACGATCTCGTCGAGAACGCTACTCATTCGTCACCGCCACCAGCTCCTGCAATTTCGCCATCGCCTTTCCGCTGCGCATCGACTCACGCGCCATCGCCACACCCTCGCCGATGCTCGCCGCGGTGCCGGCCACGTACAGCGCCGCCCCCGCATTCGCGGCGACGATCTCGCTGCGCGCACTCTCCGCCCCGCCGAGGATTTCGCGAGCGATGCGGGCATTCTGCCGGGCATCTCCGCCGGAGATGTCGGGAGCGGCATGTCGCTCGGCGCCGATCTCCTCCGGCGTAAGCTCGTACGTGTGCACCGCGCCGTCGCGCACTTCACAGACCGTCGTCGGAGCCGAAATCGAGATCTCATCGAGCCCGTCACGACTGTGGACGACCATCGCATGCTCCGCTCCCAGCGCCAGCAGGACGCGCGCGACGACCTCGACGAGGTGCAGCGAGTAGACGCCCAGGACCTGGCGGCGGGCCATGGCCGGATTGGTCAGCGGTCCCAGAACGTTGAAGATCGTGCGGACGCCAAGCTCGCGGCGGATGGCGGCAACCGCACCCATCGCCGGATGCAGCTTCGGCGCGAAGAGGAACGAGATGCCGGTGCGGCGCAGGACGTCGCTCATCCGCGCGGCGTCGAGGTCGATCGCCACGCCAAGCTCCGACAGGACATCTGCGCTGCCGCAGGACGAAGACACCGCGCGATTGCCGTGCTTGGCAACGGACGCGCCCGCACCCGCGGCAACCAGCGCCGCCAGGGTCGATACGTTGAACGTCCCGCGGCCGTCCCCACCCGTGCCGCAGGTGTCGATGATGCGTTCACGGTCCACGGTCAGCGGTGTCACCCGCTCGCGCATCGCAGCCGCGGCACCGGTGATCTCGTCGGACGTCTCCCCTTTCATCCGCAGCGCGATGAGCAGCGCGGACTTCTGGACATCGGTGGCCCGGCCGTCCATCACGTCGCTGAAGACGTCGTACATCTCCGCGCGTCCGAGATCGTGGCCGTCGACGACCTTGCGAATGGCGGCGTCGATCATTGCCGCACCTCCGCTAGGAAGTTCGCGATGAGTTTGTCGCCACCCTCGGTTCCATACGACTCCGGATGAAACTGGATTCCGTAGATTGGCCGGTCGCGATGCGAGATCGCCATCACCACGCCGTCGTCGGTCTCGGCATCGATACGCAAATCCTCAGGCATCGACTGCCGGTCGACGACGAGCGAGTGATAGCGCGCCGTCTGCATCGGCGTCGGGCAGCCGGTGAAGAGTCCGCGTTTCTCGTGACGCACCTCGCTCAGCTTGCCGTGTACCGGCACGCGCCCGCGCACGATCCGCGCGCCGAACGCTTCACCGATGGCCTGATGCCCGAGGCAGATGCCGAGGAGAGGGATGGAGTCGTTCATGCGGATGAGCTCGAGGATCCTGCCCGCCCGCGCCGGCGTCCCCGGACCCGGCGAGATCACGATCGCCTCGGGCTCCTGATCGAGCAGGGCATCGACGTCGAACGCATCGTTGCGAACGACCTGCAGCTCGAAGGCCGAGATCCGCTCGATCTGCTGCACGAGGTTGTATGTGAAGGAATCGTAGTTATCGACGACGGTGATCATGGGAGCTCCTGAACGTCAATGTGCGCGGACAGACGAGGATCAGGTGCTGCACCATCGGGAGGAAATGCTCAGGAAAGGGAGGGCGCTACAGCCAAAGAGACGAGTCGACCGGACGGACCGTCGACTCGTTTACCTCGCGCAAGGGAGCGTTCATCGCGCCGGAGGATAGCATAGGTTCTCAAGCGGGCGCGGCCGACGTGCCGCGAAGCGGCGCAGGGGGCTGTTTCCTCGGAAGCGAATCGTGCTGCTGGCACGGCACCTGTGGGATTGGAGAGTCCGACCTGCGTTGCGCCCTCGCTACTCCCGGAACGGCAGCACTTCCGCGTCCTCGTCGCCCTGCATCGTCAGACGCAGCTTCGACGACTCGAGCGGAACCGTGTCGACCTGGGAAAGTGGTTCCAACTCCTTGCCGCTGCCGGCCATGCGCTGCATCTCCTGTCCCTTCGGCCAGAGACGCGTGTCGATCGAGCGGATCGCCTTGTTGTACTGATCGACCGTTCTCTCGAGCGCCGATCCGACCTCGGCGATCAGGTCCATGACACGTACGAATCGGTTGAAGAGCTCGACGCCGGCGTCGTGCATCTTCTTGGCGTTTTCCTCGGTGCGCTCAGCCTTCCACCCTGCGGCCACGGCGCGCAGCAGTGGCAGGAGCACCGTCGGGGAGGCCAGGTAGATCTTCTTCTCCACCGCGTACTCGAAGAGCATCGGATCCGTGACGAGTGCGGCGGAGAGGAAATGCTCGCCCGGAAGGAACATCACCGTGAAATCGAGACTCTCACCGATGCTGGTCTGGTACTCCTTGCGGCTCAGCGAGTCGATATGCCGGCGCAGCGTACGGGCATGGGCCGCCAGTGCGTCGCGCTTGGACGACTCGTCGGTGGCGTTCGCGGCGACGCTGTAGTCGCTCAGCGGCACTTTTGCGTCGACGGCAATGACGCGCTTGTTCGGAAGGTTGACGACGACATCGGGCCGCAGGCGCCGGCCTTCATCGGTGAAGAACGTCTCCTGCGCCTGGAAGTCGCAAAGCTCGCTCATCCCGGCCAGCTCGATGCAGCGCCGGAGCGAGTTTTCACCCCACGAACCGCGGACCGCCGGCGAGTCCAGCGCATTCGCAAGACGGGTAGCCTCGCGCTGCGACATCTCCTGGGCTGCCAACAGCGAGCGGATCTGCTCCTGCAGCCCGCCGTATGCGGCATTGCGCGAGTGCTCGCTCTTCGTCAGCTCGCCGGCGTACCGGTCGAGCATGTCGCGCAACGGCTGGAGCATCGTGTCGATCTCGGCCTTCTTCGAGTCGAGCGACGAGACCATCTCGCCTCGCGATCCGTCGAGATGCGCCTTGTTGAGCTCGAGGAACGAGGTGCTGATGGTGGCGAGCGTCTTCTGCGCAGTGGCGGCGAAGGCTTCCTCCATCTGCTTCCGGGCATCGCCCATGAAGGTGGCGTGGCTCTCGGCGACTGCCCGGGCCTGCGACTCGGCGGCCGCCATCCGGCGCGCTTCGACGGCGATCACTTCGCTGCGCTCCCGTTCCGCGCGGGCGAGATCACGCTCGGCCAGTGCGCGCTCGACCTCCCGGGTCTTTCTCGCGCTCGCCACCACCCACCCCACGATCGCGCCGAGTGCGAGCGCGAGCACGCTGAGAACAACCGTCATGACGGACATGGATCGATGATGCGGTCTGCGCCGCAACCGGTCAAGCGTGCCCGGCACCGCCTCTCAGCACGTCGACGACGCGGTCGATCTCACTCTCCTGATTGTAGAAATGCGGAGAGAAGCGAAGCATCCCTTCCCGCGGCGCGCAGACGATGCCGTTCTCCTCCAGGAGTCGATGCCATTTGAGCAGCGAGGGATCGCCCTCGGGAGGAAGCACGCCGACGATTCCCGACCGGATCGGCCGAGGTGACGCGACGCGCCACCCAATCCCCTCCACCCGCTCTGCCAGCAAGGCCGCGATGCGCGTCGTCTCCTCGGCGATGTCTCGGATTCCGATCTCCAGCAACAGGTCGATCGCGGCCCGCAGCCCGTAGATGCCGCTGGTGTTGAGCGAGCCTGCTTCGAAACGCCGCGCGTCGGGCAGCAGATCGACGGGGCAATCGATGAACTTCCCCTTACGATCGATGTTCGTCCAGCCGCTTTCCAGGACCTCCAGCCGGTCGCGATGTTCCGCGCTGGCGTAGAAGATCGCCGCCCCTTCCGAGCCACACATCCACTTGTGTCCGTTGGCGGCCAGAAAGGAGATTCTCGAGCGCCGCACATCGATGGGCAACACTCCAACCGCCTGGATCGCGTCGACGCAGAAGAGCACGTGGCGCCGCGCGCACAGCTCTCCGATCGCGTCGAGGTCTGCGGCAAATCCATTGTGAAACAGCACCGCGGAGACGCTGACGATGCGCGTCCGGGCATCGATGCACTGGTCGATGTCGTCGACGGTGAATGCCCCTTCGTGGCTCCGCGCAAGGCGCGTCTCGACCCCTCGCCTGTCCAGTCTTCTCCACGGAGTGGAATTCGATGGGAACTCGAGGTCCGTCGTCACGACGTTGTCTCCACGTTCCCAACGGAATCCTTCGGCGACAAACGACAGGCCTTCCGAGGTGTTCTTGAGGATGGCGATCTCTCCAGGATCGGCGCCGATCAGTGCCGCAGCGGAGGCGCGCAGATGGACGTACTCGGCGTACCAGTCGCGCCAGTGCAGCGCTCCGAAGTCGCGCTGGTCGCGGGCGAAACGCTCCATGGCCTCATACGCGCGAACGGACAACGGTCCCAGCGCGGCGTGGTTGAAATAGACGACGTTCTTCGTGACGGGAAAGAGGTCGCGAAGCGAAGACTTGTCCATCGGCGATCAGCGTAGCTGACAGGCAGCGCGTTGTCATTCGAACGGCTGGCCTCATTCGGCGTTTCGCGCCGGTCCTACGGCGAGTGCCCCGCATCTACTAGACTTCGTTCCGCAATGGCGCATTTCACGTTCCTCTCCGCCGGCGAGTCGCACGGGCCGCAGCTCACGGTCATCGTCACCGGAATGCCCGCCGGTGTACGACTCGACCGCGAACGGATCAACCGCGACGTGACCAGGCGTCAGCACGGGTATGGACGTGGCGGGCGCATGAAGATCGAACACGACGAAGTCGAGATCGCCGGTGGCGTGCGCGGCGGCGAGACGCTCGGCTCCCCCATCGCCCTCGTCGTGCGCAACGACGATTTCAAGAGCTGGGAAGCGGCGATGGGCGTCTGGGACGTCGACGCCGGCGAGGCGCAGAAACGGCGCGTGCACGCTCCGCGGCCGGGACATGTCGACCTCATCGGCGGGATGAAATACGACCGCCGCGACCTTCGCGATGTCCTTGAGCGCGCTTCGGCTCGCGAAACCGCGGCACGCGTCGCCGCCGGCGCGATGGCGAAGGAACTGCTCCGCCAGTTTGACATCGAGCTCCGCTCCGGCGTCGTCTCCATCGGCGTCGGGGGAGATCCCGACTACGCGCCCACCTGGGACGAGCTCACCGCGGTCGACGAGGATTCTCCGCTGCGCGCCGTCGATCGAACCGCCGAACCGGCGATGGTCGCAGAGATCGACAAGGCACGGGAAGCAGGTGAGACGATCGGTGGCACGATCGTCGTCGCCGCCCACAACGTCCCCGTCGGCCTCGGCTCGTACGTGCAGTGGAACGAGAAGCTCGACGGCCGGATCGCCCAGGCCATCCTCTCCATCCACGCCGTTAAGGCGGTCTCGATCGGCGACGGCGTCGCCGCAGCGCGACGCTCCGGTTCCGACGTCCATGATGCGATCTATTTCGACGCCACGCAGCGCTATCACCGCAACTCCAATCGCGCCGGAGGGCTCGAGGGAGGCGTCACGAACGGGCAGGATGTCGTTGTCCGCGCCTACATGAAACCGATTTCGACGCTCCGCCGCGGTCTTCCCTCGGTCGATATCGAGACGCACGAGCCGCACCGCTCGCAGTGGGAACGAAGCGACATCACTGCCGTCCCCGCGTGCGGCGTCGTCTGCGAGGCGATGCTGGCCATCACCCTGGCCGATGCGATGCGCGAGAAGTTCGGCGGCGACTCACTCGGCGAGATGCGGGCGAATGTGGACGCGTACCTCGCCCGGATCAATCAATACTAGGAACGGTCGCGTCGAAGCCAGCCCGTTGAATGTTGAATGAGGGAGGACCGGAACCAGAGGCTTCTCCACCCGGTTCCCCACCCCGCACAAAGATCAGAGCGCGACCCCCGACCGCTCCCCGACCCATGAGACACAGGTATCATCCGCCCAATGTATCCGACCCTTTTCAAACTCGGCTCCTTCAAGATCGGCCCCTACACGTTCGGGTCGTTCGAGATCACCACCTTCGGCCTGATGATGTTCCTGGCGTTCATCATCGGGGGCTGGGTGCTGACGCGTCAGTTCCGCCGCTACGGCCTCAGCGACGACGCCGCATCCTCGATCGTCATGTATGCCGCGCTCGGCGGCATTGCCGGCGCGAAGATCTACTACGCGATCCTCTTTCACGACTGGCACCTCCTCCTCGACCGCGCTGGACTGGTCTGGTACGGCGGAATGATCGGCGGCATGCTCGGCTGCACCGCCTACATCCTGGCGAAAAAACTCGACTTCTTGACCGTCGCCGACGCGGCCTCTCCCGGTCTCGCCATCGGCTATGCCCTCGGCCGCATCGGATGTTTCCTCGTCGGCGACGACTACGGCCGTCCGACGAATTCGTGGATCGGCATCGCCTTTCCGAAGGGGGCGCCGCCGACCACTGCCGACTCCCTCCGCCAGTTCGGCGTGCACGTCGATGCGTCGATTCCGGGAGACCAGGTGCTGCGCGTCCATCCGACGCAGCTCTATGAGTCGGCCTCTGCTCTCGTGATGTTCGCAATTCTCATGGCCGCATCGCGAAAGGCGCATCCGAAGGGACGCGTCTTCGGACTCTTCCTGGTAATGATGGGGATCGAGCGCTTTCTCGTCGAGATTCTTCGCGCGAAGGACGACCGCTTCCTCGGGCCCTTCACGGTCGCGCAGCTCATCAGCACGATCCTTTTCGTAGTCGGCCTGATTCTCGTGAGGCGGCGCGACCGGGTGATCGCACCAGCCTGACTGCCGGCTTCAGGAAAAACTGTTCAACGCCGATTCCAGCGATGCCTTCTGGTCGCTGATGAACCGGAAGACGTCGACCTTTCCCGCGGAATCGAGGTGTTGCGAGACCTCGAAGAGCTGCACGGAGAGCAGCGTGTTCAGGCCCTCGTCGAGCACGGCCTTGCGGCGTTCGAAGGGCAGCTCCGAGATATTGGCGATGAGCATGTTCTCGTCGAACCGGCCGTACTGGTCGAAGAACACGCCGCTCCACAACTCGTCGCTCTCGGCGTTCTGCATCGCCGTCATCACGATCTCGCGCGCCGACTCTTCTCCCACCGCGTTCAGGAGCGCGTCGTAGAGACGCCCGAACATGTCGTTGTAGGTGGAGATCACTCTGAGCAGCTCCGGTGAGTCTTCCACATCGAGGAACACGGGGTGGAATGCCTTCTCCTCCGGCGCGATCTCCACGAGCCTCGCGGAAAGGAGCTGGAAGAGGATGCGCGTCACCTCGAACTCCGTCATCTCGGATGTGCCGATCAGTTCCCGGATCGACCGGTGCCCGTCGAGGTTGTGATACAGCGCCATCTCGTGCTCGCTCATCTCCAGTGACGAGAAGTCCGGAACGCTGCCCGACACCTTCAGGAACATCATGTCCAGGCTGGTGATCTTCTCGCGGATCATCGCGCTCTCATCGAGGCGCCGGATGCCCTCCATGATCACGGTCGAGGTGTTGATCGACAGGACGATGCGTTCATTCACCAGCTCGTCCGCCGAATCGCCGAAGGTGAACGTGCCGTCCTTCCAGCTGAAGAGCGAATAGATGATTTCCAGAGCCTGGTTCTTGACGCCCCACCAGAGATCTTTCGGCGAGATCGCGCCCATCTGCACGAGGAGCTTGCCGTGGCGGGTGGTGGCGGTCACGCGCCGTTTCGACTCTTCGTACTGCGCCTGGGTGATCTTCCCGTTGCGCAGCAGGAACATGCCGAGGGAATGCTCGGGCGAGTTGGAGGAAGCGAAGACGATCTCGCCGTCCTTCCAGTAGATCGAGCGCTCGATGCCGTGCGTCTCCAGGAACAGCTTTCCTGTTCCACGGATCATGGACACGAAGCTGAGCACGTCTGGCAAATGAATCCGCGCCAGATCGCCCTCGAGAGAGAGATTGTTATCGGGCATCAGGACCAGTCACAACTGTGCCAAACAAACGTCCGACGGGCAAGTGTTATTCGATATTCGGTCGCACGCAGCGGCGGACGATCTCCCGCAAGAGCTCCACCGTGCGTCCGATCTCCTGCTCCGTCGTGAAACGGCTGAGCGAGAACCGGACCGTACTTCGCGCTTCTTCCGGAGTGAGTCCCATCGCCAGCAGGACGTGGCTTGGCTCGACGCGGCCGGAGGAGCAGGCGGCGCCGGTCGAAAGAGCCACGCCGCTCAAATCCATCCCGATCACGATCCCTTCGCCGTCCGCACCGGGAAACGTCACACTGCTGGTATTCGGGATCCGCGGCACCTCCGCGCCGTTGACGACGACGGGGAAACCGGACGCCTGCAGCCCACGCTCGAGCAAGTCGCGCAACCCTCCCACATCCGCCCGCTCGCGAGCGATCGTCGCGGCAACGCCGAATGCCACCGCCAGGGGAACGTTCTCCGTCCCGGCCCGCCGCCGCCGCTCCTGAGCGCCCCCGAGAATGTGCCGCTCGAGCGAGAGCCCGCGCCGGACCCAGAGCGCACCGATGCCTTTCGGCGCATGCAGTTTGTGCGCGGAGAGCGCCAGCGTGTCGACCGTCAGCGCAGTCACATCAACGTCGATTTTGCCGGCACCCTGCACCGCGTCGCAATGAACGTGGATCCCGCGTTCCCGGCAGACGCGAGCCACCTCGGCCACCGGCTGGACGACACCGGTCTCGTTGTTCGCGAGCATCATCGCCACAAGGCGCGTGTCCGGCCGCAGTGCAGCGATGACGGCTTCCGCATCGACGACACCCGTTCGCAGCGGCGCCACGATCGTCACGGCATGACCTCGGCGCTCCAGCTCCGCGACCGGCTCGAGGACCGACGGATGCTCGATCGCCGTTGTGACAATGTGATGACGACCGTCGTGCCCCGCGGCGCCGAAGATGGCGGCGTTGTTAGACTCGGTACCGCCGCTCGTGAAGATGACGTCCCGCCCCTCAGCCGCGATCAGCGCCGCGACGGATTCGCGGGCGTCCTCGATCCCGCGGCGCGCGGCCTGACCTTCCTTATGAATACTCGAGGCGTTACCAAAGACGTCCCGCAACGATCGCTCCACCGCCTCCATCACCGCTGGATGCAGTGGCGTCGTGGCGTTGTTGTCGAGGTAGATGCGCATCGGAGCTGTCTATTGTCCTTCGTATCCCGAGGTGTCCCGATGAGAAAGATCGTAGCAATGGTGAGTACCGCGATGCTTTTCGTCGTCGCGGTTTCTGCGCAGACGCCACCTGCGACGCAGCCCGATCCCCAGCCCGCCCCACCGGCCGCGCCCGCCCCGCCCGCCACCGATGCGAAAGGGAAGGCGCCGGCGCAGGATCAGGGAGTCCGCAAGCTTTCCCGCCGTGAGCGCAAGGATCGGATCAAGAACCTGTCGGAGAAATACCGGCAGTTCCTCGCGGACGTCGATCCCATCATGAATCCGGCGGAGCTGGACACGTTTCTCATCCTCGAGACCGACCCGCAGCACGAAATCTACGTCACGGAGTTCTGGCGCCGCCGCGACGTCGCCCACGGCACGACCAATCACAGCTTCCGCGACCAGTACTACGAGCGCCTCGAGACCGCCCGGGACGAGTTCAAGAACATCTCCTCGGACCGCGGCCGGATCTTCCTCATTCACGGCGAGCCCGCCGAACGGATCATCATCGACTGCCGCCTCCTGCAGCCCGCGGAGATCTGGAAGTACACGTTCATCCCGAACATGGGGCACAACATCCGGTTCCTTTTCTTCCAGCCACACACGGGAATCGACTTCAAGCTCTTTTCGCCGATCGACCCCGATGCCATGAAGCAACTGGTCTCGCAGGACGAGATCGGGACCGACGTTAGCGGGCAGGGAGCTGTGCAGCGCGTCTTCGGTCCGGCCAGTCCGAGCACGTCGGTCACCAACGTCGAGCTTCGTTGCCTGCACGGCGATGAGTTTCTGCGCGCCGTCTATCAGTCGCAGCTCAACAAGTACGACCTGATCCGCGTCTTCGAGCCGCCGCCGGTGAACGAAGAGGACGTCCACAAGATCCTCCGTTCGGTCGTGCTGGCCACTCCGAACGCGCCGAAGCTCACGCACGAAGTCGATGTGAAGTACCCCGCCAAGCAGGGCAGCCGCACCGACGCGGAGATCACCATCCTCGTGCCGCGCTCGGAGCTCACCCTGAAGGAAGTGAACAACACGAAGCTCTATAGCCTCGACGTGACCGGCGAAGTCCTGAAGGACGACCAGCTCTTCGAGAACTACCGTTACCGTTTCGACTATCCCGGCGATCTGAAAGACGCCAAGGTCGCGGTCGTGATCGACCGCTTCCTGCGGCCCGCCGACTACATCGCGCGGATCCGCGTTCAGGACATCAACTCCGGCGCGGAGGCGATCGTGGAGAAGCCGATCACGGTTCCGGAGATCTTCGACACACCGGAGCAGCAGAAAGCGAAAGAGAGCGCTACTACGGCGTTGACACAACTGAAAGACGACATCGAGTCCAACACGACCCGCCTCCGGATCGTGCCGCTGACCGAGGACCTGCTGAGCGGCATTCAGCACATCGAGACGATCGCGTTCGGCGACGACATCAAGGCGGTCGAGTTCTACCTCGACGGCAAGAAGGTCATGACCAAGCGCCAGCCGCCCTACACGCTCGACCTCGACTTTGGTACGGTCCCGCAGGTGCGCCATGTCCGCGCGGTCGCGCTCAACGCTGGGGGAGAGCAACTCACTGGTGACGAGCTCGTGCTCAACACGGGCAACGACCCGTTCCGCGTCCGCATCGTCTCGCCTCGCGTCGCCTTCAAGCTGCACGGCCGGACCCGCGTCGAAATGGCCGTCAACGTCCCGGAAGGCAAGAGACTCGATCACGTCGATCTCTATCTGAACGACACGAAGATGGCCGCGCTGTACGGGCCACCCTATGTGCAGACGATCGAAATCCCTGCTCAGGAAGGCGTCGGCTATATCCGCGCGGTCGCGTCACTGAAGGAAGATCCACAGCCTCCCGTGGAAGATCTGGTGATGATCAACACGCCGCAGTTCATGGAGGAAGTGAACGTCCACCTCGTCGAGCTTCCCACGACCGTGATGCGCAACGGACGTCCGATCAACGACCTCGCCGAGACCGCGTTCAAGGTGAGCGACGAAGGAAAGGCGGTGAAGGTGGCGAAGTTCGAGCATGTCAACAACCTGCCCCTCTCTCTCGGTCTGGCCATCGACACCTCCGCGTCGATGCAGCCGCGGATGTCAGAGGCCCAGAAGGCCGCCGCGCAGTTCTTCACCAGCGTTATGCGCAAAGGCGACCGGGCGTTCCTCGTTTCCTTCGACACGCAGCCGCAGCTCATCCAGCGCTGGTCTCCGCGCCTGGCCGACATCAACGCCGGCCTGGCGAAACTGCGGGCAGAGGAGTCGACCGCGCTCTACGACGCCGTCATCTATTCGCTCTACAACTTCCTCGGCGTGAAAGGGCAGCGCGCGCTCGTGCTCGTCACGGATGGGAAAGACACCTCATCGAAGTTCTCGTTCGAACAGGCCATCGAATACGCTCGGCGCTCCGCCGTTCCCATCTACGCGATCGGCATCGGCATCCGCATGAGCGAGGTCGACACGCGATTCAAACTGAGCCGCTTCTGCAGCGAGACCGGCGGCAACGCCTACTACATCGAGCAGGCCGGGGAGCTCTCCCGCATCTACAACGACATTCAGAACGAGCTGCGCTCGCAGTACATCATCGGATTCTATCCGCCCGAGGGGGTGAAGCCGGGCTCGAAATGGCGCGCCGTCGATGTGCAGGTAAGCGACGGAAAAGCGAAGACGATCCGAGGGTACTACCCGTAAGGCAGGGACGGGGGGCGAGGGATCAGGGGCGAGGGACTCTCAGTCCGACGCGCGTAGTCTGTCAGCGCGGCTTCGCACTCGCACGAACCCTTATTGCACCGACTCTTTCCGCTCCTGCGCCGCGCGTTCCCGCTCCGCTGCCCGCTCCGCGCGTCGTTCGTTCGCCTCGTTTTTCAGACGATCGCCGATGGTGCAGCCGGTCAGTGTCGTTGCCAGTCCGCCTTCAGCCGTCTCACGCAGTCCGCGCGGCAGAGCGCGGCCGATGCGGACCATCGCCTCGACGATCTCGTCCATCGGGATGACGGACCCGACGCCCGCCATCGCCAGTTGCGCGGCGGTCAGACCATGCACCGCGAACAGCGCGTTTCGTTTGACGCAGGGCACTTCGACCAGCCCACCGACCGGATCGCAGACGAGGCCGAGCGTGTTCTTGAGCGCAATCGCTGCCGCATGGATCGATTGGCGTGTCGAGCCGCCCATCATGTAGGCGACCGCCGCAGCCCCCATCGCTGATGCGACGCCGACTTCGTTCTGACAGCCGCCCGCGGCGCCGGAGATATTCGCCGACAGCGCGATGATCGAGCCCACTCCGCCTGCCACGACCAACGCCCGCACGGTCCGCTCCGGGTCGATGTTCCGTTCTTCTTCCAGTGCCAGCAGCATCCCCGGGACCACGCCGCCGGCACCGGCCGTGGGCGCCGCGACGATGACACCCATCCGCGAGTTCTCCCCCATCACCGACAGCGCGTAGATCTCCGCTTTGACCGTCAGCGGATCGAGGAACGTACGCCCCGAGAGGAACGCCTCGTTGAGCAGCTTCGCCTCGTTGCCGACCAGCTTCCCCATCGACGTCCCGCCACCCTTCCCCCGCTCGACACAATCGCGCATGATGGCGCGGCGCCGGCGGAGTGCTTCGAGGATCTGGTCGCCGGGCACAGCGTGCTCGGCCTCATCGCTCTCCAGAAAAACGTCGGCAAGGTCGCGGTCGGCAGCAGTTTTCTCGAGGTGTGCAAAGCTTTCAATCATGTCGGTATCCTAACGAAGCGGCCCGCGCGAAAACTCCGCTCCCACCAGAGGCCCCGTCCCCTACGGGATCCGATCCAGATAGCGCGCCTCTTCTACATCCGGCGTCGCACGGATCCGCTCGAGTGCAGCGTTCGACATCGGTGAGTCGACGTCGATCTGCATGAAGGCATCCTTCCCACGCTGTTTCCGCGAACACGACAGCGACGCGATGTTGATGCCCTCCTCGGCGATGATGTTCGTCACCTCCGAGATCATCCCCGGGCGGTCGCGATAGAAGAGCAGCAGCGTTGGCGAATCGCCTTTGAATCGCGTCTGAAAGCCGTTGATCTTGAAGACTTCGATCACGCCACCGCCGATCGACGATCCGGTGATCTCGGCCTCGCGCGTATTCCCATGAATCTCGATACGTACGGAGTTGGGATGTACGTCCCCGAGGTCTTCTTCGGAGAACGTGATATCGACGCCCATCTGCTCGGCGATGCGGATCGCCTCGGGAATCCGCGGATCGTCGACGTTCAGTCCGATCGATCCGCCCGCCAGCGCAAAGTCTGAGCCGTGACCGCGATACGTCGCACCGAGTGGCGGATGCAGGAAAAACCGCACCGCCACCGGGTCTTCGTCGAGGATCTCGCGGGCGACCCGCCCGAGGCGCGCCGTTCCGGCTGTGTGCGAACTGGAAGGGCCGACCATCACCGGACCCATGACGTCGAGAATCGACACTCTGCGGTCATGACGAATGGGCATGCGTTCGGTCCGGTGCACGGATCGTGTCGTTGTAAGCACGGAAACACATCCCGTACACTGCCACCACACGATGACCGCGAAGCCTATCATCCTCGTCATCGACGACGACCTGCCGATCCTGATGCTCATGCGCAGCCTGTTGCGGGAGTTCGGCTTCGAAGCGGTTACGGCCGAAAGCGGACGCCAGGCTCTGATCGAAGCGCGCAGGGTGCGTCCTTCCGTCGTCCTGGTGGACAGGAACATGCCCGGAATGAATGGCGAAGAGGTCATCCGCGCTCTTCGAAATGAGCCGGGGTACGAGCAGCTGCCCATCCTCATCCTCAGTGGCCAGCCTGTCGCGAAATCCGATCTCGCCGCGATTGGCGCCGATGGTTCGGTCATGAAGCCCTTCGACATCACCGAGTTGATCGCGCAATTGCGATCATTCGCCGGAGCCGGGCAACACGCGTAGAGCCCCACTTTTGCTAAAGTGCCGCGCCGGAGGCCTTTCCGGATGACCGACATCAACATCGACCAGCTCGTACACACGGCCGTCTTCGGCGACGGAGAGGCGAAAGCCGAAGCGCGCAGGACGATTCACTTGGAAGCTCGCCGTCGCGGTGCCGTCTCCTCGTCCGTCTATCCCCTCTACATGGCCTTCGGCCGGAACGAGATCAAGGAAGCGTTCACCGTTCCTGCCTTCAACATCCGCGCACTCACCTACGACGCTGCTCGAGCGCTCTTCCGTGTGGCCATCAAACACGACGTCGGCGCGTTCATCTTCGAGATTGCCCGCTCCGAGATCGGCTACAGCGAGCAGCGTCCCGCCGAGTATGCGGCGTGCATTCTGGCCGCCGCGATGCGTGAGGGCTTCCAGGGGCCGGTTTTCATCCAGGGAGATCACTTCCAGGCCAGCGCGAAGAAGTGGGCGACCGCGGATGGGGAAGCCGCGGAAACGAAAGCGCTCGAGTCGTTGATCGACGAAGCGCTGGCCGCCGAGTTCTACAACATCGACATCGACACGTCCACGCTCGTCAATCTCGACTTCGCAACGCGCGACGAGCAGCAGCGCGCGAACTACGAGGGGACCGCCCATCTCACCCGCTACATCCGCGAGCGGCAGCCCGCGGGGATCACCGTTTCCGTCGGAGGCGAGATCGGTGAAGTCGGTAAGTACAACACGCACCCCGAAGAGGTCCGGGCGTACGCGGACGGCCTGCAACGGCTCCTGGGCGGACTGACCGGCATCAGCAAGATTTCCGTGCAGACAGGCACCTCGCACGGCGGCGTACCACTCGCCGATGGCACCATCGCCAAGGCGAAGATCGACTTCGAAGTGCTGCGCGAGACGACGCGCATCTGCCGCGAGGAGTATGGAATGGCCGGGTCGGTCCAGCATGGCGCGTCCACCCTGCCGGAAGAAGTCTTCAACCGCTTCCCGGAGGCGCAGGCCGTCGAGATCCATCTCGCCACCGGCTTCCAGAACATGATCCTCGACGCACCGACTCTGCCACAGGAAATGCGCGACGGCATCCGCGACTTCTGTTTTGAACACTGCCTCGATGAGCGCAAACCGGATCAGACCGACGAGCAGTTCGTCTACACCTCGCGCAAGAAAGCCCTGGGCCCGTTCAAGCGGCGGATGTGGGAGATGGACGACGCCCACAAGGGTCCGATCGTGCAGGCCCTCGAAGACAAGTTCGAGTTCCTGATGAAGAAGCTGGGCGTGTTCCACACCAGGGACATCGTGGCGCGCTACATCCAGGCTACGCCGAACGATCTGCCGGAGTACGCCGCCGCATCGGCCGAGCTGACCGCCGCGGCGGCCGTCGATCCCAACGAAGGCGAGTAGGCGTTAGAGCGAGGCCTGAGAGCGAGAGACGGGGTCGCCGGGCGACGTGCGGTCGGTCACCTTGCGCCGCTCACACTCGACGCGGTTCCGACCGCGGTTCTTGGCGCGATAGAGCGCCTTGTCCGCGGCGTCGAACAGCATCTGCGGACTGGCCATCAGCGAATGCGGGATGTTGGCGACGCCGATACTCACCGTCACGGGTCGTCCGGATTCTTCCGGGTGAGCCGGTGCCTCGGCGATGCTTTCCCGGATCTTCTCCGCAAAATGAAGTGCCTCGAAAAGAGAGGCCTCCGGCAGCAGAACGGCGAACTCCTCCCCACCCACCCGCGCAACGAAATCCGTCCGCCGCGAGCCGGACTCAATGATGCGCGCCACGCCGCGTAGTACCGCATCGCCTGCCAGATGTCCGAGCCGATCGTTGACCGACTTGAAGTGATCGAGGTCGATGAGCGCGATCGAAAGCGGACGGCCGTAGCGCATGGCATGCTCGAAGCGCGAGGCGAACTCCTGATCGAACGCACGCCGGTTTCGGACGGAGGTCAGCGAGTCCGTCAGAGAAAGCGCCTCGAACCGGCGATTGCTGGCCAGCAGCTCCTTCTGCAGTTCGACGATGCGCATCCCCGCGCGTATGCGCGCAAGCAGCTCCTCCATCACGAAGGGCTTCGTCACATAGTCGTCCACGCCCGACGCGAACCCCTCGATCTTCGACTCTGGCGTCGCATCGCCGGTGAGCATGAGGATGTAGCAGTGCCGCGCCGCCAGCCGGATGAGCGGACAGAGACTCGCTCCGTCGCCGTCAGGCAGATGCCGGTCGAGAATGACGAGATCGAAGTCTTCTCGCTTCCGAAGGAGGGTACGCGCCTCCTCGAGCGTCGCGGCGAAGGAGACGGCATAACCGCTTCGCTCGAGGTGCGTGCGGAGGAGGAGAAGAACGTTCGTGTCGTCCTCGACGAGAAGGATGGATGGTTCGCGCAAGGGATCGTTCATCGAGTCGGTCATCGTCAGGAGACAACGCTCACGCCGGAAAACGTAAAAAACAAGGTGGTGCGGGCCGTCGCGGTGGCGACGAGTGCTGCGCTACATGTTCGACTAATAACTGCGAATATCTGTCCACGATTCCCTACGAAACGTCTGGAATCACGATCACCATGCATACAATAACTGTTTGGTGGCCATGCGATAATGCAGCCACCCCCTTTCGATGACCGTCCTTCATCCCGCTCACTATCGCGAGATCGCCACAGACGTCGCTGGACGCCTCTGCCAGGCCGAGCCGCCCGAGGTGCTCGTCGCCTCAGGAGGAATGGCGAAATCCCTCGGTACGGAGCTCCTGAAGCGGAATCCATCCGGATTCGCAGATCTCCGAATCGACACGATCGAGACATTCGCCCGACGGATCGTCAATGAAGCCCATGAGTTCCCGCGGACAGCGTCGGATGCGGAGCGCCGGCTGGCGATGCGCACAGCCGTCCGCAACATCGACGATCCGATGATGCACAGCCGTGGGGTTGCGGCGATGATCGATCGCTCGTGGCGGGACGTGCGCGACGGAGGCCTGACACTGTCCGAACTCGAGTCTCAGGTCCGCAACGCGCACGTACGCAATCCGTCGCGAACGAAGCTCATCATCCGCGTCTGGCGCGACTATGAACGGCTGATCGCACAACTCGGCGCCATCGATCCCGCCGATCTCCTTCGCCGCGCGGCCGCGATCATCGAGAAGGGCAGCGTCGAAATTGCACCGCAAATTCTGGCCGGCTTCTATGACGTGACCGGCGCCCAGCAGCGCGTCATCGACGCGCTGCGGTCGATCGGCAGGCTCGAAGCCGTCCATGTCCCCATCGCCGGGGGCGAGGCCTATCGGTTTGCGGAACCGTTCACAGCGCGTTTCGAGCCGCAGCCTGCACTCTCGCCGGCCCGGGAGCCCACGTGGTCGGTGGCACAGTACGACACACGAACGATGGAGCTTCGCGAGACGTGCTGCGAGGTCGGTGCTCTGCTCCGGTCGGGAACAGACGCCGCCGCCATCGGCATCGTCGGGCGCACACTCGACCCGCAGGACCTGGCTCTGCTCAATCGCTTCGCGCAGGAGGAAGGCTTCGCACTCTCCACGGGCGAATCGACGCCGCTGCTCGCGCATCGAATCGGGCGGGCGATTGCGAATCTCCTGCAACTGCGCGAGCGCGGGTTCGCGCGGGGAGCGGTGTTGGAGTTGCTCCGCGATGGATTCGAGCCGGCGCGCACCGTCTCCGTCGACGAAATCGACATGGCCACGCGCCGCGCGGGCATCGCCGGCGGCACGAGCGAGGAGCTGAGGGCGCTCGTGCGCAACAGCGCGGTCGCCAGCTACGTCGCCGTGGTGACCGAGATCGAATCCTTCGCGCCCGATCTGCTCCTGAGCGCAACGGAAGCCGCCGAATTCCTGAGCCGCGCCCTGAGCCGCCTTCGCATCGAGAGCGAGCTCGATCTCGCCGCTGCCGACGCCATCGACCGGATCGCCGCGACGTTCCGCAGGACGAGCAGGTGGAATGTGCGCTTCGATTCCGGCGCCATCCTCGAGGCTCTGGAAAACGAAACTCTCCAGCACCGGGGAGCCGGCGGCGTACCGACCGTCTTCGCGTCGGACGTCATGCGCTTTCGCGGCCGTTCGTTCGCTCACCTCTTCGCCATCCGGATGCAGGACGAAGTCTTCCCGCAGCGCCGGCTCGACGATCCGCTCCTTCCCGATCACGACCGCCGCACGCTCGGCGTGCGGGAGATCGGAGATGGCCGCGACGAGGAACGGATGCTGTTCCAGCTCCTTCTCGACGGCTCCGACGAGGTTCACTTCTCCTTCGCCGGCGGCGACGGGTTCGGGAAAACGCTCCGTCCCTCACCCTTGCTGAAACATTTCGTCATCGAGCGGCAGCCGGAGCGCAAGAGCGAGCTCCTGAAGAACTTCGGAGGGAGTTTCCTCCGCAAGCCGTCCACCGCAACCACCACCGCGCCCTCCCCTCGCCGGCGTCAACTTCAGCTGATCGCGAAATCGGGCTCGCAGTCGGTATTCGATGGCTACCTCTTCGCCGACGGTGACGACGCGACCCTGCGCGCGAAACTCGCCGCAGCGCTCTCCTCCGTGTCCCCGACGCAGCTCGAGGACTTCGGCGAGTGTCCTCAGAAGTTCTTTTTCAAACACATCCTGGGCGTCCGCGACATCGACGATCCGGAGCACGAGCTGCAGCTCAACGCACGGGACAAAGGCAAGCTCGATCACGGCATTCTGGAACGGCTCTACCGCGAGCTGAGCGACGAAGATTTCGACCAGGCGATTGCCGTGTTGCCGCAACTCCACGACGCACTCGGCGATCGGATCGACGCACTGGTCGACGACGCCTTCTCCAATCTCGCGGCGAACATCCCCCCATTCAATCCGACCATGCGGGAGATCGAGCGTGCCGCCACCAAGCGGATCCTGCGCGAGTTCGTCGCCCACGATCTCGCTGACCTCGCGGAAACCGGTTTCCGCCCAAAGCATTTCGAATATCGCTTCGGGAAGACGCGGCATTCGGCCGTGCCGGATCATCCGGAACCCTTCGTCATCCAGATCGGTGAGAGCAACGTCGTGCCGATCTCCGCGGCCGCGCGCCCGGTGGCAGTGACCCTCCGCGTCGATGGCACGATCGACCGCATCGACGCACGTGCCGAGGAGTACCGGATCATCGATTACAAAGGGGGAAAGGCGACGCGGCACAAAGAGCTGGGCACGAAGATCGACCGCGGCGTGCGGCTTCAGCTCGCGCTCTATGCGATGGCGGTCTCACAGTTTTTCAACGCCGGCGCAGAGTCGGTCAGCGGCGCGATCAAGCCGCTGGTGACGAGCGAGACGCCCGCCAGGAAGTTCAGCTTCGAGCTCTCGGAAAAGGAGCTCGGACTGCGCGAGACGCTCGACCTCTTCGTGACCTCGATCCTGGGCGGCATTTTCCCCGCCTTTCCGAACGACGACGATGCCGACTTCAACGCCTGCAAGTACTGCCCGGTCAATCACTCCTGCCGCACAAAGCACGACCTGGTCGAAAAGTACCTGGTCACGAAGCACGACGATCCGCGCACGCTCCTCGGCGGTGGAGCGCCGGGTTGAGCGCGATCCCGGTCCAGGCATCATTCGCGTTCGAACAGCCGCAGCGCCGCAACGTCGTCATCGAGGCGGGCGCGGGGACGGGCAAGACCACCGCGATCGTCGCCGAAGTCCTGAAACTCCTCCTCGGTGACGAAGTGCTGTCACCCGAGCGCATCGTCCTCGTGACGTTTACCGAGAAGGCCGCCGGAGAGATCGCGGATCGCATCCATCAGGCGCTGACCGAGCTGGCGCAACAGTTCGAATCAGGACAGGAAGCGGCCTGGCCGGTCGGCTCGGCCACTCCGCTCTTCGAAGTGCCCGCGGGGCAGCGCGAGGCGTACCACAAGGCCTGCGTCGCGCAGATCGGATGCATCGACTCCCTGCGCTCGCAGACGATCCACTCGTTCTGCCAGAACATCCTGCGGCAGTTCCCGATCGAAGCCGGACTCGATCCCCAGTTCACGATCATCGAAGGGTTCGAGCGTTCGCTGCTCTACGGCGAGCTCTACGACGCATGGGTCGATGACGAGACGCGGCTCCATCCGACAGACCAGGCGAAGCGCGATTGGGAGGTGCTGCTCGAGCATGTCGGCTACCTCTTCCTGGCGCGCAACATCATCCTTCCGCTGGTCGACCGCCGCGATCTTTTTCTCGAAGACACGTACGGCATTGGCTCACTCGAACTGGTCGAGCATGAGTTGCTCATCGCGATCGACAGACTGCGCGGTTGCCATGCCGGCTCGGTCACCGCGATCTGCGACTACCTCCGTAATCACCGATCTCCGCCGCGTGGAAGCGACATCGACACGTGGCTGGACTACCTGAAGCCGATCGCGAATCTGATCCGTACAAGCGTCCTGCCGAAAGGGAATCAGGGCAAAGAGTTCAACGAGGCGCTGCGGGTCCTGCGCGCCGACCAGACCAAGGGCAACTCCATCTACGACCGCCTCTCGTCGCATCGCGCCGCGCTGTCGCTGCTGGCGATGATGCGCCGGTTTCTGTCGTTCCTCGACAAGGAGAAGCGCAAACGCGGCGTCGTCGACTTCGACGATCTCCTTCTGCGCACACTGGCCGTACTCGACGACGAGACCGTCCTGGAGCGCGTCCGCGGCCAGTTCGACTTCATCTTCGTCGACGAGTTTCAGGACACCGATCGTGTGCAGGCACGGATCATCGACCGGCTGGCTCGGGACCGCTCGGGGTCCTTCGTGCCGGGAAGAACCATCCTCGTCGGAGATCCCAAGCAGTCGATCTACGGCTTCCGCCGTGCCGATCCGGAGACGTACGACGCACTGACGCGCGATCTGATCTCCGCCGGCGCGGAGAAGCGGAAACTTCTCGACCAGTACCGCAGCGAGCCGGCGCTCCTCCGCGCGGTCAACGCGATCTTCACCGACCTTTTCGGCGACGCCGGACGCGACCCGAATGTCTTTCGTCCGGAGTACAACCATCTCGTGGCCGCGAAACCCGACTCGGGACGAGTGGACGCCACGATTACCCTCATCGACGCGAATTTTGCGGACCGGAATGATCGCTTCACCGCAGAAGCCGAAGCGATCGCTACCTGGATCGCGGAGCGGGGCGGCGATCTGCGCCGGTACGCGATCCTCTTCCGCAGGGGCGGCAAGCTCGACGACTATCTCGATGTCTTCGACCGGCGCAACATCCTCTACGTCCTGCCGCCGACGAAGCTTTTCCTCGATCGTCCAGCGCCCGTGGACCTCCTGGCGGTGCTGCGCGCGGTCGCCTATCCCTTCGATCGGGGCGCGGAGATCTCCGCCGCCCGCACACCCTACTTCGCGCTGACGGACACGGAGATCGCCGCGGGATCGGATGCGTACACGCAGTTCCTGAACATCCTCGATTCCCTGCGCGCGGCGGCGCAGCATCTGACCGTCGCGGGCCTCATCGATCTGATTACGCATACCTGCGGCATCGAGGCTGTGTACGCGGCGACGGCTGACGGTGTGCGCTCGATGCGCCATCTCGAGCATTTGCGCTCGATCGCATTCGTATATGACCAGCGGATCGGCGGGTCCGTGCGGCAGTTCGTCGACGAGATCACCCGGCGGCGCATCGAACCCGACGAGATGGAGCCGTCACTGATAGACGAAGCGGCCAACGCCGTTCGCATTCTCACCGTCCATGCGGCGAAAGGACTCGAGTTCGACACGGTCATCCTTCCCGATCTCGAGTTCCCGCTGAAGTCTGCCGAGATTTTTCTGGTCGATGAGCCACGAAGTCTCATCCTGCGAGGACAGGTCGAGACACTGTCGGCGCACTTCGGTCACACCGGAGACGGACCGCTCAAGGACATCGGCATGAAACGGGAGGAGGCGGAGGCCCGCCGTCTGTTCTACGTCGCCGTGACCAGGGCGAAGTCCGAGGTTGCGTTCGTAACGAATGGACGGCCGCAGAAGATCGGCTTCGCGCGTTACGTCGAATCGCTGTTTGGTCTCGCGGACGCTCCCTGGCCGGCGGATTCCGGGCGCGTCGTCAGAACCCTCACGATCGGTGGCGAGGAGATCCCCATCGCCTTCCAGCGGATGCCCGCGGAGGAGCTGGGAAGCCGGTCACGCCGGCGGCTGTCGAATCCAGCGCTGGAGGCCGAGTTGGCCGCGCTGCCCGCCGTTGAGGCCTCACTGCCGCCGCCGGCGCCCGCCCCCGCCGTTCTCCCGAAAGGCGATGTCCTGGCGCGCCGGGCCTCTTCGCAGCGGCGCGGCGCCGGAATCCTTCTGCATCGCACCCTCGAGCTTTGGGATGGCCGGGTACCGATCGATCCACTGCTCGCCGCCCTCGGCACCGAACAGGGTGCGGACCCCGCCACGATCGCACTCGTCCGGAAGCGGCTGACCACCGTCAGCAAGTCGCCGACGTTTCTTCGCATCACCAGTGCCGAAACCCTCGGACGCGAGTTGCCGCTGCTGATCACGAACGACGGCGCGGTTGTCGAACGCCGGATCGACCGGCTTCTCCGAGAAAACGGCCGTGACCTCGTCGTCGATTACAAGAGCGGGAAGCCGTCCGAGGCTCGGCTGGCGGCGGATCGCGAACAGGTCGTGGCGTACTGCCTGGCGATGAGCACGATCACAGGCCGGCCTTGTGGCGGGCTCCTCTGGTACATCGACGTCGATGTCGACCGCGCGATCGACGTCTGAGTCAGTTTTCGCAGGACGTGGCAATACAATCCGGCGATGCCGCTGTACAAAGTCGCTCTGCTCTCCTTCGTCGCCCTCGTGACGATGGTCAATCCGCTCGCGGTCGCTCCCTCGTTCATCGCGCTGACGGATGGGGCGACGCGGCGCACGCGCGCCAGCGTGGCCTTTGTCGCCAGCGTCTCCTGCGTCGCCGTCCTCACGGTGTTCTTCCTGGCCGGCAACTACGTATTCAACTTCTTCGGAATCACCGTACCGGCTTTCCAGATCATGGGGGGCATTCTTTTTCTTACGAATGCACTCCGCAGCCTCATCGCCGATGACCGGCGGGCGTTCAACATCGGCGGCGAGAAACGAATCGAGGACGGCGACGTCGCCAGGGCCGATCTCGATCCTTCTTCGATCGCCATCGTCCCACTGGCCGTTCCGATGCTCTCCGGTCCCGGCGCCATTACCTCGGTCATGGTCCTGGTGAATCTCTACACCGAGATCGAGCAGCGCCTGGCCGTGATCGTGGCCATCGTCGCGGTGGGCGTCATGTCCTGGCTGGTGCTGCTCTCGGCCGTTCCGCTCTCCCACATCATCGGCGACCGCGGTCGCGCAATCTTCACGAAGATCATGTCCCTGCTCCTCGGCGCCATCGGCATCCAGTTCATCATCAACGGACTCAAGCCGGTGATCATCGACATCATGAAAGCGGTTTGAGCTCGGAATACGCGCACGGTGAAGACGCTCTTCCTGATCAACGCCCGTTCCGGTTCGAATCGCAGGCGCGACGTCGCCTCTCTGATTCGGCAGACCTGTTCCTGGGAGCACGAGATCGTGCCCTGTGGATCGAAGGACGAGCTCGATGACGTCATCCGCGAGGCGGCCGGTCGCGGCATTCGGGGTGTCTTCGCAGTCGGTGGCGACGGGACGGTCCATGAAGTGGCCCGGCGGCTAATCGGCACCGACCTGGCTCTGGGCGTCGTCCCCACCGGTTCCGGGAACGGCTTTGCCCGCCACCTCGGGTTGCCGATGAATCTCCGCGCGGCGATCCGCGCCTGCTCCTCGCTGCGGATCGAGACGATCGACACCGCCACGGTCAACGGCACGCCGTTCATCAACATGATGGGGATCGGCTTCGATGCGTGGGTGGCGGACGCGTTTTCGACGGCGGGGACGCGGGGACTGGCGACGTATGTTCGTGTCGGGTTGCGTGGATTCGCGCGCTACCGGGCCGAAGAGGTCGAGCTCACCGTCGACGGCGACGCGAAACGGCGGAGCGCGATCGTCATCGCGGTGGCGAACGCCAGCCAGTACGGCAACAACGCCCGCATCGCGCCGCTCGCCTCGATGCAGGACGGCATCCTGGACGTCATCCTCGTCGATCACGCTCCGCTCTTCCGTGTGCCTCTTCTGACGGCGCGATTGTTCTCGGGCAGCTTTCACCGTGCTCACGGCGTGACGACCTTGCGAGGCCGCTCGATCACGATCCGCAGACCGGCCGCGGGAAGCGCACATCTCGACGGAGAACCGGTGACCCTGCCGGATCTGCTGACGATCGAGATCGTGCCGCGATCGCTGCGCGTGATCGTTCCCGATTCGGCGCACGCCCTCTAGCCGGCACGGCCGCCTGCCGAGGTGCAGGCCCTTACGGCGAGAGGCGCTCTACGACCCAGTCCTTCACATCGCTCCGGAGCCGGTACCAGAAACGATCGTGCAGGCGATCCGTACGTCCCTGCCAGAACTCGAAGAGCAGCGGGATCACGCGGTACCCGCCCCAATGGGGAGGCCGGGGGATCTGCACGTCGCGATAGGTCGTCGAAAGCTCTTCGAAGCGCGCGTCGAGAGCACCGCGACCGGCCAGCACCCGGCTCTGTTCCGAGGCCCAGGCGCCGAGCTGGCTACCGCGGGGACGGGTGGCGAAGTAGGCGTCGGACTCTTCCTCGGTCGTGCGGACGACTGCTCCCTCAATCCGCACCTGGCGCTCCATCGACTGCCACCAGAAAACCAGCGCGGCGCGCGGGTTTTCATGGATCTGTTTCGCTTTGCGGCTGTTGTAGTTCGTGAAAAACACGAAGCCGCGATGGTCGAACGACTTCAGAAGGGCGATGCGCGCCGATACCTCGCTGTCCATGCCCGACGTCGCCAGCGTCATCGCCTCGGGCATAGCGATGCCTGCGTCCTGCGCGGCATCGAACCACCGTCCGAACTGCACGAACGGGTCGGGATCGAGATCAGTTTCCAGTAGCGACGTCACAAGCAGTTCCTCCCTGAAGATATCGCACGCTCATGCGCTCGGGTACCACTGATACAGAAAAAAGTAGACAATCACGCCCGTGACAGACACGTACATCCAGAGCGGGAACGTCCATCGCGCGATACGCCGGTGCCGTGCCACGTTCATTTTCAGCCCGTACCGGACCGAGATAATGGCCATCGGGACGATCGTAATCGCCAGGATCGTGTGCGAGATGAGAATCGAGAAATAGAGCGGTCGGACCCAGCCGGTTCCCGTGAAACGCGTGACGACGCCGTGCCGCAGGATGTGGTTGAGGACATAACACGCCAGAAAGATCAGCGACGTGATCGAGGCCGCCAGCATGAAACGCTTGTGCGCCTGAATGCGGTGCTGCCGGATGAGGATGTAGCCGATAAGGAGAAGCAGCCCGCTGGTCCCGTTGAGGGTCGCGTTGATGGCGGGAAGTATGGTCTGCATCGGAGCCGGACTGTAGCAGAGGTCGGGTGTAGTTCGGTTTGACAGACGAATCCACGACCGCCTGATTCGCTCCCCCCTCATCCGGCCTTCTCTCCCCCTCATCCGGCCTTCGGCCACCTTCGCCCCCGCCTTCGCGGGGGCGAAGGACCTCGCGATGAAGATTTCGGGGGAACTTCTGATGGGAGGCCGGACTATCCCGATTGAGTACTCCAACCGTTCCACACATCTGTCAATCGCGAGGACGCGACGGGGACTTCGGGACTATCCCGATTGAGTACTCCTACCGCTCCACACATAAGTCAATCGCAAGGGAGCGACGAGGGCTTCGGGACTATCTAATTGCCCCTTTCTCCCCACGTGCGTACGTTGATGTTCCGCGCCGCTGTCAATCGCGAGGGCCCTCGCCCCGCGTGCGGGGAGAGGGTGGCCGAAGGCCGGGTGAGGGGGATTACGCGCAGCGCTCCATCGCCGTAGGGAAGGTGAGGGGTCCCGCGAAGCCCTCTCGGTGCCAGTGAACGCTGCCACGGTTCGCGCTGCTCTTTATCGCGAGGGCCCTCGCCCCGCGTGCGGGGAGAGGGTGGCCGAAGGCCGGGTGAGGGGCCGCGTTACGAAGGCGTCGACCTTCACTCCTCGCGCAGCAGCTCGTTCACCACGCCCGCCACATGATCGACGGCATCCTCGTTCGTGGCGGGGTAGTAGTCGCGAATGACGCCCTTTTTGTCCGCAACGATCAGCTTCACACTGTGCAGGACGGATTCGTTCGGAGACGACGTCGCATCGCCGGCGGCGAGCTTGAATCCCTTCGCCGACAGATCCACGATTGTCTGCCGGTCGCCGGTCAGAAATGTCCACCGGGGATCGTTTCGGGCATACACCGCGTAGTCGTGCAGCACCTGCGGAGTATCGCGGATAGGATCGACGCTGATGGAGACGAAGCGCACAGGCGCATCCTTGGCGATCTTCTTCGTCAGCCGCTTCATCGTCGCAGTCATCATCGGACAGGTGCCCGCGCAGTGCGTGAAGATGAAGTCGTAGACCACGACATGCCCTTTCATGTCGCTCATCCGCACCGGCTTGTTCTCCTCGTTAACCAGCTGCGCCTCGGGGATCGGAAAGAGCTTCGGCAGATCGGATTCGCGGTGGCAGGAAAGCGTCAGAAGGATCGCGGGAAGGAGGAGGCGCCTGAACATCGGGGCGAAGCGTAGCACGTGATATGAGTGCGCTTCATGTCCTCGACGTTGAGACAGAAGACCGTCGTCATCACCGGTGCCTCCAGTGGCATCGGCCGCGCTGCAGCGCTGGAGCTCGCCCGGCGCGGAGCCAACCTCGTGCTGGCCGCGCGGCGCGCGGAACAGCTCGAAGACGTGGGGATCGCGTGCCGGGCACTGGGCGTGAACTGCATCACCGTCGTGACCGACGTGACGCAGCGCGGCGACTGCGACCGCCTCATCGCCACCGCCGGAACGGTCGACGTCCTGGTCAACAATGCCGGCTTCGCCACCTTCGATCCGATCGAATCGGCGAAACCGGACGACCTCGAGTCGATGATGCAGACGAACTACTTCGGCGCGGTGTGGTGTGCGAAGGCCGTCCTGCCGCAGATGCTCGCGCGAGGCGCCGGCACCATCGTCAACGTCGCCTCGATCGCCGGCATCATGGGGTACGCACGGATGGGCGGCTATTGTGCAACGAAGTTCGCGATGATCGGCTTCTCGGAGACGCTGCGCGATGAAGTGCTGAGCCGCGGCGTACGCGTGGCCACCGTCTGTCCCGGTACCGTTGAGACCGAGTTTTTCGTCAAGGCGGAGCGTGGAAAAATGCCCGGTGCGTCGCGTCTGATGCTGGCCATCAAGCCCGAGGTCGTCGCCAGGGCCATCGGGGACGCGGCGGAGGATGGACGCTACCGACGCATCCTGCCGCTGGGAGCCGCAGCGTTCATGAGACTGAAGGAACTCTTTCCGCGATTCGCCCACATGCTGATGCGGCGCGTCTCGTCGGTCGTGGAGAAGCATTGATGAATCGGAAGGCGCCGGTGACGACGGCATTGCTCGTGGTGATCGCCATGGTCTTTGGCTACGAATATCTGACCGGCGCGTACGAGAGCGATGCCGCCATGATCGCGATCGGTGCGATCGTTCCAGGTCTCCTGCAGCGGGGCGAATGGTGGCGTCTCATCGCCTCGATGTTCCTGCACGGCGGCTGGCTGCACGTGTTCGCCAATGGGTGGGCGCTCTATCAACTCGGGACGCTGTATGAGGTCCTCTTCGGCTCGAAGCGCTTCACGCTGATCTACTTCACGACCGGCATCATCGCTGGCGCGGCCAGCTCGCTGTACAACCATGGACCGGCTGTCGGCGCGAGCGGAGCCGTGTTCGGCATCATGGGGGCCTTCATCTTCTCGATCCTCCGCTCGCCCGTCTACCGGCATCAACGCTGGACGCGCGGTCTCATCGGACAGCTCGTGTTCTGGATCGTCATCAACATGGCCATCGGCTACTCGATGCCGTTCATCGACAACGTCGCCCACATGGGAGGCCTGATCTCCGGTCTCCTCCTCGGATTTCTCCCGCATCGGCTCCCGCCGCCACCACCCGGCGAGAGCGTGATCGACGTGGCATGGGAGGACGGGGGTGGTGATGCGAGTGTTGGTGAGCGTCGGACTGGAGAGTCCGACCTACGTCCGCCGCAGCACTAGCCGCAGATCCTGTCCGCCGTAGATCCGTTCGTTGAGCGCGTCGACCAGCGCGCGCGTCTCTTCGCTGGAGGCGACGAACCGGTTTGCCGCCGGAAACGGATGGATCGCCCCCACCTCCGCCACGCCGAACCCATGCTCGCGCCCGAGGAGGGTGAGGGCGGCCGGGTGGCGGGGGGCGAGGTGGGTGGGATCGCGCCAGAACTCCGATGCGCTGACCATGAGCGACTCCGCGTTGGGCGTCTCGAGGATCAGCAGGCCGCCTGTCCGCAACACGCGCGCCGACTCCGCGAACAGCGCGAAGAGCGCGTCGACGGGAAGATGCTCGACGACGTGCATCGCGACGATCGTGCCGATCGACGCATTGCCGATCGTCGCAAAGCAATCCGGCACACCCGCGACCGCAGCATCGATTCCGCGTGCTGCGAGGTCCGCCACGGACCGCTCGTTCGTATCGAAGCCGCGGGCCGTGATACCCGCCGTGCGGCAGGCGATCAGGAGCTCCCCCCTGCCGCAGCCGACATCGATCACCGGCTGCTGGTCGCGAGCCAGAGCGACGTAGTCCTCGACGGAAACGTCACCGCGCAGCCGATCTTCGAGCCGACGGTAGAGAACGTCGTGCGTCGTCGCAGGCGATGAGGCCACAAGCGGATTCGTGACATCGCGGACGCGCACCGCGACCGTCTCGATCTTCTGGTCCAGTGCGGCGATCAGCGCATCGTTGCGCTTCGCGGCGATCGGGATCAATTCGCGGATGATCTTCAGTTCCGCTGCCAGCGCTTCGTCCGCGGCGCGCACGTCGCGCTGGATGGTCTCGAGATCGCGCTTCAGATCGTCACGGGTACGGGCGATGTCGGCGCGCAGACCGTCGATGAGATCGAGCAGGACGACATTGAAGTTGCGCTGCCGTTCCTCTTCCGGCTCGATCGAGCGCGTGACCAGACGCTTGATGAACCCGAGAAGAAAACCGAAGCGCGACGGCCGCGGACGGAACCGGCGGTCGTTCTGCCAGACATCGCGCCAGGCATTGGCACCCGACGGGGCCGCATCGACGTAACGCTCCTCGCTCATCGCTGCGAGGATATCAGGGTGCGGTTGCGCTTTTGCGCGGTTACGAAGTCGCGACCGTCAGCGAGGAGTCTCGCGGCGTTTCACCGCGAGACTCTGAGACTGAAAGACTTCGTTACCGCAGACTACGCTTCTGCTTCTTCGGCCGCGGGTGCTTCGGCTGCTGCGGCGGGAACCGGCGCCACATCGATCGATTCCTTGCCTTCCGGCACGACCTCGACCTGAATGTGGGCGACGACTTCGCGGTGCAGACGGACTTCGACGTCGTGCACGCCGACGCTCTTGATCGGGTGCGCCAGCTCGATGCGGCGCTTGTCGACCTCGATGCCTTTCGCGGTGAGTGCATCGGCGATGTCGTTCGTCGTCACCGAGCCGAAGAGATGGCCGTGATCACCAACCTTCTTGTGAACGACGATCTTCATGCCCTTCACGTTGTCGGCGGCCTTCTGGGCCACGACTTTTTCCTGGTCGGCGAGCACAGCCCACTTCTTGCGCTCCTGCTCGATCGACTTGAGGTTACCTGGGGTTGCTTCGCGCGCCAGCTGCTTCGGAATCAGGAAATTGCGCGCGTAGCCATCCTTGACGGTCACGACGTCGCCACGGCTACCAAGGCCGCGGATTTCGTCAATGAGAATGACTTTCATCAGAGTGATCCTTTCGATTGAAATGGCGGAAATCAAAAAACGAGTCGAACAGCCCCGCGATGCAGAGAAGCGCCGGTGAGATCCCTGTCAGCGTCAGAAGAGCGAGCAGCATCCAGGCGAACACCGATCCCATGACTCCCGCTCCCGTTGCGGCCACGAACGATCGGAAGATCGCCAGACCCTGCAGGAAGAAGAGAAACGAGACGATGGCCAGGATGTTCGCGCCGATCTGCTGCGCCATCCCGCTCGCCAGCGGTGACAGGCCGCCGATGACGAAGGCCACGAGCAGCCATTCGGGAAGTGACAGGTTCCGGAGCCGGTAAGGAGCCGCAACCGGCGCCGGGCGTCGGAGTGCGATCTCGCGCCAGGCCCGGAGACGTCCGAGCATGACGAGGCTGAATACAAAAACAATCGTGACGTCGATGAGCAGAAACGCCGGCAGGCAGTACGAGCCTACATCCATCCACCGCTTGAGAAACGCGACGGCGTCGGGAGGAAAACCCGCTTTCTGATACCCGGCCACCAGCTTCGTCGCCGTCTCATGAGCCTCTGCCAGCTGCGCGGCATACGGCGAGAACCCGATGGCCAGACGCATCGTCAGTTCCGTGGCGACGAGTCCGGCGATGCTCAGCAGGAGCGCGTACAGCAGCACGCGCCCGAACTTTTCACCCCGCTCCACCATCGGCAGGATGACCAGCGCCGGGAACGCGATGCCGAGGACGAGACCCAGCAGATAGCCGTAGCTCATCGATGTGTCCGCGGCCGGCGCCTGCATTGCCGCCGGATAGACCATCAACGCAGCGAGAGCCGCCGACAGGACGAGCAGCAGCCATGCCGCGCGCCGTCCGTTGCGGATCCCGCAATGGAGCAGCGCTGCCGGAATGAAGACGAACAGCGGCGACACGAACATCAGCGCGGTCAGGATCGTGTAACCGGCCATGCTGCGGACCAGTTTCCCGAAAGACTGCGCCGGTGCCGGCACCGGTTCGTCAGGCTGCAGAGACGTTTCGACCATCGACGTATATGGGTGAATCAATCGGTCGCGAACGGCAGCATCGCGGCGATGCGGGCGCGCTTGATTGCGTTCTGGAGCTTGCGCTGGTGCAGTGCGCACGTACCGGAGATGCGGCGCGGGAGAATCTTGCCCCGCTCCGGGATGAACTGCTGCAGCGTCTTGATGTCCTTGTAGTCGATGTACTCGAGCTTCTCGACGCAGAACTTGCAGACGCGCTTCCGGCGGTAGAAGAACTTCTTCTTTCCGCCCTGCTGTCCGCCGGCGCCACCGGAACGGCCACCGGCATCGCGGCCACCACCACCGTCGCGGCCGCCACCGCCGCCACCACCACCAGGTCGTCTCATTTCAGTTGCCATGTTGGTCTCCTCTCCTTATTCAACCGGCGCCACTTCGTCCGAAGCGAGCTCTGACTCGACGTCAGCCGGAGCCGCGGACGGGCTGGCGGCAAATGCCGGCGCGGGGCGCAGGCGTTCCTTCTTCGGGTTCCGTTTGGCGAGCTTCTCAGCACGCTTGTGGTCGAGATCCGTGCGCACGATCATGTGGCGCAGGATCCGGTCCGAGTTTTTCATCCGGCGGTCGAGCTCATTGAGCCCTCCCGCGGTCTCGAACACGAAGAGGGTGTAGTTGCCTTCGTTGAACTTCTGGATGGGATACGCGAGACGGCGCCGCCCCCACGCTTCTTCATGCGTGAGCTTCGCGCCTGTCCCTTCGGCGATACGCTTGAACTCGGTCGAGAGCGTCGTCGCCTCTTCCTCCGGTACTTGCGGAGAAAGGATGAACAGGACTTCATAAGTCCTCATAGATCCTCCTTCTGGCCTAGCGGAGCCTCGCCTGCAGCGATGGCTCAAGGAGCTGCCCAGATTGTCAAAAGAATGTCCGTCCGTCATTGGACGGGCCGGCAAGGATACGCAAAGGGGTAGGTGAGAGCAATTATTTCGCGAGCCAAGAGAGAGGGGTCGCAGCGCCGGCACACTCGAGTACGAGGGGCACGTCGAAGCCGCCATTGCCGGCGGTGCGAACGCGGCATGCCTGAAGGTTAACGGCGACCTCGACGATGTCAGCTCGATCGCCGGTCAGGCGCTCAGCATCGAGGTGTGGATCCGATTCCTTTTTTCGGCTCTGATTGACGCCGATCGCCTCGATACGGAGCGTTTTCATGATGCAGCGAAAACCGCGTCGCGAGGAAGTCTGGCCTCGACTTCCGAGCTGTCCGCAGGATTGGATGCAGGCATCGACGCGCTCTCCAAAGCGGCCAGAACGAAGCATGCCGGTCCGGTCAACGAGGTGCGTGCAGAGGTGCTACGGGACTGTCGTGAGCGAGCGGCGGATTGAAACGAGACTGGCAATCTGTTCCACGTTCTCATGCTGTGCAGTCGCGCGCCGCGTGCGCGCGTGGATTGAAATGCATGCGTGATGAGCGAGTGCCCGGCGAACAGCGCCGCGCGCGGCGTGCGCCCGTTCAGTGGCAGGTTGAACGTTCGCCATCTTCAACGTTCAGCCTGACCCCTTGCGCGAAGCACGATCGCAGATGGGGCCAGGCCGGCGCCTTACCGACGTTGACCCTCACTTCAGATACTGCGCAAACCACGTCACGTACTGCCGCTCGATCTCCGTTCCGTGGATCGGGTCCTCCGGTGAATGTCCGCTCACCGGGAACGCGATGAACTTAACCGGTACACCATTGTCTTTGAGTGCGTAGTACATCTGGTACGACTGTGTGATGGGGACGCGCACATCACCCGTGTCACTCATGATCAGGGTCGGCGTTCTGATCTTCGAGGCGTACGTGATGGGAGACTGCTCGACGTATTTCTTCATGTTCTCGCCGACGAATGGCGAGCCCCACGTCAGCCGGCGCCCCAGACTGCTGTCGGAGAGAACGTACTCGTCGAGGAGGTTGTTGACGGCGGCGCCAGAGACCGCTGCTTTGAAGATCGGATAGTGGCCGATCATCCATGACGTCATGTAGCCGCCGTACGACCAGCCGCCCACGACGATTCGGGTCTCATCGATGAAGCCGCGCTTCTTCAACGCCTCGACGCCGGCGATGACGTCGCGTCCAGGACCGGCTCCGGCATCATCGCGGATCGCGCGCACGTAGGCGTTGCCGAGGTTGTCGCTGCCGCGATAATTCGGCTGGAAGACGATCCAGCCGTTCGCCGCGAACGACTGCGTGATCGTCGAGAAACCGACCCCGGATGAAGATCGCGGTCCGCCGTGAATGTAGAGGACGAGCGGGTACTTCTTCGTCGCGTCGAAGTCGGGCGGATAGGTCACCACCCCGTCTTCATCGAACGTTTCGTTCTTCCAGCTGATCGCTTCCGTGCGCCCAAGCTGAATTGATGAGACCAGCGCATCATTGAAGTGCGTGAGCTGGCGTGGAGCCGCATCAACGGAGGCCATGACATAGAGCTCGCGCGGATGCGTCGGAGTCGATCCCGTGAACACGATGGCTCCGGTCGTCGCGACGGACACATCGATCCAGTAGCCGAAGTACGGCTGTACCAGTCCGAGATCGATGCGTCGCGCGGGAGCATCTACAGGCTGCAGCCAGAACGATGTCGACGTGCCGTCATGAGCGCCGGTTATGAACGACTTTCCGTCGGGCAGCCAGATCGCGCGATACACATTCCGATCGAGATTCTTCGTGACCTCGACACCAACACCACCGTTGGCTGACGTCAGCCAAATCGCGTTCTCGTTCCCCGGCTGACTTCCTCTCACATGCCAGTACGCGATCTGCGTGCCGTCTGGCGAAAAGACGGGCTGCGTCTCCTCGAGCGTACGAGACGTCAGCCGGCGCACCGTCCCCGAGGCAACATCCACGAGAGCCACGCGATTGGCGTTCGGTGTACCGCCATGGGCCGTCTCCCTCCGCGTGATCGCGATCGTCTTTCCATCCGGAGACCAGGAAAGCGGCGAAGGTGCAGGACCGGGAGGGTGCGCAACCGGGAGACTCCATGAGCCTTTCGTCAGCCTGGCGATGTGATCGCCTCCTACCGAAACGAGCCAGATGTGCGAAGGCGTCGGCGCAGCGGTGATGAGGTAGTCATCGTCCCCAATTTCGAACGCCTTGTTCCCCTTCTCCTCGGCCGTGACGGGATCGTCTGAGGTGACCACGGCGAGCTGCGAGCCGTCGGGACTCCAGGCGAATTGCTGCACGCCCCGGGGCACGTCCGTAATGCGATGCGGGTCGTCACCGCGTGCGGGCAGGATCCAGAGCTGACGTTTGGCATCCTTTTCGGCTGATCCATTGGCCAGAAAAGCCAGCGTCGTCCCGTCCGAGGACCATCGTGGAGAAGCGAGGCCTCGGCGGTCCGTGACCAGCAAATGCTGTTCGCCGCTCGCGACGTCGATCGACACGAGGTCCCCGTCCCAGCGATTCTCCTTCGTGTTCGCGCGCGTCACGACGAGCGCGACCGACCGGCCATCGGGAGAAATCTGGGGATCGTTCAGATTGACGATGCGAAGCCGGTCGGAGGGTTGCCAGCGCTGCGCATGGCCCGCGGCTGCAACGAACAACATCGCGACGAGAATTCGTTTCATACGCGCTCCTGATTCAGGCCGGCGGGGATGCGCGGCCGACGGCCGATACTACAACGGCGCGATACACTCCGAGGATGGAGGAAGGTCAGGGCAGCAGGACCGCGGACCGCGTTGCTGAACGTCGAGCCGCGCATCAGGTCCGCGACCGTCCGCTGGTCTTCGATGATCCTCTGGCGTTGCGCGTCATCCGGCCAGAAGCAGCGCGACAGCTTCGCGACCATCCAAAGGCCCGCGAGATGTCGATCGTCGGACCTTACCTGCGCGCGTTTTTCGCGATGCGCAGCCGGTTTGCCGAGGATGAACTGGCCCGCGCGGTCGAACGCGGCGTGACGCAATACGTCGTCCTCGGCGCCGGCTTCGACACCTTCGGCTATCGCAATCCATTCCCCACCCTTCGCGTGTTCGAGGTCGATCATCCCGACACGCAGGCGGTCAAGCGGCAGCGCCTCGCCGCGGGCGGGGTCGTCATCCCGGCGTCGCTCACCTACGTGGCCATCGACTTCACTGTCACCGCGCTGCGTGATGCAATGATCGCCGC
The DNA here is from genome assembly GCA_038244715.1 of Thermoanaerobaculia bacterium. Classification (GTDB taxonomy): domain Bacteria; phylum Acidobacteriota; class Thermoanaerobaculia; order Gp7-AA8; family Gp7-AA8; genus JADGNZ01. The sequence continues at coordinate 223,829 of JBBRTE010000001.1, forward strand.
CGGCTTCGATGCCGCTGCTCCGGGGTTCTTCTCGTGGCTGGGCGTGGTGCCTTACCTCGAGCGTCCCGCAATCGAAGCGACGTTCCGTTTCATCGCGTCTTGTCCGGCACCCACCGTGATCGTTTTCGACTATGCCGTGCCTCCAGCGACTCTGAGCTGGGGAGGCCGGATGGTCTACCGTGCGATGGCGAAACGAGTCGCCGCCGTTGGCGAGCCCTGGAAGACCTTTTTCGACCCGGACGAGCTCCTACGCCTCCTGCACGAAGACGGGTTCGACACGGCCGAAGACTTCGATGGCGACGCGCTGAACCGCCGCTATTTCAGCGGGCGCGACGACGGCCTGAAGGTCGGCGGGATGGGTCATATGGCCATCGCCCGGGTGTGATGCGACGGGCACGTTTCCTGCTCTCAATAACTGCAGGAGAACGAGATCATGAACCGAACGAAAACTCTCGCATCAGCAGCACTGGCACTGCTCCTTCTGGCAGCGTGCGGTACCACCGGCGGCAACATCGGTGACATCTTCGGCGGCGGCGGCGCCCAGTCCCCGTCGTCCAACGCTGCGTACAACGTGCGTGGGACCGTTGATTCCGTCGACACCTCAACGCAGTCGATCTATCTGACCAACGTCAACGGGTACAGCAACTCGCTCAATACCGGCCAGGGCAGTGTTCTGCGGGTGTACTACGACAGCCGCACGACCCTGGAGTATCAGGGCCGGACCTATCGTCCCGACCAGCTCGAGCGCGGTGACGAAGTGACCGTCCGCGTCGACCGGACCGGAAACAACCAGCTCGTCGCGGAGTCGATGAGTGTCACGTACAACTCGCGCGGCGGAATGGCGTCATCGTCGAACGGCACGTATGGCGACAACGGCACCTACGGGAACGATAACGGTACCTACGGGAACAACGGCGCGCTCGTTCGGGGCACCGTGCGTTCGGTGGACACGTATCGCAGGACGATCACCATCGACCGCGGCTCCGGGGCGACCTCCACCGTGGAGTACGACGCGAATACGCCCGTCACGTACAACGGACGGTCCTACGCGCCGGCCAACCTGGAAGTGGGCGACCAGATCGACGTACGCACCACCGACCTCGGTCGTGGCCGGCTCGCCGCACGCGACATCCTCGTGACGCGAACCGTGAACGGCCGGAACGGCCGGTAGACATTCTCTTCGCACCTCCAAGGCCGCCGCTCCCGGCGGCCTTTTTCTTTCCTGAATCGACGGTGTGAGGAACGACTCAACGATCGGACGAGAGGCGCTGGTACACTTCTGATGTCCCTCGACCACGAATCCTCCTCACGACTCCCCCATTCAGGTCCCGTCGCTGTTTTCGTCGGACATCCCGGACATGAACTGCTGGTCCACAACTTCATGGAGCATCATCGACCGCTCTATTTCTGCCTGACGGACGGGTCCGGTGGAAACTCGCAGCCCCGAATCGGATCGACGACTCGGCTCCTTACCACCCTCGGTGCGACGCGCGGCGGGATCTATGGACGCTACCGCGACAAGGAGTTGTATCGCCTCCTGCTCGATCGGAATGTCGAGGTGTTTCCGACTCTGGCGAATGAGCTCGCGGACAACCTCATCGAGGCCCGCATCGAGGTCGTGGCGGGCGACGCCATGGAGGGCTTCAATCCCGGACACGATCTCTGCCGCGCGTTGCTCGACAGCGCGGTTGCCATCGTCCGTTCCCGGACGAACCGCGAGCTGACGAACTATGAGTTCGCGGTTCACGATGACCCGGCCGCCGCAACGCACGGCGCAACCATTTGTCTCCGCCTCGACGACGAAGCGCTGGAGCGAAAGATGGCTGCGGCCTGGGCGTACACGGGACTGCGCGACGAGGTGTCCGAAGTGCTCGGGCGGTTGGGAAGAGATGCCTTCGCCCTCGAGTGCCTCCGCCCGCCGTCGTCGCAAGCGATGCTGGAACAATTCGAGAGGATCGCACCGGAGTACGAACAGGTAGGCAGCAGTCGGGTCGCCGCGGGCCGCTATCCGGAGGTCGTACGCTACCGGGAACACGTGCTGCCCGTGCTGAACGCAGTTGGAATCGTGCGCGGGGATCTGGTTCCGGCCGCCCATCCGACCGCGAAATACTGACCCTGTGATCCAGCTCACAAGATTCAATCGGATCCCGAATTAGTCTTTCGAAGTTGACGCTTTTGAAACGACCTGACAGCAGCGAGATACCCGGAGGGCGTACCTGTACGCCCTCTTTTTTTTCCAAGGAGACCTCGTCGACTTCGATCACGGCCACGCAGATCCACATCGAGAATCACTGACGGAAATCTTGGAAGGGGTCGGATTGAACTGAACGTGGCGGCTGGGTGTGCGACGTTCAATCCGATCCCTTTCCTATTGCAGTTGCGCTCTTCTGGATGGTCCCGACTTTCGCGCGCAGGAATCGGACCGGACTATAGCGGTCGAGTCCGCGGGCATCGGAAAAGTGCACCGTGATGTCGCCGCCGCCGAAGAACCCGCGATCTCGGAACCAAAGTGGTCGAGCGGTTACCGCCTGCTCCGTTCACTCGTGGCGACGCGTCTCCAGTCGTCTTCCGCCGCGCTCCCCTTCGGGAACAGCGCTGCGACGATCTGCTCCTGCAACTCGGGGCGCAACATCTCGAACGGAACGCGAACCTTCTGTTCCGCGGTCAGGATCTCACCGGCGCCATTGAGCGCGGCGATCTCTTCCCAATGCTTTGCGTTCCCGGTCAACCGGCGGGCGAGCCGCGACCAGGCATCTCCGGGATGCGGCGATACCACCACGGTGATTTTGTAGTCACGGGTCACCGATGCGCGAAGCTCGCGGTTCACATCGACGGCCATGATGGGAGAGCCGGAGCGGGGACGGGCCGGCAGCGGGCCGCCCTTTTCTGCCGGAGCAGCGACGCTCGAAGGCGCGACCGTCGTCGACGTCGCCACCACAGGCTTCACAGCCGGGACGTTCATGGAGCTCGCTGGGTGCTTTGGCGGATCCGCCGGCTCGGTCCACGCCTTTCTGGAGACTGTGGCGGGTAGTTCCTTCGCGGGTTCGGTCGACGTTGAGCGATCAGTTGCGATCGCAGGCGACTGAGTGTTTCCCGTGGTGCTGCTGTGCACGGGCTTCGCGTCGATCGGAGTCAGCGGAACCGTGGCGGTCTGGTTCGATGCGATCTTCGAAGGAGCACGCGGAGTCGAAGCGGAGGACACGGCTGCCGTCGCCGCCGGTACGCTGCCGATGGTGGTGTGCCTTGCCGGCTGCACCGGCATGGGAACCGGCTGCGGCGTCACGCGTCTCGTCGTCACGGCGTTCGTTTGCGCGGCCTTCGGTGCCTCAGGAACCGCGACGGGATTCTGAATGACCGCGACAGGTTTCGGGGCGACAGTTTCCGATGCGTTCTTAGACGTCTCGACAACTGCAGCCTTTCGCATCGGTGGCGCAGGAACCGGTTTCGCTGTCTCAGCGAACGGCACCGGCTTCAGCATCGGCGTCGCAGGAACGGGGGTCGAGCTTGCGACGATCGCAGGTTTTTGCGCCGCTGGCGCCGGCGCGGGTTTTGTCGTGTCGGCGACCGTGGCAGGAGCCGGCACGACCGCCATCGTCTGCGCCGGGATCGGCTTCGCAACCTCAGCCACCAAGACAGGTTTCGGGGTTGCAGCCGGTTTCGGCGCCTCGACAGCGGGACTGACGTCCGCAATGGTGACGGCGGGTAGTGATGCCATCTTCACGGGGGTCGGCGCGGCCTCCGTCACGGCCGTGTTCACGATCGGTGCGGGTTGGGACACGATCGCGCGTTGGCTGGCCGCCTGCTCGCGGACGAGATCCGGTGGATCGATGGCCGCTGCGGGCATCACGGGGATATTCGGTGGCGCATCGTTCTTCGATTGGTGCGGCGGTGGCGGAGGCGGCTCATCACCATAGTTCGAGGATCCGCGGGACGGCCGTGTCGCGGCTGCCTGGAACGACGGCGGCAGTCCGTTGGGCGACAACACCAGAGGGGTAAGCGTTCGCGGTTCGGCATCGGCGGCGGGCAGCTCGATGGACACGCCCGGCGGAAGCGGTTCCACATCGCGCCACTGCAACGCCTCAGCGACATCATCGGGGCGCTCATTAATGATGCGAGGGGTGATGACGAAGAGAATCTCCTGCTCCTGCAGGGTTCGCCCTTCCCAACTGAAGAGATGTTTCAGCAGCGGGATTTCCGAAAGCCCGGGGACGCCGCGTTTCCGCGTCTCGTCCGTGAAGGAGATCAGTCCGCCGATCACCAGTGTCTGACCTGGAGCAACCTTTGCGGTCGTCTGCACGGATTGCACGTTGAATCCGGGCACGCCGGAAACGGCCAGATCGGCGCTGGGCCGGATGATGCTCGGCGAGATCTCCATCGCCACCAGACCGTTCGGAGCGAGTGTTGGGCGGATGTCGAGGCGGACTCCGAAATCCTGAAAGAGGAATCCCTGCACCGAGGTCACCGTGCCGACGGTCGTTGTCGGAATGGGGACTTCGCCACCGATCAATACGGAGGCTGATTCGCCGGAAAGCGTGGTGATGTTTGGTTCGGCGACAGAGCGCGCCAGATCTTTCTGCTGCAGGAAGTCGATCGCCGCCGCGATCGCGAACGTCTTGTCGACGAATGTGGCCACGACGTTTCCACCCAGGATCGAAGTAATGGAAGGAGGACTCGGGGGAGCGGCCATTCCCGACCTTCCGGGTTGCTGAAAGCTGCCGACGGAGAATCGCGCGCCGTCCACCCGGTAGTCGATCCCGAGGCGCCGAGCGCGACCGCGATCGATCTGGAGCACGCGGATATTGACCATGATCTGGGGCAACTCATCGACTTCGAGGAAGGAGAGCACGCGTCCCGACGCGGATTTAAGGATCAGACCGCGGGCGATGTAGGAGGCCAGCCCCTGAGGCGCCTCGTCCTGGCTTTGCAGCTTGTTCAGCCCGCTAAAGTTCCGGTTGCGGCCGCGGTCGACTGCATCGGGAGAGAGTGGTTCGATCTTCCCGCCCACACCTCCCAGTTGCAGTTCGGCGAGCGTGATCGCGCGCACGAGCGCAGAGATGTCCTTGACGCGCCCCTCGAGGACGACGGCGTCCGCAGTGTTACTCACCTTTGATCCGACCTGCATCCGGCGCAGATGAATGCGCGGATCGACATCGCCCAGAGCGGAGGTCAGGCGGATGTCGGCATCGTTCGAGCCGGGAAACTGGATCAGGCTGACGACGCGGCTGGCAGTTCCGGGAACGGTACCGAGCATATTCTCAGTAAGCTGACGTGCTGCGTTGGCGACCTTCTCGCTGTCGACGCGCCCGCTCAAGACCAGCGACGTGCCGTCACCGTTCTGCTCCAGGTCGATTCGCGGATCGAGATCATGGAGTGCCGACTCCAGCACTTCCATGCGTGGCGAGACAATCAGGTCGTATTTGAGACGTCGTCCGTCCGCGAGCCAGGCGAAGAACGTCGAGCGGCCGGAAGCGAGACCCTGCAGCAGGATTTGCTTCGACTCGACGACATGGACGGCGACGATCTTTTCATCGCCCACCGCCACGCGCACGACACGGGATGGAAAGGTGATGACATTGCCGCTGCCGACACGAACGCGGATGAGATCCGGCGCGGCCTGAATCGGGCCTGGCGCTGGAGCCGGCTGCTCGACGGCGGCCGGTTTCGAGACTTTCTTTGGAGCTCTGGCCGCATGGACAGAACTGACGACGAGAAACACCACCCCACACGCCACACCAAGTTTTCTCATATCAGTGCAAGTCGACCTTCTCCCTGTGGGCTCCGGCGATCAACTCGACCCTGTCCGGGCCCGCAGCGACAGAAGTATGCACCCGTTGTGGTGCAATTTGTAGCAGCCGCCCGCTCAGGATTTCCTTGCTGCCGTGCAAGGCCAGAGTAATGGCGTCTCCCTTAGCCTGCGTCTCTGCGATCGGTGTCACGTCCTGGGGTCGCACCGCCAGGACGAGTCCGATGACGCCGGTCGGGCGGCGATCGTGGTTCGCGGATTGGACCAGATTCTCTAGCGGTCCCTTCGGCGCTTCCCGGCGCGCGGCCTGGATGGCGCCGAGATAGTAGGCATCGCGGGCGATGACCTTCGACTCCCCTTGCTGCGTGACACCCAGTAGTTCGAACTGGTCGCCAAGACGAAGCTGCTGGACGGGAATCAACGTTCCGGGAGTGGAAACGGTCACGACGATCCGCCCCAGCGGCGGAGCATCCGAGAGCCAGTTTCTCGCCGACGGCGGGGGTGAAAAGTCGGTCGCGGTGATCGGGTGTCCCACCGCTACGGCACGCTGGATGACATGACCGAGGAGGACGGCTGGATCGAGGATCGCCCCGGCGGGAACCGCGCCCTTCGCCACATCCGCGACAGTCAGCTTGGAGGCGTCGACCCGTTCGCCGGCAACGAGACCGGCACGCGCGACAACGACTCGCGTCGAGGTGACCCGTGTGACTTGACGGGCGGCGAGGGCGACGACGAGCAGTACAGCCACAGCGAACGTCAGGATGTACGGAATCGAGATGTGTCCTCGACCTCGGTCGTTATACACAATCACACCTCTCGGCCAGCGATCCCGATCGACGTTCGCGACGCCGGGACCGCACACACCACGTTAACGGCAGCAGGTCAAAAGCGGCGGGGCACGGTTGCCCCGCCGCGGCATTGAATATCCGAGTTACTGCAGAACCGGAGGGAGAACCTCGCTGAGAGCCGGGTTTGGCGGAGCGAACTGAAGCTCGGGGGCGAGCACGGAACCGGCATCGCCGAGGGCGAAGTCGATCGGCTTCCCGCCGTTCGTGTCGGGCGCATCCGCGAACGCGCTTCCAGCCGTTGCGGCCGTACCTGCGGCGTTGGAAACAGCGGAAACGGTGAAGCCCTGGTTGAGCGACCCGATCGAATTGGAGACATCAGCCAGTTCGGTCAGCACCGCATCGCGGACACTGGTCATCCCGACGATCAAGCCGATGACCAGGATGGTGGCTAGAAGCAGCAACTCGATGGTGACGATGAACCCCGATTGTGAACGACGATTACGGATCTTCCGTGACATGGAACGTTCTCCTCTCGACACACATACCCCGTTGATAAATGCGGGCGCTGACCAGACAATCCGGACGGCATGCCGCTTACAAAGAAAAAAGAGAATGGGGGACCCGCCGGAAACGGTACCACCTGAGCCCGGTGGCGTCAACGAAACGTCTTGAACAAATCAAGCGTCCGGAAAATCTCCAGAACGAATGGCAGCACGACGACGACGATGAACAGCGGAAACCCGCAGAGCAGCACCGGGATCAGTGCGAGCATCATCGCGCGGTCGATTCGCTTCTTTCCTCGCTCGGCCCGGCGCTCCCTCTGAATCTCCGCCTGGCTGGCCAGGATGTCCGCCACCGGAAAACCGAGCCGCGATCCGAGCTCCAGCGCGGCAGCGATGGCGTGCAGATCCTGCACTTTGCTCCGGCTGGCCATCGCCCCGAACGCCACCGCGCGGTCGGCACCTCCGGCAATCTCGTCCGACACCCAGTGAACTTCCTGCGCGAGCGGATGGCCCGCGGGCAGGCCGCGTTCTCCGGCACGGCGAAACGCTTCTTCGACCTCCAGCCCCGAGCGCAAAAGGGAGACAAGAAGATCGAGAAAAAACGACAACGCCTGAAGGATGCGTGACTGCCGTCGCCGGCGGCGGCTGACGAGCCAGAGGTCGGGCAGGAAGAAGCCGATGATCGCCAGCGGGACATAGAACAACCATCCGGAGGTCGTCGAGCGAAGCAACTCGGCAATCAGCAGCGGCAGCAGGAGCGCGAGAAGAATCTTCACGCCCCAATACAACGGTGCGGAACGCCGCGGATCGAAACCGGCGGCGCGAAGCAGCGGCGGCCAGTAGCGCAGGCCTGCCGCACCCCCGCGGCGAATCATCACGGCAATGACGATCATCACCAGGAGCAGCAGGAGCATCGCAAGATCGACGGCTACGTTCACAGTTCCGTCCTCAGAATGCGGCGCAGCCAGATGAAGCCGGCGATCTGCAACACGATCGCTCCGACGAACATCTGCGGTCCCCACGGAAGCGCCCAGACCCGATCGATCGCCTCGGGTCGTTTCCACGCAAAAAACGCGATCAATAGATACGGGATGACCGCCACGATGATCGCCGAGGTCTGCGCGCCTGACACGTGCGTCTGCAATTGCGCGCGCAGACGCAGCCCGTGCCGCAGCGTGCGATTGACGGCCTGGAGCACCGGTGCGAACGGACCGCCGACTTCCCACTTGGCGATGAGCAGCTGCGTGAAGATGCGCACGCCTTCGCAGTCGTATCGGACAGCCATGCGGTGCAGCGCACGCTCGATCGGAACGGAGTTGCGAAGCTGCTCCGCTGCGAAGCGCAACTCGCGCTTCACTGGATCGAGTGCTCCTTCCGCCGCGCTGGCCAGAGCTTCGACCGGATTCTGGCCGGCGGACAACGCGCCGGCCATCAGGTCAATCGCGTCGACCAGCCGGTTCTCGAAACGCCAGGCCCGCAACCGCGCCGCTTCGGAGATCAGAGAGAAGATGATCCACACTGCCGCCAGACCGGCCAGCGGCGCCGCCCAGATGAGGACGGGCGAGAGATTCATCGCCAGCAGTGCCACGAAGATGCCGATGAATACGATGATCGTGATCACGATCATCGGCGGAGTCTGAATCCCGGCCGCGCGTAACTTCCGTTCGATGCGGCCGGGCGGACGACCAGCATCCGCGGTCTCCGCCTCGTCCCCCTGCCGTCCAGCGAGCAGCCGTCCCAGATGCGCCTCGTCTTCGACCCGGCCTCGGGTCAGCCGAATACTGCGGATGATCAGAAACACGATGATCAGCAGCGCGATCACCACGAGGATCGATTGCGCGAGACTGTTCACCGCGGCCGCTCCAGCTCGGGTCCGTTGAGACGCAGCAGAAAATCGCCGAGCGCGGCCGAGCGCTCGAATCGCCGGGCAGCGGTCCGGTAGACGAATAGCTCCCGCGCCGTCGTCACACCGTTCGCCCTCACGACCTCGGCTACACTCGAGACGCGGCGGCTCCCATCGGGATAGCGCGTCAGCTGTACGATCAGATGGATCGTCGACGCGATGATCTCGTTGACCGTGGCTGCTCCGAGCTCGACACCGCCCATGAGTACGAGACTCTCCAGACGGCGGATCGCGTCATGCACCGAGTTCGCGTGAATCGTGGTGAGGCTGCCGTCGTGCCCAACGTGCATCGCCTGCAGCATCTCGAACGCCTCGGCACCACGCACCTCGCCGACGATGATCCGGTCCGCGCGCATCCGCAGCGCGTTGCGCACGAGCACGCGAAGATCGATCCCACCGGAGCCCTCGACATTGGCCTGTCGTCCTTCGAGCGAGATCACATGCGGATGCTCGAGCCGCAGCTCCGCGGTCTCCTCGATCGTCACCACCCGCTCGCCCGGCGGAATCTCGCGCGACAGCACGTTCAGGAGCGTGGTCTTGCCCGCACCCGACCCACCCGAAACGAGGACATTCCGCCGCAACCGAACGGCATCGGCGAGCAGCTCGCCCATCTCGGCGGTGAGACTTCCGAACGCGACGAGGTCTTCCATCCGGTAAGACGCTTCCCGCGCCCGCCGGATCGAGACGACCGTACCGCGCAGACTCACGGGCGAGAGCACCGCGTTCAGCCGCGAACCATCGGGAAGGCGGAGGTCGACATAGGGAACCGCTTCGTCCAGTCTCCGTCCCTGCGTGCCGACCATCCGGCGAAGGATCCGGCGCAGATGGGCTTCATCCTCGAACCGGACGCTCGTCCGTTCCAGTTTGCCGAAGCGATCGACCCAGACGTCGCCTGGCCCGTTGATCAGGATATCGGAGATCGTCGGATCACGAAGCAACGACGCGACTGGTCCCAGTCCGTCGACCTCGTCGATCAGATCACGTTCGATCCGAGCCAGCCATTCGTCGTCGATGCCGTCGAGCTCGGGGCTTTCTTCGATGACGCGCCGGACGCGTGCGCGCACGCTCACGCCGGAGCTCGGAGTCTCGAGGGTCTTGAGGATGCGTTGAAAGAGGCGCTGGCGAAGGCCGGGCTCCGGCGTCGCAGCGGGGCGCGATGGGTCCGCGGGCATCGCCGGTAGGCGCCGTCGCGTCCAGGCCGACCGGATCAGAGAACGCAGATCCTCGCTCTGCGCAACCACGTTCTCCGTCATCGCATCAGACCTTTCCTCGCGCCACTCCCGCGCCGTGGGTCACGTCGCGCGCGAGGCGTTTGACGGCATCGGTGAAGGGCGCGGTGCCCCTCTCGAAAATCGCCGGGATTCCGCGGTGCGTCCCCGCTGTGACCGGCATCATGAAGGGCACGACATGATCGACCGCGCGGTTGAGCTGCTGGGCGACGACGGCCGCGGAGAGAACGTCGGGTGCATCGCGGTAGCGGCTCACCACGAGCCGTACGCGGTCGTCGGAGAACCCCAGACCCGAGAGCATCCCCAGGAGCCGGGCCGTGCCCGCGATGACGGGAGCGAGAGGCTCGGTCACGACGACGACCGTTTCACTCAGATCGAGAACCGACAGGGTCATGAGGTCGAGCACGGGCGCGGTGTCGATCACGACGGTGTTGAATCGTCGCCGCAGCTCGATCACGACCCGGCTCGCGTCCTCGGGCGTCACCATCTCGGCGGCGCGGGGATCCAGCGGGCTGGCGAGCAGGGAGATCGGCGCATCCGATCCCGTCGAGGGCAGCGGAAACATCGGGCCGAGGTCGAGCTCGCGGATCGCATCGCCGAGGTCGCGCTCCGGAACCATTCCCAGGTGGGCGGCCACACAACCGAATTGAATGTTGGCGTCCATGATGGCCACGGTCCGGTTCTGCTCTGCCACACGGATTGCGATCGCCGTGTTGATCGCCAGCGTCGTCGTTCCGACGCCGCCCTGATGGCCGAAGAATGCGATGGCGCGGCCTTCGTGCGCCGACGGTCCGGCCTGTGGCGCCGTCTCGAGCGCGGCGGCGATCTCGGTGTCCGACAGCGGCAACGACACGAAGTCGCTGACGCCGGCGCGCACCGCCTGCCGCAGGAATTCGGCTTCCGCACCGGCTCCCCCATCCATCAGCGGGTTGACGAGACCAATCAGCAGCCGGTCGGGACGGCGCAGTTCCTTGGCGACGCTGAGGGCCAGGGCGCGATCCTGCACGAGATCGAGCAGGACGATGCGCGGATCGAAATCGCGCGCGAGCTGCACAGCCGCGCCCGCGGTTCCGGCATGACGCGCGGCGATGGAGTGTTTGTGCGCGCGGCGGACGACGTTCTCGATCTCCCGCCGCACGGCCGGGTCTCCATGAACGATCAGCACCCGATCGGTGCGCCCCATCAAGGCCACGGGTCACCCTCTTTCTTCGGTGCGGTAGCCGCGCTGATCGGCGGTCCGACCAGAGTCGTGGGCGTCCAGTAAGGAGGGGTGTAGATCGTGTTCATCGACGTGACGAGGTTCGCGGGGATAAGCGCCGCGCGCAGTACGGGATCGTCGATCACCGGCTGGCAATTGAGGCTGTAGCGTTCGGACACCCAGCGCGACGCGGGCGTGACCGCGGGGGCCCCGCCGCCGGGCCTCGACCGGTAGAGCACATTCTGGTCGGTGCCCGAGATCCCGATCGCGTAGGCGGTACCTTGCAGACCATAGAGGTCCGACACCTCCCCCACCGTCCCCGAAGTGGGATTGGTCGGATCGAGCATCCACGAGGCGCCTGTGCAATTGGCGTTGTCGTAGTACACCGACTGCCGGGTCGTGAAGTTGTTGGCGCGCACGCCGAGAAGTGCGGCGAGCGGGGGCGACGAGCTGGGATCGCGATAGATGATCTCGGGCGCTTCGAGCGCATTGAAGCTGACCGCACGACCGACCAGCACGCTGCTTCCCGAGGGCGCCTTCGAGTCGTAGATGAAGATCGTGCGATTGAAATAGTCCCCCGCCTCCTGCACGAAATGCTGCTGGATCAGGACCATCACGAAGATCGCCACAACGCCGAAGATGCTGAGCAGGACCAGGAGCTCGAGCGTGAGAATGAATCCTCGCGGCCGGCGACGGCGCATGCCTGCGCCCGCTCCAGCACCCACACTCCCGACTTCCTGTGTCGTCGACGGTCGCAGAGCCTCTCTCCTCTTGGGCGATACCGCGAAAAAAACGAACAGCGCAACTACAGGGATTCAATCGCGTTCAAGGCGCAGGAATCCGCAGCTGCGTGAAATTGCTTGGAAATTGGAACCCGTCAAGAGAATACACGCGTTCCGAACCGGCCGCTACAGACGAGGCCACGCCGCGCACCGGTCAGGTCTTACAACGCCACCGGCGTGATCTTTCCTCTCACATGAACGGTTTCGCCGAGCATCTCGGCGCAGAATCGCGCCAGATCCTCGTTCGTGAAGTCGTCCCACGAGCGACAGGTCTCGTAACACATCGCCTGCACATCGCAGCAGAGGAGCGTGCCCTCCTGCTTCTGTCGCTCGAGCTGAAGGGCGTTGGCGCGCGACTCCAGTTCCTCGCGCGTAAGATGTTCCACGCCGTCGATCGCGGCCGCATAGCGGAACCGCAGCTCGTCATGATCGTCGCGACGGAAGCCGCGGCAGAAGATGTCCTTCTCCGCCGCGATCAGGCAGACCGATTTCCCCTCTTCCTTCAGTGAGATCAGTTTACGGCGCAGGCGGGCCACAGCAGCCTCTCGTGTCAGGACGATTTCGTTCATCGCGACCTCCCTTCCGTTTCCCGGTCGAGCACTTCGATGGCGCGGTTAAAAAGGTGCTCCGCTTCCTCTCGGCTGTTGGCGATGGCCGTCATTCCGAATTTTCCGAACTGAGAGACCGCTCCAATCATGTGAAAGACCACGCCGGTCGTGGTGCGGTGATTGAAGTCGAGATGGTTCACCGTGACGATCTCGATCAGATCTTCCGGCAGCAGGCCCCTGTACGCCTCGGACTGCACGTTGTCCGATGCCCGGTAGAACTTCGGTAACCCGTCCAATCCGTATAGCAAACCAGAGGTGCGATCGAGCTCGCCACCCGTGAGAAAACGGAGTGCGAGCATGGGATGGGTCGTTCCCCCCATGCGGAGGTTGATCTCGATGGCGGTCAGGAGCCATGGCTCATCCGCACGGTTCCGGGATGCGAGGAAATCGACGGACAGCCGTCCGATCACACCACGCGCCGCGAGCTCCCTTCCCACGAGCAGAGCCTGACGCTGCAATTCCAGACGGTAGTCGTCTTGCGCGGGGAACACGCATCCGAGAAACACCTGCTGACACGGTCCACCGAGGATCTGTTCGTGTGTCGAGGCGAGGATTACATCCATGCGCGGATTGATGCGCAGTTGCACGCTCGGCGACCGTACCTCGCTCGCTTCGATCATCTCCTCCGCCACGCCTCCACCCGCGGCGAACTTTGCGAGAAATGCAGGGACCGACTCCGATTCGACCGAAAACTGCAGCGAACCGAGAGCGCGGCGGATGCTGGCTGCGTCCACCTGGGGCGGATACGCGAAACGTGCGTTCCCTTCGCCCGAGAATCCGTGGTTGAGCTTGAGGACGGCGTGTCGGATCGCAGGCCGGTGGTCATGAATCGCGAGCAGGGCGCCGACGATGTCGTCGGCGGAGTGCAGATGTTCGCGTCCAAACGGCAGGTGGATCCCGACGGCAGCGAAGATCGTGCGCCCCTCAGATTTTAACCCGAGGTGGACCAGGCGCGGATCAGGGGCGTTGAGAGGGACGTCGAGCGCGACCGCCAGCTTCCGTTCGAGCGGTGTGGAGTTGTAGACCGTCAGATACGCCCGGCTCGAATTGGGAATGCTCGCGCGGATGCGCTCCAGCACACGCGGGCGTTCCAGAACCTTCTCTGTCAGCGACCGGGGCGAGCTGTCATAGACGCAGATCAGAGTGAGGCGGGCTCTGGCGTGACTGGCGGGGATTCCGGCGAGAAGGTGCAGATAGTAGTCGACCACCATCGGATGCAGCGGCTGCGACGTCACGTAGACCACGTTCGCGCGCGGGTTGCGAAGGCGCATGAGAAGAAACAGCAGCCGCTCCTCGTAGAAGGAAATGCCGGGGATCTTTGTCATCTCGGCCTGGTCGAGTGTGAGCGATGGCACGATGACGGAGGTGTAGGTCTCGTCATCGCCCGGGAAGACGACGTCCCACAAATCACTGAGACGCGGTTTGAGCCGCTCGAACGCCTCGATCTCGATTTCCTCGCCGGTGGGCGCGACGCTGACGGTCATGGCACTGATCAGAGCAGTTCCGGACGATGATCAGAAATGCCGGAGAGCACACACACGGGTGATGCCAGTCACAATAGCGTTCACGCCGGGACGTCGGGGAGCCGGCTGGTTCTATGCCGCTCCGGCGAGCACCGAGCCGACCGTCCGCCGCGGCATCGTTCGCGCCTCGTGCGAGGCGGAGCCGATCCGGATCAGCAACTGCGCCGGCGCGCTCGTACCCGAGAGCTCCTGGACGCGTGCGCGCAGCGTTTCAGTTTCGATCGCCTGATTGAGAAACGAATACTGCAGACCGTTCTCCGTGATCGTCAACAGCAGGGTCTCGAGGGCCTCCCCCGCCCGCAGCAACGACACGCGGTCATCCGGGGCGCTGACGACCAGCAGCGTCGATGCGCTCTCGGCCAGGCGCCGATCCCGCGATCCATACCATGCGCCCGCGTTGAATTTACGGACCAGCCATGCCGCGGCCGACGCCAGGAATCGCGGGATGCCGAACGCCTCGGCGGAGATACCGTCCGAGTGCGCACCGTCATCGGCGCGAATCCATTCGGCCATCTCCGCGCGGACGGCCGGCCGGCTCATCTGCAACCGCTCGGCATACTCGATGAGCTCCGCGGCCCGATGGTTCTCGTCGGGGAGAATCAACCGGAACGTCTCCGGAAACTTCGCCAGCACATCACACAGACGAGACAGCGACCGCGGCTCGATCCGCCTGCCGTCGAACGGGGAGCGGTTCGTATGACGCTTCTGAATCGAACCAAAGAGCGACGAGAGCCAGGCATCGGGACCGCACGTCTCACAGACGTGGATGTAGGCGACCGGCACGCGCTCTTCCGGACGGGCGTCGTAGCGGACGCGGGTCACGTATCCGAAATGAGCGGCCGCGACGCGAAAATTCGTCATCGCGGCACCAACGCTCAGAAAGAGCTCACGGTCGTGAGGATCGATCGTCAGCAGACGCCGCGAGTAGTCGGCAAAGACCTCGACGCCCGCCGTGGTAATCCGGAACGACCAGGGCTGCGTATTCCGGTTCGAAGGTGCCAGCACGGCGTACCGGAGGAGAAACTCCATCCGCTCCCGGTGGGTCTCGAGGTCGTAGAACTCCGATCCGTCGATCTGCCACGGGGTGACGCATGGATCAAATGGTTCGCGCATTGGTCGCCTCGACGCTACGTTAGGAGGGACCACGATCCGGCGGGAATGACTGCCGTCATACCAGGGTGTGATCGTTCTCACGCGGCGATGGAACCGCATCAGGGCCGGAGCGCACCAGTGTGAGAACGAGACCGATGAATGTCAGTCCCCATGCAGCCAGCGCCACAAATACGAACACCCGCGGAATGATGAACAGGAAATCAAGAGCGGCTGCCTTGGCCAGCCGGTACGTGCAGACAGTGTACATGCCGAGCGGAAAGACCGCGCCCCAGTACAACGGGTTGTAGGTCAGCGGAAACCGTCGGTACACGTGCCGCCAGAATCCGAGGATGAGCAGCATCGGAATCCACCAGGTCGCGGTTGACCAGAAGAACAGCGTGAATCCCAGGAGGAACGGTCCCAGCTTACCCAGAAGAGCGGAGCCGGGCTGATTGGCGATCAACAGCGTACCGGCCAGCGTCGAAATCGCCATCGCACCCATGTTGATCCAGTACGGAGGCATCAGATCCGAGGGAGCGAATCGAAAGAATGTGTAGCGATAGAAGATCAGGGAGATCAGCCAGATGTAGAGCATCCCGCCCGCAAGCCAGAACGAGAGGCTGACGAACAAAAGCCTTTCCGCGTGCGCGGAGAATGACGGCGCGAGTAACGAGGCCAGCGTCGACACCGACTCGGTCGCCACGACCGCGACGAGCCAGCCGCCGCTGATCCCCTGATCGAGCGCCGGTTTGACCTCTTTCACCGTGAAGGCGGCGAACACGGCATAGATGAGAACGAGCCAGAGCGCGAGCGTGATGAACCAGAACACGAGCCCGACGCGAGGGTTCTGCAGGAGGATCACGACCTGCGAGCCGAGCACGCTGGTAGCGGCAACCATCGTGAAAAAGCCGACGCCGCGCTGATGGTCGATCAGATCGGCGAACACCTCGCGCGGAAAGCGCACGATGCGGAAAATCGTCAGCACGACGAGGCAGGCAAACGCGACGGCGTTGACAGCGAGCAGCGCCATCGCGATCATGCTCATCCCCATCATCTTTGCGGCGATCGAGACGATTCCCGTCGCCATCACCAGAGCAAAATAGGCGGGATGCAACGTCCGCAAGCCTTCCATCCGCCCGGGGCTCACGGCCGCTCCATCTGGTAGACGTACCAGAGCAGGCCGCCGTTCAGAAACAGACAGAGGATGCTGGCGATCGCCGCGGGGTTGATGGCCGCTTCGTCCCCACCGAGAAACGCATTCATGGTGGCCGTGAGCAGCCAGAGCTGCATCACGACGATGATCAGCACGATGCAGAGGATTCCGAAGACGATCGTCATCTTCTGGCGCCGGGAAAAACGGCGCCTCATGCGCGCACCTCGACTCCCGTGGCGTAGAGCACCCCGTCGCGGATCTCCAGTGTGACGCGCGGCAGCGGGCGGCGTGGCGGGCCTGCCGTCGCCTCTCCCGTGGCCAGGTCGAAGAAGCCGTGATGACAGGGGCAGTAGAGGCAGTTCTTCTCCGGCTGCGGCACCACCGCGCAGCTCAGGTGCGTGCACTTCTGGCCATAGGCGACGAAGCGATCGGGAGCCGTTCGCACGAGAACGCAGTCGTCGTGTGGCTCGGGATAGGCGAACGTGAGTGCGCCGCCCACGGGAATCGCATCCAGCTTCGCGATCCTCCGCACCGGCGGACGTCCTCTCCGTTTGCGGGCCAGGTTCTCCACCGCGATCCACACCTGGCCCACGGCAAACGCGAAACTCGTCAGGACAAGGAACTTGGTGAAGTCGCGGCGGGCCACGAGCTCGTCCTGCGGCCAGTCGATGGGGAAGTCGTTCCGCCACTGGGGCTGGTCGTGATACGGCCTGCCATCCGGCGGGACGGAGAGCTGATCGGGGTTCTTTAGGGTCATCGTCACATCTCGTCGAAGACGTTGTCGAGCATGCCCGTGGGATTCACGGGCGCTTCGTTCATGGCTGCGGTGACGTCGATGTGCTGCACCGCGGCGTCACGGGGGACCATCATGTGGACTTTCGTGGTGATGACCTGATTGCCGAAGCGGAATGTGTTGACCGGCTCGGAGCGCGGGCGTTCGCGCGCGATGTCTTCGCGGGTGCCGAAGTAGAGCGCGCCACTCGGGCAGACCGAAGCGCACATCGGCTTCGATCCGACGGAGGTGCGGTCGTAACAGAGGTCGCACTTCATCATCAGCGAGTACTCGACCTCCATCTTCGGCACGCCGAAGGGACACGCCAGCACGCAGTTATTGCAGGCGATGCAGCGCGGCTTCCTGGCCGTCTGCACGACGCCGTCGTCCGTCCGCTTGATCGCATCGGCGGGACAGACTTCCGCGCACGTCGGCGAGTCGCAATGCATGCAGACCACCGGCACGGTCTGGACCGAGATCGGCCGCTGCACGTACTGGAGGTGGATCATCGAATGACCTTTGTGCGTGTCGCATTCCGAGCAGGCGGCCACACACGACTGGCAGCCGATGCAGCGGTTCGGATCGATGAAGAACTCCTGCATGTTCATCGCGAACCGCCGCACTTCGGATGGGCAGACCCCAGACCAATCGAACGGACAGGAAGCGAAGCAGCGCTCCCGGTTGTGACTCCTCTCATGGGCCCGCCACCTTCTCGATCTTCACCGCACACACCTTGTATTCCGGGATCTTCGAGACCGGGTCCTGCGCCGCAATCGTGAGCTGATTCGCCGACTTCCGCCCTGCCCAGTGATACGGAATGAAGATCGTATCGGGGCGGATCGTGGTCACGACTTGGGCCTGCAGGGTGAGGTCGCCGCGCCGTGACGCCGCCGTCACCCAGTCGCCATCTGCGATTCCGTACTTCGCCGCGAGCTTCGGATGCATCTCGATCCGCGGCTCGGGATATTGATCGACCAACGGCCCGATCCGCCGCGTCTGCGTCCCGGATAGGAACTGACTGACGACCCTGCCGGTCGTGAGGATGATCGGGTACTCGTCGTCGACATCTTCGGCGGGAGGCCGGTACGCCGGCACGTTGAATCGAGCCTTGCCGTCGGGGAAGTAGAACGGCCCCGCACCCTTCGCCACCGGATTCCACGACGCCTCTTCGAACAGCCTCGGCGTCCCCGGATGATCTTCCGACGGACAGGGCCAGAAGATCCCGTTGTTTGCTTCGATCTTCTCGTAGCTGATCCCGAAGTAGTCCGCCACGCCCCCTTTCGAGGCGACGCGCAGCTCATCGAAGATCGCGCGCGGACTGTCGAACGTCATGCCGTGCGGGCGGCCCATCGCCTGGGCGATGTCCTGAATGATGCGCCAATCCTGCGTGGCATCACCCGGCGGATCGACGGCCTTGTTGATCTTGATCACCCGTCCCTCGACCTGCGCCACGACCCCTTCGTCTTCCTCGTGCAGCGATCCCGGCAGGACGATGTCGGCGTGCTGCGCCGTCTCGCTGAGGAAGAAATCGATGACGGTGAAGAACTCGAGCTTCTCCAGCGCCTTGGTGACAAACGCGTTGTCGGGAAGGGAGACCTTCGGGTTGAAGCAGATGTTCAGCAGGCCTTTGATCTCGCCCGAGTCGATCTTCCGCATCATCTCGTAGCAGTCGACGCCCGCCTCCGGGATCTCTTCCGGCTTCACGTCCCAGACGCCGGCGATGTACTCGCGGTGCGCCGGATTGCTGATGTCCCGCCATCCGGGGAGCTGGTCACACTTCTGCCCGTGCTCGCGCCCCCCCTGCCCGTTGCCCTGACCGACGACTGTCCCGTACGCGCAGAACTCGCGACCGATCCGGCCGGAGGCGAGCACGATGTTGATGGCGCTGAGGCAGTTCTCGACCCCATGCGAGTGATGCTCGATCCCGCGGGCGTGCATCAGGAAACTCGTCTTGGCCTGACCCCACAGTTCTGCAGCCTGTCGGATCGACTTCTCTGCGACGCCCGTCACCTCGGCCGTCCGTTTGGGCGTCCACTGATGCACATGCTCCGCGACGGCGTCGAAGCCGGTGGTGTGGTTGTCGATAAATGCATGATCGAGCCAGTCGTTCTCGATCATGAGATTGAGGATCCCATTGAACAGCGCGACGTCACGGCCCGGTTTCACGGGGAGGAAGACATCCGCGGTACGCGCGATCGGCGTGATGCGCGGATCGATCACGATCACCTTCCCGCCGTTCTCGCGGGCCTGCCACACGTAGTTCGTCGTGATGGGCGAGCATTCCGCGGTATTCGAGCCGGCGATGAGCACCACCTCCGCGCCGAGGATGTCGGACCACGGACTGGCGCTCCGGTCGATGCCGAAGGCTTTCTTGTTCGCCGCGCCGGCGCTGACCATGCAAAGCCGGCCGTTGTAGTCGATGTACTTCGTCTTGAGACAGACGCGAGCGAACTTGCCCATCAGATACGACTTCTCGGTGGTCAGGCTGGCACCGGAGAGCACACCGAACGCATTCGGTCCGTAGGTCGTCTGAATGCGTTCGATCTCCGCCGCCACTTTCCGGATCGCCTCGTCATAGGCGATCGGACGGAATCCCGTCGCCGATGACGGATCGCGCGCCAGTGCCGTGACGAGCCGATCCTGATGACCACCCTGCAGGTATCGCTTCACCCCTTTCGGGCAGAGCATCCCCTTGTTGAACGGAAAGTCGTACCAGGGCTCGAATCCGATGACGGTGTTGTCCTTCACCTTGAGCTGAATCCCGCATTGCTGCCCACAGAAACAGCAGTGCGTCTTGACGATCCTGTCCGGCTCGACGCCGGTGTCAAGCCGGAGCCCTTCCATGCGGTTGAGGTGCGGACCAAAAGCATCGATGAGAACATCCTGTTCTCGGGGAAGTGTCGCCATTAGCTCTCTGTCCTCGCGGTCTGATGCCACAGATCGCCTTGTGCAATCGCGAGCAGCGAACGCCGGCATGGAGGGCATATCCGCTGGTAGTGCTCGACTTCGGGAACGTCCACTTCGTAGCGGTAACCAAGGGCGCGCTCGACGGCGATGAGGTCGTTGATCTGGAGGAGCGGTGCGTACTCCGCGTTGCAGCGACGGCACTTGGCCATCCCCTCCAGTGCACCGACATCCTTATAGAAGCTGACACCGAGTTGCGCCGGTCGTTGAAAGATGTGGAAGAACTTTCCGAACGGAAGCCAGAGCAGCGTGAAGATCACCGTGATGGCGTGGAGCAACGCCAGGAAGTCGTAGCCGTAGCCTTTCATCCATGTGTTGCTCGCGGTAAGAAACAGTCCGGTGATACTGATCGCAAACAGGAGCACGAGCGGCAGGATGTCTTCCCCGAAACGCTGCACCGCCGCCGCGCCGTGATCGCGCATGCGCCGTCGCAACGCCAGCATGACACCGGCGATGACCAGGAATGCCGACCAGACCAGACCATGGAAGATGAGAAACGCCATGAGCGAATGAATCGGAAACGAGCTCGTGGCAAACCCGAAGACGTACGTGCGATACGTGTCGAGATTCCCGGGTACGGTCTGAAAGTGAATCCAGCCGAAGACCAGCGGGAAGGTGATCGCGAACGCCAGGATGCAGCCCCACATGATGAGAGCGTGCGTGAATCCCCGGGTGCGGTCGCGCCGGAAGATGAACCGGTTCAGCGCGAAGTCGTTGACGACTCGTGCGAACCAGTTGCCGACGTTGCGAACCAGATACTTGCGGCTGAAGAACACCTGCCAGCCGCGGATCCAGTAGGTTCGGGTCGGTGGCCGCTGCAACCAGATCGAGTAGCGATACGTGATTGCGAACGTGGCAAAGAGCGTTGCGAACGTGTAACCGACGAGGGCCGCGTCGAAGTGTGCCAGGTTCCTCGATCCGAAAACGATGAGGACGGCCAGGATTCCGGCGAACAGCAGACCCCACAGAAGGGCCACCAACCGCTCCTTACCGATGCGACCGAAGGTCATCAACCGCTAGCCTATCCCGATTACTTGGGATGCCACAGGATGATTTGTCACCTGGTCAGGTGAGGCTCGGGAACGGAGGCGGATCACCGCCGCCGCTCCCGGGATCCTGTTCCTACTTGAGGGTGCGAATGTGTGCGATCAGAGCGGAGATGTCGGGTGTCGACATCTTCTTCCCGTATGCCGGCATCTTTCCCTTGCCGCCCGAGATGAGCTTCGTCATCTCGAGATCGGTCTGCTTCTGGACCACGGGCGAGCGAAGATCACGGATCTTCATCGCCTTGCCGGCGGGAGTCTCCCCCGACCCGTTTGCGCCATGGCACGACACGCACGACGTCTTGTAGAGGGCCGCGCCATCCGAGGCGGCCATCGCCGGCATGGCAAGCACGAGGGCCATCACTGCGAGAATCACAACTGAGCGGGTACTCATCATCAGAATCTCCTCTGTTTCATCCTGCAACCTGCGAGAATCGATCCACCGGAGACCGACCGCCCAGGAACAGCCTCATCCTATCAGCAGGAACAACCTCATCCTCTATCTATCAAGGGAAGCGAGAGAGCTGAACGCCATCACATTCCAAGGTGACGTCTGCCATGCACTCCCGCGGTCGAACTGAGGCATGGTGTGTCCCATGGAGAGGACTGGATGAAAACGCGTGATCTCGCCATCTATGTAATCGGCGGTGGTCTGGCCGCAGGAATCCTCGTCTGGACCACCAATCGAATGGTCCACCCACCCGTTGCGCCCGGGAGTCCGGCCGTGACGCGAGCGACGCCCGCGCCGCCACCCCCGTCACAGTCTCTGGAGTCTGTGCCTCGCATCGACCCCGCCGAGTTCAGCAAACGCCTCGAGCGCGGGGAGATCGTCGTCATCGATGTTCGCGATGTCGCGGACTACACGAACGCGCACATCCCCGGGGCCATTCACATCCCGCTCTCGTTCATGCAGGGCGAGCTCCCCTATCTGCCGCGCGGCAAGCCGATCGTCACGTACTGTACGTGACCGGCCGAAGAGTCGAGCGCCGGTGCGGCGCTCATCATCCGAAACGGCGGCCTGGAAGCCTCCGCACTTCTCGGCGGATTCGCCGGGTGGCAGAGCGCCGGTTTGCCGGTGCATCAGGGCTCGGAACCATAGGATCACCACGATTGGTGACAGCGAATACGACGCCACAGCGGCAGGCGCCGACACCGTTCCAGTGAATGAGCATACGATGCTCAAAACAGGAGAATCGGATGAAGAAGACACTGGTTTGCGCAGTCCTGCTCGCGGCAGCTCTCCCCCTCACAGCGTTCGCCGACGGCGCGGCGCTCTACAAAACTAAGTGCGCTGCCTGCCACGGACCGGATGGCAGTGGTCAGACTCCCGTCGGCAAGAATCTCAAAGTGAAGAATCTCAGCTCTCCGGAAGTCCAGGCGCTGACCGATGCGGAGCTGACCAAAGTCCTGACGGCCGGCAAAGGCAAAATGCCGCCGAGCAGACTGGGGACGGACGACATGAAAGCCGTGATCGGGTTCGTTCGCAGTCTCAAGAAATAGGAACGACTCGCCTCAGCCGGGCGATGCCCAGCATCGCGCCGCCGTAAACGCCCAGCGCGATGAACATCACCGCGGCTGTGCCGGTGCGAAGGTCCTGCAACACAACCTTCGCGCCGGTCAGCACGAGCAGCGCGACGGCGAGCTGCGACGCTTCGCGTACCCGCCATAGCCGGCCGATCGCAGCGAGCGCCACCGCCACCATCGACAGAACGGCCGTGTGCAGCAGGGCGTGTACGCTCTCGCCCGCGGTTCCGATGGGGGCTGATACCCCGACCAGCGCCAACGCCGTGACACCGCAAATCGCCGTGCCGAGAAGCACGACATTGCGATGGCGAAAAAACGCGGCGAGACTGAGTGCTGCCACCACGACGACCAGCAGCGGCACCTCCAGCCGTTCTCCACGATTCAGCAACGCGGCGCCTGCGAACGCGAAGAGACCGCCGCGCGCAGCCGCCAGGATCGTCCACACGGCGCTCTGCACCGCGAATGGAATCGTCACAGCGCGCGTCGCACCACGGCGCGCGATCTCCGCGGCAATCACCGCCGCCAGGCTCCAGACGATGGCACAGTCGCGGGCCGGCAACACGAGAGCCGCACTGCCTGCGACCCCGAGCAGTGTCCCCAACGCGGCCTGCATCATGGCCGGACGGCTCACCGCGATCCAGATCCCCGCGAATCCGAGCAAGGCCGCCGCGACGACGAACCGTCCGTCGCTCGACGAATCGAGCACCGTCGCCAGAAACAGCAGCAGCGCCACGAGATCGCTCTCGAGCGCACGCACCCAACCGACCACGTTCGCGTGCAGCAGGAACGCCGCCGCGCCGACCACGGTCAGTTCGATGAGGAAGGGAACCACCTGCTTCGTGGCAACGGCCAGAAGCAACGCGTTGCAGGTCGCTCCGGCTGCAGCGATCCAGGCAAACGACGCGAATGAATAGCGGCGTCCTGCCTCGATCAGCCCAATGCTGAGCACCGCCAGAAGGACGGCGGCCATGTTGGCCGTCATCACGCCAAAGCGCGTCGTCGCTTCCCACACGATCGGATACGCGATGATCGCGGCCGTGACCGCGTAGAAGACGCCGGCGCTGCGGCGGCCCAGACGTACCGAGTGCAGCGCCGCGCCGATCCAGACGAGCGCGTAGAGAATTCCGAGGGCCACACCCACGGGTTTCGACACCGCCATCGAATCTGTCGCCGCGCGCAGGAGAAAGGCGCCGCCGAGGATCAGAAGAGATTTTCCGATGAGGGCGAGATCGACGCCCGGGAGAAAGGATTCCTCCTCGCCGTTCGCCTCCGACTCGATCACTGGAGACTGCATCGCGGGGATTTCCGGAGGGATCATCCCAGCGTGTTCGAGCCTCCGATGCTCGAGAATGGAAAGGCGTTCCTCAATCTGCTCCAACCGGAGATTGAGCTCGTCCAGTCGCCGCTCGACGTTCATAGGTCACCCAAGCACGATTCGTGTGGATCCCGTCGTGTCCGCAATCACGAAGCTGCGTGACGAAAGAGGCCACATCGATGCGTGCAGCGAGAGTATGCTCGTCACACCGCGACAAAAAGGTACCTGTGATGGACGCACTCGAATCCCAACCGCGACGCCGGTTTCTGAACTATTTCCTCGGCACATCTCTGGGCGCCGTCGTGGTCTCGTTTCTTTATCCTGTCATCCGCTTTGTGAGCCCGCCGCGAATCCCGGAAGCGACGACGAATCAGGTCGAAGCCGGCGACACCACCGACCCGCAGTTGATGGAAAAAGGATTCAAGATCGTCCGCTTCGGCGCAGAGCCGGTCATCCTCCTGAAAGTCACCGACACCGACTATCGCGCTTTTTCCGCAACCTGCACACATCTCGACTGCATCGTCGGCTACCAGAAGGACCGCAGCCGGATCTTCTGCAATTGTCACGGCGGCGCCTATGACCTCAATGGCCGCAACGTGTCAGGGCCGCCTCCCCGTCCGCTCATCGCCTACAAAGTGAACCTCTTAGCGAAGGGCTCCGAGCCGGCGAAGATCGTCGTCTCACGCGCATAAGACGATGTTTGCCCGCGCCGGAAAGTGGCTCGACGATCGCCTTGGGCTGTCCACGCTCGTCGAATTCGGCGCCCATAAGACGGTTCCTGTTCACCGCTTCACCGTCTTCTACTATCTGGGCGGAATGACCCTGTTCTTTTTCATCGTGCAGGTCTGCACGGGTGTGCTGCTGATGCTCTATTACAGACCGTCGGCTAATGAGGCGTTTGAATCGGTCGAATTCATCATGACCGTCGTGCCGTTCGGCTGGCTGATCCGCTCGATCCATTCGTGGTCCGCGAATCTCATGGTGTTCTTTGCCTTTCTCCATCTGGCCAGCGTCTACTTCCTGAAGGCCTATCGCGCCCCGCGCGAACTGACGTGGGTCACCGGCGTCTTCGTTCTGTTCCTGATCCTGGGGTTCGGATTCTCCGGATACCTGCTGCCCTGGAACCAGCTCGCGTTCTTTGCGACGAAGGTGGGCACGGACATCTCGGGCGCCGTTCCGCTGGTCGGTCCATGGATGGTTCGCTTCCTCCGCGGCGGAGAACGCGTGTCCGGCGGAACGTTGTCCCGCTTCTACGGCTGGCACGTGGCCGTTCTCCCCGCGATCACAGGCGTGATGCTGCTCGGTCATCTCATCCTTGTGCAGGTCAAGGGGATGAGCATCCCCGCATCCTGCGAACAAGAAACCCGCCGCCGGAAACCGATGAAGTTCTTCCCGCACTTTGCGCTGCGTGATCTCACCGGTTGGCTGTTCGCGTTAGGCGTCCTGGCTGCGCTCGCGGCGCTCTTCCCCTGGGAACTGGGAGAGAAAGCGGATCTCTTCGCTCCCGCCTACGAGAACATCCGGCCGGAGTGGTACTTCGTCTTCATGTTTCAGACGTTGAAGCTGGTGCCTGGCGGAGAGATTCTCGGACTTGAATACGAAGCCATTCCCATCCTGATCTTCGGCGCGGCCGGCCTGCTTCTGACGCTGGTGCCGTTTCTCGACCGCAGCGAACCGGGCAAAGGAAGGGCGTGGGGCATCGGTGGCGCGCTGGCTCTCGTCTTCGTGATCGCCATGACGTGCTGGGGATACATGTCGCTGCTGCCGCTGTACGTCGTCATCAGCAGCGGGGTCCTTCTGTTGCTCCTCGCGTTCGTCACTCGTGGCGGGCGGGAATCGGAGAATCGATGAGAGCGCGATTCCTCGTTGCTGCAATGGTAATCGTCTGCACGGCGATGTTCGCACATGCCCAGACGTCGTGCATTCACTGTCATGGTGGGGAACTGTTCGACGAGGCCGGCCGGGCGAAGGTGACGCATTTCAACACCGACGTCCATTCACAAGTTGGGTTGTCGTGTCAGGACTGTCATGGCGGGAATCCCGACCCGAAGCTCGGCGACGACATCGCCGGCGCGATGGATCCCAACTTCAAGCCCAATCCTTATATCGGCGCACCGAAGCGCACCGCGATCCCCGACTTCTGCGGCCGCTGTCATTCCTCCGCCGCCTACATGAATCGCTACAACCCCGCCGCACGCGTCGACATGGTCACCGAATACTGGACGAGCCATCACGGACAGCAGTTGAAGCGGGGCATTGACGACGTGGCCACGTGCATCGATTGCCATTCCGTTCACAACATCCGCCGCAAAGGCAATCCGGAGTCACCGGTCTATCCCACACACGTCGCCGAGACGTGCAGCCGCTGTCACTCCGATCCCAAACGGATGCACGCCAACGGGCGCAACCTGCCCGTGGATCAATTCGCGCGGTGGCGCACCAGCGTGCACGCCAATGCCATGCTGGTCAAAGGCGACCTTACGGCACCAACCTGCAATGACTGTCACGGAAACCATGGCGCGACCCCCCCGGGCGTCGCCAGCATCGCCTTTGTCTGCGGCCAATGCCACGTCCGGGAAATGGAATTGTTCCGCGCCAGTCCCAAAGCTGCGGGATGGGAGCGCCACAATGACTTGCTCGCGGCCGCGCCCGACGGCAAATGCGGAACGTGCCACGAGGACGGCCGTTCTGCACTGCAGCTCACACAGTTCAATGGGTGTGTGATCTGCCATAGCAATCACGGAATCACACGTCCCACCGTGGCCATGCTCGGTAATCAGCCCGACACGCCGTGCGCGTTCTGTCACGAAGGGGTCGGAGCGCTCGCCGCTGCCGTTCCGGAACCAAAGGCCAAGGCCGAACATTTTGCGCAACTGCGCGGAACCCTCCTTGCAATCGCGGACAAACGCCACCTGCAGGGCGACGCACGCTTCGACTGGATGGTCGATCAGGCGCTGCTGCTGCCGACACACAGAATCCTCTCCGCGGACGACGGCAAGCCGCACCTGCGTCCCGAGTTCGCCCGCCTGTTCGAAAAATTCAGGATCGGCAAGACCCATTACGGATACCGCGACCCAGCAACGGGCCGCGAGGTCAGCCTGGCCGCGCGCCGTTGCAGCGATTGCCATCTCATCCCCGGCTTCCCCGGTCACGACACGGCGAAGGCTCTCCTCACCGGCACGCGCGAAGTCACCAGCATGATCGCCCGCTCGGAACGCATCCTCCTCGCCGCGCAGCGCGGTGGGGTGGAAATACGGGCCGCCCGGTCGGAGCTCGACAGCGCGATCGACAATCAGATCGAGCTCGAGACCCTCGTGCACACGTTCTCCAGTGGTGGTGCCTTCGCTGCCAAGCGAAAGGAAGCGCTCCAGCACGCACAGGCCGCGCTCATCGCCGGTCAGCACTCACTGGATGAACTGGCCTATCGCCGGCGCGGTCTGCTCATCGCCCTCGCGGTGATCGTCGCTGCGCTGGCGGCGCTGATGCTCAAGCTTCGGGAGATGTAAGGGCTCGGGAATGCGGAGTGGCGTGATGGCCCCCGTCACCCCCTCGTTTACAGCACGGGATCCCGCGCCGCGCTCCGCGGGCTCGGAATGTCAGCTCGTTTGAGGCGGCGCGAGAATCAGCAACGATGCCGGCTCGGAATGACCAGCTCTTTGAAAAGGGCGCGAAATGTCACGGTGATTGCCCTCCCTCCCAAAATAAAAGCGGCGGCCAACGGCCGCCGCTTCGTTCAACCGCGGGTGCGGGCTCTACTGCTTCATGGTGCGCATATGCGCGACCACGGCGGTGAGCTCGGCTTCACTCAGCTTGCCCTTGTAGGCTGGCATCTTCGCCTTGCCGTCCGCGGTGATCTTCCTCAGTTCCGCATCGCTCTGCTTCTGAACCTCGGCCGAGCGGAGATCGCGGACCTTCATCGACTTCCCCATCGGCGTCTGGCCGCTGCCATCCGCGGCATGGCAACTCGCGCACTTCGCTTTATAGATTGCAGCTCCATCCGCCGCCATCGCCGCCGACGCGGTCAGAGTGGCGAGGGCCATCGCGGTCAGGAATGCTGCAGCACGTCTGGTGTTCATGGAAACCTCCTTATTGAGACATGACGCTGCCGGAATGGCAGTCGGCACAGTTGAAGTTCCGCAGATCGCCTAATTCCGTGGGGTGCTGGAACTCCGTGGTTGCTCCGTTCTCGCCCATCACCGTGTGACAGATGGTGCACTCTTTGCTGATTCGCTTGCCGTCGGCACTGACGTGCTGGTCGTCGTGACAGCGGAAACATCCCTGCGTGTAGAAGTGACCGACGTTGTCCTTGTGCGTGCGCCAGTCCACGTTCATCTCCGGAAACCGCGTCGAACCGAAGATCCGCTGCAGTGAGACCACCGAACGGTCGATCGACGCCTTCTTTACCGCGTAGACCGCTGGATAGGTGTTCTTGTAGTAGGCATTGAAGTCCGTGGCGATGGCAGCCATCGCCTGCGCCGTCGACTTGTAGTCCTTCGAGAGGACAGTGACCGATTGCTGCTTCGCAAATGGCAGGGAATGGTCGACGTTGCCGGCCAGCAGCGCACGATCGACGGAGCGATCGGGTGACAGATAGATGTGCGTCGGCCGGTTGTGGCAGTCGACGCAATCCATCCTACGATGCGGCAACGCCGCGATCTGTGCCGCCGTCAGCTTCGACCCCTCGGTCTTGTACTCCGTCACTTTGCCAGTGCGGTCCTTGACTCGAATCCAGGGGATCTCCTGCCGCTGGCGGTCCGTGGCCACATACGTAATTTCATTGGAGATATTCATGTGCCAGTGAATTCCCGACGTGATCCCCGAACCAGGACTGCCTCCGCCGGTCTTGATCAATACGCGCACCTCTTTCGGCGTGCTGGCCTCGTCATACTGGAAGTGATTGAAGACCTTCAGCTGCGCACCGAAGAACTTCTCCGGCCAATGGCATTGCTCACAGGTCTGTTGGGCCGGTCGCAAATTCTCTACGGGAGAAGGAATCGGACGCGGGTACTTGTTGGCGATCGCGGCATACACCTGGTACGCCCCCGATAGCTTCGAGCGCACATACCACGTCGCGCCCGATCCCACGTGGCAGCCAACGCAGCCGACGCGCGCGTGCGGCGACAGTTTGTAGGCCGTGTATTCGGGAATCATGATCTGGTGGCAGAGCGTCCCACAGAACGCATCCGTCTCCGTGTAATGAAATGCCTGATAACTGCCGATGACGCTGGCCGTCACGAAACAGATCACGCCGGCGAAGGTCCCGACGATGATGAAACGCGTCCTGCGCTCATTCAGATCGATGCGCGGGTAGAGAGCGACGGCGCCGGGAGCGCGTTTGCGCCTTCTTCTCCGCTCGATGAGCAGGCCCGCGATGTAGACGGCCAGACCGAACGACAGGATGGCGGGCGCCACGATCCACGCCAGGATTCCCAGATAGGGATTGGCGTGGCTGGCGCGCGCATCGATGTAGATCAGGAAGATTGTATTCATCAGCGCGACGAAGGCGATCAAAGCGCCGGCGAGGCTGATGGCGTTGCGGCCTAGGCTCGTATTCGATTTCATGGGTGTCGAGGTTACTCCTTGTCGGGCTCGCTGCTCTGTTCCTTTTTCCACACTTCATACGCGAGCACGTGCTCGTGCTGGAGCTCCTCGGGGCTCATCTTTCCGTCGTACCAGCTCCAGCTCATGGGATAGACATCCGGGTCGAACATCACCTGGTAGAAGTGCCAGATCACAATGGCCAGCGTGGCCAGTACAGCTTCATAGAAGTGGATCGTCAGCGCGACGTCACCCCACCACCGGGGCAGGAAGTAGCTCACACCGACTTTGAACCACAGCATCAGACCCGTCACGCCCATGACGATGGTTCCCCAGATCAGGGCCCAGTACTCGAGCTTCTCCGCATAGGTGAAGCGGCCGAACGACGGGCGACGCTTCGTCAGGCCGGCGTGGAAGGTTAGATTGGTGACCAGATCCAGCAGATCTTTCAGCCCGGGGAAGAAGTCGCGAATCCCTCTCCGCCCCTCGCGTGTCCCGATCATGTAGGCGACGTGATAGGCGCTGAGGAGCAGCATGACGACGGCGGCGGTCCGATGAACAATCCGCCGGATTCCTTCGTCCGACGCCAGGAACCAGGCCCACGGTGACTCGGGGTAGGCCAGCGCGAATCCGCTGACCACGAGCACCGTGAAGGAGATGCCGAGGATGAGGTGCTGGATCCGCTGGTTCAGGTTCATCCGCACGATCACGCGGTCGGCATTTCGGCGCCGTGCCTGCGCTTTCCGCCACCAGAGCAGCGCGTTGTGCAGGAGCATGAATCCGATGGTGAGCGCAATCAGGACGTAGTAAATCCTTCGGATCCAGCGGCTGATGATTTCTCCGCTCTCCCCGCCCGTGACCGTTTCCTCGAGATGCACTTTGCCGATCGCGAAGTTGTGACCTGCGCCCGGATGGCATTTCCCGCACGTTTTCGCCAGATTGGCCCGGTTTGTCGATGACTTCGGGTCGCTCGACGGGAGGATGTTGTGCACTCCGTGGCAGCTCGCGCAGTTCGCCGCGAACTTGGACCCGAGGCGGCCGGCCAGACCGTGGTAGCTATCCTGGAACGAGGTCAACCGTCCGCCCGCCACACCCAGCTCCTGCGTCAACTTCACGCCGCCATGACACTGGCCACATGTGGTGCGCGCGATCTGCTGTGAGGCGACCGAGGACTTCGGATCGACGTGATTCTTAATGTTGTGAATGCCGTGGCAGTCCGTGCAGACAGGCGCCTGCGAATTGCCGCGGGCCAGCGCTTTGCCGTGAACGCTGAGCATGAATTCGCTTTTCACAGCGCCATGGCACTGCCCGCAGGTCGTCGGAATGTTGAAGCGATTGATCGGGGAACCTGGGTCGCGTGGAGTGAGAATCTCGTGATGACCATGGCAATCAGTGCAGACCGCGGCCTTCATCGACCCCTTGGCCACAGCGAGACCATGCACGCTGTTTCGATACGAAACGATCGGCTGTGAGCTCACTCCGGAGCCATCCATCACGAACTTCTGTGAGTGACAGGAGCCGCAGGTAGCGGGGATATTCGTACGGAACGTCCTCGACTTCGGATCGGCTGCCGGCAGGATCTCGTGCGGTCCTCCGTGACAGGCAAGACAGGAGGCAGCGTTGCGATTTCCCGCTGCGATCGCCTTGGCATGAATGCCCTTGTCGTGAGCCGTCTGTGCGTCGGCGTGGCAGGAGGCGCAGACCACTTTCTGCGGCGCCGGATCGTGCGGATAGCCCTTGATGTCCGCGTGACACATCGTGCACTCCAGAACGGAGTGCACGGAGGTACCGAAGACCTTCCCATCGACGTGGACGCTGGCGGTCTTGCCGTTCCCGAGGTCTTTGGTCAGCCCGGTGTCGTTGTGGCACGCCAGGCAGTCGTCATTCGTGGTCTGGGCGAAAAGGGGGAGGCCGCAAAGCGTTAGTGCGGCGACGATCAGTACTCGCAAACGAAGGCTTCTCATCTCGCCTCCTAGGGTAAGGCTCCGATGAGGGGCGTGTGATGGCGGCAGTCACGCCTGCCATGTGATCCCGCGCACGGGACCGCGTTCACACACCTCGCTTGAGTGTGAGCGTTACACCGTGCGTACCGATCGCCACGGAATCGTTCTTCACCGAAGGCGCGTTCGCTTCCCTCGTCATGGCATCGCCATCGAGGTCGATGCGCGCTTCGAGCGAGACGTGCTCAGGCGGCGTCCCTCCCATCATCGAGTCCTGCGATCCGAGGGAGAAGGGAACCGGGAACGAAGTGACGTCGATGCGCTTGGCGAATACGGGATGCCCCTTCCCCGTGCCCGTTCGGGCGATGACGAAGACGATCAACTTGCCGGAAAAACTCGACGCGATCGCCGGATCGATTCCGATCGTTCCGGAGATGAGGTTCGAGGTCTGCGCGGCCGGAGCCGGCGTGGTGCTCATATGGCCGGCGGCGGGAGCTTTCAGTTCCGTCGCCGGAACCACCGGCGCTTCGACCAGAGGGGCGATCTCGGGAGCGGAGACGGCGACCTGCTGCGGCGCAGGCTGGGCGATCGCATCCGTGCGTCCGTCATGACGGATTGCATACATGGCCAGGGCTCCGACGACGAGCGCGCTTCCCGCGCCGAGGACAAACGCGGTTCGAACGGAGATCTTCGAAGTGGCTGATTCTGTGGTCATTGATCCATTTCCTTCGCGCCGCGCTTCGCGGACGCTGCATGAATAAGTGAGTTGACTACGTGCGCACAGTAGGCGGTCAGCACGATTGCCGAGACAGCATATGCGGCCCAGACGAAACTCCAACCACCGTTGACGACACCGTTCATGCGGCCACCTCTCCCTTGAGACTCGCGGTCGCAAGGCGCAGCGGCGGCGGCGCGACCTCTTCCTGGAAGTGCAGGGCGGCCGTGCGCGCACGCAGCGCCATCGTCCCGCCGATCAGCAACAGCATCCCCGCGAAATTCATGAGGAGCGGAACGAGAAACTCCCGCGAGATTGTGGAAAGACCCGATTGCTGCTGATGGAGCGAGTTCCACCACTTGACGGAGAAGTAGACGATCGGAACATCGATATAGCCCACGATCGTCGCGACCGCTGACCATGTGGCTCGCTTCACCGGCTCATCGATGAAGTGGCGGAGCGCGCTGATCCCCGCGAACACCATCAGCAGAACCGCCACCGTGGTCAGACGCGGATCCCAATCCCACCACACACCCCAGGTCGGCTTGGCCCAGATCGATCCCTGGATGCACAGGAGGAGACACAGCACGACGGACATCTCGATCGCTGCCTCGAGATGGTGGTCCCAGCGCGAGCCGGCGGTCGTCAGGTAGAGGAGCGCACAGACAAACGCCCAGGTCAGAACCAGCATCGCCGTCCAGGCCGTCGGCACGTGGACGTACATGATTCGTTGAACATCGCCCATGTGCTGCTCGGCGGGAGCGATGGCCAGTCCGTTGTACGTCCCGGCCAGCAACGAAAGGATCCCTGCGAAGATAGAAAAGAGTGCAAAACGAAACAGATTCTTCATTCCGGACGAGAACATAGTGCAGGCAACTCTGATCATGGCGTACCCGGAGTCACGAGATGCGGTGATCGCCATCACACAACTAGAGTGCGCCCGCACATGGGCCAGCGAGACGATCCGGCCTACTTTGTACCCAGTCAATACCGACCGCCTGGAAGTCAGGGAAATGGAGATACGTATGAAGACAGGAATGAAACGCGCCGCACTTGTACTGACCGCCGCGTTACTTGCCGTTCCTTTGGTGGCACAAACGACTGGGCGTCAACGATCGGCCGCACCGCCGGCGGCTGCCGCGCAACCGCGCTACAACGCCAGTCAGATCGAGGCGTACCTGACGGCCAGTGACATCGCCTTCATCCGTCCCGGTCTGAAGATCATCGTCAACTCCATCACGATCGGCGGTAACCGGATACCGGTGGTCGACATCAGCCTGACCGACAGCCTCGACCAGCCGCTGGACAGGCTTGGTAAGGTCACGCCGGGCGCGATCTCGGTGAGCTTCATCCTCTCCTGGTACGACCCCGCCACCCGCCAGTACACGGCGTATACCACGCGTACCCAGACCACGCCGGCGAGTTCGCCGCGTCCTGGTGTGAGCGCGATTCAGGCCGGAACCGACACAGGAACCTTCACCGACCTCGAAGTCGGGCACGCCAAGTTCACATTCAAGACCGTCCTGCCCGCGGGCTTCGATCAGACGAAGACACACACCCTGGGCATCTACGCGACGCGCGCCCTCGGTGCCGTGCCGGGAATCGACCCGGCCCTGGCCAAGAACTACTACGCGAACGTCGAATACGACTTCCGCCCCGACGGTGTCGCGCCGACGGACAAGTGGGACAAGATCAATCTGGCCACCAGCTGCAATAATTGCCACGATCCTCTCAGCGCCCACGGAGGAGCACGGCAGGATCCGAAGCTCTGCGCCCTTTGCCATCAGCCGCAGACCGTTGATCCTGATACCGGGAACACCGTCGACTTCAAGGTCATGATTCATAAGATCCACGACGGCAAACATCTCCCGAGTGTGTTGGCCGGTACGCCCTACCAGATCATCGGCTTCAACCAGACCGTAGCTGACTACTCGACGGTGGGGCTGCCGCAGGACATCCGCAACTGCGCGAACTGCCACGAAGGGACGAACCCGGCAACCAAGCCGGCACAGGCCAGCGTCTGGTACACCAATCCGAGCCGCGCCGCTTGCGGCTCCTGCCACGACGATATCGATTGGGTTACCGGAAAGAATCATCCCGCCGGTCCGCAGACCGACGACAAGGCCTGCGCCTCGTGCCACCAGCCCCAAGGCGGCGAGTTCGACGCCTCGATCAAAGGCGCGCACCTCGTTCCGTCCGACTCCACGCAGCTGAAGGGCCTGACAGCGAGCGTGGTGAGCGTGAAGGACCTTGCCCCCGGGAAGAACCCGACGGTGGTCTTCAACCTCAAGAACGGGGACGGTACTGTCGTCAACGGCAACCTGCTGACGTCGTTCGCTCCGATGGTGGCCGGACCAACCACCAGTTACACGACGACCATTCGCGAGTCGGCGCAGGGAAAATCGACGTTCGACGCCGCGACCGGTAACACCACCTACACATTTGTCGCCGCACTTCCCGCCACCGCCAGCGGCACCTGGGCTGTGAGCCTCGATGCCTATCGCAACGCGATCTTGAAACGCGGCGATGGCCAAGCGGACATCGCGCTCCGCGAGGCGGCGGTGAATCCTGTCAGGTACTTCGCGATCACCGGCCCAGTAGTGCCGCGCCGTACGGACATCACCTTGCCGCAGTGCAACAGTTGCCACGACCGCCTGGCGTTGCATGGTGAACAGCGGCTTTTCACGCAAGAGTGCGTGATTTGCCACAACCCGGTCGCTAGCGACGTTGCGCGCCGGCCCGCCGCTGAGGGACCGCCGGAGTCGATTTCCTTCCAGCGCATGATCCACCGCATCCATACCGGCGAGAACCTGACACAGGACTTCACGATCTACGGTTTCGGCGGTAGTAAGAACAACTTCAACGAGGTTCGGTTCCCGGGCGACCGCCGCAACTGCGCGAAGTGCCACGCCGGCAACGCCTTCACGCTTCCGCTGCCGACCGGGATCGGATCCGTGACTACGTTGCGCGACTACTTCACCCCGCAGGGACCGGCCACGGCCGCCTGCCTCGGTTGTCACGACAGCAAGGACACGGCGGCACACGCCTACCTCAATACAGTCACGTTCCCCGGTGCCGCGACCTCGTCGGAAGCGTGCGCAACCTGCCACAGCACCGGTAAGGACTGGGCTGTCGAAAAGGTGCACGCCCGGTAATTCAGCGCAAGGTCGAGGGGGCCGCAAAGGCCCCCTCGCAGCGCCAGGAGAATGCGATGAGGCACCACTGGTCCGGCCGGATGGCCTTCATGCTCTGTCTCGCGCTGTCACCGGGCCTTGCCCGCGGTCAGCAGACGACGACACAGCCCCCGCCCACGGAAACTGCAGCACCTCAGACCCAGACCAATCCACCAGCCACCCCTACTCCTCCAGCCGCCGCGGCCACTGCCGCTGAACCGGCTGCCCTCCCCGCCTGCACCGATTGCCATGACGCCATGAAAGCGATCACCGCCACAGCTCACGGCCACGGCAAGGCGACGAAAGGCGACATCCCGAACGCGCTTTGTGAGAGTTGCCACGGCGATGGTAAGGCGCACATGGAAGGCGGCGGCGACAAGACGAAAATCTTCAAACCAGCAGGACTCGAAGGCGCCACCAAGACCTGCATGACCTGTCATGACACCGCCACCGATCGAGTCTCGCGTCACGCCGGCGTGCATGCGAATTCAGCGGCGGTGAACTGTCTGACGTGTCACTCCATTCACGCATCCGAGGCACACGCTCCGCACCTGCTGGTAAAGAAACAGCTCGCGCTCTGCGACAGCTGCCACATGACCCAGGTCGCATCGTTCCGCAACAAACCGTACGCCCACCGTCTCGGGCGCGGCGGCATGGAATGCGCGTCGTGTCACGAGCCGCACGGATTGCCCGGCAAGGACAACCTGCGCCTGACGCGAGCCGGTGAACTGCCCTGCCTCTCGTGCCATGCCGACAAGCGCGGTCCATTCGTCTTCCAGCATGGCTCCGTCGCGCTCGGCGACTGTACAACGTGCCACGAACCCCACGGCTCCTCGAATCCGAAGCAGCTCAAACGCGCCACCGTCGCGCAACTCTGCATCGAGTGTCACTCACCCATCAGCGGAACGACTCTCGGCTCACAGCCGCCGGCGTTCCACAACCTGAACAGCCCGCGTTATCAGAACTGCACGACCTGCCACGTGGCTGTCCATGGATCCAACCGCGATCCGCAATTGCTCAAGTAGGCGAGGCTGAGATGAAACGAATCGTCACCACCTGCCTTTCCGCCGCACTTCTCGCGATTGCGTTCAGTGCGCGCGCGCAGTCACTCCCCTTCGACCTTGAGATCGGTTACCGCTGGCTCGACCTCAAAGGCAGCGAGAACATGTACCGCAGCCAGATCAACGAGCGCAGCGGACTGCTGCTCCGGACCTTCACGCTGGCCACCTCCGACTTCAACGGTGGGACCACCCTGGCCGACCGCTTTCGGATCGACGTGAGCGACCTCGGGTCCGGCCCGGCCAGTTCCATCCGGCTCGAGGCCGACCGGACGCACAGCTACCGCCTGCGCATCGGCTATCGCTCCACGAACGCGTTCAGCGCCCTCCCCTCCTTCGCGAATCCCCTGCTCGCTCAGGGCATCGTGCCAGGACAGCACACCTACAACCGCACGCGCAGCATGTTCGACGCCGATCTCGAACTGATCCCCGATCGCGCCATCGTGCCGTTCATCGGCTTCACCTGGAACGACAACCACGGTCCCGGCGAGACCACCTATCACCTCGGCCAGGACGAGTTCCGGCTATCCGACAATCTGCGGGAGCATGACCGCGAGATCCGGGCCGGCGCCTCGTTCCATCTCGGCCCGGTGCAGGGCCAGCTGACGCAGGGATGGCGCAGTTTCAGCGGCACGCAGTCTCTCGCCCTGATCAGCGGCACGGGAGCGGGCAACAATCCCGGCTCGATTCTCGATCAGCCGATCAGCGCGAGCACGATCTTCCGCACCGATCGCACGCACGTCAAGACTCCGTTCACGAACGTCTACATCGCCGGTACGGCGTTGAATCGCGTGCGTCTCATCGGCAACTACACGCGCTTCGCGGCCGATGCGGATGGCAGCGAGAGCGAAAGCTCGAGCGGGTCGTTCGTCTCGTTTCCACTCAGCCGCTACTTCAGCGGGACCTCCGAGCAAGCCTCGTCATCAGCGAAGAACACCACATGGCGTGGCGGTGGTCGCGCGGAAGTCGCCCTCTATCCGAACATCGATTTCACCGCCGGGTTTCAGAAGCAACACCGCGAGCTCGATGGCGCCGGAATCATCGATACGATCTTCCTGCAGACCTTGACCTTCGCCGGCCTCGACCGCCGCGACATCGAGACCGTGCTTCACTCGACGAGCTCCATGAATCGCGATGAGGACGTGCTCAACGCCGGTGTCTCCGCGCGTGCGCTCGGACCATTCGCGCTCCGCGGCGAGTACCGGACGACGAAGCAGGATGTGGATGTATCTCCTGACCTCTCCGAAATCGTCGTTCCCGGCTCGCAGGGCGGCTCGTTCAACCGCCGCATCCACACGCTGGATGCAAATGGCACGTACGCGAAGTCCGGACTGATGCTCGGCGTCGCCTGGCGGAAGGACAGCGCCAATCACCCGATCTTCCGCACCGACTTCCTCGATCGTGACCGCGTGCGCGTGCGTGGATCGTGGACCTCACCGAAGAACCTCTTCCGCGCCGGCGTCACCGCCGAGCGCACCAATCAGTCCAACAACGATCTGTCGATCGGTTACGACGCCACGATGAAACAGTACAGCGGCGACGCCGAAGTCGCTCCGGTGGCCTGGCTCCGCCTGCGCGCCTCCCTCTCACAATTCCGTGCAGACAGCAGCATCAGCTACCGGCTGCCGCAGAACTTTGCGGTCGCCGAATCGATCCACGTGGAAAACGGCAAGTCCCGCGAGCTGGGTGCCTCCTTCCTACGCGGCCCGTTCGCCCTCGACGGGAACCTGGCCCGGTTCCGCAATCAGGGTACGACGCCGTTCGACATCGACCGCTTCCGCGTTCGTGCCACGTTTGACTTCAAGTCGAAGACCGGCATCGCCGTGGAATGGGATCGCGACAAGTACAGCGAAGTGTCTCCATCGTTCGGAGACTTCGAGGCCACCCGCTACGGCGTCTATCTCCGCTGGCATCCGTGAAGATCTCGCTCTTCGTCGGCGATCTGTGTGACGCACCCGCCGCCGCGCTCTGTACCTCGACCAACCCCCGGCTTTCGCTCGCGATGGGCACCGGGGGGGCCGTTCGCGGACGCGGTGGCTACTCGATCCTGAGGGAGTGTGAGGCGATCGCCGGCCATGGTCTCCTCCCTGCCGGCTCCGCCCACGTGACCTCTGCGGGCGATCTCTCCGCCACCGTGATCATCCACTGCGTCGCAAGCGACGCTCATCATCAGTCCTCACCCGACATCGTCCGTGCGTGCGTACGCAACGCATTGGTCCGCGCGCACGAGGCGGGCTGCACGACGATCGCCCTCCCCGTCTTCGCCAGCGGCCACGCCGGCTTCCGCTTCGACCACTCGCTGCGGTTGATCGTCGAGGAGCTGGCCGGCGACGCGCTCGCTCACGCCTACATCGTGATCAACGATCCGGAGTCGCTCGACGACGCCGTCCGCGTGGTCCGCCAGGCCGGAGTCGAGCCCGACGTTCTCCGATCACCAGACGTCCGACCGGCCGAGCGCAGCGGGTGGTTCGCCGAGGAGTAGGCGCGGGTGGAAGTGGGGCGTCGGCGGGCGCCCGGCTCGACAGCGACCCCTCAACCGGCCTTCGGCCACCTTCTCCCCGCAAGCGGGGCGAAGGCCCTCGCGATTGAGTGCGTTCGCGAACCCGCGATGGCAACAGCTCAACAACTTCATCCGCATCGTGTACTGGGTCGTCCGCCTGAAGCAAACACCCTGAGCGTATCTGTGATCAGACCTACGCGATCGCGTACCGTGCCGCGATCGGCTCGTACGTGCAGAGCGGATCGGACGCGTACACATCCCCGGTCATCGACCACGCCCTTGCCCGCGAGCCTCCGCAGAGATCGCGAAACTCGCAGATCCCGCACTTGCCTTTGAGATTGCTGCTGTTGCGCAGGCCCATGAACAGCTCGCTCGTGCGGTAGATGTCGCCGAGCGACTCCTTCTTGACGTTGCCCGCCTTGAGCGGGAGGAAGCCGCTGGGAAAGACGTCGCCCAGGTGCGAGATGAAGACGAAACCCTTCCCTTCGTTGACGCCCCGAGGAGCGCGACCGACCGCACCGCTCTGCGCCTTGATGCCGAGCGGCATCGAGCGAACACCGTTCTGGAGGAAGAGGGTCGATGCGTCGATCAGACCGGTCACGGGATCGAGAAGGTTCTCGATCGATTCATGCCTCTCCGCGGCCATCCGCTGCAGCATGTAGCGGCGGTAGTGCATGGCTTCCGTTGTCCGGATCGCGAACGGCACGCGCTTGCTGGTCTCGTAGAGGAATCCGAAGAGCTGTTCGACGGCTTCGGGCGAGACGAGATCGCCCCGCTTGCCCCTTCCCGTCGGGACGAGGAAGAAGACGCTCCACATCGCGATGCCGAGGTCAGTGAGGAGGTCGACCATCTGCGGGAGATCGTCGATCGTGCGGCGCGTGACCGTCGTGTTGACCTGCACCGGGATCCCTTCACGCTCGGCTGCGCGGAGCGCGCGGATCGTGAGGTCGAACGATCCCGGAACGCGGCGGAACTCATCGTGCAGGTCGGCACGCGATGCGTCGAGACTGATGGCCAGACGCGCCAGACCGCGCCGTTTCATACGCGAGATCGCGGCCTCCGTCAGCAGTGGTGTGGCGCTCGGCGTCAGCGATGGCTCGAGACCCTTCTCCTTCGCGTATTCGATGAAGTCGTACGTGTCTTCGCGCTTGAGCGGGTCGCCACCGGTGAGCACAAACACCTTCGGCTTCAGCAGCGCGATGTCGTCGATGAGCCGGAAGCCCTCCTCGGTCGTCAGCTCGAACTGGCTGCGCTTCGGTTGCGCCGCAGCGCGGCAGTGCACGCAGGAGAGATCACAGGCACGGGTGTTTTCCCAGATCACGACGAATGGATTGACGTTGAAATCGATTTCGGACTTCACAGGACACCTGCCTTTTCCGCCCACACCCGATACGCGACGGGCGAAATCTCGGACGGTTTGATCTCCGCGCGGCCGCCCCAGTAAACGTTCGTGAACGTTGCACCGAGCCCGATCGCGTCGAGGTGCGCATCGATGGCCACCTTGTGCGCCATCACCTGCTCCTTGTTCTCGCCGTGCGCGACGGCCATGATGTTGACGTTGTTGAGGTCCGGGCCGCCGTCGCGCCAGTAGCAATGCGTGAGGATCGAGA
Organism: Thermoanaerobaculia bacterium; assembly: GCA_038244715.1. Lineage (GTDB taxonomy): Bacteria > Acidobacteriota > Thermoanaerobaculia > Gp7-AA8 > Gp7-AA8 > JADGNZ01. The sequence continues at coordinate 264,503 of JBBRTE010000001.1, forward strand.
AACGTCCGATCTCCCGCCCCGCCTCGATCTCGCGTCCGGCCGGCACGGCCCAGTGAAACAGCCCGTTGAAGCTTGCGAGACGCTCATCTCCGGCCACGGGCTTGGTGTGCTCGAGAAAGGTGGAGAAGCGTCCGATGACTCCGCGGCGGTCGAGCTCTTCAGCCACCCTGAAGAACGTCTCGACGTCGAATCCTGCCTCGCGCGCACGGCGCACCCACATTCCCTGACCGATCTCGGCCGGCGCGAAATCCCGCTTCAGCACGATCAGCACGTTCCACTCGCTCTCCGTGAGAGCGACGATCGACGGCTCCATGACTTCGGCCAGCGACGGGGACATGGCGCCGGGCTGCATCCCCTTGCGGCGCATGTGACCGACGCCCAGCACGAACGCCCGCAACGCCGGCATCACGCGATACGCCTCCGCGCCGATCTGCTTCCGCAGGTACTGACAGTGGTTCTCGACCGAAAAGCCCGTCGGAACTTTGAGTGTCGTCCAGAGGCGCCAGGCGGTCGGTCCGTTCTCGCCATTGCGGATGACCACGTGACCGGTGAAGGGGTCGTCCCGCGACATCCGCTCGAACGCGCTTTCGATGAGTGCGTCATCGATCTTCCAGGCGATGAGTGCGCCCTGCGCGAGATTGGTCGCCAGGAGCGTTTGCCGCACGCGGCGGATCGTCCCTGCCTCGAGCATCGCGCGAATCCGTTCGGCGACCACGGACGGTTCAAGCTCCGACAACCGCGCGATCTCGCGGATCGGATCGCGCACGAAGCCCCGAATGCGATCCTCCGAGACCTCCAGAATGCGACGATTGATGACATCGTGCGGCGAGACCGGCACCGCGCACTGAAGCGCTACGCTCACGCCGTCACCTGCACTGGCCGCGCGATCTCTGAGTCGAGCAGATAGCAGCCCGGATCCGACTCCCAATAGTCGCCCGTCGCTGCCTCGGCACGCGCACGGAAATTTCCGTTACACATCGGCAGCCAATTGCACGTCGCGCAACGGCCCTTGAGCAGCGGCTTCCGATTCCGCAGCCCGTTCAGCAGCTCGACCCGGGGATCGGTCCAGATCTCCGAGAACGGCCGATCCTTGATCGAGCCGAGCGTGTGGTTGGTCGTGAACTGATCGGGATGGACGTTGCCGAAACTGTCGATGCAGCCGATGGCGATCCCCGAGCGATTGCCGCCGTTGTTGCGGATCAGGTCGAACGCGGCGGCGGCGCGGGCCGGATCGCTCTCGAGGAGCTGCAGATAGATGTAGGCAGCGTCGGCATGGTTGTCGACCGTCATCACTTCGATCTCACGACCCTCACCGTTCCACTGCTCGACCTTCGCCATCATCTTGTTCATCAGCGTGCGTTTCTCGCTGCTCTCGAGATCGATTCCCGAGAGATAGGAACCGCGGCCGGAGTAGACGAGGTGGTAGAGACAGAGGCGGCCGATCCCTTCGTTCTCCACGAGCTGGAAGACGCTGTCGATCTCGGCGACGTTGTCCTGCGTCACGGTGAAGCGGACCCCGACCCGGATGCCGGCATCGCGGCAATTGCGGATCCCGCGCAGTGCATCGCGATAGGCACCCTCGTGGCAGCGCATCCGGTCGTGGCGCTCTTCATTGCCGTCGACGCTGATGCCCACGTAGGCCACGCCGATGTCGGCGATGCGGCGCGCCTTCTTCTTGTCGATGAGCGTGCCGTTGGTGGAGAACGTGACACGGACGCCGTGCGTCGTGGCGTATTCGGCCAGCTCGAGAATGTCGGGCCGCACGAGCGGCTCACCGCCGGAGATGAGGAGCGCCGGCACCTTGAACGCGGCCAGGTCGTCGATCATGGCCTTCGCTTCGTCGGTGGTCAGCTCCCCCTCGAAATGCTTGATGCGCGCGTCCGCGTAACAGTGGACGCACTCGAGGTTGCAGGTCTTGGTCGCATTCCATACGACGACCGGTCCCGTGTCCGGGCGGGCGCCCGTCTTCTGGCCGGCGGATTGGTCGTGATAGCGAAGGCGGTCTCCCGAAAACGATGCACCGCCGAGAAGCCGAGTCACACTGATCATTTGTTCTTCTCCCGTTCTTCAGGAACATGATGGAGTTCGCTCGAACAGCGCGTCGTGACGGCATGTACGGGCCGATGTGACGATCGACACAGTCCGGGTTCCGGAAACGATTCAGCGGGGCGCCGGCGGCCTCGCTGGCGGTTCAGGCGGGCCGAAATCCTCAGCCAAGCCGATACCCGATTCCGATCAACACCACGGTGATGACACCGGACGCGAGCTCGCGCATGCCGACGACCCGCGCCGCTTTCCCAGGCCTGCCTGCCAAGACAGCCCGGCCGAGGAGAAGGGACATCGCCACGACGACAGCGGCCGGAGCGAGCTCGCGCTGCCAGAGAAGGCTCGCGATTCCGACGGCGGCAACATGAAGAGCGATCGCAACGGAGCGGTTCCCTTTCCCCAGCGCCGCACGAACGAAGACGATGGCCGGAATCGACCGCAATAGCAGCAGCAGCCAGAGGACCGCCGCGAACGTCATCGTCCTGCCGGCGGCGAGCGCGATCACTGCGGCGGTCCCGCCCGCGGCAATGCCGCCGACGATTTCGGGGATCAGCGTCCGGCCGCGTTTTTTCAGGTCGAACGCGAATTGCACGATGCTGAGCGGTGCGGCAATGACGACCGGCAGCAGGACCCGAGTGCCGGTCATCGCGATCGCGGCCGCAACTGCGAGGATGCTCACCGCGCCGTAGAGCCCGAGCAGTCGTTCGCAGATAGGCGTGCGCGGGAAACGGCGCCGGCGCATCCAGTCCGCTGCTGCCAGGCTCAGCGGCTGGCGCGCGAGGAACGCCGACATTGCCCCGACACCGATCAGCACGCCGGCCCAGGATGGGGCGACGAGCAGCGCCAATGCGATCGGCTCGAGCACAAATCCCCATCCGCCATGTTCGGCCGGCAACGCCAGCGGGCGAAGGGCGATGCGCAGCGCCGGACGCTGTTCCACGCTCCGTTCCATGAGAATTCGTATCGCCTTGCGGGGCCACCGGCGCACGTGACGTTCATCACACAGACGTGTGATTCACCGATCGTGGAATTGCCCACGGAGCGCCTACATTGTCACTACTATGAATACTGCTATGGCTACCCGCAAGTCGTCCACTCCTACGCCATACAACATCGACGTACACAGCAGCTGCGTCGATTGCAGCGTTCGCGCGGAACGCCTCTTCTGCAACATGTCCAAAGAGACGGTGGCGGTGCTCGACGCGATCAAGTTCACGGCGATCTACCCGAAGGGGTCCCTTCTGTTCGTCGAGGGTGAAGAGCCGCGAGGCGTATTCATTCTCTGCAGCGGCCGCGTGAAGCTCACGACGTCGTCGAGCGAAGGCAAGACGCTCATCGTGAAGGTGGCCGAGGCCGGCGAGGTTCTCGGTGCGAGCTCCACGATCCTCGGTAAGCCGTATGAAGTTTCCGCCGAGACCCTCGAGCCGTCGCAGGCGAATTTCATCAAGCGCGAGGATTTCGTCAAGTTCCTGAACACCGACGTCGAGGCCTGCATGCACACGGCCCAGCAGCTCAGCCAGAAGTATCAGTCCGCACAGCAGGAGATCCGCTCCCTCGGCCTGTCGCAGACGACGTCGGAAAAGCTGGCCAAACTCCTCCTGCAATGGGGAACGGCCGGCGAAGAAACCGCACGGGGTACCCGGCTGACGGTCCTCCTCACGCACGAAGAGATCGCGCAGATGATCGGCACGACCCGCGAGACCGTGACGCGCATCCTCAGCGACTTCAAGAAAAAGCACCTGATCGAAGTGAAGGGATCCAGCATTTTCCTCATGGCCCGCAAGGCGCTCGAGGGAATGGTCAGCACCTAGAGTGGCGTGTATCGCCACTAGCCGCGATTACGCCGCCGGGCGCTTCTTGTACGCGATGTAGGGACGGGCCAGCTGGCGCAGGCTCCAGTTTCTCGCCGCGTAGAGGTGATCCTGCAACGCCGGTTTGACCAGGCCGGCCGCTTCTTCCGGCTGTACGACCAGCGAGACCTCGATCGGCAGGATGCCCACCGGCAGGTTCGCGCGGCGGCAGCTCTCGTGGAGATACGCAAAGACTTCCTTCATGGCCTCAGGATCGGGAGAGGGCTCGTGCTCCATCTCACTGCCGATCGTCGGCCGGAAGATGCAGACCGTCGGGAACGCGCCGGCCGACACGATGCGGTCGATGCCGCGCTTCGTGGCTTCGATCGGTTCGACTCCGGCGATGATCTCGCCTGAGACGCGCCCACGACCGAGCTTCTTCGCGGTGTACTCCATCGCTTCGAAGAACGCATGCTGTCCGACCGTCTGCGCCTTTCCCGGACAGAGCCTGGCGAACACATCGGGATCCTCGAACTCATAGCAGAACGAGAAATGATCGGTGCCGGCGTCGATCAACAGGTCGTACTCGCCGTACTGCGCTCGCGGCACCGGGACCGCCTGCACGCCGATGAAGCCGCCGACGTCATCGCGCACCGCGCGCACGAACGTCTCGCACTGCCGGAGTCCGTGAATAACTTCGCGATCCGGCCGGTCCTCATAGTGATAGCCGGTGTTGAAGTGCGTGAAGATCGTGCCCGACTCCTCGCGCGCAGCCTGCGCCACTTCGACGACATCGCGCCAGTTCTTCCGCGACTCCTCCGCCGTCCCCACATTCTTCCCCGTCGTGCAGAATTTGCACGCCAGCGACGGCGACCAGGTCCAGTACAGACAGCGGTTGGAGACGTACACCGCGAGGTAGTTTCCCTGCAGCACGCCGATGCGGCTCATCTCCACGCCGCCCGTGGTCTTGCGCGAATACCAGGCAGGCTCCCCCGGAATGCGGACGGTGTACTCGGCGCCATCGCGGCGGTCATGCACGAAATACTCGTCGTTCCGCTTCTCCAGCGTGAAAACGGACTGCAGCGCGAACGGCTCGACGACCGGGACATTGACCCAGATGTCTTTCGACCGGGCCGGAATGACGATCTCCAGGCCCGATCCCAGGCCGGCGCGGGTGCGTCGGATGCGGCGACCATCCGACGTGCGGCAGGACTCGCCAAGCAGCATTCCCCGACAGAACAGCTCGATCTCGAGCTCGACCGGATTCATTCCGATGAGTGAACGTCAGGGCACCGGAACGGCCATATGACGTTCATCACATCGAGGTGTGAGGCCGCCTACCACGCAAGGACTTCCGCGGATCGACAATGCCAGAAGAGGCCAATCATGTCGCAAACCGAACTGAGTCCCGAGAACACCACCCGCGAGGGAGCCATCGACATCCTGCGCAGCGAGCTTGTGAAGCTGGCCGGCGGCGAGGTATCGATCTGCAAGCTCGCCGCCGAGAAAAACATCTTCTGCCGCGGCATGCATCGCCACTCTGACGCCGGTCTGCGCAAAAAGTTCGACTGGATCAACCAGAAGAATCCCCGCATGACGCGCGAAGAGATGGAATCCCTCGTCGACCGGTGGCAACTGGCGCGTCAGGAGGTCAGCCAGCTGCCCAGCGCCTGCGACGTCCAGCAGCTCGAGCACGACGGTTGCCGCGGCTGGGACGACTTCACCAACGAAGAGCTCTCGCAGTTCTGCTTCGAGCTGACCGGACGGAAGATCGTGGTGAACTAAGACAACAACACGAAGGTCGGACTCAGTCCGACAACACACGAACGTAGGTCGGGCTGGAGAACCCGACTTACGTTCGCTAATGTCGAAGGCGCACTCACCTCACCAACAAGTGCCGGGCATTCACCGCCACCGACGCCACCGCCAGCAGCACCGTCGCCACCACCACCCCGCGGTCGATGGTCATCGCATTGAGGCTCCGGTGGAGCAGCTTCTGCAGGACGAACTGGATGTACGACATCCCGGGACGGCCTTCGCCGAGGGCGTCCTTGATCTTCCAATGCCACTCGGTGATCGGGCAGTAGCCCATCCCCATCCAAATCCCGAGCACGAACCACGATCCGAGGGTGAGCAGGACGAGGGCGAGGTGCGCCAGACGCGTAGCCGGAAAGATCCAACCCACCATGACAAAGGTGATCAACGCCGCATGAAACAGGTGGAAGAAGGCATTGAAGAGCGGATAGAAAGGCTTCATACAGCCTCGCGCTGTCCGAGCCGGTCCGCGATCTCGCCGGCGTGACCGAGCACTTTTCGGAAGGCGAGCAGGTACTGATCGAGTAGTTCCTTCTCCGCGTTCGGAAACGACGGAAGCTTGAGCATTCGGGCGTTGGCATCTTCCGTCACTGGCAGCGACACGGACGTGAAGTCGGGCAGCTGGACGTCCGGTCCCGGCCGCATCACGGAGAGAAGCGCGCCTTCGGTGAAGAACGGCTGCTGATGGAGGAGCGGATATCGGGGAACGGCCGCCTGGCAGCCTTCGGCCTTCAGCGCTTCGATCAATGCGGCGGTGGAGAGCCCGATCCTCTCGAGATCGGGCCGCACGAGATACTCGAAGTAGACGCGCTCGATGTGCGCCGGCGGAAGGAACGTGTGGATTCCCAACTCCTCAAGGCCGGCCGAGAGGTACTCGAGGTTTCGATTGCGCCGCTGGTTGTTCTCCGGCAACCGCGCCAGCTGTGTCCGCGCGATGGCGGCCGACATCGGCGCGATACGTGACTTGATCCCGAAACTCGTCGCTGCGAACCGTCGCGCCGGCGTCTCCAGCTCGATGATCCGCGTGATATCGCCAAAGCAAACGGCACGCTCCCAATACTCGTACTCGCGGCACAGCAGAATGCCCCCCTCGCCGGCCGGAGCGAGCTTGCCTCCCTGCAGACTGAAGACAGAAATGTCGCCGAGCGTGCCGCATGGCTGTCCGCGCCACGTCGCTCCCTGCGCGTGCGAGGCGTCCTCGATGATCTTCAGCCCATGCTTCTTCGCAAAGGCGTTGATCTCCGTCATCCGCGAGGGCATGCCCCAGAGGTGCACCACGACGATGGCCTTCGTTCGTGGCGTGAGTTTCTTCTCCATGTCCGCGGGATCGAGTCCGAGGCGCTCCATCTCACTCTCGCAGAAAATGGGCACGGCCCCGACCCAGAGCAGCGGCAGCACCGACGCCCAGAATGTCGCCGACGGAACGAGGACCTCGTCTCCCGGCTGCAGTCCGATGGCCCAGAACGCCGCCATCAACGCGGTCGTACCGTTGCAATGGGCCAACGCATACGGCATCCCGGTGAACGTGCGGTAGTCCTCTTCCAGTTCGCGGATCACCGGGTGCGTGGAGAGGTCGCCGTGACGGATCACGCGCAGAACGGCGCGCTCATCGTCTTCCGTGAACACCGGCCAGCGGTTTGCCTCTTCGTGCGGGAGAGTGACGGCAGGCGTTCCGCCGAGAGCAGCAGGTCGTTCCAATGATGTCGTGGCCATAACCGATTACGTTCCTTCCTGAAGGTCTCGTCCGGCGAATGCCGGAGGCGTCAGCAGCGGATCGATCTCCCGCAGCACGTTGTCGTGACACTGCGCAAACAGGCGCGACGCCAGAACGGCGTCACCACCCGCAATCGAAAGCGCCGCCTGCCGGAGCACCGGCGCGTTCTCGTCGCGCCTGCCCAATCCAAGCCTCGGCACCCACTGCCCGATGTTCGTTCGCCGGCGCACGTAGTCCTCCAACGTACAACACATCTCGTTACGCGCACACCATGCGGGCGTCGGCATTGCGTACGTCAGACCGGGGAACATCGACGTCTCCATGTCCCGCTCCCACTCTTCATCGATCGTTCCAGCCCCGCCGGTGGGCGCGACGCTCCGCCGCACCAGCTTTACGACCCGTGCGGCCATGCGCTCGCATCCCGTCAGCTTGCCGCCATAACAGGCGATCCAGTGCCGGCCGGCATCGTGAAATACCTCCTGACGCCGCGAGAGATCGAGAGGGTCGCCACCATTGACGAACTGGCGATCGACGACCAGCGGCCGGATGCCGCAGCGAATCGAGATGATGTCGTCGCGATGCAGCGGTTGCCGCAGCCGCCGCTCATAGTGGTCCAGCAGATACTCCACGTCGCTTTCGGACGGCGTCAATCCGTCGGCGATGTCCTCGACGAACGTCTCCGTCGGACCCCAGAGCGAGACAGGACCCCACGGCACGAACGTGATGACGTCCGACTCTCCATTCAGCTCGAAGAACAGAGAGGTCTGATGTTGCGGTGGCCGCGGGGTGACGAGATAGACGCCCTTGCTCAGGGCGTGACGAAAGGGCGACTCGATCCCGAAGCTGGCGTTGACGTCGTCCGTCCAGACCCCGGCGCAATTCACCATCACGCGTGCGGTCGCCGCGTATTCCTTGCCGGAGAGTTTGTCCGTCAGATCCAGACGCCACTGCCTTTCCGAACGTTCATACGTCCCCTCGGTGACGCAGTAGTTGAGAGCGACCGAGCCCGGAGGCTGATGCGGCGCAATCCAGCCGAGGACGAAGCGCGCGTCTGAAGAGTTGAGGAGTACTTCTTCGAAGAGCAGCGAGCCGTCGACGAGATCCGGCTTCACCAGTTCGAGCTCCTCAAACGCCCGCTCGAATGCGGGCTGGCGGCGGTTGCCCAGACTCATCATCCAGTACAACCAGAGCGCGGCCTGCACGCGTCGCCGCGACCAGGAGCCGCGGGCGGACGGGAGGTAGCGCATGCCGCTCACCGACATGCGCGCCGCCATCGCGCGCGCCATCCGGTCGCGGTCGCGCGAGAGCTGAAACACGGAGGGGAGGTCGAAGTTTCTGAGGTAGAGGAGGCCACCCCAGATCATCATCCCCGAGGCCTGGCTGGTGCCCGAAGCGAAGTCACCGCGATCGAGCAGGAGGGTGCGATATCCGCGCCGGCAGAGGGCATCGTAGAGACAAGCGCCATTGACGCCACCCCCGAGGATCGCAACGTCGAAGGCGCCGTCCGATTCGATCGCTGCAAGGTTCTGAAGACGCTCCAAAGCGCTGACCCCCGCGTTACACGGCACAGTCTGTCATAGAGACGGGAGTGTGACATCGCGGAGAGGAGCAGTGGTTCAGACGTTCCGGTGATCGCGAGGGAACGCTTCATCGAGATCACGCGGATCGCTCGTGAATGCCGCCGCCATTCGCCGGATGAAAGAAGATGGACTGTCCGACTGCCAGCCGCCCGATGCGCGAGACCGTACCGTAGATTCCGGCGGTGTTCTGATGCGCACGCACGACGGCCTTCATCACTTCCGGCGCGGGAGTGGCCGAGTCGGGGTCGTAGTTGATCATCGAGCAGCGAAGATCGCGCATCGTGACCGTGATCGCGGGAGCATCGTCTCCCTCGCCGAATGCGAGCACGCCACCCACCCAGGCGTCCTCCTGAAATGCGCCGGGCCGCAACGAACGGACCAGGACATTGGGGCGAAAGCGCCTTATGTCGAGGTTCTTCCCCGCGAGTCGTCCGATCTCCTCAATCGTGTCGATGGCGATCACGGAAAGGCTGCCCTCGTCGAAGATCCCGTTCCTGAACTGCATCATCTCCACAGGCGCGCCATGCCGGCGTCCGACCTCCGCGGCGAGATCATCCCCGAAGAGAGGCAGCTCCGCGCCATCGGGCGTCCGGACATGCGTCGGAAGCTCTCCCTTCGCATCATCCTCGCGCCGCGGCGTAAACCGAAGCAGATCGGGAAGGTTGCCGGCGCTCAGCCACGGGAACCCGCCGCGGTCATTCACTTTCCGAAACGCCAGGCGCCGATCGCCATCGAGGCCGTGCCATCCCAGCTCGGCGTGATCGAGCCGTTCACCGGCCATCGACTTCACGGGATAGCGAAAGAGGGCCTCGATCTGTCCGATTTCTAGAGGCATGTTCGATCCAACACGTCTTGATTCACCGAAGGTCGGGAAGACCCGTGACTCCTTCGACCGATCCGTTCGCCGCGACCCGTTGTTCCGACCTGTAGACGATGAAGTCCACCGACGATGCGGTCGGTCGCCCAGTCGTTGTAGCGATAGAGATCGACGATTTCTCCAATGTTCATGGGACAGCAAAACCTTCCCGTTCATCGTCCCACGTCACGGAGAGGATGCGCCAGCCGGCCGGGGTCTCCAGAAATTGAAAGCTCTTGACTCCCCGTGTCACGAACGGCGCGCCGTGAAGGAGGCCGCTCTTCCGGTACGTGCTCTGTCGATGCGCGATGTGCCCGAACACCTGTGTCGTCGCGGATGTCTCCACTTCTTCAAAGTCGGTGAGAGCACCACTGGTGAGCAGTTCCTGACGCGGAGCGATGAACTCCTCCACCGTCGAGATTTCGGGCGCGGACGCGACACACTTGGCGAGGACACCACGCTCCGCGAAAAGCTCGCGCATCCTGCCGACATCCGGCTGCCTGCCGCCGTGGTTGTCGAACACGGCAAAGAAGGCCGCGATGAGTTGATCGATCGCGACCACTGTTTCCGTCCGAACATCCATTCGCACCTCGACTTCGAAAGTGACCGCGCGCGATGATCGGATCGCGCAGCAAAATGGTAGTGCAGGAGTAACTCGGCCGCGTGGGTCGCCGAAAGGACGGGTCCTGTCCTAGGCATCTTCCCCTCACTCCTGCACGTGACGCGTCGACACACCGACGAACGTGACCGGTGACACGCGAGAGGGGTGACCAGCCGAACAGCCATCCTTTGGATTCGAATGCAGTGTGACTCCATCGACGCGCACGGCGCCAGCCCTCGTGGCTCGCAGTGATCGCCATCCTTCGGAACCGACAATGAGGAGAAGCGTCATGGAGCAAAGAAAGCATATTCGGCAGCAACTGACGATCGCCCTGCTCGCGGCGATTGTGATCCTGGGAGTGGCGGGAGGCGCGCTGGCCGCCACCGCGCCCGTCACCGTCACAATGGCCGTCACCGGTGACCCGGCGCCCGGTACATCGGTCAGCGCACGAGCGACCATTACCATCAACGACGGCTCGTCGCTACAGAGCATCAAATGGAGCCAGGTCGGCGGCGTGACGGCCACCATCACCAATCCGACCATCGACACCGCCACAATTGCACTTCCCGGCCGCAGAGTCTTCCGGGATGAGCTGATGACGGTGCTCGCGGAACCACCGATCAGCGATTCTCAACTGCCTGAAAACGTTCCAGCTGACCCCGCCTACGCAGGCGGCCTGCAGAATCGCTTCGTCATCGCTGGCGTTTCTCCGCACGCGTTGGCCGACGCGGCGGCGATCAAGCTCGACATTGCCGTGACGACCACTTCCGGTACGTACCACATCGCCACCGCGGTTGCCGCCAACCTGCCGTGGGAATCCGCAACGAGCGCGCGCAACGTTCCCCTGCTGCTTCCCGTACTGCTTCACGCGAAGAAGCAGGCCTCGTACGCATGGTCGCTCACGGCTCCAGCCGATTCGACGGCCACTCTCCTCGACCCGACGTCCCAGAACCCGGAGTTCACTCCTGACGTCGCCGGCACCTATGTTCTCAGCGTCATGGACATGGCCACGGCAAAGCCCGTCACCATGACCATTCACTCCGGCACCTGGAAGGGCATCATCACCGGTCAGGATGGAACAGGCCGGCCGATCGCCGATGCAGCATGTATGCAGTGCCACGTCAAGAACACGCCGCACTTCGATCTCTTCACTCCGTGGTCGAAGTCGGGCCACTCGGAGATCTTCACGCAGAATGTGACGACTCCCGCCGGCCATTACAGCTCAGCGTGCCTTTCCTGCCATACCGTCGGATTCAACACCAAGGCCGTCAAGAACGGCGGAATCGACGAAGCGTCGGACTGGTCCGCATTCCTGGCGACGGATCTGCTCACACACGGCACGGCCTCGAACTGGACCACCATCCTCTCGCAATTCCCCGCGACGGCCCGGATGGCCAACGTCCAGTGCGAGAACTGCCATGGGCCGCAGAACAGCGCCGCCCATGCGAAAAAAGACGGCTCGCGCATGTCGCTGTCGTCGGACCTCTGCGGCACCTGTCATGGCGAGCCCGCTCGTCACGGGCGTTTCCAGCAGTGGCAACTCTCCAAGCACGCCAACTACGCGACCGCAGTCGCCGAAGGAACGGACCCAACCTGCGCGAAGTGCCATAGCGCACAGGGATTCGTCGCCTGGAAGGAGAAGGGATTCAGCACTGCGAACCTCGACATCCAGTGGACCACCGAGGAGGTGCATCCGCAGACGTGCGCAACGTGCCACGATCCGCATGACGTCGGCACGACCTCCGGCGATAAGAATACGAACGCCAAAGTGCGCGTGACCGGAACGACGCCGCTGCTCCTGGCCGGCTTCACGGCCACCAACGTCGGCAGCGGCGCCATCTGCATGACCTGCCACAACGGCCGTCGCGGCCTCAAAGACGACGCGAACTACCTCCCCTCGGACGCCTCCCGCGCACCGCACGAAGGCACACAGGCCGACGTCATCATGGGTCAGAACATGTTCTTCACGAAGGTGGGCACGCGCGGCCTCCACTCCATGATCCAGGACTCCTGCGTCTCCTGCCACATGGAGTCGACGAATCCGCCCCCCGCCCTGGCAAACCTGAATGCTGACGGCTCGTATGGCGGCACCAACCACACGTTCTTCGCCAGCAACACCATCTGCAACAAGTGCCACACCAACATCACCAAGGAAACGGTTCAGGCGCCCGTGCAGGCGAAGATGGATTCGCTCAAAGCGCAGATGGAGACCGCGATCAGGAACGTGATGCAGGCGCAGATCCGCGCCGGCAATGCGATCGACCTCAATGGAGTGAAGACAGTCAGGAACGCATCCGACATCACTGGCGTCGAATTCATCTCCAGCCACGGCCGTCAGGGGGTCAACGTCACTCTGACCGGCGGAACCAAAGTCAGCGATCTCTCGTTGGCCACGGTGAAAGTCGTCAGACCGGGCGGCTCGTCCGTCGAGCTGTACTCCGTCGCGGATCCCGCGATCCCGAAAGCCGGCTGGAACTACTTCATGGTGACCAACGACCGGAGCAAGGGCGTCCACAACCCTGCCTTTGTCAATTCCGCACTCGACGTCTCGAACTTCGCGGTGAGCACGATCAACGCGACGGCCAGTTCACCGGCCGGCGCGATCAACCCAGCTGCCATCGGTGGTGGAATCGGCAACGGTGCCGGCGCCGTCTCCTGTAAGTCCGCGTATGTCTACTGGAGTGAGATGGCGGGTCATACGCCGGGCGCCGGCGGAAGCCAGTGGCGCACCGACCTCGTGGCGCGCAACCTCGAGTCGTCGACCGCGTCTCTCCGCTTCATCCTGCACCAGGCCAGTGGGAATCTCGAGGCCGTCGGTACAGTCAATGGTGGTTCGCAGAAGGCCTTCGAAGATCTGACGGCAACGATGGGCAGCGGCAGCAACATGGGCGCGCTCGAAATCTGCTCCGACCGTCCGCTCCTCGTCGCCACGCGCATCTTCAATCAGGCGGATGCCGGCACCTACGGGCAGAGCTACGACGGCCGCGTCGCAGACCTCGGCTACTCCGTCGGGCAGACGATCAGCCTCATCGGGCTGCGTCAGAAGACGGATGCCTATCGCTCGAACCTCGTCGTGACGAATGGTGGAACGACCGAGGGACAGGTGACGGTCAATCTGTTCGACGCGAATGGGAAGTCGCTGACCGCCTACAACCTCACCATCCCGGCAGGCACCGGCCTGCAGGATCTCGAGCCGTTCAAGAACCGGGCGAACGCGCCGGACGTCGAGTGGGGATACGCGACGGTCACCGTACTGAAGGGAACGAACATCCTCTCTTCGGCGTCGTTGATCGACATGAAGACCAACGACCCGACCACGATCCCGGCCAAGCAGTAAGCGCACAAAATCACAACGCGAGGGGTGGCAGCCGGTGGCTGCCACCCCTTTTCTTGTCAATAGGCAAATCGCAGAACGGTCAAATTGAAAGATCCCCGGCACCGTAGCGCCGGCGGCCCGCCGGCTGGACCGCCGCCGGCCCGGCGGCGAAACGAGGATCCCCAACCCCAACGTTCCATTCGCACGAGGTCCCCCATTTCAGCGGGACGCGTTCAGCGCCACGGCCTCGCGAATCAGAGCCTTCAGTGCCTTCTTGTCGATCGTCTCGCCTTCGTGGAAATCGATGGCCCGCCGGGTGTTGCCCTCGAGGCTGGAATTGAAGAGGCCCGATGGATCTTCGAGCGCAGCCCCTTTGGCGAACGTCAGCTTCACGGCTTTCTTGTACGTCTCACCGGTGCAGATCAATCCGTCGTGAGACCACACAGGAACGCTCCACTTCCACTCCTCGACGGCCTCCGGATCCGCCTGCTTGATCAGTGTGCGGATCTGGGAAAGCATCTTCCCCCGCCAATCGTCCAGCTCCTGGATCCTCTCGTCGATCATCCGCGATGGAGACAGCTCCTTCTGTGGCTCGCCTTTCTTCATCATGGTTGTTCGTCGCTCCTATCTGTTCCGCGAGGTTGAATCGCGGCTGGCGTTTGAATTCTAGAGCTGGTGGACGATGGCGCAGATGATCAGCCTTATGGTGTGCAACGCTCTCGAAGCAGATAAAGCACCAGCGTCTCGAGCTTCGCCGGGTCGTCGTTCCAATCGCCGTAAATCTCCCACGACGTGCCGGCTAGAGCACGGCAGCTCTCCCCTGCCCAGTCATGAATCGCCCTGTGCGCCTGAGCCAACCCGTCATAGGAGCCGACATGTCGGGCCACCGCGGCCTCGCCGCCCGGAGTTCGTGCGGGTCTGACCTCGCCCAATGCTGCGAATTCTCGAATGACCTCGACGCCGAAGTCGGCATGCATCGGGTCCCCTTCGCTGGCGGGATGGTGATACACGAACACGTTGTGTCCATCGGTCCGCAGTCCGGGCTGGGTGCGCAGAAATGCCCACACCTGATCGAGGGCAGGCCGCCAGACGTCCCCTACCCGACCGGGGGCAACCTCTCGCCCCACGGCCGCCAGCAATCTTGGCGAAACGACTTCGACCTGGACGGGTGGACGCATCATTCGAACCTCCGTTTTCTCGATTCGTTTGTCAGAAGTGTGGCAGCGGACGCCCGTCCAATGCCGAGCGGACGAGCGTCAGCGCATATTCGTGGTCAACGCGAGCCGGCGTGTCAAACGCCATCCCACCACGCCAGCTCTCCGGCGCCTCGGGATGGATTCCGGCGAGGACGATCCATCCCTCTCCCGATTTCCCTTGCACGACTGCAGGCGTGCCGTCGGGATACCGTGCGACGACAGCGCCCCAGCCGGTGAGCTGCGGACCATCTTCCCAATATTGGACAAGCGTGGGTGTTCCCGCTCCCGCGATCGGCACCGCTGCCCTGCGCACCCCCTGCCTCTCGGCAGAGTAGAAGCCGAACTGCACGCCGGAGGTCAGGTTCAATCCGTTGTAGGGCGAACGGCCGGCAAAGAATGCTCCGGCGCAGATGCCGAGGTAGTTGACACCGGACTGCACGGCATCGCGGAGCCTGGTTGCGGTGTCCTTCCGGAGACCCATCCCGATGCGCGTGAAGTCTCCGCCGGGAACGATGATGAGTCGATAGGCACGGAGCCGCGCCGCGCTCATCGCATCCAACTGTGGCGAGTCCGCGGTCGCGTAGGAGATCCGGCTCTTCTCGAGAAGTACAGCGATCGCGGCGACGTCGTTGGGAGACGTGCCCGTCCCATTGAAGAGCAGGATCGGAGGTGTGGAGCCGAAGGTCCGTGAGACCGCGGAGTCGCGGGGCCGATCACAGGCCGCCAGGTGGAGCGCGAAGAGGGCTATCCAAAAGAGTGAGCCTTGATGCTTCATCGTGACGCGGGAGCCGAGACTAGCACACGGTCGTGCCTCCCAACTCTCTGCACGGACTACTCGTCACAAAGCCGTTGCTTCATATCCGCATACGCGGCGTGAATGAGCCTCCTCAAAGCTTCGGAATCGACGCAGCCTACGGGCGTGATCTTCACCTGGCGCATGAACTTGCCCGCGCCTTCCAACAGTCCGTCCGGATCGGGAGCGACTCTGGAAAGCGAAAAAGCTGGCTCATTGCGGGAACGCTGCAATTTCCCACGTCGAGACGACGGGACGGACTAGTCATGGTGGAAATAGAACCGGTTCCCGTCCAGGTCCTCGACGGTGAACTGCCTCAGGCCCCATGGCTTCGTCTCCAACGGATCGACGATGTTCGCGCCGAGGAATTGCAGCTCGTCATAGGTGGCGTCGACGTCGATGGCGAACACCCAGTGTGAACCGCCGGCTCGAACGGCGGCTCTCGCCTTCGAAAGAAGATCACGGCCGTGCCCCGCGACACCGACCCGATCCCCTTGTCCGGCTCGAGCCATCCGATCTCGAAGCCGAGCGTGTCGCGATAGTAGCGCTGCGCGCGTTCGACATCCGCAACAGGAAGATCCGGCACCGGATGACCGATCGAAGTCAACGCTTCTCCTGCGCTCACAAAACGCTCCTTCCCGGGCTTTTGCTGGTCGCTGCACACTCCGAGAACGGACAACCCTGCTTCTATCCTACTGGCTGCCCCGACGGTTCACAGGCCCTGTCATCCTGAGCGACGCGAAGGATCTCAAGTTGCGCATCTTAAGATCCTTCGCCGTCTTCGCGGCTCAGAATGACACGGGCCGGCCCTTCCACTCGTGATGAATCATCCGGTCTAGTTTGTGGCGTGGTACTTCACCATGCGCCACTGGTTGTAGCCGGTCAGGTCCTTCGAGCCGATGTGGCCGAAGGGCACCGTGGAGAAGACGACCTCGCCGTTCTGGCCCGGGATGCGACACGTGGATTGCCCGTAGACGATCGTGCCGTAGCCGATGACTTCATCCACCTGCGACCAGATCGAGTAGACGAATGAGCCCTCGTAATGGGAGGTGGCGTTCATGTCGACGAGGATCGACGAGACATCGTACGGACCGAAGAAACCGATGAGATAGCCGGGATAGAGGCCGTTGACGTCGCTGCACGTGGGCGTCGTCGGGCCGCTCAGGTAGCAATCGGTGAGTCCGCGATTGCCGCCGGCGATTCCGACGAAGGTATCGACGGAACTGGTGAGAGAGGCGCCGAGGTTGTAGTTGCCACCGGCGGCGGAATCGTAGGCGCTGCCGCCTTTGATCGCTTTACGCGCCAGCGTGACTCCCATGGAGTGGCAGACGATGTCGACCTTCGTCGCGCCGGTGTAGGCCTTCACCGCCTGGATGAATGCGCGCAAGCGCGTCATGTTGTCCTTCGAGTGATATTGCAGTGAGGCCAGCGCCGGATTCGCAGGTCCCCAGGTCGTCGCGTAGAGCTCCGCCGAGGTGTAACCCTGCGACTTGAAGTAGGTGATGGAGTTGGTCCAACCAGTGAGGGGCGGGATGGTCCCGAGCGCGCTGTCGGAGTTCCCGTGGATGAAGATGACCGGTTGGTTCACGACGGCTTGGCCGGGCGTCGTCCGTCCGCCGTACGCCCCGCCCGGGACATCAGAACGCTGGAAGTTGTAGCTGCCGTAGCCGTTCGCGGAGAGGAAGTTGCGGAAGTCAGTGGACAGACCGTAGGCAGGATCGGAAGGGCCCTGGGCGTGAAGAGAGAGAGCGACGAAGGACAGGACGAGAGCCGGGAGCAGAACGCGGACGCGCATGCGGGGGATCCTCCTCGTTGTCATAGCCGGACGATTGCAGACCGACCGGTCGGTTTGTTGAGAAGGGAGGAGTCTACCAGACACACGAGAGCAAGGTACGTTTCGTTTCGCGCCGACTTTCCGTCGATCGAAGACCTGATACGCATCCTGTTGTCAATACGCATCCTGTTGTCAGGCCTTCGCTTCCCCCCACCAGGCCCCTCCTGATCACGTCCCCTCGAGGTATGCCGTCTCGCCGTGCAGGGACTGATCGAGTCCTTCGACTTCGTCGGACTCCTGGACCTTCACCGGCGTAATCCGTTCGATCAGCCAGAGCATTCCGTAGGTGAAGACGAATGCCCATGCTGAGGAGATGGCAACGGCGGCGAGCTCCACGAAAAAGAAGTGAGAGTTTCCGCGCAGCAGGCCGTCCACACCGGCAGGATTGAACGCCGTCGTCGCGAAGATGCCGCAGAGAATGATGCCGAGGAAGCCGCCCACGCCGTGAACGCCCCAGACGTCGAGCGCGTCGTCCCACTTCAACCTGTTCTTGAGCGCCACGGCGTAAAAGCAGACGCAGCCTGCGATGAGCCCGATCAGACAGGCAGTGGCCGGCGAGACATATCCCGCGGCCGGAGTGATCGTGGCCAGACCCGCTACCGCGCCGGTCAGCAGTCCCAGGAATCGGGGCTTCCGGAACTGCATCCAGTCGAGGCAAAGCCACGCCATCGCTGCGAAGCTGGCGGCAATGTCGGTGTTGAGAAACGCGACGGCTGTGACCGAGTCGACGCGGAATTCGCTTCCCGCATTGAAACCGTACCATCCAAACCAGAGCAGGCCGGTACCGAGGGCCACGAGCGGGATGGAGTGCGGCCCTCGATCTTCGACCTTACGCCTGCCGACATAGAGAACGGACGCGAGAGCAGCGATCCCGGCAATGTTATGGACCACGATTCCGCCCGCGAAATCGAGCACGCCCCAGCTGGCCAGGAGTCCGCCGCCCCAGATCATGTGGACAAAGGGGAAGTAGACGCAGAGCAGCCAGGCCGTGAGAAAGAGCATGTAGGCCTTGAACGTTACGCGATTGGCGAAGGCCCCCGTGATGAGGGCTGGGGTGATGATGGCGAACATCATCTGGTACGTGCAGAAGACGATCATCGGGATCGAGGCGTTGACCGGAGAGGGCATGTCGAGCGTGATCCCCGAGAGGAACGCCCAATGGAAATTGCCGATGATTCCACCCAGATCGGTTCCGTGTTTCAGGTCGCCGCTGAAGCACATGGAAAAGCCGCACGCCCACCAGAGCACCGTCGTCCAGCCCATCGACACAAAGCTTTGCATCATGATCGACAGCACATTCCTGCGGCCCACCAGCCCGCCGTAGAAGAACGCCAGGCCTGGCGTCATGAGCATGACAAGGCTGGAGCACAGGAGCATGAACGCAGTGTTCCCGGTGTCGATGGTCATCGAATGCATCGCAATCTCCTCTTGAAGAGGCAATCATGGCACCGTTCCGACTGATGTAGTCTGCGGGGCCGCTTGGCCCCGCTTTTTCTGAAAGGCGATCACGCCCAAAGGACCGCGGGTGTTGAGCAAACGGGTAACTGTCGCTATGCTCGCTTCAAGGAGAACCATAACCCTTCATGCCAGTTCCGCCGAAACGTGACACCGATCAGCTCCGGTTCACGATGCCGTTCGAGCCGATGACGATCGAACATTTGGGTCTTCGGCTCTACAGCACGTTGCCGCCTGTGATTGGCGAGATGGCCTCGAACGCTTACGACAGCGAGTCGCCCAAGGTCGAAATTCAGATTCCGGACGGCCCGCTCACCGACTCGTCCGAGGTCGTCGTTCGGGACTTCGGGCACGGGATGGATGCGTCGGACATCCAAGAACAGTTCCTGCCCATCGGCAGGAACAGGCGTGGGGAGCAGTCCGCAAACCGACTGTCGAGAAACGGCAAAGTCAAGGTTACGGGTCGTAAGGGCCTTGGAAAGTTGTCCGCCTTCGGCGTCGCCAACCAGATGATCGTCCAAGGCATCGTCGGCTGCGAATCCATCGCGATATGCCTCGACTACACGGAGATGATGGAGTGGCCGAAGTCACACCCGAATGCGCCCTATGAACCGAAAGTGATTACCGCCCTCACGGGACCGAGTGACGAACCGGCCGGCGTCATCATCCGGCTTCGCAAATTCCACCGCGAAAACCCGTTTTCAGACGATGCAGTGCGGAAGGGACTCGCGCGACGCCTTCACATGATCGGCTCCAGATTCCAAGTCGTCGTTAACGGCAAGCCGGTCGGCCCCGGGGACAGGATTCGACGCGATCAGTGTCCCCCCAAGTTTTCGTGGGATATCAAGGAAGTGCCAGGAAACGGGGATGTCGCCACCGGGATGAAGGTGACGGGCTGGATCGGCTTCCTGGAAAAAGCCTCACAGGCGGAGCGGGGCGTGGACATTTTCGCCACCGAGAAGGCGGTGGAATTGGGGAGCTTTTTCAACTTTGCAAGTACACATGTTCAGTTCGCACGAGCCCACCTCGTGGGTGAAATTCAAGCGAACTTCCTCGATGACGGCGAGGATCTGGCCGCGACAGCCCGCAACTCCGTGGTGTGGGAGTCGGCCGCGGGGCAGGCGCTCGAGCACTGGGGGCAGCGGGTCCTTCAATGGGTGTTCGAGCAGTGGGCGACGCTCCGTCGCGAGGAGAAAGAGGTCAAGGTCGTCAAAGCCGCAAAGTTCGACGAGTGGCTCGACACTCGATCCGAGCGGGAAAAGAAGGTCGCACATAAAATGGTGCATCTGCTGGTGTCCGACGACCGGATCGACCCCGAATCCACCGGCCCCCTCTTGGAGATTGTGAAGACGAGCGTTGAAACGGTCGCGTTTCGCGACTTGGTCGATGCCATCGAGGAAGATGGGCTTACGGCGTCAACCCTGCTGCGCCTCTTTGACGAGTGGCGCGTCATCGAAGCGCGCGAACACCTGAAGATCTCAGACGGTCGGATGGCGGCGATCGAGAAATTGGACCGATTCATCAAGACCGGTGCTCTGGAGGTGCAGGAGATGCAGCCGCTGTTCGAGCAGAACCTTTGGCTCATTGATCCCAGTTGGACCGAAGCGGACGGTCAGAATCGATACACGGACCTTCTCCGAAAGCATTGCAAGGAGCCGAAGAAGCTCGACCAGAAGGATCGGCGACTCGACATCCTGGGGATAAAAGAGAGCTCCATGCTCACAATCGTGGAGCTCAAACGGCCTGAAAAAACCCTTTCACGCGTGGATCTTGATCAGATCGAGAGCTACGTCGATTGGGCGCGAAGCAACCTGGTCGGTACTGGACCGGATGCCCCCAAGTACATCCACGGCCTGCTCATCGTCGGAAAGCTCAGCAGCCGTCCCGATGTTTCAAAGAAGCAGGAGCGTCTTGCGGGCGACGATATTCGGGTGGAGACGTATGGCGATCTCAGCAACCGATCGTCCGAGTACTACGATGTCGTTCAGAAGGCGTTGAAGAAGGTTGCCCCGGAGTACGCGCGGCGTCGTGCAGCCTCTCGGAAGCGCGCATGACGGCGTCGGCAGCCCTCGCCATTGATTTATTCGCCGGATGCGGCGGACTTTCGCTCGGCCTTCGCGCCGCTGGCTTTCAAGTGGGCGCGGCGGTTGAGATCGATGCTACGGCCGCAAAGACGTACAGGGCGAACCATCGAAAGACCACCCTTCTTGAACAAGACATCCGCGACGTGTCGGCCGAGGCGTTCTTGGAGGCAGCGGGCGGACAGCCAGCGTTGATCGCGGGTTGTGCCCCCTGCCAGGGCTTTTGTTCGCTCACAAGCAAGTACCAACGTGAGGATCCGCGCAACGGCCTCGTGCTGGACATGCTCCGCATCATCAAGGGTGTGCGGCCAATGGCCGTCATGATGGAGAACGTCCCCGGCCTTCTCGGTCGAGGGAAAAACGTGTTTGAAGAGTTCGTGACGGGCTTGCGCGCCCTCGGCTATATGCCACACTGGCGGATTCTTCAAATGGCCGACTATGGTGTCCCGCAATCCCGTCGTCGTCTTATCCTCCTAGCCGGACGTGGGTTCATGATTCCCTTCCCGGACGCGACGCATTCCCGCACTGAGATGAAAGGGAAACGCTTGTGGATCCCCCTCCGGGACGCGATCGGCGAAATCACCGCGGCGACGCGGCTGAGCATGACGCGCCGAAATGGCGGAGGCCCCCAAGACTATAACTGGCACGTTGTGCGGGATCTGCAGCCGCAAACGAAAGCGCGGCTTAAAGCGGCCATACCGGGGAGTTCGTGGCTTTCCGTGGATGAAACCTTGCGGCCCGAATGTCATCGCGACGGCTATCGGGGATTTACGAACGTCTACGGGAGGATGTCGTGGGATGAAACTGCTCCTACGATCACCACCGGCTGTACGACGCCGGCGAAGGGGCGCTTCGGCCATCCTGACAGGCGGCGCACGACGATCTCGGTTCGTGAAGCGGCGATCCTTCAAACGTTTCCGCTTCGCTATCGGTTCAAGACGGACCATATCGATCAAGTCTGCAACATGGTCGGCAACGCCGTTCCTCCGCTGTTCGCGAGGGCCGTCGGCAAGTCGATAGCAGCGGCGATCGAGAATCACACGCATGCGCTCGCGCGATGACCTAACGCCGAATCAAAGGAGCTATTCGATGTCGCGCGTGCGAAGCAAGGACACCGCTCCGGAATTGAAGCCCCGGCGCGCGGTGTTCCGAGTCGGCCTCCGCTTCAGGAAACACTGGCGTACGCTGCCCGGCACGCCCGATCTGGTCTTTGTGGGCGCGAAGGTAGCGGTATTTGTCGATGGGGGTTTCTGGCATGGCCACCGTTTTGCGACTTGGAGAGAAAAGCTGACTCCTTCCCTCGTAGGAGCGGATCTCGCGCAACATTCGAGCGCGATCGCCACCTCGGACGAAGGGGAGGCGAAGTTTTGAGCTTCCTTCCTCAATTCGAGCTTGCCGAGAACCACGGTTTACCCGAGCGCGAGATGACGAAGCTGGTTACAATCGTTCGGAATCATGAGTCTCAAATCAGAGCAGCATGGACCCGGCACTTCGGACGTTGAGGTCACGAACATCTCCCGGCACGGTGCAGCTATTTTTCAGGCAAGATCCAGAATTGATCCGTGCACCGAGGTCTGACCCCGCCCGCTCCCCACCAGTCCTACTCTCTTCAGTCCCTTCTTCAATCATTCTGCCGACGCCTTACGTCGGTATCGGGGCACCTTCGGAGGCGGACAAATGATTCCCCCCGCCATTCGCGGACGCGACCGGAGCTGGTGGAGGCACGGTCGGTAACACCAGTCGATGCTGATCATCATCGGACTCCTCAATTCGCCCAATCTCTAATAATTTCGAAATGACGGTCGCCGCCTCAGCCTCGGTGTGGTCGCTGCGTTCAAAGTAAAGGGCGCCGGCCAGCGCCGACACATCAGCCAGACGAATATCAACACCACCGGCAACAAGCGCGACTGTCAGTTCACCATCCAGTTGACTGCGCCAGTCGGGATGAATGCCAGCGATAGGAGTAGCCAAGGTCACAAACGACGGTGCAACACTCGAACCGTCCAATCCCACCAATACCGGCCGCCGCGTTAGAAGTTCAGTGAGAAACTCACGCACATGACGCCATGGATAGCGTCCCGCCTCAAGCCCTTGCGTCTGAATGCTCGACCGAGTGACGTCAATCGTTTTTCTTAATAGTTCGCCGAGCGCCACCGGTCCATCGTTAATCACCATCTCTAGCGCGTCGAAAAGCTGCCGTCTGATATTCGAGAAGGGACCCAGCCGCTGGCGGCGAAGTGAATCAAGAAATTCTTGGGATCTTGAATGCGACCGGCGAGCAACCTGCAGAAACCGCCGGTTATCGGCACCCGCTGCCTCAGCAGAAAGCCATATCCGCGGATTGTTTATGTCCAGACGATCGATCGCTATCGCGTCGCGATCCTCGGCCGCCCTCAGCAACGCTGATATAAAGCCCGGAAACGATGCCAGTGGGTTGGCCTTTTCGAATCTATTGTCGAGGCGTGCGAGAATCGCCCGTACGTCTGTTTGGCGTACCGCCTTCGCAGGTGCTGTCGCCGACACTTCCCGGAGTGCAGCAACCAGAAACGTAACGGCATCGTCTATCGGCATCAGTTCGTGGGGCCAACGAAAGGTTGTCATCGGCTGTCGCTGCGGCACCGGCCTGTTCGTCGCTAAAGAAGGGAGGATGTCCTCAGAAGGCGGTTCACCTGACATCGTTGAACCTGCTTGCAGTGCTGACTCAGCGGACGATGATGCGGACCGCAAGCCTTGCGGTCCGGCATATGACGTTGTGTGTTGCCATAGAGAACTAAACGACCGAAACGTTACGCGCATCTGTTGATCGGTCGTGAGTCGCGCGTTGAGCTCGAACACAACCTTGTGAAAGGTAAACACGACTACAGCCTGATCAAACGCAACGTTTAGCATCTGTCTCAACTGCTCGAACACGACGTTGGCAACGAGCGAATAATGTGTACCGCTCGGCAACACAACCTCCTGGCCAAAGGTTACAGCCGACATCTGGTGCGTAACTCGCAGTATTGTAATGTCCACTCGACTGACGCTTGGATAGGCAGATACTGCGCGTTGTACTAATGAACCTTCCGTGTCAGGGTTGGCCCGCGTGACATCGATTATTAGCTTCATCTGTAGTCGGCCCCCATTAGAAGTCCTGATTGAAGTGAGGCGCAGGTTGGACCTGCGCCTCACCTACTAACTAGTTATTTCTCGGAGGTATTCGAACAGCGCTCCACCGACGAGTGGCGCAAGCACCGGCCAAATGGCGTCTCCGGGCAAGAACTTGGTTAGTAGGAACACGCCCACCGTCATCATGGACATCACGATAACGTTGTGACTTGACTTTTTCCTGCTATCCATTGTCCTTTTCCTCTTGGTTAAGGGTTTGCCCCTTACAGGAATTGGAAGCCCTACAGAGAAAGGAGGAACCGTAGGCTTTCGGCGCAGATGGCGAAAGCGAAGTAGCGCAATAGGGAAGATGTGAAACTGCGAAGTCGGAACCTGCGAGAGTGGAAAGTTCGAACGAGCGAAGCTACGAAGCCGTAACCGCCCCGGTGCACCAAGGCGAGGCGATATAGAACTATATATGGATGGCGGACGGCTGTCAATCCGCACTCGTTTCTTTTCTCGTCAGCACGCTGTTGGTGCGGCCAACGAGAGTTCTGCCGCAAGACCGCCGACCTTGTCTCTACGTAGTTGAATTTTGAGATGGCAAGGCGCGACGTGGGGTCACACCCTCGATCTTCGCGCTGACATCCCTCCCTCCACGCCTCGTTTCGAGAGTTGCGATTCCGAGGAGCTCGGCGGCGCCGTTCTCTACATCAGGCTGATTGAGACGCCAGCCCCTCACCCAAACGTTGCCAGAATCTCCTCCCTCCCCACCAACCCACCCACCCCCGCCGCCCGTTCGCGGATGTCGAGGACTTCGTCGAGGAGGGACATGCGCGGGGACGCGTAGAGCACGCCTGTGGTCAGCACGTCCTCGGACTCGTTGCAGAGGCGCATGGCGGTCTCGCGGTCGCTGCGGGTGTGGTCCGCGGGCACCGGGCGTACCTTCGGGCGGAGCAGTTTCATCTGGTCGTCGCCGCGCCAGGTGACGCAGGGGGAGATGATGTTCAGGAACGAGAAGCCGTGGTGCGTGATCGCTTCCTTCATCAATTCGGCGGTGCCTTTCACGTCGCCGGCGAAGGCGCGGCCTACCCAGCTGGCGCCTAACGAGATGGCCAGCGCGCAGGGGTCGATGCTGATCTCGGGGTTGCCGTAGGTCGTCGATTTCGTCTTATCACCGTGCGGCGTCGTCGGCGCGGCCTGGCCCTTTGTCAGGCCGTAGATCTCGTTGTCCATGATGAAGTACGCAAGATCAACATTGCGTCGTGCGGCGTGCATGAAGTGATTGCCGCCGATGGCCAGGCCGTCGCCGTCGCCACCCACTGCAATCACTTTGAGATTCGGTGCCGCTAGCTTCGCACCGGTCGCGATCGGCAGCGCGCGGCCGTGCAGCGAATTGAAGCCGTACGTTTCGACATAGCCGGGCAGCCGCGACGAACAGCCGATGCCGGAGACCACCACCGTCTCGTGCGGTTCGCACTTCAGATCGGCTAACGCGCGATAGACGGAGTTGAGGACGGCGAAATCGCCGCAGCCGGGACACCATACCGGCTTCAGATCGGTCTTGTAGTCCTGCGGGGAGTACGGTGCGATGGTCATACGGTCACCTTTTCCGGAGTGCGGACTTCGGATTTCTGCAGTGTCAGGAGGCGTTGCAGTTCGGTCTCGATTTCGGCGGCGGTCAGATTCTTTCCGCCGGAGCGCTTGTAGACGTGGGTTCGTTCGCGCGGGAAGTCGACGAAGCCGCGCAGGTACTTCTCGAATTGCGCGGAGTAGCTCAGTTCGACGATCAGCACCTCGTCGCACGCATCGATGAACTCCTGCAGCGGCGCGGCGGGGAGCGGCATCAGGAGCTGCGGCGCGAAGACGCCGATCCCGGAGTCCTCGCCCATCCGCTCCAGTGCTTCGCGCATCGGGCCGAGGGTCGAGCCCCAGCAGAGGACGCCGAGGCGAGGGGTGGCGGCGCCGAAGCGGCGGAAGAGGGGATAGCGCTCGACGATACCCTCGAGTTTGCGATAGCGCTTGGCATTCATCTGTTCATGCACGACGAACGTCGCATTCGGCCGGCCCAGCGCGTCGTGCTCAAGGCCATTCGTCTGATACATGCCGCCTGGTGTCGACGGAATCGCCATCGGCGAAACGCCGCTGGGTGTGTCGCGATAGCGCTGGTAGTCGTCCGTCGACGGCATGATGGCCACCGTCCGATCGCGCACCACGTGCTCGAGCGCACTGGCGTCGAGCGTGGAGCGCCGCTGCGCGATCGACTGATCGGTCAGCACGATCACAGGGATCTGAAACTCTTCGCTGATGTTGAAGGCATCGACGGTGGCGTGGAACGACTCCTCCACGTCCGAGCAGGCGATGACGACGCGCGGCGTGTCGCCGTGACTGGCGAAGACGCTGTGCAGCAGATCGGACTGCTCGCTCTTCGTCGGGATACCGGTCGACGGACCGCCCCGCTGTACGTTCACGATCACCGCGGAGACCTCGGCGATCGACGCCAGGCCGAGCATCTCCGCCATCAGCGACAGGCCCGGACCCGAGGTGGCGGTCATCGACTTGACGCCGGCGAAGGAGGCGCCGATCACTGCGCCGATCGCAGCCAGCTCATCCTCAGTTTGCAACGTTGTCCCGCGCAGCTTCGGCAGCCACACCGCGAGGAACTGCAGGATTTCCGTGGAGGGAGTGATCGGATAGCCGGCAAAGAAGCGGCAGC
This sequence comes from Thermoanaerobaculia bacterium, assembly GCA_038244715.1. Classification (GTDB taxonomy): domain Bacteria; phylum Acidobacteriota; class Thermoanaerobaculia; order Gp7-AA8; family Gp7-AA8; genus JADGNZ01. The sequence continues at coordinate 291,383 of JBBRTE010000001.1, forward strand.
CGGCGTGGATCGCGCCAAAGGCCGAGGCTTCGTTGCCGGACATGATCAGGTGCGGGGTGCTGCGCTCGTACACCAGCCGTTTCGTCACCGTGATCGACTCGGCGGCAGCGATGCCTTCGTCGAACGCCTGTAGGTTGGCGTCGACGACGGCCTGCTTCTTTTTTGCGAACCGTTTCGTGACGGCGTCGCGCGTCGCTTCGAGCGGCAGTCCGAAGAGGGAGGCCAGGAGGGCGATGGCCATCACGTTCTTCGCAGCGCCTTTGAAGGCGATGGGATGAACGCTGCGTCCGGCGAATTCGGCCGGGGGCTCGTCGCCTGTCTGATGGAAGATCACCGCATCCGGCGCGAGAACCATCTCGTTGTCGAATCGTGCGAAGTCCTCCCAGCGGAAGACGACCAGCACGTCGATGCAGTCGGCCTGCGCGTGAATCGGCGCAGTACTGACACGCACGACTGCCGACGATTCTCCGCCGCGAATCTGCGGCCCATACGCCTCGGTCTTCAGGACGTGCAGCCCTTCCCCGGCACATGCGCCGGCGATGATGTCCCCCGCCGCAACCGCACCGTCGCCACCACTTCCGACGAAGGCAATTGTGAGTTCGTTCATTGGATCCTCCCGGCTTGCAGTGTTGCCGATGGATGACCGGCGCGATGGCGAGGGGTGTCACGGGGGCGGGTGACAACCATCACAGGAGAATGTTCGGGGAAGGGCCAGCATGACTGAGATCATGTCTCAACTCGAAAACGCTCCCCGCGAAATCGTCCTCATCGGCAATGCCAACGTCGGCAAATCCCTGCTCTTCTCGCGGTTGACGAAGCGCCACGCCACGGTCTCCAACTACCCCGGAACCACCGTGGAAGTGACGAGCGCCGCCTCGGACATCGGGCTGATCATCGACACGCCGGGCGTGAACTCGCTGCTGCCGCAGTCGGGGGATGAGATCGTCGCCCGCGACCTGCTGCTGGCGCGCCGCGCGAACGCGGTCGTCGTGCAGGTCGGCGACATCGCCAACCTCCGCCGCACCATCCTCCTGACGCTGCAACTCGCGGAGATGGACGTGCCGCTGGTCGTCTGTCTGAACATGGCCGACGAGCTCCATGCCGGCGACGGCGACGGGAGCGTCAACGCCAGTGTGCTGGCGCGCGAGGTGGGATCGTCGGTCGTGGCGATCTCGGCGCTGCGCAGCTGGAACATCGGCCGTTTGCGCAACGCCATCGCCTCCGCCGCGCGGCCATCGGCAACGGTCACTTACCCCGCCGAGATCGAGGGCGCGGTCGAACGTCTCCTGCCGATCCTTCCTGCGAGTCTGCGATGCCGAGGGGTGGCGCTGTCGATCGTGGCGGGCGATGCGTCGCTTCGCCCGCTGCTGCCGGCGGACATCCTCGCCGCGTGCGACGAAGCTCGCGAATCCGTCGCGCAGCCAGCCAGCATGACCATCGTTCACGCGCGCGTGGCCGCTGCCGATGCGCTCATCACGCGAGCGGGCGCAGCCTCGACGCGTCGCAGCGGCAACTTCCGCGAACAGATCGGCGCTCTTTGCATGCACAGCATCTGGGGCCTGCCGATCCTGGCACTCGTGCTCGCCTTCGCCTGGTATTTCGTCGGCAGGATCGGCGCAGGCGTGATGGTGGACTGGATGCAATCGGTGCTCTTCGGGAAGTACATCAATCCGAACGCGATCCGTCTGCTCGACGCGATGCACCCGCCGCGCTTCGTCCACGATCTGCTCGTCGGCCCGTACGGCATCCTGACGATGGCCCTCACCTACGCCATCGCCATCGTGCTGCCGGTCGTGATCACGTTTTTCGCGTTCTTCAGCATCCTCGAAGACACGGGCTATCTTCCGCGCCTGGCGGTCCTCCTCCACCGCGGCTTCCGCAAGATCGGTCTCAACGGGAAAGCCGTGTTGCCGATGGTCCTCGGGCTCGGCTGCGACACGATGGCGACGCTGACCACGCGGATCCTCGACTCGAAGAAAGAGTCGACCATCGTCACCCTGCTCCTGGCCCTCGGCGTCCCCTGCTCCGCGCAACTCGGCGTGATCATGGGGATGCTGGCGCCGCTCGGCTTGCCGGCTGCGATGATCTGGATCGGCATCACGCTCGGCACGATCGGGCTGGTGGGCTGGGCCGCGGCGAAGGTCGTGCCCGGCGATCCCGCCGACTTCGTGCTGGAGATCCCGCCGATGCGGATGCCCGGCATCACCAACATCGTCATCAAGGTGTTGGCGCGCGCGGAGTGGTATCTGAAGGAAGCGGTGCCGCTGTTCATCATCGGTACCGTCCTCCTCTTTCTTCTCGACTGGATCCACGCCCTGGGCATGATCCAGCGCGCGCTCTCACCCATCATCGTGCACGGCCTGGGCTTGCCGGCCGAGGCGACGAATGCGTTCGTGATCGGATTCCTGCGACGTGACTACGGAGCGGCCGGGCTCTTCACGATGCAGAAGGCCGGGCATCTGACGCCGAATCAGGTCGTGGTCGCGCTGACCGTAATCACGCTGTTTATCCCCTGTATCGCCAACCTGCTGGTCATGCTCAAGGAGCGCGGCGCGCGGGCGGGATGGACGATGGCGGCCTTCATCCTCGTCTACGCATTCGGCATCGGCGCGCTGATGAACGCCACGTTCCACTTTTTCGGAGTGGTGTTGTGAACGAGCTGCAATGCCCGCTGTGCAGCACCGACTTTGAGGCGGAGGCGTGCCACGGGTCGTGTCCGATGTCCCGCCACTGTGCGATGTCGCGCTGTCCTCGCTGCGGCTACGAGTTCGTCGCCACGGGAAGCATTGCCGCGCGACTGCAAAGACTCTTGCAACGGAGGCCCGATGATTCACGCAGCAACGGATGAAGTCCTCGAACATCTCTGGTACGCGGTCGAAGAGAATCGTCTCGTCCAGTCGCACGACGACCTCGGCGCTGCGATGGACGACAAGTCGTTCCGCGCCGCGGTCTACGAGCTGGTCGCCGAGAACGCGATCGATGCGCAGATGAACCTTTCGCCGTCCGGCACGGCGCGGGCACGGCGGATCGTGCGCCGGCACCGGCTGGCGGAGGTGCTGTTCTTCGAAGCGCTGGGAGCGGCGCTGCACGACGCGGAGAAATCGGCGTGCGAGATGGAACACATGCTCTCCGACACCGTCGTCGACCGGGTCTGCACGTTTCTCGGACATCCGCCGGTCTGTCCGCACGGCAAGCGCATTCCGAGCGGCGATTGCTGCCGCGTCTATTCGAAACAGATCGACCCGCTGGTGATGCGCGTGATCGATCTGCCGGTCGGGGCCACGGCGTCGATCGCGTTCATCGCGCCGAAGACCTTGGCGCGCCTGGAAAAGCTGGCGGCATTCGGGATCGTGCCGGGGAGCGAGATCCGGCTCGTGGCACGCAAACCGAGTTGCGTCATCGCCTGCGGCGCGACGTCGATCGCGCTGGAAGACGACATCGGCCGCGAGATCTACGTGCGCACCGCGTGACGCGGCGATGTCACGCGGCGCGGTGCCAGTCGTCACGATGGGACCCGAAGCGGGCGCGATACGTTCATCGCGTGAATCGTCACCCTCTCCCCCTGCTAGTACCCGCGGGAAACGTGGCCGGACCGCTGGATGGGCCCGCAGCGTCCGCCTTTTCCCCACAACGCACGCGAATTGAGAGACGCGCGCGTCGTGGCCTGCGCGTGCCGCGTCCAGCGGCCGCCCTCGCGGTCGTGACGATCACCGTCCCCGCGCTCGCGCCGTCACGCGAGCTCCTCCCGCCAGCGGCGGCCGAGCGCGGACACGATGGCCAGCTCCTGACGTGCGCGTGACAGCAGTCACGCGCACCTGTGCCGGCGAGCGTCGACGCGAACCTCCCCCCTGTGCGATCGTGAAACAGCGGAGGTGTCCCATGTGTCTCGGAGCTCCTGGTCAGATCGTGCGGTTCATCGAAAAGGACGTTGCGGAATGCGATTTCTGGGGCATGACCCGAGAGGTGCGGCTCGATGTTCTGGAAGGCGAGATCGCGGTCGGTGACTACATCCTCGAGCACGAGGGCCACGCCGTACGCCGCATCGACGACGCGCTCATCGCCGACACCCTGGCACTCTACGAGATCATCCTCACCGAAGCGGGAGACGACCCCATCGCAATCGACGCACTGGCCGGTTGCCGGGCGTAGAGGCTTTTCTTTGGCCTTCGCAGACCCGCCCTCCCAAAGCGGCGGCCATGCCGCCGCAGTCCAAAGCGCTGCGCGCGAAAACTTCGAACGACACTTCCGCAAGCCTTTCGCTAAGAGTCATCGAACGCCTTCCGCAAGCCTTTTGCGCGAAGCGCTTTGGACTGCGGCGGCACGGCCGCCGCTTTGGGTGAGGGCGGGCGGCAAACCAGGCACTACCGCGACTCCGATCGTCTATTTCTCCGCCGCCAGGTAGCTGTACATCTTCCACCGTGCGTCTGCGTCGTGCTGCGCTTCGGCGATGACGTGCCGCGACTCCTCGGTGTCGTTCTTCAGAAGCTGGTTGAAGCGGTTCTCCATCCGCAGGAACTTCTCAACCGGGATCTTCAATCCGCGCGAGTCGAGCTGCAGCGGGTTCTCGCCTTTCGCCACGCGATCGGGGTTGTATCGGTAGAGCAGCCACTGGCCGGAATCGACCATCGCCTTCTGATGCTGCAGTGCCGTGGCCATGTCGTAGCCGTGGGCGACGCAGTGGCTGTAGGCGATGATCAGTGACGGTCCGTCATAGTTCTCCGCCTCGATGAAGGCCTTGAGCGTGTGCTCGTCGCGCGCACCCATGGCCACGCTGGCCACATAGACGTGGCCATAGGTCATGGCGATCAGCCCGAGGTCTTTCTTCTTTCCCGGTTTGCCACCGGCGGCGAATTTGGCCACTGCAGCGCGCGGCGTCGACTTCGACATCTGCCCGCCGGTATTCGAATACACCTCGGTGTCGAGCACGAGCACCTTCACATTGCGGCCGCTGGCGAGCACGTGATCGAGTCCGCCGAAGCCGATGTCGTAGGCCCAGCCGTCGCCACCGAGGATCCAGACGGATTTCTTGACCAGAAGGTCGGCAAGGGCGAGGAGCTGCTGTTCGTCCGTGGCATCGAGCTTGTGCATCCGCGTCTTCAGCTCCAGACGGCGTAGTGCCACCTTCAGCAGCTCGACACGCTTCCGCTGTTCGAAGATCTCGGCGTCGTCGTGTTGCGGCGACTCGATGATGGCAGTTGCCAGCGTCTCGCCGACCGCCGGCGCGAGCGACTGCAGCAGTTCGATCGCGTAGTCGCGCTGTTTGTCGATCGAGACGCGGAACCCGAGTCCGAACTCGGCATTGTCTTCAAAGAGCGAGTTGGCCCAGGCCGGACCGCGGCCGTCGCGGTTCACGGACCAGGGCGTCGTGGGCAGATTGCCGCCGTAGATCGACGAGCAGCCGGTGGCATTGGCCACGACGATGCGGTCGCCGAAGAGCTGGGTGAGCAGCTTCACGTACGGCGTTTCGCCGCAACCGGCGCAGGCGCCGGAGAATTCGAAGAGAGGCTGCTGGAGCTGCTGATGCCGGATCAGCGTGGGGTTGAGCTTCGACCGATCGAGCTCGGGGAGCTCCAGGAACCAGTTCCAGTTCTCCCGCTCGGCGTCGCGGAGCGGAGGCTGCGGCTGCATGAAGAGCGACTTGCGATCGGGGTCGGTCTTGCTCTTCGCGGGACAGACGTCGACGCAGATCGTGCAACCGGTGCAGTCCTCCGGCGCGACCTGGATCGTGTAGGCCAGGCCAGCCCAATCCTTGTGCATCGGCGTGAGTGACTTGAGGGTGGCCGGCGCGGTCTCGAGCAGCGAACGGTCGTACGCCTTGATGCGGATGGCCGCATGCGGACAGACCATCGCGCACTTGCCGCACTGGATGCAGGAGACCGGATCCCAGACCGGGATGTTGGTGGCCAGGTTGCGCTTCTCGTAGCGCGCGGTTCCGGAGGGGAAGGTGCCGTCGCACGGCATGGCGCTGACGGGAAGGTCTTCGCCGTGCCCTTCGATGATGGGGATGACGACGTCGCCGACGAACTCCGGCATCCGCGGCCGGATCACGATCGAAGTCTCGGCGCCGGTATCGTCCAGAACGACGGGATGCAGATTCTCGAGCGCGGCGTCGACGGCGCGGAGGTTCATGGCCACGATCTTGTCGCCTTTCTTTGCGTAGCTCTTGCGGATCGTCTCGCGGATCGCCGTGAGTGCCTCCTCGACCGGCATCACCTCGGCCGCGGCGAAGAAGCAGACCTGCATGATCGTGTTGATGCGGTTGCCGAGTCCGTTTTCCGCGGCCACACGCGTGGCGTCGATGGAGAAGACGCGCGCATGTTTCGCCATCAGCTCCGCGGCGATGTGCGCGGGCAGGACGAAGCTCGACGGCGCATTGAGCAGGAAGACTCCACCATCGGCGAGATCCTTCAACATCTCCACCCGCTCCAGGAACTGCGGCTGATGGCAGGCGATGAAGTTTGCGCTCGTCACGAGATACGTCGAGCGGATCGGACGGGGGCCGAATCGAAGATGAGAGACCGTGACCGCCCCGGCCTTCTTCGAGTCGTAGACGAAGTAGCCCTGCGCAAAGCGGCTGCCCTGCTCTCCGATGATCTTGCAGCTGTTCTTGTTTGCGCCGACCGTGCCGTCGGAGCCGAGGCCGTAGAACATGGCGCGGTAGACGTCGTCGGGTTCGGTGGAAAACGAGCGGTCGTAGTCGATGCTGAGATGCGTCACGTCGTCGACGATCCCGACGGTGAACTGCCGGATCGGATCCGGTTCCCGCATGTGATCGAAGACGCCCTTGGCCATCGCCGGCGTGAATTCCTTCGAGGAGAGTCCGTAACGGCCGCCGATGACGCGCGGGCGGCGATCGGACTCGAAGAGGGCGTTGACGACGTCGAGGAAGAGTGGCTCGCCGGCCGCGCCCGGCTCCTTGGTGCGATCGAGGACAGCGACCACGCGTGTCGATTCCGGGAGCGCATCGAGGAAGCGCTTGTTGTCGAACGGACGATAGAGGCGCACCTTCAGCACGCCGACCTTGTCGTCGTGTTCGCGCAGCACGTTGACAGTCTCGTGCAGGGTCTCGGCGGCGGAGCCCATCACGACGACGACGCGTTCCGCATCGGGCGCGCCGTGGTATTCGAATGGAGCGTAGCTGCGGCCCGTGATCCGTGCGAAGCGCTCCATCGTCTCGACGACGATCATCGCGCAGTCGCGATAGAACGGATTGGAGCGCTCCCGCGACTGAAAGAAGACGTCCGGGTTCTGTGCCGTTCCGCGGATGACCGGATGATCGGGCGAGAGCGCGCGCGAGCGGTGATCGAACACCAGCTCCAGGTCGATCATCGCCTTCATCTGATCTTCGGAGACCACCTCGATCCGCGCGATCTCGTGCGAGGTGCGGAACCCATCGAAGAAATGGAGAAACGGCAGGCGCGCCTCGAGCGTCGCCGCCTGCGAGATCACAGCGAAATCCTGCGCTTCCTGCACACTGGCCGAGCAGAGCATGACCCAGCCGGTCGAGCGTACGGCCATGACATCGGAGTGATCACCGAAGATCGACAGCGCGTGTGTGGCGATGGCGCGCGCGGCGACGTGGAACACCGCGGGCGTGAGTTCGCCGGCGATCTTGAACATGTTCGGGATCATCAACAGCAGTCCCTGCGACGAGGTGAACGTCGTTGCCAGTGACCCGGTCTGCAGCGCGCCGTGCACGGCTCCGGCGGCGCCGCCCTCGCTCTGCATCTCCACGACCGCCGGGATGGTCCCCCATAGGTTTTTTCGCTTCGCCGCAGACCACGTATCGGCCCACTCCCCCATCGACGACGACGGCGTGATCGGGTAGATCGCGATCACTTCGTTCATCGCGTAGGCCACGCGCGCCACGGCTTCGTTGCCATCAACCATCGCGTATTCGGGGGCTGGTTTCAGCGGCGCAGTCTTCAACGGCGGGAGAACTTCGGCGAGGGTCATGGTGGCGGTGCTCCTTCAGATTGCAAGGTACGCCGCGGCCGAACAACGACGGATGACATTCGTCAGGTGGCCAGGTGACAACGATCACAGGCTGCAATCGGAGGCCCGGATCTGTGCCCAGCGCGGCACCTGTCGCAAGAGTCCGACCCATCTTTTGGTCTGTCGGACTCTCAGTCCGACACACCGCAAGCACCGCCGATCACCGCGGCAGAGCGATCTCGCGCATGCAGTCGTAGCATGCGTTCACGTCTTCGCTCAGCAGGCGCAGGACTTCGAACAACATCGAGGGCGTGCTCTCCAACAGGCTGTGGAAGGTCTTTTCGTCGACAAAGCCGAGGTTGCAGGTGGAGCTGACGGTGGCCGTGTAGTCCTGCGCGCGATGCGAGAAGACGGAGCTCAGGCCGATAATCTGTCCGGCCCGCGCGATGCGCAGCGCCTTGGTTCGTCCATCCCGCGCACTGAAAATCAACTCGACGCTTCCGGAGTGAATGAGGTAGACGCCGCGGGGATCCTCGCCTTCGAAGAAAAGGGTACGGCCCCGGGGCCAGACTTCAACCGTCTGATGCCGGCGCAACGTCGATTCCATCACATGCGGTTCAAGTGCAAGGTTAGTCATCACAGGGATCACCTCGGTTGCGACAATACGGTTCCGCCGTTAACCGTGCTGTGACACGTGGCACACGAGACCGTGCGCTGCGCGGAGGGGTCGATGAGTGCGATCATCAGTAGGCGACGCGCATCGATGGACTGGCGTGGACCACTGGCTCCACGCGAACACGCGCATCGACGACGACCGCTCCCTTCTCCCGAATCTTGACCGGATTCAGGTCGAGCTCATGGATCTCGGGACAGGCTGAGAGTAACGCCGACACGCGCAGAATCGACTCGTACAATGCCGCGATGTCCGCAGGTTTTGCGCCCCGAAATCCGCGGAGCAGTTTCCTGCAGCGCAGTCCGGCCAGCATCGCCTCGGGGTCGGCATCGGTCAGCGGATGGAGGCGAAAGGCGACGTCATCGAGAAGCTCGACCAGCGTTCCTCCGGAACCGGTGGCGATGATCCGGCCGAACGCTGGATCATCGGTCGCACCGATCATCATCTCCACCCCATCCGGTGCCATCGCCTGGATTACGGCTCCGGTCATGCGGTCCCCGAGGAGCGACGACAACTCCTCGTACGCGGTGTAGACCGCCGACTCGTCGCGAAGTCCCAGCTTCACACCCCCGACGTCGCTCTTGTGCAGCAGATCCGGACCGACCACTTTCAAGGCGACGGGAAAGCCGATGCACATCGCCGCCTCCATCGCGCCGTCTGCGCTTTCCGCGACGGCGATCGGTGGCACGCTGAGGCCGGCGGCCGAAAGGAGAGCGGCGACGTCCAACGGGTCGAGCCATTCGCCACCGCGCGCGACGGACGCGTCGATGATCGCCCGAAGGCGGGGTTTGTCGATGTCGTCGAACAGCACCGTGTTCCCGACCGGTGACCGGCGCCACTCCGCGTACCGGGTCGCCGCGGCCAGAGCCTGCACCGCGCGTTCGGGAAATGGAAACGCCGGCACGGGGTCGAGCGGCATCGGCGTGCCGGCGGCGCCCATGAACGTCGCCAGGATCGTCTTCCCCTTCGCATCGCGGGAGCAGCCCTGGATGGCATTCGCGATCTCCGCTGCCTCTGTTGCCAGGACCGGGATGTAGATCGCGATCACGGAGTCAACTTCGGGATCGGCCAGCAGAAGCTGCAGCGCGGAGCGATATTGCTCCGCATTGGCGGAGGCGATCATGTCGATCGGATTGCCGAGCCCGGCGGCGGCGGGCAGCAACGCCCGCAGACTGGCCGTCGTCCCCGGGCTCAGCTGCGCGAGGGTGAGGCCGTTCGCTTCGCATGCATCAGCGGCCAGGATTCCCGGACCGCCCGCATTCGTGACGATCGCCACGCGGCTGCCCTTCGGCAAGGGCTGGTTGGCGAGGAGCGACGCCACATCGAACATCTGCTCCAGCGTGTCGGTGCGGATGACGCCTGCCTGGCGGAAGAGATCGTCGACGAGAGCATCGCTCGTGGCGAGCGCTCCCGTGTGCGACGACGCGGCGCGCGCGCCACCGGCGGAACGTCCCGCTTTCACCGCCACGATCGGCTTCTGGCGGCCGACCCGCCGTGCGATCTCGGCGAACTTGTGCGGGTTTCCGAAGCTCTCGAGGTAGAGCAGGATGACTTCCGTACGGGGATCGCTGGCCCAGTATTGAATGAGGTCGTTGCCCGAGACGTCGGCCTTGTTGCCGACGGAGATGAACGTCGAGAAACCGATGTGCAACGCGCGGGCATAGTCGAGCACGGCCAGTCCGAGGGCACCGCTCTGGCTCGACATCGCCACGTTGCCGGCGGGAGGGAATGCGGCCGCGAACGTCCCATGCATGCGTACCGCGGGATCCGTGTTGAGCACACCCATGCAGTTCGGGCCCACCATGCGGATACCGGCGGCGCGGGCCTTCTCCAGCAGCCGGCGCTCCAAGGCGCGTCCCTCCGGTCCCACCTCCGCGAAGCCAGCGCTGATGATCACGACTGCGGACACCTTCTTGGCGATGCACTCGTCGAGCACGGCTTCGACGAATTGGGCTGGCACCGCGATGATGGCCAGCTCAATCTCGTCCGGAATCGCCATCATGTTCGGGAACGACGCGATGGTCTCGACATCCGCGGCGTGCGGATTCACTACGTACAACTTGCCGAGATAGCCGGTGGTGCGGAGGTTTTTCACGATCTCGTTTCCGAGGTGACCGGGGCGCCGGCTCGCACCGACGACGGCGATCGAGCGCGGGGCGAAGATCGCCCGCATCGAGGCGAAGGCCGCGATCTGCGACCGCTCCGCGGCGCGTTCCTCTGCGAGCACCGTCGGCGCGATCGGGAAGGAGAGATGCACCAGTCCCGCATCGAGATCGGTCTCGAGCACGAAGCCCATGCCGAGGAACACGTCCAGCATGCGCTGGTTGTCCGGAAGCACGTCAGCCTCAAAGCGCTCGATGTCGTTCGAGAGCGCAGCGCGAATCAGCACTTCGAGCAACTTGGTGGCGATCCCATGCCCCTGTCCCGCGTCCGCGATCGCAAAAGCCACTTCCGCGATCTTCGGTCTGCGTTTCGATGCGAAGTAGTGCGCGACGGCAACGATGTCGCCGCCACTCTCCCCCACCACGCCGAAGTCGCGGTCATAGTCGACTTCCGCGGGAGAGTAGGTCACGGCACGATCGGGAGTGCAGAGATCGAAGAAGCGTGCATGCAGCGTCTCCGGCGACAGTCTCGAATAGAAACCGACGAGCCGCGCGCGGTCCTCGGCACGGACCGGTCGGAGGTGCAGCGTGCGTCCATTGCGGAGAACGACGTCGGTTTCGAACTGCGCCGGATATGTGGCCAGGGTCATGACTGCCTCCGACATCACAGTAGAGCGCGGCGTTTCCGTAGACCGCGAGGGGGGTCACGCGCCAATGTGATGACAGTCACCTTACACGGTCGTGACCGAGATCACCCGCTCCGATGACGGTGGTCATCCCGCCGGCGTCCGCCCGGATGTACTGTCAGAACAAGAAAGGGATCCGATCATGATCACTGAGAAACCAGCACACATCCTCGTTCCCACGGACTTCAGCGAAACGGCGAGCCATGCCATGCGATACGCCAGTGATCTCGCCCTCCGGCTGGGCTCACGGCTCACGGTGGTGTACGCCGACCTCTTCGTGCCGCCCATCGACTACACCGCGACGATCGGAGGGTGGGGCGATGGCTCATTCGACCACTTGAAAGCCGCGGCAAAAGAGCAGCTTCGCCGGGATGCGCAGGCGCACATCGATCCGGCCGTGAAGCTCGATCTGGTCATTCGCGTGGCCACTCCACTCGACGGCATCATGGCCGAGGCGCACGATGCGCACACGGACCTCATCGTAATGGGGACGCACGGGCGCTCCGGGTTCCGCCGCCTGATCCTCGGCTCCGTCACCGAGGCGGTGATGCGGAAGGCCGAGATTCCGGTCCTCGCGATTCCGCCGGGGGGCGAGTGGAATCCGGCCATGCGCACGCTCGTTTGCCCCGCCGCCTACAACGAGCAGTGCCGTGACGCACTCCTGTTTTCCGCGGCGCTCGCGCCGGCGGATGCGAAGTTCATCATCATCCGGTCGACGCCCGAGAACGACGTCACGGACACGGCCGATGCACTCATCGCGCTGCGCGCCTGGGTGCCATTGGAGCTGGCCGGCCGCTGCGAATTCAAGATCTTCGGCAGCGGTCATCTCGCGGGACAGATCGAAGGGTACGCCCAGAAAGTCGAGGCGGACCTCATCGTCGCCGCCGAACGGAGCGACCGCACCGCGGCCGACATGCTCTACGGAACGTTCGCCGCGCGCCTGATCCAGCACAGCGATTGTCCCGTCCTCACCATGAATCGGATCGCAGCGGAACAGGGAGCCCGCGCAGCGGAGCGGGAGCCGGAGCTGGCCGGCACGACGCTGTAACGGCCGTTCTGCGGAGGCCCGACCCTGGCGAGCTGGACCACGAACGCCGCCCACAACTTCGAGAGAGAAGGTCGGCTCCGTAACGGTTCCCGGCGACCGTCCGTTCATTCACTTTGCAATCGCCGACACAAGCCCGGGGATCCCGCCCGGAAACCTTCCCCGCATCTTCGAGCCTTTCTTCTCCACCAAGAAGAGTGGTACCGGGCTGGGCCTCGCCATCACGCAGCAGATCGTCGCGCTGCACGGCGGCTCGATCTTCGTCGAGAGCAGCAGCGACGACACCACGGTTCACGTGACTCTTCCCGCGACCTCGCAGCCAGCTCGCTCCATTCCGGCCGCTGTCGTGAAGCGCGGGCAGCGGATCATCCCGGAGAACGTGCCGCTGATCGAAGACGACGCGGCGATCGCGTCGGGGTTACTCAAACTTCTCGCTGTGGAAGGCGTGAAGATCACCGTGGCCGAAGATGGAGCCGAGGCGATGCGGATCCTGGAACACTCCAGGCCTGATGCGCTGATCGTCGACATCGGCCTTCCCGACTGCGACGGCCTGGAGCTTTTCGAGCGCATCACCGCGCGGTTTGGTCGTCTGCCGGCAGTCTTCTCCTCGGGCCACGCAGATCCGGCAAACCTCGGCCGGCTTCACTCCGCCGACGTGCTGATGCTGACGAAACCGTATGACGCCGAGACGCTGCTGGACGCTCTCGCGGACGTCTGCGCCGCAGCAGCACTCCATGAACAGCCGCCGATGAACGACTCCGACGACTGGAACGTTTCCAACGACCGCGCTGCGAAGTGATGGGCATCACCGCACCCGATGATCGCGGTCATCGCTGACTGCGCCCGCGCCACGTATCGTCGACGGGAAGGGTCATGGATCAATACGCGTCCCGCGTCGATCCCGGCCGGAGGGCGGATCATGAGAACGTTCGACGAACATCCGGTGGTCATGTGGGAGCTCACCCGCGCCTGCGATCTGCACTGCCGCAACTGCACCATCGGCGCGACTGGGAATCCGGGCACGAACGAGCTGACGACCTTCGAGGCTTATAAGACGATCGATCAGATCGCCACCCTCGCCCCGCGAGAAATGGTTATCACGGGAGGCAATCCTCTCGAGCGGGACGACCTCGGACAGATCATCAACTATGCGCGCCGGCGCGGACTCGACCCTGCGTTGATGCTGGTCCCGACGGCGCAAATCACTCATGACGTGATCGGCACTCTGGAGCGCAACGGCCTTTCGCGCATCGTTCTCAGCATCGACGGCTCCGTCCCCGACATCCATCAGGCCGGCCGCGGCGTCCTCGGAACATTTGCCGCGACGTTGCACACGGCGTCCCTCGCGAAAAACGCGAAACTGGCGATCGAGATCAACACCCTGGTGACCCCTCGGAATGCTGCGGATCTGCCGGCGATCGCGGAACTGATCCGCTCGATGGGGATCGTCCGCTGGAATCTCTATTTCCTCGTTCCGCTGGCTTCATCACATGCGGACATGATGACGGCGGCGGAAACGGAACGGCTCTTCGAGGTCATCGACGGGATTCGCGCTCGGGAGACGTTCGCGGTCAGGGTCGTCGAAGCGCCGCACTACCGGCGCTATCGCCTGCAGCGTGCGCTCGACGCGAGACTGGACAACGCCGCCACCATGGCGTGGCCTGATTTCACCGGGTACGAGGCTGCGAACGATCGATCGTCCCGCGATCTCATCGATTGCGCTCTCGATGGAGCGCGCGGATTTGTCTACATCTCGCATTCCGGCGACGTCCGCGCCAGCGAGTTTCTGCTCTTCAGCGCCGGCAATGTCCGCTATCGACCGCTCGCCGCGATCTACCGCTCCAGCGATCTCTTCGTCGCTCTGCGTGATCCCCGCAATCTGAGCGGCAAGTGCGGCCGGTGCGAGTATCGCGAGCTCTGCGGCGGTTCGCGCGCACGAGCCTGGGCGATGGAGTGGAACGTCTTCGCGGACGATCCGCTCTGCAGCTACGAGCCAGCGCAGACACTGCCAACAGCCACGGACTGGAGCCACCACGCGGAGGCCTAGCCGCCACGCGTCCAGAGAGAGGTCCATCATGACCATCACACTTCCTCAGCCGAGAATCAAACCCAAGTCGTTTACGTACCGTACAAAGGTCGGAGAAGTCACCGGGCGAACCGCGACTCTCTCCAGCGCCGGGAAACCATCGCTGTGGGTCAGCAGCCCTCCCGAATTCAAAGGAGTGGAGGGTCATTGGACGCCCGAGGACTTCTTCGTCGCGGCGATCGAGGTCTGCCTGATGCTGACCTTCGTCGGCCTCTCCGAGAAACGCGGCCTCTCTTTCGTGTCGTACGAAAGCTCCGCCGAAGGTCTGCTGGAGTGGGATGGGCCGTCGTATCGCTTCACGCGTGTCGTCATCGCGCCGGTGATCTCGCTTCCGGATGAAGCCTCGGTCGCCACGGCGAGGGTGATTGTCGAAAACGCGCACGCGACCTGCCTCGTTGCAAACTCGGTGCGTTGCGAAGTGCTCGTCGAGCCTGTGTTCCGCGTGGAATGAGAGCGTAGTTCGGACTCTCAGTCCGACGTCCAGGCCTGGACGAGATCGAACGGAGTGTGAGTGCGACCTACGTTCTTTCCGTTCAGTGAGGATCCAGATCCCGCAACGAGCGCCGCGGGGCCGCTACTCTGAGGGCATTGAGAACGGCGAGTACGTCGATCACCTCCTGGGCGATCGCGCCGGGCACCGGCGCGAGCCAACCACCGGCCGCGGCGAGCATCCCGATCATGCTCAGGCCCATTCCGCCGATGGCGCTCTGCAGCGCGATGGCGCGCATGCGCCTGCCGATATGGATCAGCTCATCGACCTCGGCAAGCGTCGGTTCGAGCACGACGGCATCGGCAGCTTCGGCGGTGATGTCGTTCGCGTGCCCGAATGCGACACTGACTGTGGCTGCCTGCATCGCCGGCGCATCGTTGATGCCGTCGCCGAGGAAGAGGGTTGGGGCCCGGGAGGTCTCTTCGCGCACGATGGCCAGCTTTCCCTCGGGACTGATCCCCGAGCGCACATGGTCGATTCCCACGATCTCCGCGAGGTGCTGCACTTCGGCATCCCGATCGCCGGACACGAGCATCACCCGCGTCACTTGATGGTGCGGGCTGAGGTGATCGACGAAGGAGCGGCTGTCGTCGCGCGGAACATCCTGAAATTGCAACGTCGCCGCATACGCGCCGTTGCGCAGGACGATGCACTCCATTCCCGGTGCAACCGGCGGTAACTGCGAGGCCACTGCGCTGCCGGCGAGCTGCTTCCGTCCGACGATCTCGATGGACTCGCCGCCGATTCTCCCACGCAGCCCACGACCCGGCGTCTCGTTGATCTCCAACACGTCCATGAAGGCGATGTTCTCCTTCCGCGCCGTTTCCAGAATGCTCATGGCCAGAGGGTGCCGGGAGTACTGCTCCAGGCTGGAGGCCAGTCCGAGTACGGTCTCGCGGGTGAGCCCGGGTGCACCTAGGACTGCCGTCAGTGAAGGCTTGCCGTAGGTCAGCGTGCCGGTCTTGTCGAAGATGATCGTCCGGCAGCGGTCGATCCGTTCGAGCATCGCCGGATTCTTGATGATGATTCCTCGCGCGGCGGCGAGTGAGATCGCGCCGATGATCGCGATCGGAATCGCCAGCAGGAGCGGACAGGGCGTCGCGATCACGAGCACCGCCAGAAACCGGCGGGGATCGTGGCCGATGATCCATCCTGCAACGGCGACCACGAGAGCCAGCAGCGTGTACCAGCCGCCGAGCCGGTCCGCAATCCTCCGCAACTGGGGCCGTTGCGCCTCGGCCTGCTCCATCACCTGCACGATCTTCGCGTAGCGCGAGTCGACCGGCAGCGTGGTGACGAGGATCGTCATCGCCGCCGCGCCGTTGACCGCTCCTGAAAGGACCTCGGATCCGGGCGCCTTGGCGATCTGAAACGGTTCCCCGGTCAGATACGACTCATCCATCGAGCCGCGTCCTTCGGCGACCGTCCCATCCGCGGGGCAGATCTCGTGCGGCAAGACGACGAG
Organism: Thermoanaerobaculia bacterium; assembly: GCA_038244715.1. GTDB lineage: Bacteria > Acidobacteriota > Thermoanaerobaculia > Gp7-AA8 > Gp7-AA8 > JADGNZ01. The sequence goes on from JBBRTE010000001.1 coordinate 307,865, forward strand.
ACGATCGCCGACCTGCACGTCCGCGGTTCGCACATCTACCAGCCCCGTCGCCGTCAACCGGTGCGCGCGGCTCGGCAGACGCTTCGCCAGCGCCGACAGGACGGCGGATGCGCGACGCGTCGCATACAACTCGAGCGCGGTGCCGCCGGCGAGCATCAGGACGATGATCGCGCCCGCGAGGTATTCGGCGAGGATCACGGAGGTGACGATGGAAATGCCGGCGAGAGCATCCGCACCCACCTCGAAAGCGATCAGTTTCCTCACCAGATCGACGAGCAGCGGAAGCCCGGCGAGGAGTACCGCGATCAGCGGCCACGCCCAATAGCGGCTCGGGGTGTTCAGCACGAATCGCAGCATCAGCCATGTGGCAATCCCCACAAGTGAGGCGAGCGCGATCCAGGTCTCTTTGGAAAGCGCGCTGCGGGTCCTTTCTGGAGATGACGCCTTGGAAGTCACGCCGTCAGTGTTGGGTGTGCACAACCACTCCCGGGTGACGTTCCGCACAGCCATCGGTAACAACTATCGGACTCCGCCCCCCGATACCGGTAGAGGCGATGTCGGTGGTCATCGACTACCGCAATGTCGATGTCATCGAAGTGATCCGCAAGATCACCGGCGTCATCGGCGTCGATGTCGCGATCGAGTCGCCGGGAACGCAGCCCACGGCTCGCGCGCCGATGGCGTGAGAAGGTAGCCCTCACGCCGTGACGTCGCTCGCCGGAGGTCGGAGTGCTACTTCTTCCCTCTCTTCGGACGGCCGCCGTCCTGACCGAGGTACGCCTTCATCTCCGCGATCACAGCGTCTTTCCCCTTGAGCTTGATCGCGTCTTTGCCGAATCGTTTCTTTGCGTTTACCGGGATGCGGCTCAGCAGGCCGAGGTAGATTCCCTGGAGCTTCTGGGTGGCCATGCGCTCCGGAGTGAGCTTCTGCGCTTTAGAGGTGGCCTTTGCGAGTTTCGCCGTGGCCCTGGACCGGCCGCGGCGCACGGCCTGGATCACCCGAGGAATCTCGGCAGCAACGGCGTTGGCAGCTGCGTGAATCGCACCTCCGGCGAGATTGCGGAGATAGGCGATCCGCGTTTCGAGAGTCTCCACTTCCGACGCAAAGCGCCCGCGATATTCGGCCAGCGTCTCGCGGTTGATTCGCCCGTCGTGATAAAGAGCCTCAAGAACAAACTTCGCTTCAACGGCTGGAACATCGACTACGGTTCTCGGTCGCGCCATACAGTCTCCTCATCGCGCCACAAACGTGCGCGGTCTTAGGATACCACTCGGCTTTTTCGTACCTGATTCCCGACGTCGGGCTGTATAGAAGTTCGACTCCGTTAGCGGGACGCTCGTCACCATCCGGGCCGGGCGTGTAGCAGAAGTCCCCCCAGGGGTTGAGGAGCCCATCCGTGCTGTCGGTATCGCGACTTGCGACTATGTCCGGCAGCCCGAGCGATATCGCTGCACACGAATCGGGACCAGTATCCGGAGCACGTTCCCCATGGCAATCCCCGCTCTTGCCATGCTGATCATGGAATTCCGTCCGGCCCGCAACTCACATCACCCAGCAATCCATCCTTGCGGTGGCTGTCGCGATCCTGATTGAGGGCCGGCACGTGCGCTGGGATTCCATTGAGGTTTTTCTGCGGCGCGTTCGCGATCCACAGTTCTATGTTTCCCGATGCGCCTGATGTCACTTTCATCACCGTTTCCTGCGTCGCCGGAGTCTTGTTGTTGACGGGCGTGGCCGGAATCTTGTTGCTGACCAGCGTCAGTGTCTGACTAGTGATGGTGAACACCCAAGTCGCATTCCTGAGCAATCAGCTGTTGAGCGATTCCGGGAACGTTCGGTGACTTCCAGAAATCCCAGACGATCGAGTTTTTCAGAGCGGCGCCGAGGGAGCCGTGGGCGATTTCGATCCATCCGGCGATCTCTTTGCTGGCGTGAATCCTCATCGGCAATCGCGCATGTTGCGAAGCGGCCCGGCCTCGTGCAAGATGAAGCCTTCCAGCGAGATCAGGGGGCCAACGGGTTGCATCTGCTTGCAGGTGACTCTATCGAGATCTCGTCTCGGGAAAACGACGTCGATGGAGGGCCAGCAACCCGTATCGAGGGTCTTACGAGAACGAACCATGCCACAGAAGATCGTTGTGTCGTTGCTGACCAAAGACCAGGAATTTCAGATCCTGCAGGCGGAGGATGCGCGCACAGCTGCCGCCAAAGCCGGACTCGACATCGAAGTGCTTTTCGTAAACAACAATGCGGCGCTTCAGATGGAGCGTCTCTATCACTTCGTCAATGCGCCGGCCGCGGCACGGCCCATGGCCATCGTCGTGCAGACCGTTGCCGGCGACGGAATCCCTCGCCTCGCACGAGACGCCGCCAACGCGGGCATCGGATGGGTTCTGCTCAGTCGCGATGTCTCCTACATCGATTCACTGAGGACCGAGCATCCCGATCTCCCGATCGCCATCGTGACCACGGATCAATTGAACATCGGACGGATTCAGGGACGGCAGTTCCGTTCCCTCCTCCCCTCCGGCGGCAACATCATCTACCTGCAGGGCCCGGACGACACGTCTGCCAGCCGCCTGCGGCTCCAGGGCATGAAGGAAGCGATTGAGGGAACGAAGATCCATGTCAGGATTCTCAATGGCGAGTGGACCGAGGCGAGCGGGGAACGCGCACTGCAGTCGTGGTTGAGACTCTCCACCTCGGCGAGTGAGACCCTGCACCTGATCGGCGCACAGAACGACGCCATGGCCGTCGGCGCGCGCAAGGCGATCGCCGCACGCAGACCGGAGTGGTTGCGTCTTCCATTCACCGGCTGCGACGGACTTCCCGATGGGGGACAGCGGCTCGTCAACGAACGGGTGCTCGCGGCAACGGTCATTGTGCAATCGAACGCCGGCTCCGCGATCGAGCTCGTCGTCGCGAAGCTGCGCTCCCGGCAACCGGTACCGGCGCGCGTCACCCTGCAGCCGCGCGGCTATCCTCCCGCGCTCTGACGCCGATCGCGAGGATCGCCGCTCACTTGCATCACTGCGCAAGCAGACGATCGTCGCGATCGTTTCAGCGCGAGAGCCAGCCTCCGTCGACCGTTACCGTCGCTCCATGAACATAGACAGCGGCCGGTGAGGCAAGAAAGACGACTGCCCCGCTGAGATCGTCGGGCATCCCCCAGCGGCCTGCGGGGATCCTCGCCAGGATGTCGCGGTTGCGGACGGGATCGTCGCGCAACGCCTGCGTGTTGTCCGTTTCCATGTAGCCCGGCACGATGGCGTTGACGTTGATCCCGAGAGGCGCGAGCTCATTGCTGAACGCGCGGGTCAATCCGAGCAGGCCGCTTTTCGCGGCGGTGTACGCACTCACGCGAATCCCGCCCTGAAACGAGAGCAGCGAGGCGATATTGACGATGCGGCCACCACTCTTGCGGCCGGCCATCGACCGCGCCACGGCACGGCTCAGCGCAAATACCGCCCGCAGATTCACCTCGATGACGGCGTCCCAGTCTTCGTCGCTGGATTCGAGAACCGGCGCCCGCCGGATGATGCCCGCGTTGTTGACGAGAATGTCCACGCGGCCGAACGCATCGAGCGCCGCCGCGAGAATCGCATCGGTCGCGCTACGATCGGCGAGATCGGCCTGAATCGCGATCGCACGGCGCCCGATGCGCTCGATCGCTTTCCGCGTCGTGCCCAGATCGCCCCGTGCCACCAGAGCGACCTCGGCGCCGGCTTCCGCCAGTGCCATCGCCATCGACGCACCCAGCCCGCGCGACGCTCCGGTGACGAGGGCAACCTGTCCGTCGAGCCGGAACCGATCGAGGACGCTCATGCCCTTCGCGTGACGTCGCGCCCGAGACGTCCGAGCTCCAATCCGAGGTAGTCCCTGGCGTTGAAAAAGGAGACATCCTGCGCGACCCGGCCCAGCAGGTCGCGATCATCGGGAAGAAGTCCGCGCCGGACGTCGTCACCCAGCAGGTTGCACACGATTCGCCGGAAATACTCGTGACGCGAATACGAGAGAAAGCTGCGGGAGTCCGTGACCATGCCGACGAATCGCGCGAAGAGACCCATGTTCGACAGCGCCCGCAGCTGCGCTTCCATCCCCTCTTTCTGATCGAGGAACCACCACGCCGCACCGAACTGCATCTTGCCGGGAACGGATCCGTCCTGGAAGTTGCCGATCATCGTTGCGAACAGCTCGTTGTCGCGCGGATTGACGTTGTAGAGGATCGTTCGCGCGAGCTGGCCGGTCTCATCGAGACGATCGAGAAACCGCGCCAGAGGCCGGGCCATGTCGAAGTCGCCGATGGAGTCGAGCCCGGAATCGGCGCCGAGCGTGCGGCGCATTCTCGAATTGGTATTGCGTAGTGCGCCGAGGTGGTACTGCTGCACCCAGCCGCGGCCGTGGTCCATCAGCCCGAAATGATGGAGCAGCGCCGCCTTGTAACGGTTCCCCTCACCTGCATCGACGGTCCTTCCGGCGCGGAGACGATCGAAGGTGGCGGAGACCTCCGCGTCGCTCCACGCCTCCGCGACCATCTGCTCGAGACCGTGATCCGACGCCCGGCAGCCCGCCTCGTGAAACGCCGCGTGACGCTGATCGAGTGCCGCGAGGAAGCCGTCGAATGTTCCGATCGAAACGCCGGATGTTGCCTCGAGCCGATCGAGCCACGCGTTGAACGAGGCCGGAGTCTCGATTGCCAGTGCCGCGTCCGGTCTCCACGTCGGCACCACCGTCGTCTCGGGGTCGTTCCGGCGCGCCAGCGCGTCGTGATGCTCGAGCGAGTCGGCGGGATCGTCCGTCGTGCAGACGACGGCAACGCGAAACTGCCGCAACAGACCCTGCGTGGAAAACTCGGGGCGCCGGAGCAGCTCGTTGCAATGTGCGTAGATCGAAGCGCCGGTCTCCTCCGAGAGCAGCTCCGTTACACCAAATGGATTCTTCAACTCGAGGTGAGTCCAGTGGTACAGCGGGTTCCGCAAGGTGGCCGGAACCGTGCGCGACCAGGCGGCGAACTTTTCCGCATCGGTCGCCTCACCCGTGCAGAAGCGCTCCGCAATGCCATTCGCACGCATCGCACGCCACTTGTAGTGGTCGCCATGCAGCCAGATCTCCGTCAGCGATCGAAACTGATGATCCACGGCAATCTGCTCGACGGGCAGGTGACAGTGATAGTCGATGATCGGAAGCCCGGCGACGTAGCGATGATAGAGATCGCGGGCGACCTCGGTCTCCAGCAGAAAATCCTCGTGAATGAACGGCGTCATGCTTCGAATGGCTCAAAACTCGGCGCAAGAAAATGATGGAAGGCGAACGCGATCAGGTACGCAAATGCGCAGATCGAGAACAGGATGGCATAGCCCGCCGTGACGTTCCCAATGGCGTGATGCCGGTCGAGGACCCGCCCGCACAGCCAGGGAAAGAGAATCCCGCCGATGGATCCAGCCATGCCGCCCAGGCCGACGATCGTGCCGACGTCTTTCTTGGCAAACATGTCGGAGACGGTCGTATAGAGATTGGCGGACCAGGCCTGATGCGCCGATGCCACCAGCCCGATGATCAATACCGCTGGCCAGTTCCCCACATGAGTGGCGGCGAGGATCGGCAGGACGCAGAGTGCAAAAAGAAACATCCCCGTCTTCCGCGCCCGGGTGACGCTCCAGCCGTGCCGGCTCAGATAGCCCGTCACCCATCCGCCGGCAATGCTGAGCACCGTCACGATCGTGTAGATCGTCACGAGGTGAACCCAGCTCTTTTTGATGTTCAGCCCGCGCGTGGCCTTGAAGTAGTCCGGCAGCCAGATCAGGAAGAACCACCAGATCGGATCGGTCAGAAACTTCGCCACGATGAAGGACCAGGTCTGCCGGTAGCGGAGTGAGCGGATCCATCCCATCGGCGCTCCGCCGGACTGACCCTCGTCGGCGTCACTCCGGATCAGTGCGAGCTCGCGCGAGGAGACATTCTCTCGCCGTTCCGGGATGTCGTACAGCCAGAACCAGAACGGCAACCAGATCAGGCCGGCGATTCCGGCGAAGATGAAGGCCGAGCGCCATCCGAGCGCGAAGGCGATCAGAGGAATCGTCGCGGGCGCGATGATGGCGCCGACATTCGCGCCCGAGTTGAAAATGGCAGTGGCGAACGCTCGCTCGCGCTTCGGAAACCAGAGCGCGACCGCCTTGATCGCGGAAGGAAAGTTGCCACCTTCGCTAAGGCCGAGTCCGACGCGGGCGGTGAAGAATCCGGCGATGGATCCCACCAGCGCGTGCGACATCGCGGCCACACTCCAGGCGAAGATCGAGACCGCGTACCCGAGTTTCGTGCCGTAGCGGTCGACGAACCAGCCGAACGCCAGCAGCCCGACCGCGTACGCGCCCTGAAACGCGGAGTTGACCAGGCCGAATTGTTCGTTCGTCCATCCGAGGTCGTGGTCGAGCAACTCCTTGATGAGCGAGAGGATCTGGCGATCGATGTAATTGATCGTGGTGGCGAAGAAGAGCAGTGCGCAGACGACCCAGCGCACCCGCGTCATGCCCGGCGCAGCGTCCACCGGTGCGTTACCAGGAGAGGGAACGATCACCGGCGCGGCGCTCATCTCAGGCCACGATCTCCAATGCCCGCCATACCCGGCCGCCGGGGAACTCGTAGGCATCGAGCGACTCGGGCCGGATGGAGATGCTGTACCCCGGCTTCAGTGGCGCCATGTAGCGCGCCTCGCGAATGACGCACGGATCGACGAAGTGCTCATGCAGATGGTCGACGTATTCGCACATCCGGTCCTGGAGGCTGCCACTGACGGCGATGTAGTCGAACATCGAGATGTGCTGGACGTACTCGCAGAGTCCGACGCCACCCGCGTGCGGACAGACGGGCACACCGAACTTCACGGCCATGAGCAGGACGGCGAGGACTTCGTTCACGCCTCCCATGCGGCAGCTGTCGACCTGCAGGAAGCGGATCGCCTTCGCCTGCAGAAACTGCTTGAAGAGGACGCGGTTCTGACAGACCTCGCCCGTGGCCACACCGATCGGAGCGACCGCGCGTGCGATCGTTGCGTGTCCCAGAACGTCGTCGGGACTGGTCGGCTCTTCGAGCCACCACGGATCGAATCGGGCGAGCTCCTTCATCTGCCGGATAGCCTCGCCGATATCCCAACACTGGTTGGCGTCCATCATGAGGCGGCGTTCGTAGCCGATCTCCTCGCGCATGAGCGCTGCGCGGCGGATGTTGTCCTCGAGGTTCGATCCGACCTTCATCTTGAACGCGGTCCAGCCCCTGGCGATCGCCTCGCGGCACAGGCGACGGACTTTCTCGTCCGAGTACCCGAGCCAACTCGTCGACGTCGTGTAGGCCGGATAGCCGTCGCGGCGCATCTCCGACTCGCGCGCAGCCTTCCCCTCTTCCCGTTCGCGCAACATGTGCAGTGCTTCGTCGGGAGTGAGGACATCCGTGATGTACGTGAAGTCGATGGCGCCGACGATCTGCTCGGGCGTCAGGTCCGCGAGGAGCTTCCACATCGGCTTCCCCTCGCGCTTCGCCCACAGATCCCACACGGCGTTAATGAGCGCACCGGTGGCCATGTGCAGAATGCCCTTCTCCGGTCCCAGCCAGCGAAGCTGTGCATCGACGGTGAGATCCCGGTAGAACCCGCGCAGGTTTCCGATGATGTCCTGAAGGCGCCGTCCGATGACGTGAAGCTCCAGCGCACGGACCGCTGCGACGCAGATCTCGTTGCCGCGTCCGTTCGTGAACGTCAGCCCATCACCGGTGAGACCGCTGTCCGTGATCACCGTGACGTACGTCGCCGAGTAGTCTCCGCGGTTCAGGGCATCCGACCCGGCCTGATCGAGAGTGGTCGGGAACCGGATGTCGCGCACGCGGACCTCGGTAATCTTCATGCGGTTCCTCTCATTGATTCACGCCGCTGGCGAGGAATCCGCCATCCACCGCCAGCACCTCGCCATTGACGAAGCTGGCCGCCTCGGACGCGAGAAACACGCACGCGCCGGCCAATTCCTCCACGCGGCCGAATCGCTTCATCGGCGTGCGGAGCAGAAACTCCTTGCCGCGCGCCGTGCCGTCCAGGAGGTTCGTGTTGAGGGCCGTGCGGAACACGCCGGGCGCGATGGCGTTCACGTTCACGCCTCGCGGCCCCCATTCGACGGCCAGGGCGCGCGTCAACCCGGCTACCGCGGCCTTGCTGGCGGTGTACGCCGCCACTTCGAAGAGGCCGACGAACGACGCCAGCGACGCGATATTAATGATGCGGCCGTAACCGCGCGTGAGCATGTGCCGCCCGAAGACCTGGCAGGCACGCCAGGTACCGGACAGATTCGTCTCGATGATCGAGGCCCACTCCTCGTCGCTCACGTCGACCGTCGGCGTGCGCTTCGTGATGCCGGCACAGTTGACAAGGATGTCGACCTGTCCCATCGCGTTCACGATCTGCTCCGCCGCGGCTTCGAGCGACGAGCGGTTGCTGACGTCCGCCACGACCCGCGCGCTCTTGCGGCCACGCCCCTCCACCTCGTGCGCTGCCGCGTCGACCTGTTCCCTCCGCCGCGAGATCGGGACTACATCGGCTCCCGCGTCCGCCAGTCCGCGCACGAGTGCCAGTCCGATCCCCGAGGTTCCGCCAGTGACGACGGCGACGCGGCCGGAGAGTGGGAGGGTGAACTCGCTCACGCGACAGACCCCACCACTCGGGACGGCAGGACGCCCGCCGGCAACTCTTCCGAGGCCTGCGCCTGGCGCGCCATGTCGAGGTGACGGGTCATCTCCGTACGGGCACGGTCCGCGTCCCCTTCGCGGATGGCCTGGTAGATGCGGCGGTGCATCTCTGCCGACTCCTTCAGATCGTGCGCTCGTTCGACAGTCATGCGGCGCTGTTCGTAGACGAGCGACGAGATCATCTCCACCAGCGCCGCAAGCACGGGATTTCCGGAAGCGGCGGCGACAGCGCGATGAAAGCGCACGTCGTGCACGAGAAACGTCTGCGGCTCGGAGAGACTGGCGAACATCCCGGTCACTTCCTCCGACATCGTCGCGTGCCGATCGGTGAGATTGACTTCGGCAGCAAGCCCGGCGGCACCGACTTCCAGGATGCGGCGCGCCTCGAAGATCTCGTCGCGGGTGAACCCGTGCAACGCCGCCAGAAAACTGAGCGGTCCCGCTCCGAGACGCGGCGGACCCCCGGTGATGAACGTGCCCGCACCCTGACGCGACTCGGTCACCCCCATCGCGGCCAGCGCATGCAGTCCGGCGCGTACCGTGGGGCGGCTGACACCCAACTCCTGCGCCAGTTCCCGTTCGGGCACGAGCCGGTCACCAGGCCGCAGCTTTCCACCTTCGATGAGAAGGGCCACATGGCGCACAACCTGATCCGCCGACTGAAGATCGATCGGATGGTCGCGGGACTCCGTCTTCTCCGTTTTCACAATCAGCTCCTGAAGGGGAACGAACGATAGTGGCTTGACCAATTCTCTACACCTCACGCCAATTGTCAACCAGATGGATTGACCAATTCGAAACCCGAGGAGTAGCATCCTGGCTGCATCCCCGAAACTACCTGAGAACACCTGGCATTATCTGTAAATTGGTATTACCTTTAAATTGCAACAATGTAACTTTTAATCGTTCGGAAACGAAGCGATGAAACGATTCGAGGCAGCATCGTGACGAGGAACGCGTGGGTCTTCGCCCTGCTCACCTGCCTGCCGGCCTCCTCCGCACACGCTGTGGTCGCGTCCCGCGCTTCAGGCGAAACCGCAACGCTGATCGTCGCGAAGGATGGCAGCGGCGACTATCCAACGATCCAGCAGGCACTCGATGCCCTTCCACCCGTCAGCGCGCAGAACCGAACGATCCTCATCCGCAACGGCACGTATCGGGAGAAGGTAATGATCACCTCCAGCCACATCACGCTGGTTGGAGAGGATCGGGATCTGACGCGGATCGAGTACGCAGAGCTCCGGCGCACGTGGCGGAAGACTCACCCCGACGACTGGGGCGCCGCGGTCATCAACATCGGTCCCGACGCGACGGATCTCATCATCGCCAATCTGACGGTCCGGAACGACTACGGCCGCGACCACGCCGACCACGATCATCAGTTCGCGATCCGGTCGCTGGGCAACGCCAACCGCATCGCCATCCTGCACGCCAACGTGATCGCGGACGGCGGCGATACGCTCAGCCTCTGGAATCACGACACCGGCCTGACGTACTACGACGATTCGTATTTCGAGGGCTGGGTGGATTTCGTTTGTCCCCGAGGTTGGGCGTACATCACGAACAGCCGGTTCTTCGGGCATGACCGGAATGCCAGCATCTGGCACGACGGCAGTATGAATCGCGATCAGAAGCTGGTGATCCGCCACTCGACCTTCGACGGCGACCCAGGCATTGCCCTCGGCCGCAACCATCGCGACGCGCAGTTCTACCTGCTCGACGACGAGCTCTCCGCGAACATCACCGATCGTCCGATCTATCAGGTCCCGGAGCCGGATCGCTACGTCTGGGGCGAGCGCTACTACTATGAGAATGTCCACCGCGCCGGCGGCGACTTGGCTTGGTTCGCCGACAACCTGAGGACCGCAACCGGCGCTCCCCGCGATGAGGATGTCACCGCAGTCTGGACCTTCGGCGGACGCTGGGATCCGGAAAAACTGCCGGTAGTGCTGCCGTTCGCGGCGATTCCGCGTCCCGAGCACGGCTGGCAATGGGTCGATCCCACAGCCGGGAAGTTGCGGTGGACGCCCGGCCGCAACGCGCGCACACAACGCGTCTACTTCGGGAAGTCGAATCCGCCGGAGCTCCGCGGCGAACAGAGCTCCACAACCTACGAGACCGGCCCGCTGGAGCCGGGCGCCACGTACTACTGGCGCATCGACACGGTGACGTCCGGCGGCAACATCGCCGGCCCGGTCTGGTCCTTCCGCGCCGATCCGCGAACCACGCGCATCGCGCTCGCGGGCGATTCGACGATGACGGAGAAATCGGGTTGGGGGCGCGGATTCAAATCATGTGTCGCGGAACGCGCGGCCGTCCTCAATGGCGCACAAGGCGGCCGCAGCTCAAAAAGCTACGCGGTCGAAGGTCACTGGAGCGAACTGCTGAAGCACCATCCCACACACGTGCTCATCCAGTTCGGACACAACGACATCCCCGGCAAGGGGCTGGCGCGCGAGACTGACCTCCCCACGTTCCGGGCAAATATGGCTCGCTACGTCGATGACGCGCGCGCGGCCGGCGCAATCCCCATTCTCGTGACTCCGCTGACCCGCCGTTACTTCGGGGCGGATGCGTTGATTCACTCTGACCTGACCGGCTATGCAGAGGCCACACGCTCCGTCGCTGCGCAGAAGAATGTCGCGCTCATCGATCTGCACGCGATGAGTATCGAGCTGATGGAACGTCTCGGTCCGGCGATCGGTGTCGCCATCAGCCCGCTCAAACCCGACGCGTCCATCTCCGCTTCGACGGCGAGCGACCTGACGATCGACAAGACGCATCTCAACGACGCCGGCAGCGCGCTGTTCGGAGCAATGATGGCGCGCGAACTGCGCCGCGTCGCGCCGGAGCTGGCACTCCACATCCGCGACGTCGGATCCCTTCCCATCCCACCCACACCGATGTCCCTGCGCATGGCCGACTCGGTGATGAAGAGAACTCCCGATCCGCTTCGCCTCGACGTCACCGGCGACACACCGAAGTGGGATTACACACAAGGTCTGGTTCTCCTGGCGATGCAGAGGGTTGCGCAGCGCACGAGCAACGAGCGGTACGCAACCTACGTGAAGGCCTACTACGACGCGATGATCGACGCCGGCGGGCATATCCGCGCGTACAACATCGGCGACTACAGCCTCGATCGCATCAACGCGGGCAAGGAGTTGTTCGCGCTTTACGAAACGACTCGTGAGGAGAAATATCGGAAAGCGATCGAGACGCTGCGCCAGCAACTCCGCGATCAACCGCGCAACGCGGACAGCGGCTTCTGGCACAAGAAGCGGTATCCCCATCAGATGTGGCTGGACGGTTTGTACATGGGCGCTCCATTTCTCGCGCAATACGGAAAGGTGTTTCACGATCCGGCGGCATTCGATGACGTCATCGCTCAATTCGTGCTGATGGAGAAGCATGCGCGCGACGAAACGACCGGCCTGCTGACCCACGGATGGGATGAAAGCCACGAACAGAAGTGGTCCGATCCCAGGACCGGACGCTCTCCCGCATTCTGGGGCCGGGCCATGGGTTGGTTCGGGATGGGCCTCGTCGAAACGCTCGACTTCATTCCCGTCGATCACCCGCGCCGCGGCGAACTGATCGCCATCCTGCAGCGCCTCGCGGAGGCAGTGACGCGCGTGCAGGATCCGAAGAGCGGCGTGTGGTGGCAGGTCGTCGATCAGCCGGGCCGCGAAAAGAACTACCGCGAGTCGTCCGCCTCCGCCATGTTCACCTTCGTCCTCCTCAAAGCCTCACGTCTCGGATACATCGACGAGCGATACGGCAACATCGGCCGCCGCGCCTACGAAGGTCTGCTCAAGGAGTTCGTCGACACCGACAAGGACGGCTTGCTCACCATTCACCGCGCCGTCGCCGTCGTCGGCCTCGGCGGCGATCCCGAGAAGGAGCGCTACCGGGACGGAACGTACGAGTACTACGTGACCGAGCAGGTCCGCGACAACGACCCCAAAGCCGTTGGCCCGTTCATCTTTGCCAGTCTGGAGATGGAGAACAGGTAGACCGCGACTCGCTCTGGGATCTCTCGGTGTTCACTCCAGACTGGGGATTCCCAACCGCTTCGCGAGCGGCGCGAGATCGAGTGTCGCGTCGTTCTCGAGCGCTCGCGAGAGTCCTTCGAGCCAGGCCCGCCGCGCCTCGACCTCGTCGGGGACGGCCAACACTCTCGCTGTCTGCTCCCGGGCAGGATAGCCACCAACCTGTTCCTGACTGTCGACGATGGTTCCGCTCCCATCGATGACCGAGCGGACGATGCGGACGTCGATCGGATCGCGCCGCGCCGGCCGTGCGCCGGAAGTGCGCAGCACGCGAGCCATCGCCTGCCACGATTGCGCAGGCGAACGAGAGGGGATCGCGCCGGACCACCAGGCGGGAGGCGTACGCAATTGCTCGGCGTCATCATCGGTCATTGCGATCGGCGCACCGGTCGCGCTGACTGCGATGTTGTCGCGCAGAAAGACCCGGCCGCCCTGATCGACGCTCTTCACGAGCAGCCGCGAGCGCGTGTCCGCACCGGCGATGGCCACGTTCCCCACCACCACCGCCTCCCCTGCCTGCAACGTCTTCCGGTTTCCGCGTTGCCGACACCGATGCACGCCGAACCCCAGTTGTACATCACGTTTCCGTCGACCACCGCGCGCGTGCCCCCCTTGAGCCGGGGATTGCGCTCGCGGTTGTGCGCGTAAAGACATCCGGTGATCACGACGTTGCGAACTCCGTCGTGAATGAGCGTTCCTTTCGAATGCTCACCCTTCGGATGCGTCGCGTGGGAAAGGCCCTCGGCGATGAGGCAGCGGCGGAGCGTCACGTCGTGCGACGTGATGTCGGGATCCGAGGTGGGGTCGACATCCGCGGGTCCGGAGGAGGAGAGGTTTTCGTCGACAGCCCAGGTCGCGGAGCAATGGTCGAAGACGACATGGTGGACCGGTCCGAAACTTCCGCGATGCGCTCCGAGTGCGTCCGGAGCCCACGCTTCGGAACCCGTCCCCGCTCCGCCGCGACCGCCCGGACGAACGGCAATGTGCTGGATAACGACGTCGTGGGTCTCGACCGACAGGCTGCCGCGAATGAGTGTGATGCCGGGATCGGGAGCGGTCTGACCGGCCAGCGTAAGCCAGGGACTCCTCACATCGATCGAATGGCCCTGCAGGTCGATCACGCCGCCGACTTCGAACACGATGAGCCGCGGCTGTGGGTTGTCGACCGCCCGCTGCAGGGATCCCGGACCGTCGCCGGCGAGGGTTGTAACGCGTAGAACGACCCCGTGAAGGCCGCCGCGAGTCACTTCGGCGTCGTCAATTGGTCTGACCATTTTGGCAGTCGTGGTCATCGCGTCTGTTCGCGCGAGCTGCGAAGGAGCGGGCGCAGGGACTCGGAAACTACAAGCAATCGTAGGTAGCAAGAGGGTCGCAGCGAGAACGCAGCCGTGCTCAAACGTTTTCATAATGGTCATACAACACTTGACTCCATTGCGTTAGTGGTCATATAACATACCCCTCACTCAATCCAAGTCAATCCGCGCGAAAACGAGGAGGTTGCCCATGAAGCAACGAATCCACCTTGCGGTGCTCATCGCCCTGGCATTTACTCTAACCACGGTGCCGCTCCTGGCGCAGGACTTCCGCGGAGCGATCACAGGCACCGTCAGCGACAACACCGGCGCCTTACTTCCCGGTGTGACCGTGACCGTGAAGAACACCGAGACGAACGTGACCAACCCGACGGTCACCGACTCGAAGGGCGTCTACCACGTCCCTCACCTCAATCCGGGCAAGTATTCAGTGGAAGCCGGACTGGAGGGATTCAAGAGCGTGGTCCGGCCGGCGGTCGAGGTGCGCGTGGGCGACACCGTGGCGATCGACTTCAAGCTGGAGCTGGGCACGGTCAGCGAAGTCATCTCGGTGACCGCCGCCACGCCGCTCCTCGACACGAGCACGCCGGTCACCGGCCAGGTCATCGACAGCGCGCAGATCCAGCGGTTGCCCCTCGGCGATGGGACGGCGTACATGCTGTCGCGCCTCGCACCGGGGTTGATGGACAACTCGGATCTCCACTTCGACCGGCCGATGGACAACGCCGGTCTGGCCGGCATCATCGCCAACGGCGCGCAGGGCGGCAACGACTTCACGCTCGACGGCGCACCCAACAAGGTGTCTCCGAACACCAGCAGCCCCGGCAACAACAGTGGCGTGGTCGGCTTCTCGCCTCCCTCCGATGCCATCGCGCAGTTCAAGGTCCAGACGAATGCGTTCGACGCCGAGTCGGGTCACTCCGCGGGAGCGACGGTGAACCTCGCACTCCGCAGCGGAACCAACAACATCAAAGCCAACGTCTCGTACTTCAACCGCGACAGCAGCAGAACCGCAACACCCCTTCTGACGCAACGCGCCGGCGCGGAGAAGCCGCCCCGCCAGTACAACCGCGGCACGTCCACGATCTCCGGTCCGATCGTTCGCGATCGCACCTTCTTCATGTTCTCGGTCGAGCATCTCCGCGATGTGAACGCCGAGCCGGCCACCTACACCGTACCGACCGTCAAGATGAGACAGGGCGATCTGTCGGAGTTCTCCACGCTGATCTACGATCCGTTGACCGCGACCGGCAGCAACCTCACACGCAAAGCATTCGTTGGCAATCTCGTTCCCGGCGAGCGCATGGACCCCGTCGCGAAAGCCTACGCAGCGCTCTATCCCCTCCCGAACAAGCCTGGAACGACCGGCAACTACTTCACGAACCAGCTGCGGCCCTACGACTACAACGCGATCCTCGGCCGCATCGACCACAACGTCAACAACGCCAACGAGCTGTTCCTCGACGGCTACTACAACAAGCGCCAGGAGGATCGGTACAACTGGGCGCTCGGCGCCGCAAACGCCCAGGGCAGTTCCATCAACGGCTTCGATGTCACCCACGGCTTCGACTATCGGAGCAACAAGGGCACGACCCTCGGCTACACGGCGGTCCGCTCGAACTCCCTGGTCTTCGACGTCCGCACCGCCTGGTCGCAGTTTGGAGAATGGCGCAAGGCCGGCGAAGAGTTCGATCCTTCCACCCTCGGCTTCTCGTCACGCGCGGTGTCGCTGATGAACGGATACAACTATCTCCCGTTCATCACCTTCGGCGGCTTCAGCACGACGAACGCGAACTCGACCATCGCTACGCTCGGCTCGATGCGGTCGGACTGGGGAACAGGATTCAACCGGCCGTTCACCAATGAGTCGTTCGTCCCGAGCGTCGACTGGCAATTCCACGGTCATTCGCTTCGAGCCGGTTACGAGCTCCGCAATCAGCGCTGGAAGATCGAAGTCCCCGCCTACGCCGCCGGACGCTACAACTTCAACGGCGCCTACACCCGCCTGAACAACTCCGCGCCGCTGAACGATCCGGCGCAGGAGTGGGCGCAGTTTCTCCTCGGATTTCCGACGACCGGGACCGGCGCCGTCGGCACACCGGGCGCCACCTCGAGCCAGTTCGAGATCGCCGCAAAGGCCGACTACCGTCAGGTCTCGCACGCCCTTTTCATCCAGGACGACTGGCAGCTCACCCCGCATCTGACCGTTAACCTCGGCCTGCGCATGGAGCTGGAGCAGGCGATGACCGAGGCGCACAACGCAGCGGTCTCGGGCTTCGACACGACGATCAGCAGTCCGATTGAAGCCGCGGCGCTGGCCAACTACGCAAAGAATCCTCTCGCCCAGATTCCGGTCGATCAGTTCCATGTCCGCGGAGGGCTGCAGTTCACCGACGGCGGGATCTACAACAACCTGCACAAAGTGATGCCTCGCGCGGCGTTCTCCTACCAGATCGGCGACCGGACGGTCATCCGCGGCGGCGCCGGCCTTTTCAGCTACGACTACTACTTCGATGCCGGCAACCAGACCGGGTTCTCGGCGCCGACCGCAATCGTGACCACGGACAACAACGGAGCGACCTTCCTGGCCTCGCTCAGCAATCCGCTACCGACGGGAAGCCTGGTCCAGCCGACCGGATCGACCCTCGGTGCGGCGACGGGACTCGGCCTCGCGATCGGCTCCGTCGTCCCCTCGGAACGGAAGTCTCCCTACTACAAGCGGTGGCAGATCGGCGGGCAACGCGACCTCGGTGCAGGCTGGAAAATGGAAGTGTTCTACCTCGACTCCCGCGGGACCCATCTTCCCGTGCAGCGCGAGTTGAACGGAATCCCGTATCAATACCTCTCCACCTCGAAGATCCGCGACACGGCGCAGGAAAGTCTCCTCAGCGCCTCGGTCCCGAACCCGTTTGCCGGCATGGTGCCGGGTACGACGTTGAATGGATCGACGACGTCCCGCGGTCAGCTTCTGAAGGCGTTTCCTGAGTTCCTCAGCATCGTCACCGAGGAGTATCGCGGCTCCGACAGCTACAAGGCGGCATCAATGGCGGTCGAAAAACGCTTCGCCCAGGGAGCCTCGCTCACCGCGTCGTACACGCGCTCGCGGCTGCGCGACAAGCTCAACATGCTGAATCCGTCCAACGGCATCCTCGAAGATCGCATCTCGCCGAACGATCGTCCGAACCGGGTCACGTTCAGCGGAACGCTCGATCTTCCGTTCGGTGCTGGCAAGAAGTGGGGATCCAACTGGCGTGGCCTGACCGACCTCGTGCTGGGCGGCTGGTCCGTCAGCGCGACGTATCAGTACCAGAGCGGATTCCCGCTGAGCTGGAACAACATCTACTACGACCCGGCGCGCGACCCGCGGGATCTCCACTCGAACATCGGGAAACACGTGTGCTCCGGCAATCCAGCTGGCGTCGCGGGTCTCGACTGTCCGGCCTGGGACACCAGCGGCTTCTACATCCCGGGAGGCACGGGCCGCACCGACACACGCATTCAGCTCGGGAACAACGTCCGCACGTTCCCGTCGACGCTGCCGAATGTCCGCTCCGATCCTCTTCACCTGATGGACATCGGCATCTACAAGAGTTTTGCGCTGCCGGGAGCGATAACGTTCCAGCTGCGGATCGAGTCGATCAATGCACTGAACTATACGGTCCTCTTCAACGCGAACATGGATCCTCGCAACGCGCAGTTCGGGATCGTCAACCAGGACCGCAACAACCCCCGGGACATCCAGCTCGGCGGACGGCTATCCTTCTGAGGTGAAGTCCCTCCTGCCGAGCCTTCGAATCCTTCCGGCGGCCCTCGTGGCCGCCGGCGTCATCCTCACCCTCCCCCGACTCCATGCCGATGACGCCGCGCTGCGCGCAGTCATCCACAACGAGTTACAAGTGCCGCGCCCATCGGAAACCGTCGAGCTGACGGCCGCGGCACTTGCACCACTCGGCACGGACCTTTCGAAGGTCCATGTGTTTGATCACAGCACCGGCCGCGAGGTCCTCGCGCAGACACTCGATCTCGACGGCGATGGCAACTCCGAGAAACTCATCTTCCAGGCGGACCTGCCGGCCGGTGGCGAGCGATCGTTCGATCTGAAACGCGGCGAGCGCCGGACCTATCGGAAGGAAGACTTCCGGGTCTATGGGCGATTCGTGCGCGAGCGCTCCGACGACTTCGCCTGGGAGAACGACCACGTTGCACACCGCATGTACGGGGCCGCCCTCGAGACCTGGCAGAAGGAGCCGCTCACGTCGAGCTCCGTCGACGTGTGGCTCAAGCGCACGCGCCGGCTCATCGTCAACGACTGGTACATGGTCGACGACTATCACCACGACACCGGCGAAGGTGCGGATTTCTACTCGGCGGGCCGCAGCCGCGGCTGCGGCGGGAGCGGACTGTGGCTCGACGGAAAACTCGTCGTCTCGAAAAACTTTCGCGAGTCGCGCGTGCTGGCGAACGGACCGATCCGGCTGGTCTTTGAGCTCGACTACCCGGTCTGGACGGCGGCGGGCGTGCGATCGGAATCGAAGCGTGTGACGCTCGATGCCGGACAGAACTTCAACCGATTCGAAAGCCGCTACGTCGTCGACGGAAATGACAAGCCGCTGTACGCGGCCGGCATCAAGAAATTTCCCGCGACGGACGTCCGTGTCGAGCGCCCGGGAGGGTGGATTCGGGCATGGGGACCGGTCACCGGCGGCATGGGCAAGTTCGGCTGCGCGATCGTGCTCGACCCTGCCGCGATCGTCGACGTAACCGAGGCCGATGGCAATCACCTGGTCGTGGCGCGGACACCCGCGGTCTACTACGCAGGCACCGCCTGGGACCAGAGCGGCGACGTCGCCGGCGTCAGTGACTGGGACCGGATCGTCGAACAATGGGCGCAGCGGATCAAGTCACCGGTTCGCGTCGAGATCGTCACCCCCTGAGATGCACAAACCCGTTCGCTTTCTCATCGTCGTCAGCGCACTCGTCGTCAGCGCACTCGTCCTCAGCGTTTCGGCCTCTGCCGCAGCGCCCGATCCATGGACATCCGTTCCTGCGATTCTCGGACGGATCGTCGCCCCTCGCTTTCCAGCGCGCGATTTTCTGATCACGAAGTACGGGGCGCACGACGGTGCCGATGCCAGTGCCGCAATTGCGAAGGCGATCGACGCCTGCGCGCGCGCCGGCGGAGGCCGCGTCGTCGTTCCCAAAGGGGACTTCGAAACGGGTCCGATTCGCCTCCAAAGCCATGTCGAGCTGCATCTCGATGCCGGCTCGACACTCCGCTTCAGCCGGGATCCATCGCGTTATCCGCTCGTCCTCACTCGGTGGGAGGGCGTGGAGCTGATGAACTACTCGCCACTGATCTACGCCTTCGAATGCGAAGACGTCGCGATCACCGGCGAAGGAACGCTCGATGGGCAGGCCGATGAAACCCACTGGTGGAACTGGAAGCCGGAGAAACCACCCCAGCCCCAGAGCGACGATCGCAAGGCTCTCTTCAAACAGAACGATGATGGCGTTCCCGCGGCGCAGCGTGTGTATGGTCAGGGACACTTCCTCCGGCCGGCGTTCGTCGAGCCATACCGGTGCAGAAACGTCCTCATCGAAGGGGTGACGATTCGGAACGCGCCGTTCTGGGTCCTTCACCCGACGCTCTCCACGAACGTCACGATCCGACGCGTCACCGTCATCGGCCACGGGCCGAATACGGATGGATGCGATCCGGAATCCTGCCGCGACGTCCTGATCGAGGACTGCATCTTCGACACCGGAGATGACTGCATCGCGCTCAAGTCGGGCCGCAATGCCGATGGCCGGCGCATCAATGCCCCGATCGAGAACGTGATCATTCGCAGTTGCCGCATGAAGGCGGGACATGGTGGCATCACCGTCGGCAGTGAGGTCAGCGGCGGCGCGCGCAACATCTACGCGGAGAACGACCGGCTCGACAGTCCGGACCTCGAGCGTGGGTTGCGCCTGAAGACGAACAGCACACGCGGCGGGACGATCGAGAATATCTTCGTACGCGACATCGAGATCGGAAACGTCCTGCTCGCCCCGATCGAGATCGACCTGCGCTACATGTCCGAGACCGGTAACTTCGTCCCCACCCTGCGCAATATCACCGTCGAACGGATGCATTCGGCGAGCAGCCGCTACGGGATCTACATCCACGGACTGGAACATTCGCCGATCGTGGGAGTGGTCGTTCGCGATTCGGTCTTCCGCGGCGTCGCGGAGGGACACGTCATCGAAGGCACCGTCGACCTGACGCTCAGCAACCTGACCGTGGAAGCGGCCCCGAAGAAGGCGGCGCACGGGAAAGAGGAGAAACCATGACGGTCGATCTCGCGGCCATCGAGCCCCGCACGTGCGTCGTCCGGGACACCGGCGCGCGCCGGGGACGGCACATCAGCGTCACACCAGAAACGTCGGCGGCCCGGCACCTTCACTTCGGGAGGATCGTGCTCGAGGCGGGCGATGCGCAGGTGTCATTCTCGACGGCAGGACGCGAAACGGGATTCGTCTGTTTAAAGGGCACGGCCAGGATCGACGTCGATCACACTCCGTACGCGCTGGAACGCTACGACGCGCTCTACGTGCCACGCGACTCCACCGTCGTCGTCTCGGGCACGTGCGACCTCGCGGAGCTCGCGGCAGACGTGGACGGACGCTATCCCATCCAGTACGTTCGTTTCGCGGACGTGCAGAAGGATCCCGCCCTGCACTTCCACACCGGTGGTGCTTCCTACGAGCGCGACGTCAACATCCTGCTCGGAAAGAACATCGACGCGGGACGCATCCTCGCCGGCGTCACCTTCAGCCAACCCGGAAACTGGACGTCGTGGCCACCGCACGAACATGCGCACATGCTCGAAGAGGCGTACCTCTACATCGACATGCCGGAACCTGGCTGGGGTCTGCAGCTGGTCTACAACGATCCGCGCAATCCCGAGCTGGTCGCCGTCGTCCGCGAAGGCGACATCGTCCTGATGCCGCAGGGCTACCATCCGAACGTCTCCGCCCCGGGCGGCACAATCAATTTCCTCTGGATGATGGCTGCCGTTCGCGAAGGAGAGGACCGGCAGTTCGGTGTCGTCAACGTGCAGGCCGAGTACGCCACAGGGGGATCGGGGCTGGAGGCGTCGCGAAAATGAAGATTCTCGCTGCCGCTGACACACGTCTCGATCTCGTGAGCCTGGGTGAAGTCATGCTCCGTCTCGATCCCGGCGAAGGGCGGATAACCACCGCACGTTCGTTTCAGGCGTGGGAGGGGGGTGGCGAGTACAACGTCGCGCGGGGCCTCCGCCGCGCGTTCGGCCAGCGGACCGCGATCGTCACCGCACTCGTCGACAACGCCGTCGGCCGTCTCGTCGAGGACCTGATGCTCCAGGGCGGCTGCGACCTCACCTGGCTGCGCTGGGTGCCCGACGACGGTGTTGGCCGGCTGGCGCGCAACGGCCTCAATTTCACCGAGCGCGGATTCGGCGTGCGCGCAGCGTCGGGATGTTCCGACCGCGGCCACACGGCCATCGCGCAGATGGAGCCCGGCGACGTCGATTGGGATGCCATCTTCGGCAGCGGAGTCCGCTGGTTTCATACGGGAGGGATCTTCGCCGCTCTATCGGAGACGACGCCGCATGTGGCGCGCATGGCGATGGAAGCCGCGCGGCGCCATGGCGTCATCGTCTCCTACGACCTGAACTATCGCCCGTCGCTCTGGAAGGGGATCGGAGGCGCGGAGCGTGCGCAGGAGGTGAATCGAGAGCTCGTCAGCCTCGTCGACGTCCTCTTCGGCAACGAAGAAGACTTTAGCGTCGCCCTCGGATTCCCCATCGAGGGGGTCGACGAACATCACGTCTCGCTGCCGGCGGATGCGTTCAAGAAGATGATGGGACGGGTCTGCACGACGTTTCCATCCCTTCAGGTCGTAGCCACCACGCTCCGCGTCGCGCGCACCGCCAGTCGCAACGACTGGGGCGCGATCGCCTGGGCCGCCGGCGAGTTCTACGAAGCGACGAACCGTCCCGATCTGGAGATCCTCGACCGTGTCGGCGGCGGTGACTCGTTCGCCTCGGGCCTCATCTACGGATTCCTCGCCGGCAACGGCCCGCAATGGGCGGTCGCGTGCGGCGCGGCCCATGGCGCACTGGCCATGACGACGCCGGGCGACACCAGCATGGCCACGCTCGCGGAAGTCGAGCGCGTGATGAAAGGGGGGACCGCACGTGTCAGTCGTTAGCCGGATTCGTGAGGTCGGCATCATCCCTGTGGTGCGCGCGGTCTCGGCGGAAGAGGCCCTCGCCGCGGTCGATGCCATCCACGCCGGCGGCATCCCCATCCTCGAGATCACGCTCACCGTTCCCGGTGCCATCCGCATCATCCGCGAGCTCACCGCCCGTCTCGGCGAGGACGTCCTGATCGGTGCGGGAACTGTGCTCGATGCCGGCACCGCGCGTGCGTGCATCGACGCCGGCGCGCGATTCATCGTCAGTCCGTCGCTCGATCTGTTGACGATCGAAACCTGTCGCGGCTTGAACGTTCCCGTCTTTCCCGGCGCCCTGACGCCGACCGAGGTCGTGACGGCGTGGAAGGCGGGGGCGGATGCGGTGAAGGTCTTTCCCGCAAACGCCGTGGGTGGCGCTACCTATTTGAAGTCGCTCAAAGCGCCACTTCCCCAGATCGAGTTGATCCCGACCGGCGGCGTGTCACTGAAAACCGCCGGCGACTTTCTGGCCGCTGGAGCGATGGCCCTCGGTGTCGGAGCGGACCTCGTCGACCTCGTCGCGCTCCGCCGCGGGGACGCCGCATCCGTGACGGCAAAGGCACGCGAATACGTCGCAGCGGTAAAGAGCGCACGCGCTGCGCGATGAAGCGAACTGCAGGTGAGCTGGCGCATTCCGGTGCTGCCGCCCGAATCATCCATAACGTTTCCCTCCGTGGAAACATCACCAGGCAGCAGGCTCGGCCCCTACGAGATCGTCTCTCGCATCGGTGCCGGAGGAATGGGGGAAGTGTTTCAGGCGCGCGACACGCGCCTCGAACGCAGCGTCGCCATCAAGGTCCTGCCGCCGGAGCTGGCGCACAACGCGCAGTTCCGGCTGCGCTTCGAGCGCGAGGCAAAGACGATCTCGCAGCTGAGCCATCCGAACATCTGCACGCTGCACGACGTCGGCGACGGCTATCTGGTGATGGAGTTGCTCGATGGTGAATCGCTGGCTGACCGCCTCATCCGCGGTCCCCTTCCACTGAAAGACGTGATGCGTTACGGCGTCGAGATCGCCAGCGCACTCGATCGGGCGCACCGCGCCGGTGTCGTCCATCGCGATCTCAAACCGGGCAACGTGATGCTGACGAAGTCGGGTGCGAAGCTGCTCGATTTCGGACTCGCCAAGTCGAACGCGGTCATCGAGATCTCGGCCGAGACAGCCACCCAGCACCGCCCCCTCACCCAGGAAGGTACGATCCTCGGCACCTTCCAATACATGGCTCCCGAGCAACTCGAGGGGCAGGAAGCCGATGCGCGCACCGACATCTTCGCGCTCGGCACCGTGCTCTACGAGATGGCTACCGGCGCCCGCGCCTTCGATGGAAAGACCCGGACCAGTCTTATCGCGGCGATCGTCGATCGCCGATCAAGAGTGAGTGAGGCAGTTGACCTGGTCATCGCTCCCCGCGCGTTGCGTCGGATCAGCGGGGCTCCTTGTTCGGATTTGCCTGATGTGCGAGTGCGGAAAGCCGGTGTGCCGCACGCGTCAGGAGCTGATAACAGCGAACCCGCAGCCGGTTCATGCCGGTGTGCTTTCCATGCTGCTGCCAGTAGATGTAGGGATCACCGCTGAAGCGAACCGTGTCGTGACTGCTGTAGTAGTAAAGAGCGAGCGAACGGCGCCAATGGCCCTCGCCGACCGGAGTAGAAAAGCCGTGCACGGACTGGTCGTCGGTGCGGAAGATGACGCACGTACCCCAGCGAGGGACCACCAGTCGGGCCGGCTGCTTCGCCCCTTTCTTCCAGAGCTCCAGGCAGCCGCCGAAGCTCTCCTCCCATTCCGGGTTCACATAGAGCAGCACGTTGATCCGCCGGTAGAGTCGCAGCCGTTCGTAGTAATGAGAATCCGTGTGCGGCATGAGAACGCCACCCGGCGCGCTGCAATGAAGTCCGCCACCCTCGTAATAAGGATCGGGAATCAGCCCGGCGATTCCACTGACCGACTCCAGGAATCGGAGAAACGGGGGAGCTGAGAGCTCATAGAACAGTGATGAGATCAACGGCGGGATGACGTCGGTGTCGCGGCAATACATCTTGCCGGACTGGTAGAAGTCGCGGCGCTTGTTCCACCAGGGCGAGTCGGGTTCTGGGTAAACATCCGCCATCTGATCCGGCGTCAGGTTGAGAAAGTTCTCCAGCACGATGTGGGGAAAGGGCTCGGCCTGCCTGAATTCCGAGGCCAGCCGTTGCACCTGTTCGGGAGAAAGGTCCCGAAAGGCGAGGAAGCCCTTCCGTTCGCTCATGATCGAGACCGGCACCGTCATTTCAACTCCCGACTGCCACTCACCGCCGAAACAATAGCATCCGATCTGAGCTTGCCTGCAGGTGCCACGAACGAATCACGGACGAAGGCGGAAGATCACCACGGCGTGAAGAGAAGCCGCCAGCCTTCAGGCTTCTTCGGGCAGACCGTGATCACCGGCTTCGTCGCCTCTTATGTCCCGAAATCCGGCGCAAATGTTCTCGTCTACACTCTCCCGCACGAGGGTCCAGCATGATCGGTCAGAAAATCACGCACTACCGCATCACGGGAAAGTTGGGCAGCGGTGGGATGGGCGTCGTCTACGAAGCGGAAGACATGAGCCTCGGGCGTCACGTCGCTCTGAAGTTTCTTCCGCTCGAAATGGCCCAGGACGGCGCGGTGCTCGAGCGCTTCCAGCGCGAGGCTCGTGCGGCGTCGGCCCTGAACCATCCCGGCATCTGCACCGTCTACGCAATCGATCAGCACGAAGGCCAGCATTTCATCGCCATGGAGCTGCTCGAAGGGCAAACGCTTTCCGAGCGGATCCGCGTCGGGCAGATCGATATTGCGCAGCTGGTGGAGATCGCCATTCAACTCGCGGACGCACTCGAGTCCGCCCATTCGAGGGGAATCGTTCACCGCGACATCAAGCCCGCGAACATCTATATCAATCCCCGCGGGCAGGCGAAGATCCTTGACTTTGGTCTGGCCAAAATCGAAATGGCGCGGCCGGCGGATGCCTCCGAGGCGACCGTCAATCGCGACGAGCTGACCAAGGCAGGCGTGACGCTGGGTACCGTCTCGTACATGTCGCCCGAACAGGCCCGAGCCCAACTGACGGACGCGCGCAGCGACATTTTCTCACTGGGAACTGTGCTCTATCAGATGGCCACAGGAGCGCTTCCGTTCCCTGGAGACTCGTCGGCAGTGGTCTTTGACGCCATTCTGAATCGCGAGCCCACTCCCGTCGCGAATTTCAACCCCGCCCTCCCTGCAGAGATCGGCCGGATCATCGGCAAGTCGCTGGAGAAGGATCGGAATCTCCGCTACCAGGGCGCCACCGATCTCAAGACCGACCTGATGCGCCTCAGGCGCGATCTCGATTCGGGATCGCGGCGGACCACAGAGTCGAGCGAGGTTCGGCGCGGAGGCGGAGCACCGGCGGAGCGGTCGATTGCAGTGCTCTATTTCGAGAATCTCAGCGGCGTCAAAGAAGACGAGTATCTCCGCGATGGCGTGACCGAAGACATCATCACCGACCTGTCCAAGATCAAAGGTCTGAAGATCTTCTCGCGCTCGACGGTGCTCAGCTATCGCGACAAGACCGTCACTCCGGCCGAGATCGGTCGCCAGCTCAACGCTGCGTTCGTGCTCACCGGAAGCATGCGTCGCGCGGGAATCCGTCTGCGCATCAATGCCCAACTCGTCGACACGGCCACCGATTTTCCGGTCTGGTCCGAACGCTATGACCGGGAGATGAAGGATGTCTTCGAGATTCAGGACGAACTGGCGCGCAACATCGCCGACGCGTTGCGCGTGACGCTCTCTCCCCAGGAGGAGCAGGCTCTCGCGGTCAAACCGACCGGCGACCTGCAGGCCTACGACCTGTTTCTGCGTGGAAAGAGTTACGCGCGCCGCTTGACGCGCCAGGACATGGAGTTCGCGCTGCAGATGTTCGAGAACGCCGTGGCCATCGATCCGCGATTTGCCGTCGCGCACGCCGCCATCGCAAATGTCTGCGCCCAGTACCACTATCACTATGACCGCGGGGCGCGCTGGCTGGAGCGCGCCGGGACCGCCGCGCAACGGGCCATGTCGCTGAATCCGGATGCACCGGAAGTGGCGGTGGCCTCCGCCTGGATCCTGTACGCCGATTCGAAATTCGACGAGGCCATCGAGAAAGTTCGTCAGGTCGTCGAAAAGAAACCGGATTGCGAAGGCGCCTTCTATCTCCTCGGCCGGGCCCTGTTCGCAGCCGGTCAATACCAGGAACTGGTCTGGATGGCCGATGCCGCGATCAGTTCCTCCGGCGACGACTACAACGTCTACATTCCCATCGTCAACGCACTCGGCGCCCTCGGCAAGAAAGACGCGCTGCGCAACCTGTCGATGCAGGAGATCCAGGTCCTGGAAAAACATCTGCGCGACGTTCCGGAGGATGCCCGGGCCCGGACGCTCCTGGCCGTCGACTACGCCGACATCGGCCGGACCGACGATGCCAATCGCGAAGCGAACCTGGCCGCGGCCCTCCGCCCAAACGAAGCCACCGTGCTCTACAACCTCGCCTGCGCCTTCTGCAAACTCGGCCGCGCCGACGACGCCATGCGGTCGCTGTCCCGTGCCTACGAAGGTGGCTTCCAGGACCCGGCCTGGGCGCGCCGCGATCCCGATCTCGCCTCACTACACGGCAATCCGGAATTCGAACGACTTTATCCGGCGTAAGGGGGCGTGCGCGTTTTCGCACGAAGCGCTTTGGACTGCGCCGGCGAGAGCCGCCGCTTTTTAAGGTTTGACCTGGGAGGTCTGCTCTTGTCCGGAATCATCATCGTCGACATCGAAGTGCTCGATCCGGCCCGATACGAGGACTACAAGCGGCTCGCATCCGCGGCGATTTCCGCCTACGGTGGGCGCTATCGCGTACGCGGCGGAACGAGTGCGGTACTCGCCGGCGACTGGACGCCGCGGCGGCTGGTCGTGCTCGAATTCGACTCCGTGGAGCAGGCTAAGAGCTGGGTCGCGTCTCCCGAATACGCCGAGGCGAAGAAGGTTCGCGAGGTGTGCGCCCGCGTGAACATGATCGTCGTCGAGGGCATCGGCTGACGCCGCCCCCCCACTTCGTTTCCTGCCGTTGACAGCGGACGCGCCCATCGCGCTCTAGACTCGATCCACGCCGCAAGGGTTGCTCGCACGGCGGGAGGACAGGCGTCATGGCAAACGATCCGCTCGGCAAACTCCGCATCGCCGCACCCTGCCCGACCTCGTGGGAAGGAATGGCGGGCGATGAGCGCATTCGGCATTGCTCGCTCTGCAGCCTCAATGTCTACAACTTCGCGGAGATGACGCGCGACGAAGTGACCGAGCTCATCGCGCGCACGGAAGGGCGGATCTGCGCACGGCTCTATCAGCGCGCCGACGGGACGGTGATCACGCGCGACTGCCCGACGGGACTCCGCGCTCTGCGCCAGCGCGCGTCGCGCGTCGCGGCCGCATTGGTCACCGCGATGCTCACTCTCCCGGCCCTGGCGTTCGGCGGCGAGACGTGTAGCAAGCCGAGTCTCAAAACGCGGGGAGCCGCGATGAACGTCGAGATCGAGCGCCTCGCGAAGGCTCAGGCCGCGTCGTTCTCCGGCGTGATTCACGACCAGACGGGTACGCCGCTTCCCGGCGTGAGCATTCGAATCCGCGACGAGGCGACGAACCGCCAGACCACCGTTGTCACCGACAGCAACGGCGGCTTCACCTTCGCCGGGCTGGACGACGGCCTCTATGTTGTCGACGTGACACTCGCCGGCTTCACACCGGCGTTTATGGATCACCTGGAGCTCAAGGGTGGCGAAGTGGCTCACGCGCGCATCGCCCTGCAGATGGACACGACCGTCACGGTCACGGTGGGAGTGATGATCTCGGTCGGCTCGAATCTGAACGTGGAGCCTGGCAAGGTGACGGTTTCCAGCGACCTGCTCAACAGGCTTCCACTCTGAGATCCGTCCCGTCGCGTCCGGATCACCACTGCTGCTACGCGCCCCACTCCGTGTAAAACGTCGCCGCGGCCGCGAACGAGAGACCATGTTTTTTCTGGAGCGTTCGGAGATGCCGGTGACTGGCGAACATGTGCAGCATCGGACGAGGATCGAGCCGATCCCAGAAGACATCGCGCGCTGCCGCAAACGCACGGAGCCAGGCACTCGCCTCGGCAAACGTACGCACGCGCGGAAGGCCATGGACGAGCATCGCCACGCACCACATCGCCGGATCCTGCGGCGGCGGGAAGCAATCGTGCTCCCCCAGCAGTGCCGCGGCCAGGCTGCCGTCGCGCGGAAACAGGTGGACGCCCGAGGTGAGTCGGGGGTTGCACTCGAGAGGATAGAGAGTGTTGTCGTCGGACTCGATGAAGTCGAATGCGACCGCGCCCGTGAGCGCGTTGCGCGCGACGAACTCGCGCACCCACGCTTCGGTGCCGGCGTGCGCGACCGGCGTCGCGCAATAACCCGGCCCGAACGGAAGCCGGAATTGCGGCTCGTAGCAGATGTGTGCGATCAAACGTCCCTCGCGCGCGATGGCCATGCTGCAGCGCTCGCGGCCGCGAATGAACTGCTGCGCGAGCCAGCGTCCCGGCGGGAGCGTGCACGGTTCGGAAACCAGCCGGACACCGCGGCCGAATCGTGAATGGACCTGTTTGAGGATGACTGGACCATGCGCGCGAATCATCGCAGCGAGTTGCTCCGCGTCGTCGACTGGCTTCGTGATCGGAACGGCGCCGATCTCCGCTGCGAGCGTCTGAAAGCGCACTTTGTCGTGCAGCGCCTCCAGCACCGGCAGCGCATCGCAGAACACCTCGCACTCCTCGGCAAGCCGTTCGCGCCCTCGCGCGATGTAGAGCACTTCCTCGCCTGTCGGGATCAGCCTCGTGATGGCGTGCGTTTTCAGAAGGACGAGCAGCTGATCGAGAAACGCATCCGGCTCGAGACGCGGCGGTGGCACCGTGAACGCGCCATCGACGCAGTTCGAGAACGCGGTGACGTAGCGCGGAAAG
The DNA here is from genome assembly GCA_038244715.1 of Thermoanaerobaculia bacterium. GTDB lineage: Bacteria > Acidobacteriota > Thermoanaerobaculia > Gp7-AA8 > Gp7-AA8 > JADGNZ01. The sequence goes on from JBBRTE010000001.1 coordinate 337,213, forward strand.
GTGTCCGCCACGAAGACGCGATGCCCGGAACGATGAAGCGCACGTGCGGCCTCGAGCGCGATCGCCGTCCGCGCGCCGGTCAGCAGCACGCGCTCGCTCACGGCTCCATCTCCGGCGAGGATTCGTTTGTCAGACGCGGCCCGCGCCACTGACTGAAATAGTGCTTCACATACGAGCGCCGCGCCTCATCCGCGAACGAAAGCCGCGGCAGGTACAGCCACGGCTCGTCCGGCCTGCGGTGATGATTGAGATCGAGCTCGCGATGCAGATTGAGCCACCCGTAAAACGCGGGAGCACGCAGGTTGAACGCACCGTCGATGATCGAACGGGGCGAGTACGCATGCTCGAGATACTGGGTCGTCGACCAGAGCAGGCCCGCCGAGGCGTAGAAGAGCAGAAGACGCAGCGGAGGGACGCCGGCCAGGATCAGCGCCACAGGAAAAAGCAGCACCGCCGCGATCTCCATCCGAATCCGTCCCACCGTCCCCTCCCCTGACCGAAACACCCCTTCGGTCAGATGCCATCGCTCCGCGACACGGCGATAGAAGCGCGGGGCGATGAGAAGGACGAAGTTCGCCGGCAGAATCGTCCAGTAGAAAAACCCGATGAGCATCCCGTACCAGACGACGCGTTTCTTCGCGACCGAATCCCCGGCGCAATAGAGATCAAACATCTCCGACTCGGTCCGATTCTTCCGATGATGCCCCCCATGCGTGATCGCAAACATGCTGGCCGAGGCTCCGAACCAAAGCCCGCAGACAAACCCGAGCGCATGATTCCACCCCGCCCGCGACTGCAGCTTCGAATGCGCCGCCTCATGAAAGAGCGCGAAGTTGGTCTGAAAAATGAGCGTGAAGAGGAGCACGCACCCACCCATCGCCCACGGACTCTTGACCAGCGCCCCGACGATCACCGTAGCTGCCAGGATCACGGACGTGAGCACGACCAGCGCAACGTTCAATCGATCCGGGACGGGGAAGGGAGCGTCCATGGGAGAGAAATTCTGACACGTTGGGAGCTGGGCGTCGCACGAGGCTGTTAGTCATCGTCAGTAGGTGGCCCGCGGCGAGGAAACCGACGAAGCCGAGGGTGACGAAGGCGACGTAGATCTGCGTACCAGCGCTGCCAGCCGTTCCCCGCTGCGCGAGAATTCGCGCGTGGGCGGATCGGGAAAGGACGCTCTTCACCATCCGTCGCAGACGGGACGCCATGCGCTCATCGCAGAGGCGTTGGGCCGTGCGGGATGTCAATCGAGCCGGGGATTTGCGATCGTCATTTGCGAACCTCTCGCCCTCCCAAAGCGGTGGCTTCGCCACGCGCACTCCAAAGCGCTTCGCGCGAAATGGTCTTGTGACCCAATTCGCTACGAAGCGATTCCACCGCACGAAATCCGTTCGTCGAGCGTGGAAGGTCCATTCGTTCGTATCGGTCCGTACCGTTCGCGGGCTCCCGAGGCAAGTTTGTTTTCTGGTAGTGTTTCCCGCCGCCAGATCGCCTGCCAGGAGACGAGCTCATGAAACGATCGTTGGTCGTCATCGCGCTGCTGATCACATCCGCTGCCCTCGCGCAAACGCAGCCCATTACCCATGAGACCTTGTGGCTGATGAAGCGCGTCGGCTCCCCCGCGTTGAGTCCCGACGGGAAATGGGTGGTCTTCCCGGTCACCGAGCCCGCGTATGACGAAAAAGATCAGGTGAGCGATCTCTGGCTCGTGCCGGCCGACGGCGGCCCCAGAGCGCGGAAGATCACCTTCACCAAAGCGGCGGAGAGCGGCGTGGCGTGGTCGCCGGACAGCCGGCGCATCGCCTTCTCGACGAAGCGCGAAGGCGACGAGCAGGCGCAGATTTACGTCCTCGGCATCGCCGATGGCGGCGAAGCACAGCGCGTGACGAACGTGGCGGGCGGTGCGCGCGCGCCGGAGTTCAGTCCGGACGGCCGGTCGATCGTCTTCGCGAGCACCACGTTTCGAAACGCCGCGGATGAGGAAGCGAACAAGCGCCTGGCAAAGGAAGCGAAGGATCGCAAGGCCAACGTTCGGGTCTACGAGACGTTCCCGATCCGCTCCTGGGACAAATGGGTTGAGGCCGACAAGCAGATCCGCCTCCTGACGCAATCCCTCGATCCCGGCTCGAAAGCCCGCGACCTCCTCGGCGGCACGAAGCTCGCCGGCGAGGTGGGATTCGGCGGCACGGGCTTCGGCGGCGAAGGCGGCGAGTCGATCGACGCGGCCTGGACGCCCGACGGCCGCACCATCGTCTTCGCGGCGACGACGACACGGACTTCGTCGGCATATGCGGAGGTGGCGACAGACCTCTATCGCGTCGACGCCGGCGGCGGCGAACCGGTGCGCATCGCGCATGGTGAAGGGAGTTACGGCACTCCGCGATTCAGTCCGGACGGGAAAACGCTGTACGCGAAATTCAACCCCAACAACCGGAAGCCATACAACAACGACCGGCTCGTCGCGTTCGACTGGCCGTCGTCTGCCTCCTCGCCCATGCCCGGGCCACGGATCGTCGTCGGACCGCCTTTCGATCGTTCCGTCGACAGCTTTGCCCTCACCAGCGACGGCAAGACGATCTACATCACCGCCGAAGATGCGGGGCTGGTCAAGATCTACAGCGCTTCGTCCAATGGCGATGGACGCGCGACGCTGGCCGTCGATCCGGAGCGCGGCGTGTACGACACGCTGCAGATCGCGCCGCGTTCACCGTCGCTGGTGATGGTCGGGCGCTGGGGCAGTTCCGTGAATCCCGCCGAGGTGGTGAGGATCGATCCGGCGGCAAAGTCGTTTCGGAATCTGACGGAGCTCAATGTCGACCAGGCCGCGAAGCTCGACTGGCAGCCGCCGCAGCACTTTTGGTTCACGAACAAGGGCGGACAGCGCGTCCACAACATGATCGTCCTTCCGCCGAACTTCGATGCGGCGAAGAAGTATCCGCTCTTCGTCCTCATGCACGGCGGGGCGGCGAACATGTGGCGCGACCAGATCTCGCTGCGCTGGAACTACCACCTTCTGGCGAAGCCGGGCTACGTCATGGTGATGACCAACTACCGCGGCTCGACGGGCTTCGGCGAGCAGTTCGCGCAGTCGATTCAGAACGATCCATTGCGGGGGCCGGCGAACGACATCAACGCCGGCGCAGACGAGGCCATCAAGCGCTTTCCGTTCATCGACGGCGCGCGCCAGGTCGCCGGCGGAGCGAGCTACGGCGGACATCTCGCGAACTGGATGGAGGCAACGACGACGCGGTACAAGGCGATCATCAGCCACGCCGGCCTCTCCAGCCTCGAGACGCAGTGGAGCACGAGCGACGCCATTTATCACCGCGAGTTGATGGTCGGCGGGCCCTATTGGGAGAACAATCCGCTGTGGCGCGAGCAGAGCCCGATCACCTACGCCGCACACTTCAAGACCCCGATCCTGCTCTCCGTCGGCGAGCACGACTTTCGCGTCCCCATGAACAACGCCCTGGAGATGTACGCCGCGCTGCAACGGATGCGCGTCCCGGCGAAGCTGCTGGTGTGGCCCGACGAGAATCACTGGATCCTCAACGGTGAGAACAGCCGGTTTTTCTACAGCACGGTGGCGGACTGGATCGCCAGGTGGTTGTGAGGTGAAAATCGCGCAATCTCCCCAGGTCCACCGGCGGAACCCTGCTCTCCGTAATCTTGCGGATGGTGTGGTTGCTCAGATCCCTTCTGCCTTCAGTCTTCTGACTTCCCGCGCGGCGTTCCGTTGATTTTCCAGATCAACCTGCCCGATCTGACCGGCTGTTTCAGGAGGCGACGTGGGATAATGCTGAGGCTACCCGTTCGCGGATCGCCTGCATCCGTCCAGAAAAACCAAACAAAGGGGAGATTGCTCATGAAACGATCGTTCGTCCTGTTTTTGCTTTTTGCCGCCTTTTCTCATTCTGCAATCGCTGCCGAGAACCGAAAGGCGGAAGTAATTGGACCAGTGAGCACCACGTTCCTCGAGGCTCTGCATCGATCCGAGCAGGGAACAACGATGTCCATGGCGCTGAAACCGACTCCACGTGTGGTCCTTGAAGGAGCAGAATCGGCCTTCATTTTCCCAGTCGTCGGGAGCGCAGGCGCGTTTCGCACCGAGGCCGTGCTCTACAACCGTCTCGACCGTTCGCAGCTCGTCGACATCTACTTTCTTCCGCTGAGCGGCGGAAACTGCAATGTCAACGGCGTCCGGCTCCGGCTCGACGCCAATTCCTGGTATTTCTACTCCGATTTCGTATTCGACATCTTTGGCCAGGCTAGCTTCGGATCGGTCGCTGCATTTGGAATTACCTCCAGCGGCGCGAACGATGCGTCGGCCAGGATCGACGGAAATGCGCGCATCTGGAGCGTCGACGGGGGCGGAGGAACCACCTCGCAGAATTTCCCGGCGATGTCCATCGCCGTTCCGTCCGGATCACAAAGCGCCTTCGGGCTACGCAAGGACGAGTTCTATCGCACCAACTGGGGCATCTTCAACTACGACAGCGCTACGCGAACCTTCGATCTCGTATTCAACGGTCTGCGAGGATTCTCAACCGCCAGCATCAACAGTCCTCCCTGTACGTTGGTCCAACAGGGTGTACCCGGCGGCCCCTACGGCTCGTTCGAGATCGGCTTCTCCCCTCGGGATGGTGGCGGCAAGTACTACGCGTACGGCTCCTCGGTCGACAACATCAGTGGCGACGCCTGGAACGTTCCGGGAAGGAAATAAGAGCAAGCGGGTCCAATGAGGGCCGGGTCGCAGAGTCGGCGGGGCCAGGAAAAAGAAAAGCCCTGCCGCCTCTGGACTGCGGATTCGTTTACATTCGCGCGAAGCGCTTTGGAGCGGTACGGCCGCCGCTTTGAGGTTCGGTTTCGAATCGTGTGTTTTCCGCCCCCCTCCCAAAGCGGTGGCTCCGCCATGCGCACTCCAAAGCGCTTCGCGCGAAATGGTTTGTTCTGATCGGATTCCGTCTCGCGGCCCTCGTGACTACGCCTTCACAACCGGCTCGTGCCACGCACCACCGGGAATGATCCGTTCCGCGTCCTCAGGCCCCCAGCTCCCTGGCTCATACTCGTGAACCACGATCCCCTTCCCGATGATCGGATCGACGATGCGCCATTCGGCTTCGACCATGTCCTCGCGCGCGAAAAGCGTGGCGTCCCCTTTCATGGCGTCGCCGAGGAGGCGCTCGTAGGGACCGAGCTGACCCTGCACGTTGCTCACTGCGAGGAGCTCGACGTTCTGGCCGGACATCCCCTCACCCGGCACTTTCGAGCGAACGCCAAGGGCGATGGCGACATCGGGCCCAAGGCGGAAACGGACGTAGTTCGCGTTGTCAGGCGTGATCGTGTCCCCCCGAAAAATCGTCAGCGGCGGCTGCTCGAGCTCCACCACCACCTCGGTACACGTGACCGGCAGCGATTTTCCCGTGCGGACGTAGAAAGGGACGCCGGCCCATCGCCAGCTGGCGATGTCGAGGCGCAACGCCGCGAAGGTTTCGGCCTTCGAATCGGAAGCAACGCCTTTCTCATCGCGGTAGCCGCGGAACTGCCCCAGGACGACATTGGCAGGATCGATCGGCTGGATGGCATCGAGGACTCGTGCGCGCGCGTCGCGGACCGCTTCCGGCGTCCCGCTCTGCGGAGCCTCCATGGCCAGGCTGGCCACGACCTGGAGCAGGTGGTTCTGCACGACATCGCGGATGGCCCCGGTCTCCTCGTACATCGCCCCGCGTCCCTGAATCCCGAAATCCTCGGCCATCGTAATCTGGACGCGGCGCACGTAGTTGCGGTTCCAGATCGGCTCGAGAAACGTGTTGGCGAAGCGGAAGTACAGCAGGTTCTGCACGGGCTCCTTGCCGAGGAAATGGTCGACGCGGAAGATGGAGCGCTCGTCGAAGACGGTCAGCAGCGCGGCGTTGAGCTCGAGCGCCGTGGCCAGGTCGCGCCCGAACGGTTTCTCGATGACGACACGTGCTCCCTTCGCACATCCGGAGCGCCCGAGCTGTGCGGCCACCGTGGCGAACAGGCTCGAAGGAATGGCGAGGTAGTGCAGCGGATGTTCCGCGCCGCCGAGCGCCTGCCGCAGCCGGTCGAAGGTAGCCTCGTCGCGATAGTCGCCATCGATGTATTGCAGCTGCGCGACGAGCTTCGCAAACACCTGCTCGTCGACGCCGCCTCCGTGCTCCGCCAGACTCGCACGGGCCCGCTCGCGCAACTGGTCAAGAGTCCACCCCGCCTTGGCCACCCCGATCACCGGCACGTTCAGGTTGCCCCGCTTGATCATCGCCTGCAGAGCCGGAAAGATCATCTTGTAGGCGAGATCGCCGGTGGCGCCGAAGAAGACAAGAGCATCGGATTGGACGAGGGTCATGAGCGGGACTCCGGAAGGTTTCGCATGGTGGGCGGAGGATAGCGGATGTGGGGGTTAGGAGCTCGCTGCGTGACTCCGATCGTTGACATTGATACCGCGAGCGTGCCGTTGAGTCTGCTGACAGGAAACCAACTTCCGATTCTCTGGATGCAGCGATGTCACCCTGTTATTTTAAGAAACAGTGGTACGGTCTCATCGACCCAGCGGAGGGCCTCAACTATGAGCCGATTCTCTGGCCTGCTGCTCACCACTCTTCTGCTCTCGAGCGCATCACTCCTCGCAGATCAGTCGCCTCTCATTCAGATCACCATCGAGCCGTTCCAGCGTTCGGACGACGGTCAGCGGGTGACCGCGCTGGCCGTCCTGCGGAACCACTCGGGCGCCGATGTCACGAACGTCGATGTCGATCTCGTCCTGACGACTCTCCGACCATCGATGCTTTCCGCCGGATCGCATCCGGCATGGCCGCCGGACTGGTCGTGCCAGAGTACCGGAGCGAAGAGTGTCCGCTGCCGGCTGCCCGTGATCCGCGGCGCGAATGAAGTATTCGTGCCGCTCGTCGTCACAATCGACGATGCCGAAGAAGGCCGCTTCACGCTGACCGCGCAGGCAACGTGGACCGTTGCAGACTCCACCTTCACGAATGTGCCGGCAATCGCGAAGGCACTGTACCCGCGAGAGGTACTGATCACGAATACGAGCGACGAAGGTGACGGCTCGCTTCGCGCCGCGCTCACGTACGCCAATGACGCGTGCGCGCGCGACCTCGTGCCGTGCGTGCTGCATTTCCGCTTCGCGGAGGCGTCACCGAAAGAGGGGTGGTACGCGATCCGTCCGCTGACTCCGTTTCCGGCGATCACCGCTCCCGATATCACCATCGAGCGGCGCCCCAATCAGCCCTACGGCGAGCCGCGCGTCGAGCTCGACGGCTCGCTTCTTCACTCCGGGAACGGGCTCGAGCTGCGCGGCGAAGGACTGGCGTCGATCGACTTTCTCGCCATTGGCGGCTTCCCTGGGGACGGGATCTCGATCACACGTACCGGACCCATATCGATCTCCGACAGCCTGATTGGCGTCCATCCGAATGGTCAGCCGCATGGAAACGGCAGTCGCGGCGTGAGCATGGATACGCCGGCGACGGACGTGCGGCTGGACGGCAACCGGATCTCGGCGAACGGCCGGAGCGGCGTGTTCATCATGGGCGGCGAACGCATCACACTCGATTCGAACGCGATCGGCCGCGTCACCGGGGACACTCTGCTGCTCGGCAATGGCGCCAGCGGTGTGCTCGGCAATGGCGCCAGCGGTGTGTTCGCCGGTCCGAACGCGCGCGACATCGTCATCCATCGCAACCTCATCGGCGGCAACGCGCAGATGGGAATTGCAGTCGCGCCCGAGGCGCGGGGCGTGCGGATCGAGAACACACGGATTGAACAGAACGGAGCATTGCCGATCGATCACGGTCTCAATGGTTTCTCCGGCGAGATCGGCGATCCGTCGCACTTCGCTCTCCCGGCGCCACGAATCGAAATCGCGAGCTACGACGCAACCGCCAGGACCACGACAATCCGAGGCACATTCGATGCGCCGGATCAGAACGCGAGCTGGAAGCTCACTCTCTACAGCCCCAGCATCGGACTGTGGCCGGAGATAAGCCTGCCGGAGCTCGTGTTCCGCGGCCGAACGTTTACGATGACGGTCCAGGGTCGCTACGATGTGGTCCGCACGACGGTCGGCAGCGCACAGCCCAGCGACTGGTCCACGAGCGAGTACTCCCAGCCAATGGAGGTGGGGACCTTAGGGACAAGAAGCCGATCATCCCGTCCCTGAGTGGGGAGTCCATCGGGCTGCGGAGGAAGGACGCACGTAGGCAGCCAGTATCGCAAAAATCAGCACCGAGCACGAGCTGGGAGGCCTTCGCCCACGGACCCTCCCGTTTGGGGCAGCAATCGGGGACACACCTTTTGCTCTCGGCGTCCGCGATGCCGGTTCTCTTGTCCTTCCCAACCCGCCGACAGTTGGGGTCGTATCTGGAAATCAACCAAGACCGGCGGCGGGCGGTACGAATCCCAGTCCAGGAACATGCGCAAGATCGGCGCGGCCCCAGGTTGATTTCCAGATACGAACCAGAATTAGCCCTTATCATTTGCGCATGAGAAAAGTCTGGTTCCTGATCGCGCTGCTCGTGGTTTCTCTTTCGGTGTCGGCGCAACCCTCCGGCCAGTACCTCAAGCTGCAGGGGTTTCCGCAGCACGGATACATCGAAATTCCGCACGACGTTCTGCTCGACACGCCGGCGATGACGGTCGAAGCCTGGGTCTCCGTTCGTGACGCAGACAGCGGGGGCTGCTCGTCGATCGCGGGCAAGGGATGGCAGACCAGTTGGTGGCTCGGCGTCTGCGGAACGACGATGCGCAGCTACTTCAACGGTTCCGCAAGCCTCAGGGATGGCGGTGTCATCCCGACGGCATCCACCGTCTGGATCCACATCGCTGCGGTCACGGATGGCACGACACGGAAGCACTACATCAACGGAAATCTCGTGGCTCAGGGTCCTGAGACCGCGCGATCGGTGTCGATATTGCCAGTGCGCATCGGCAGCGACGTGAACTTTGATTTCACGCCCGAGGGAGGCATCGACGACTTACGCATCTGGAAAGTCGCGCGGACACAGGCCCAGATCCGCCAGACCATGTTCCTGCCGTACGCTCCCGAGGCCAACGACGTGGCAGGCCTGTTTCAGTCCCTGGAGGCCTGGTACCGATTTGAAGGCAATGCGCTGGACTCGTGGCGCACGCACCACGGCACGATCATCGGAACCGGAGTCAGCTTCTCGCCCGCTCCGGTGTACAGGCGTCACGCCGTGCATTGACGGGTGCGATCGCTCGTGGCAACCCGGACGTTGGCCAGGGAGCCTCAAGCAGCATGAACACGGCGTGATGTATTCAGAAGTCGTCGATGGCCAAACGGCGCGAGCCCCGGGGGTCGCCCCTCTCCGATGCTACTTCTTCGCCGTTGGCTTCATGGCCTTGGCGGGCGACGCTGCAACGGGCTTTCGTCAATGATTCGGGAGTAGCTGAAAGCAGCAATCGATGATCCGCTTGCAGTCTCGGTGGATCTCCGGGGTTTTTGCTCGTCAATATTTCGGCAGGAACATCGTGATCAGTCACTGCGTATTCTTCGCCCCGGGCAGCTCGATCTCGAACCGCGCGCCGTGCGACTCGCGGTTCGAGGCTCGGATCACGCCGCCGTAGCCTTCCACGATCGCACGGGCGATGGCGAGGCCAAGGCCGTCGTGGGTTGTGTGATCTGCGGGAATGGAGCGGAAGGAGAAGAAGCGGTCGAAGATCCGATCGAGGTGCTCGGGAGGAATGCCAGGGCCTTCGTCATCCACACGCACGATCACCCGCCCGTTGCATTCTTCGGCCGTCATCGTGACCCGGCCCTGGGGCGGCGAGACGCTGACTGCGTTGTCGACGATGTTGGCGATCGCCTGACGCAGACGTTCCGGTGAGCCTGTCACGCCGATAGCCCTCGCGCGTCAATGCGATCGTCAGCGTCGCACGCAGTCCCTCCTCGTCATCGACGAAGGCCACAAGCGGTCCTGTTTCGAGCACGCCGCGAATCTACTGCAGGTCGGTGCTCGATGCGCCGTTGCCATGGAATTGCCACATCTCTTCATGGAAATGCCTTCGGTGTGACATCACCTCGCAACATCGGCGACGCACGCTGTTCACCATGACAACGACTGAAGGACTTCCGCCCGCACCGTCTCCCATCGATCCTCCCCGCCGCCTCCGCTACAACGCCATCGTCGAGCTCTTCATCCTCGGCGCGCTCTGCCTGATCCTGATGATCGCGCTCTCGATGATCCGCTCGCTCGTCTCCGAGCGCGCGGAACGCGCAAAATCGGTACGCGCAGAGATCGCCTCGAGCTGGGGACAGAACCAGACGATCGCCGGCCCGATGCTCATCGTCCCGTATCGAATTCACTACTCGGATGCGCAGGGAAAGGCCCTGGTCAGGGTCGGCCGCGCACGCTTTCTGCCTGAACGTCTCGACATCAACGGAACACTCCTCCCCGAGCTGCGCCATCGCGGAATCTATGAAACGGTTCTCTATGGCGCGAACGTCCGAGTAGCCGGGGCGTTCGCGAAGCCGGACTTTTCGGGATGGGGCATCGCACCCGAGGACATCCTGTGGGAGAGCGCGGTGGTGACCGTGGGGATCCCCGACCTTCGTGGACTTCGAGGAAACCCCGGGCTGCAGTGGGGCGGAACCGCCGTGAAATTCTCGGGAGGGAGTGCTGACACGAAGCTCTGGGCGAGCGGGCTGACAGCGACCATTCCGCTCTCCAGCTCCGCGGCTGACGGGACGCGCTACCCCTTCGCGATCGATCTGCGGCTCAACGGCAGCGAGAGCATCGCCTTCCTTCCCCTAGGCGGCGAGACGGTGGTCAGCCTCACGTCTCCGTGGCCCGCGCCGAGCTTCGGCGGCGCGTTCCTGCCGGAGTCGCGTGAAGTGACGGCGTCCGGATTCAAAGCCCGCTGGAGTGTGTCGTCACTCGCGCGGAGCTATCCGCAGCGCTGGCCCGACGCCGGCGACAACAACGAGGCTATCGTCGCGTCGCTCAGTCCCTCCGCGTTCCGGGTCGAGCTGTATGCCCCTGTCGGCGGGTATCAGAAAACGGACCGCTCGCTCAAATACGGCGCGCTCTTCATCGTGCTGACGTTCGTCACGTTTTTTCTCTACGAGCTCCTCAGTCCCGTCCTGCTGCACCCGATGCAGTACTTGCTGGTCGGCGGCGCACTGTGCCTCTTTTACCTGCTCCTCCTCAGCATCTCGGAGCAGGCGCCGTTCTGGATTGCCTATGCAAGCGCGTCTGTCGCCACGATCGCGCTGATTACGGCGTACAGCGCCGCGCTGCTGCGAAGCGCGCTTCGAGTGGCCGGTCTGGCCACCGTACTCTCGTTTCTGTACGGCTATCTATTCGTGCTCCTTCAGCTCGAGGATTGGGCGCTGCTCATGGGCTCGATCGGCCTCTTCCTGATCCTGGCGCTGGTGATGTACGCGACGCGCCGCGTGGACTGGGGCGCCGCGCATACGGGAAACGTGCGCCGCGCGTGATTCGTCGATCGACGAGCTCGGCGGTTTGCTGCCGGGGGGCGAGTTGCGCTAGCGCTCGCCTCCTGGCTGGCAGCGGCCTGCTGGTTGGTAGATTTTTCGCTCCGGTCTCGATTTGTGACGCTCATTACACGTCGAATCCACTCCACGCCCCATCCTCAGGGTCGTCCGGGTTCCCGAGGATTTATCGTGCGCTTGATCAAACTGCAACTCCTGCTGTTGCTCGTCAGCGGTGTCGCCACCGAGACCCTGGCGGTAACCTACGTCGTTCCGAGGGATCGCTTCGAGATCGAACGGGCGACCGCCATCGTCGTCGGCCGCGTACTCAGCTCGCACTCGGAGGACTCGCGCTACGGAATCGAGACCGTTACCGAGGTCGCGCTGGAAGAGGCGATCAAGGGAAATGCAGGCAATATCCTCCGCATCCACGAGCCCGGCGGAGTCCTCGGCGGCATGATTCGCGAGATTCCTGGCGCTCCCCGATTTGCCGACGGCGAGCGCGTGCTTCTCCTTCTCTATCAGCGCGAAGACGGCGAATACACCGTCAGCGATCTTCAGCTCGGCTCGTTCCGATTTGCAAAGGACGTCTCCGGCCGTGAGTTGGTGGTTCGCAATGAGTCCGAGCTCGAGGGCTGGGATCCCGATGGCAGCATCCATCGGGAGCAGCACCGTGCCGCCGAGCCATTCCTCGGCTTCATCCGTAGTGTGGTCCGCGGTGATGCAGTGACTGAGGACTATGTGGTGTCGAGAGTTCCGCTGCGGGCGACGAGCACGGCGCTCCCGGCGGTGCGCAGCGTCACCTTCACCGCCACTTCCTACATGCTCTATTACGGCACCGGCCTCGGGACGCGCTGGAATGTCTTTCCTGCAGCAGTGCACTGGAACCAGGGCAACACCGAAACGGGAGCACTGGGCAGCGGCACGCCTCAGATCACCGCTGCGTTCACCACATGGAACGCCGGTGGTACGAACTACGTCCTGAGCAGCGCGACCCCGAATTCAAATGGATTCCTCGACGCTTCCGACGGCGTCAACAATTTCGTCTTCGAAAAAAACCTCACCTCCGCCGGCCTTCAACCGTTCAGCTGCACGTCCGGCGGCGCCCTCGGCATGGGCGGCATGACGAAGGCAGGCTTCGGTGCCGGCCTACACGTCTTTCACGGCGAGACGTTCGCCACGACCCTGGAGGCCGACGTCAGCATGAATCAGGGCCTGAGCGCCTGCACGACGAGTCAGGTAACCCCCGACATGTTCCTGACGGTCATCGTCCATGAGCTGGGCCACAGCCTCGGCTTCCGTCATTCGGATCAGACCCGCCAGTTGAACGCCGCATGCTCGACCGATCCCACGCTCGACTGCAGCAGCGGTGCGGTCATGAATCACATCCTCGTGCCTGGTCTCAACGGCAAGCTTCAACCATGGGACAACGCGGCTCTGAGCAGCGTCTACGGAGCGGGACCAGCATGCACGCCGCCGGCGATCAGCGGACAACCGATCGGCTCGACGATCACGAGCGGCAGCTCCGCGCAGCTCTCGGCTGGCGCAAACGGTACGAGTCCACTCTCGTATCAGTGGTTCGTTGGTGTCAGCGGCGATTCTTCATCGCCAGTCGGCGGCGGCACCACTGCCACGATTTCCGTCAGCCCGCTGGTCAGCACGTCCTACTGGGTTCGCGTCACGGGTCCATGTGCGCCGGTCGCGAACAGCAGCACTGCCACCGTGACCGTGAACCCCAACAACTGTCCGGCCGTCGTTGCGGGCGCACCGCGGTCCGATGCAGTGAGCGACGGCGTTCAGCTCTCGATCACCGCCGGCGGCGGTTCTTCGTTGACGTACCTCTGGTATCAGGGAGCAAGCACTGGCCTCGGATCGCCGGTCGGATTCGGCAACCCTCTGCGTGTCAGCCCGGTGCAGACGACCAGCTACTGGTGTCGTGTGACGAACAACTGCGGGAACACAGTGGACAGCTCTGTCGTCACAGTGACCATCGTCCCGTGCGTCGCGCCACAGATTCTGAGCACATTGCACGACCAGACCGCAGTCGCGGGAAACGTGGTCTCGCTCACGATCGATTTCACAGGTGAGGGAGTCACGGTCACCTGGTTTCAGGGAGCGATGGGCGATTCTTCGAAGCCGATCGGAACCGGACGCACGACCACGACGGTGCCCCCCGCAGGAACGACGCACTTCTGGGCGCGCGTCGCGAATGGTTGCGGCACAGTGGCTAGCAATGTCGCGACCATCACCGTCACGTCGGGAAGCACGCGACGCCGGCCGGTACGACACTGATCCCGCGATGCGCCATCCAATTTCCTGGCAACGCAGTTGTTGTGGATCGTCTAGTTCGTTAGAGCCTTCACACTCTGCTCCTTCGCGCCCATGATCAGGAGCCAAAGCAGGAACGCCACCTCGCCGGTGAGGATTGGGAAGGTGACGCTGACGACCGCTTTCTGGTACTCCGGGAACAGCAAGCCGGTAAGGCTGTTGGCCAGATAGGCGAAGCCGTTGACGACCAACCAGGCGCCGAGAAATCGGGGCAGGAAGCGCGACTTGTAGGCAAGGATCCCTAAAGGAATGAGCCATAGACCCCAGAAGATCCCCGCCGCGAGGACCTCCTGGTCGTGCAGGCGGAGGAACAGCATGACCAGAGCGTCGCGCTGTGGTTTGTTGAACGCAGAAAGGAAGTCCACACCCCGCGCGAGGATGAGGGCGGCGGAGTCGTTGAGCACGATGAAATAGTCGAGCGCGGCTGGTAGCACCCCTCCCAGGATCACCAGCAGGACTGCAAGGTACCGATCCACGTTCTTGAACAACCGGTAAAGAGCCAGCGTGACAAAGATGATGATCGTTCCGCAGAACAGGTCGCTGATGATGCCGAGACGGAAGAGCGTCTCGTGCGCGAGGATGTTGCTGGTCGTCGCCGGTGCGTTCCCATGCACGAACAGCGTCGTCGGAATGTATATGAGGCGGACCGGGCCGGCGATCGCGAGTAATAGATAGAGGAACCCTGCGACTCTGGCCTTCCTGCTCGTGGTCGTCATGTTCTCTCCCCCAGCTCGTGGTTTATGGATCGGGCTTTCAACATGCGTCCGTCCGCACCGCTGTTGGACTACCGGCTCCGGCGCCACGCAAATTCCACAGTCCGCGCACCGAGAGAACGACCGAGAAGAGCCCGGTCACGCCGATCGCGATCAGCGTCCAGACGAAAAAGAAGTGTCCGCTGGAGTGGGCGAGGCTGCTCGTGACGCCGACGCCCTTCCCCCTCATGTGAGCGAGGGGGACCACCAACGAAAAGAGCCCGCCGAGGAGCGTGATGATGTAACCCGATCGACGTTCGGCGAGCACCAGCGTTCCGTACAACCAGAAGACAAAAGTGGGCACCGCGTTGAGGTTGGTGAGCGTTCCCGGCTCCATGCCCCGGACGATGTCGTCCGCCAGGTGCAAGGTAAAGAAGAGGATCGAGAGCAGAGACGCGATGGTTAACGTAACGCTGGGTTTCATTGGATAATCTCCTTTCTAGAAGTGGTAACGGTCCCCGCTGTCGCGCGAAGAAATCCCAGATCACCGCCGGTCCGTTCGGTTCCGTGGCCGACGGACCTAACAATCGTGGACGGCGCCGGTATGGCTGAGGGATGCCGTGTCCACCGCCGTGAACGGCAACCAACTCCACCTCCACGTTGGAGTGGTTGCGCCACAGAACCTCCTCCACGCGAACTCCGCCGGCCAACTGCCTCCGGTGTGTTTCAGGCGTGCCGGTGATGTGGTTGAGGTCCGCAAAGTACTGGGCAGACTCCCGCGACGAACGGACTTTGCCCAGCCTGTAGAACAAACCGAAGAGGCTGACCGAACCACCGTCGAACGGGACCAGAGGGTCTTCGGTACCGTTCATGATCAGGACGGAGGGCGTGCCTCGTCCGGCGGGCCTGCACTTGAAGTTCTCCGGCGACGGCACGTTTGCCGACACCGCCGCGACGGCGCGAAACCGGGAGGGAGCTTCGAGAGCCAGCCGAAACGCCATGAAACCGCCGCGGGAACTACCGGCCGCGAACACGCGACTCGGGTCGACCCCCATTTCGCGGACGAGTTTGTCGACCATCGCCGTCAGGAAACCAATGTCATCGACACTGCGCCCGTTGGACCAAACCTCCTCAGCGACTGTGCAAACGTTCCAGTAGCCGTCATACGCATTCGGATAGACCACTGCAAAGCCATGCGCGTCCGCAAGGCGGTCAAATCCATACCCCGCCTCGATGCGCATGTGGGAGCCGTTCTCGCCCGCGCCATGCAGCACCAAAACGAGTGGCGCTCCGTTCGCCAGCCCCCGCGGCACGTAGGTCCGATACGTCCGCCGCAGCCCATTCACCTCGATACTCCCCAGGGTCAGCTTGCCGGACAGTCGTGGCACTTCCGGAGCAGGCGAATAGACAAAGTAGGCGAACAGCGCACCAAGCACCACTCCCAACCCGACAACGACGACCACACCCCAAACGAAGATGCGGAGAACCTTGCTCGTGACGTTCACGACACTCTCCTCAGAGCCTGTTTCGCGTCGTCGTCCGCGGGCCCGGGATGCAGCGCGGGAAGATGAGTTCGCATTGGGTCTTTGCGGTTTTCCAGCAAGAGCTCACGGACAAGCACGCCCTCGAGTCTTGCGGAAAACGGGATCCATCAACCTGCTTTGCGACGAACAACGGTTTCTGGCGGTTGAAGTACGGCAGCGTCCGACGAATGACGAACGCCGCTCTTACGCGCGGAGCGGCCCACTGCGATCGACGGTTTACACCGCGCGGTTCTGTAACCGGCATACCAGGGAAACCGTCGCCGACGATCGTAAGATGACGGGGATGCCCCCATCTGCCACCCCCGCGGTTCGGCCTTCGTTCGCCCTTGCACGAGGGTGGCAACGCCTTGCGGTGGCTCTCGGACTCTCCCTGGTGCCGGTGCTCCTGCTCCGATCGGAATGGACGTCCGGGTTCTCCTCACTCCTGTTTCGCGCGGCAATGTTGGGGCTCATCGCGGTGCTGGTATTCGGGGTCTTCGAACAGTGGCCGAAGCAGTTGCCGCGGTGGCTGGCCCGATGGGTGTTGCAGGTCGTCGGAGTCGGTGTGGCCATGCCCATCACGACCATCACGATCTACGTCCTCTCGACCGGTACCGGTGCTCCGTCGTTCTGGCTCGTCAAGGATCGGATGGACGGCTGGATGATGCTGACCTTTCTGAGCATCCTTCTGGCACCGTGGACAGCACTGGCGGCGCTGCTGCGACAGAAGGAGGCCTTCGCCCGCCACCAGGCGCTCGCGTTCAGCCTGGAGCGCAGCGAGCTCGAACGCCAGGCGCTCGATGCACGTCTGCATCTGCTGCAGGCGCAGGTCGCGCCGCATTTCCTGTTCAACACACTGGCCAACGTACAGGCCCTGGTCGACGCGGGTTCGCCGCAGGCGCCGGTCGTACTGCGGAGTCTCACCGCGTATCTCCGCGCCGCCGTACCTCAGCTCCACGACCCTGTCACGACCCTCGGCAGGGAATTGCAACTCGTCGAGGCCTACCTCGAGCTGATGCACATGCGCATGCCCGATCGACTCCAGTACGAACTGAAGATCGATCCGTCGGCGCTCGGCCTTCGCTGCCCTCCGATGACCCTGCTCACACTCGTGGAGAATGCCGTGCGTCACGGCATCGATCCCAGTGAAGAAGGAGGTCGCATCGAAATCCACGCGCAACGGTGCGCCGGTCGCTGCGTGATCCGCGTGATCGACACCGGGCTGGGTCTGCGTCAGACCGGCACGGAAGTAGGAACAGGCCTCGCCACACTGCGCGAACGTCTGCAGCTGGTCTTCGATGGCGATGCGCAGTTGCGCGTCACCGCGCATCAGCCCCGAGGAGTCTGCGCCGAGCTGGAGATCCCCGCGCGGACAGGTGCGATCTGATGCGTCCGCGCCCGACTGCGTTGATCGCCGATGACGAGCCGCTGCTGCGCGAAGCGCTGACACGGCAGCTGGCGCACGTCTGGCCGGAGCTCGATGTCATCGCACACGCACGCAACGGCCGCGAGGCCATCACGCTCTTCGAGGGACGGAAGCCCGACGCCTGTTTTCTGGACGTCCAGATGCCCGGTCTCTCCGGCGTGGATGCGGCGAATCACATCGGACGTCGCGCGCATCTGGTGTTCGTGACCGCGCACGACCACTACGCAGTTCAGGCCTTCGCGCGAGGAGCGCTCGATTACCTGCTGAAGCCGGTGGAGCAGAAGCGTCTGGCGGAGACCGTGGCTCGCCTCAAGGAACGCCTGCACGCAGCGCGGCCCGCCGTGAATACCGAGGAGTTGCTCGAGCAGCTCACGGCGCAGCTGGCGCAGATGCAGGGCACCTCTGTGCCAGCACCGCTCCGCTGGATTCGCGCGCAGGCCGGGCAGACCCTGCGCCTGATCCCGGTCGACGCGGTGGACTACCTGCGCTCCGATGCGAAGTACACGCTGGTCGCCTGGCGTGATGACGCCGGGCGGCCCGGCGAGGCGGTCGTTCGCATCGCATTGAAGGATCTCCTGGAACAGCTCGATCCCGCTCAGTTTGCGCAGGTCCATCGATCGGTCGTCGTCAACCTTCGCGCCATCAGTCATGTCCAGCGGCACGACAACGAGACCGCCGAGATCCATGTGAAGGGCCGCAAGGAAGTCCTGCCCGTCAGCCGCAGCTATCTGCACCTGTTCCGGCAGATGTGACGAGAGCGCACCCCCAGACCTGTCCGGGCCTGGGCAGTCGAGCCAAGCAAGATCACAATGCCCTAAAGGACCAGGCTGATCGTCGTTTTCATTTGAAGTACCCCTGAATGTCCATCAGTACGTCGAGCGGCACGGCGCCGGCATTGAAGATGTTGAGCGAACCGTCGGGTCCGAGAGCAATGCGCGCGTTGTTGGCGAGCGTGCGGCCCGGTCGGAAATTGATCGTGCTCGCGTTCGGTCTCACGGTGCCCGCCGGCCCGGGATAAAGTGTTGCGAACGCGATATCCCCGGGATTGACAACCGTGACGTTGACGGCCAGCCCGACGGCACCGGAAGGAATGGCGCATCGGCCGGTCGCGGTGACTGTTCGTACCTCACCTGGCCCCAGCGCCCCGCCACCGCGCGTGTCAATCAGGCGACAGGGTGCGAGAAGGTAGAAGGACTGCCCGAGGTTGAATGAGGTCGGATCCAGCGCCGCTACCGTCGATGGATCATCCGTGAGGCGGCTGGACTCATTCGTTCCATTGCCATCAGCGTCATAGAAAACCGTGCCCTGATTGGAGACCGTCCCGGTGGCCGCCGGAACCACCGAGGCGTTGATGGTGAGGGTCACGCTGGCACCGGAAGCGATACCGCCGTTCCAGTGAACGGTGCGTGCCGGAATGTCGACGGTCGCGGTGCCCGAGGTGGCGCTCGCGCTCGTGAGGGTCAGAGACGCAGGGAGCACGTCTGTGAATTCGTCGCCCGGATTATCAGTCTGCGCGCCGGCGCCTGTGTTCGTGAAGCTTACCGTGTAGGTCACCGCTCCGCCGGGCTGAAAGCTTCCGCTCACGGTCTTGCTGGCGACGGAGATGTTCGCTCCGGGTGGCGGTGGAGCACCGGTGTTGATCTCCACATGGTTGGTTGCCCCGGTGAGGTCGCGATTGAGTGTGATCCACAACTCGTTCGGCGACGTCCGAGTCGAAGCGTAGTAATCGATGTCGGCAGTGGCCGCGGCGCCGCCGAGTTTCACTGTGGGAGCGGCGCCTGTGTAGTTGCTGATGATGAGCAGCGGCTTCTTGAGCGTTCCCGCGCCCACTGCGATATTCGCGTCGAGTGCGTTTCCTATGGCGTTGAAGGCCAGTGCGCCGTAAACGTGGTTGTAGCCGGCGGGCGCATAGGTCAAGTTATCCGCGCGGGTGATGCCGGCCGGTCCGCTCGTGACTACCAATCCCACTCCTCCAGCGGTGGACAGCGTCAGCGATTGAATCGACTCAATCTGTGCCACCTGGTCAACGACCGGTTGGGGCACCGTGCTGTGTTGCCCCAGGACCACATACGTCGAGTAGCTCTTCTTGGGATGGCCAGCTGCGGTGTTGGCATTATCAGGAAGAGTGTTGTGCATCTGATAGAAAGCCTGACCAACGAAACCGTACTGCGCCTTCCAGGTGAGACGCGCGTTACTGTTGCCGGACCCGGCCGTCAGATTGTTGCCGTTTGCCTGATAGGGCCAGTTGTCTCCGTTAGGGATCCTATTCGGTCCCGCACTATGCACGTTGTCAGCGTCCGTCTTGCCCCAATAGTCGCGAATGTCGATATATCCTGGGATTCGTCCGCCGCCAGCGTCCTGTTGCGCGAGGGTCTGCGTCTGCACAATACCCATCGTCGCGTCACCACGGTTTGTGACGTCCAGCGGAGCATCGACCCACTCATAAACAAAGGGGATACTGTTTAACGCAGTGTAGTCAAAGGTGCTGCTCAGAGTGAGCGCTGTCCCTGGCGCATTCGTACTCTTGAACTTGTAACCATCGCCCCAGGAGACACCGTTGATGGGGTAGAAAAATCCTTCGCCATCGATCGATAACTCGCCATACGGTGCTCGGGAATCGTCGATATACGTACCAGCAGTCGCGAAGGGTGCTTGTCCAGGAACGGCTGCCGTCTGATCCGGGTTGTAAGTCACGGCCCATAGAGGGTTGTCGTGCCCGGTCGCGAAGAGCCATTCAATCGTCACGGGGATGTACTGAGTGCTCGAACCACCTGCAGCCGGGCAATTGCGAGGATAGTCCTGGCGAAATCTCAAAATCGCGTGATGCCTTCCCTGAAAGACCCGCTCGAACGTGCCGCCGTATGGGAATCCGAGGGGCGAATCGTCGGGCGGGCAATAACCGGTTATTGAATGCATGGTAATGTAGCCGAACCCTCCATAGCCCGCGTTCCCATACGTCGTTACGCCAGCGGTACGGGTCTGACCGTTCGACAACTGAAATTTGTACTCGCGCAAGGCACCACCGCGCGAACCCCCGGGGCCAGCCGGGTCGCCAGGGAGGATCATGAGCGCAAGGGCTGCGGATCTGGAGCGGTTGAGGCTGTCCTTCCAGGTGAACTTATCGCTGACCATTCCTGAAACCATGACGCCTTGATCGATCTGCATGGCGCCCGTCGGTGTGATGACTGCCTGGCCAAGAACCATGTCGTCGAAGTACGCCGTGGGCGCACCGCCGCCACCGGCATCGCTCTGGATGTCGATGCGGTCGAAGTTGACCGCGTTGAAGGGCGGCTGCGTGAGATTGACGGTGACTTGCCGCCAGACGCCCGCGGCAAAACCGCCGCCGGCGATGAAGGTGTCCAGCGCTGCAGCGGAACCGACCGGCACCCCGGCGTTCTGCAGGCCGATGTGAAACTGCTGTCCGCTGCTCGCTCCGCCATTGACCCAGAAGCGGAGCACGGGAGTCGCCGCCGCACTCAACGAGGCCGGTACCCCGCCGGGGGCGTGCTCGAACGACAAGGCGTTGAAGTTCAGTCCCGTGATCGAAACCGACTTCGTGCCGGAGTGGACAAACGTCGTCGCGCTGAAGTTGCTCCCGCCACCGAACGAGTAGTCCGAAAACCCGTTCTGCAGCGCATCGTCGTACACGAGGATCGTCTGCGAACGCGCCACCACGGCGACGAGCAGGAAGAGAGTAGAAAAGAGAATGATTCGTCCGCTGCCGGCACGCCAGAGGCGCACGCGACCGGGTACAGCATTCGCGTTCAGGGGGTTCATAGGTTCTCCGAGAACCTCATCGTAACACCGCGCCTGCTCGCAACAGTTCCCGATCTCAACGATAGAAAGCGGCGGGGGCGACACGCGGAGCGGTCACACGCCAACTTCAGAAAGCGAGATAGCCACCATGGGAACCAAACGAGCCGGGCGAGCAACCGAGAACACGGCGCCGCGTTTCATCGTCTACGCGAGGATTTCGACTGTCCGGCAGGATGTCGGGCTGGATGTGCAACTCGACACGGCGCGGCCATGGGTGAAAGAGCCGCTCGAAAAGTGAATACGTCCTCCTCCCGCCCAGGGTAGGCCGTGCTCAGACTCCACGATCAGTCATCGACAACCTCGACGATCCAGGAAGTAAAGGGCTGCGCGCGGCTGGCTCACCCATTCATCAATTCGAATTGCGTGGTTGAGCCAGCCGAAGGGGACCGCACTTGTCGGACACATGTCTCCGAGCGGTGTGTGGCGCTACTTGTGACCGCAGCAGTTATCGGCGAAAGCCGGCACCGCGGATGTCCGCGTTGTGTCTTCAACTTCGATCGCGCGCGGGAAGAGAATATTGTTCTCGAGATGGATGTGGCGATGCAGGTCCGCCTCGATCTCCTGCAGGTTCGCGTAGAGGGCGTTGAAACTGGCGCACGCTTCGGGCGGTAGCGCGAAGTTCGCAGTCAGCGCACGAATCTCGATGAGGATGTTACCGGCAGCCTCGTGCTCCAGCATCATCATCCGGACAGGGTTGCGTGCAGTGCCGAAGAATGGCATCGGCGGCTCTTTCCCCAGCCCTGCGGCCTCTTCAACGGTGGCAATGTAAGGAAACAGCACCTGCTCCTCCTTGAGCATGTGCGGGAGCAGGTCTGTGGAAAGCTGATATACCAGTCTCTCCACGTCAGACAATTCTGCATGGCGCGGGCCGTGGTGCTCGCGCACCTTCGTTGCCAGGATCTGGAGCGTTGCCAACGTCTGGCGCGTGTACTCGTGATGGGTGTGGACGATGAAGTGGATCAGCGCAGACATCGGCTCCGCCAACCAGTCGTTCTCCAATGTGGCGTTCTGCGCGGGGATCAGCGCGAGCAGTTCGTCGGTGGTGATTCCGGCACGGTGACAGGCGTCGGCGATGCTCCGGGTGCCGTTGCAGCAGTAGTCGATTCCAAGCTTCTCCAAGGTCCCGACTGCTTGCGGCATCGCTACGGCAAGCTCGGCGATCGTATTTGGTTGTGTTTGCATGGCGGTCTCCTCTTCCAAGAGACACTCTGGGAGCTGCTGATCGCGCGAAGAATGACTTCCGTCATACGAATTTGCGATTTCGCCAAATGCTCAGCCGGAGCCGAGCGCTCGCAAGGACTCGACATTGGGGATCGTGAAACCGCTCTTCGTCGTGAGCACGAGGTGATCCTTCTCCCATCGGCTCATGAGCCGGATAGCGGTTTCAATGGTCGTACCGAGGAGATCCGCGATTTCCTGACGGGACAGAGCAAGTGGAATGAAGGTGGCCGGACCTTCGGCGTGCCCCATCCGGTCAGCGAGTGTCAGGAAGACACGTGCGGCCCGTGACTCAGCGGATCCAGTCATATCGGCGAGACGTTTGTTCACCATCATCAAACGCATCGTCAATCCAGATAGCACGCTACGAGTCATCTCCGGGCGCTGTTCGAGAAGGTGGAAGAACTCCCGCTCCGGAATCGAGAGGAGGCCGGCGGGCTCGAGCGCGATCGCTGTAGCAGGGAAACGCCGGCGTTGGAAGGCGGCCACTGCGCCGGCCGGCTCGCCGGGTCCAAGGATCTCGACGATGATGTCGCGGACGCCGGCGGCTTTTACGATCTTCACACGCCCTGCGTAAATGAAGTGAATGCGCTCAGCGGGGTCACCTTCGCGGAAGATCACCTCACCCTTCTCGTAGCCCCGCATCCTGCACAACGGCTCGATCGCGGCACGGTCGTCCGGTTTCAACGTTGCCAGGAGCGGGATCGAATCGAAGGGGACTCGTGCCTGGATGGCCATGATTACGGATGATCGCTTCCCGCGAGAGCCCGGCGCGACGCCTCCGCTTCCCTGACGAGTTGCTCGATGCTGCGCCGGGTCACCTCGGTATCCACATGAGCGGCGAGCCTGACTGGTGGGACCTCCCGGACGCGCGCCAGGAGAGCCGGCAACGCATTCCCAACCATGCGTTCGATGCCAGCGTAGAAACCTCCCGGACCCTCTTCGAGTGGATTGTGCGATTCGAGAATGTTGCGGATCGCCCCGATCTCCGCGGCTCCTGGCGGTGGGACGAGCAGCGCGGCCAGCGCGGCGTGGTCCCGGTGGAGCTGCTGCATGAGCGCGGAGTGCCCGCGCTGCAGGCGTACCAGAGGGAAAAGCATCCGTTCCTCGACGCCAATGTGCCACAACAATCCAGCCCGAAATTCGCGGTAGCTCACCTCGTCGATACTGTCGTCAGACCTGAGCGCGGACGCGAGTAACGCATCGAGTCGTTCGTGATCGCGGCTGAGCAGATCGTTCAGAGAAGACATACGCCAATCCCGAGCAAAACGCCGCGGTTGAGCTGGAGTAGTGATGATCTGATTGCCGCATCGAGGTGTCGCAAGACCAGCACTACCCCGGCGATGACCAGAAACGCCGACCAAACCAGTCCATGGAAGATGAGAAACGCGACCAGCGAATGGATGGGAAACGAGCTCGTGGCAAAGCCGAAGACGTATGCCCGATGGGTGCCGAGATCGCCGGGAACGGTCTCGAAATGGATCCATCCGAAGACAAGAATGAACGTGATTGCGAACGCCAGAATGCAGCCCCACATGAGGAGCGCATGGATGACACCAAGGGTGCGATCGCGGCGAAAGATAAAACGGTTCACAGCAAAGTCGCTGATCATCCGCACGAACAATTGCCGATGTTCCGAACGAGGAACTTCCGACTGAAGAACATCTGCCAGCCGCGGACCCGGAACGTTCGCGTCGGCGGCCGCTGCAGCCACATCGAGTAGCGGTACGTGATCGCAAACGTGGCAAAGAGCGTCGCGAGCGTGTAGCCAGCGAAGGCCGCGTCGAAATGCGCCAGGGTTCGTGATCCGAAGACGATCAGGACGGCGAGTACCGCGGTGAACAGCAGTCCCCAAAGCAGCGCGACGATTCGCTCCCTGCCGACGCGTCCGAGTGTCATCGCAACAAGCCTACGCCCGTTCTTAGGAGACCACATGACTTTCGTCATACGACGGACTCCTCCGCGTTGCGGCGCTGGGACACCCCGAACGTGGCGTTGATGGTGAGGGTCATGCTGAAGCCCGAGGGGAGACCGCCGTTCCAGTCAACGGTGGCGTGCTGGAATGTCGACGCAACGAAGCCGTGGCCCGGATTGCCTTCTCTCCGTTTCCGACTTTTCGTCAGTGTTTGTGCTCTGGGCCGGCCGCCGTCGCAACGATGCGCGCCGCGGTCTTTCACGGCGTCGATGACATCCCCGAGAGCCGACGGAGTGAGGATCGCCATCACGCCATGACATCCCGTAGCGGAGCGCCGCCGCGGCGGCGAGCTGCGAGAGAGAGGCCCGATGGCCGCGCAAGGTCTGTCGGGCGATGATCTGCTCCCGATGAGCCTCAGATTTGAATTCACCTTCGGCCACTACGTCGACGGGAAATCGTGGCGCGCGTTCCGGGAGAACGACAAGCTGCTCGACGGCCATCTCTGGGCCGTGGCCCTGTCAAGCCTTGGTGGCCGCGCCATTCGTATGGGGAAGAAAGCGACAAACGAGGCTCCTCCGCAGGACGCCACTAAGGGAGCGGTTTGCACTCCTTTTTCGCAAGGATCTGGCGGTCCACAAAAATCGTGCAGAGCTCCGGCGCAAACAGCCCCCCATTGAGCGCCTGATCGGCCGTAAACATGGCACGCGCTCCTTCCGCGAATGTCGGGCTGTCCGGCACAGACAAATGACTCCTGAGGATGATCCTGTCGGCATCGTCACCGCCGATCTTCTCGTGAACTGCCCACAGAGCGGCCGTCCAGACCGTGGCGGTCTCGTGTTCATCAGCGTTCGGATTGGCGTCGAAGACTTTCTTCGTAGCGGCAAGGTCAACAGTGCGCAGACAGTCTGTAAACGCCCCCGCCGAGCGCCTCGCCCACTCGCCGAGGCACGGCAAAGCGAAACCATTCGTCCTGTTGATCGAGTCGAAATAGCTCATCGACCAATAGTCGCCGAACCCTTCGTACATGGCCCTGGTCTGACCGACCTTGTTGTCGTACTTGCCAAGAGCCTGCGACGACTGCAGCGCATGGCCATATTCGTGGGCGACGACGTCACCATCCTCGGCGATGTAGAAGAGGTCGTCCCGAACGGAAAACTCGAGAAAGCCACAACCTTCCGGATCGTTGGTGTAGAAGGCGTTAAGCCCCGGGAACGCCGCGATGTCGACGTCAATCGGCCGGTTGGCGACATTGGTGAAACCCAGCCGCTGCACGCGATCCTGAATGCCAGTGATGTGAAAATAGGCCATGCTGGCCGCGAAGGCCTCTGTCCCACGTTTATCGGGGAAGTTGCCGTCCGGACTCCTCACTCCGTTCTTGATATGGACGTAGTCGCCGTGGAGAAATAGGTCGCCAGTGGCCGGTTTGGAGATCCGAGGAAGAACCCGCGACTCGTATGCGGCCGAAGACGAAGTGAGGTCTTTCATGCTGTGAACAGCATGATCGGTGAACGGGTTCGGGTTAAAGACAAACGCGTGTCCATCGAAGCTGTGAACACGGTCTCGCCGCTCGATGATGAAGCCGCCTCTTGCGTCGATCACATACCGGCGCGACACCCGGGCCGCAGACGACGTCACCTCCACCGCGAAGGCGCGACGCGCGAAGGGCGGAACCGCGTAGAGGATTGACGTAACGGTGTAGTGGAACGCACTGGCACCATCCGGCATCTGCGGTCCCCGGGGCGGCGCCAGGTCACAATTGGAGACCGTCTGCAGTACATCCGCCGCCGCAAAACAGCGCGCCCCAACCGGCCCGATCCCTGCTCCCAGATCGGCAATGGTCAATCCCGGCTCGGCTTTGTTCGTCAGGCCGATCATTCTGTCGTCGGAGGCGATGTCGACGGTCAGGACGGCGTTTTCGACAGGGACGCCAGCGATGTTTTGCGTGAACTCATAGTGGACACCATCGATGCCGTCGACTCGCCGGCTGAGGGTGAAACGGGGCACGGGGCTGCCGAGAAATGGTTCCAGGCCGTCCGCATTCAGGAGTGCGCCGGTATTCTTGCTCGAGTCCGCGATAACGTTGGTTCTGCCGATCAGAGACCGTAACGTGTCTCCATTTGTCCATTTGCGGAACGACATCTTGCCAAAGCGTTCGATGAAACTCTCTTCAATGGCCTTTGTGGCCGTGTCGGTGGTTTCCGCGTGCAGTCCTGGCGCCAACAGAAACGCCAGGACTGCCAGAGCCGTACAATTGAATTTCCCGAGCTGTGCCATACCGCGTCTCGCTAGGACTTGACCCGCCCGGGACCGCAGTAGACGTCGGGGTTATACGGGCCCATTTTCTTGTTGCAGTGAGTGGTGCGATGCGGGATGGGTGTGCTTCCCGGGTCCGAAAAGAATTTGTAGTACGCCGCGATATGCGCGTCGTCACTACCCTCCAGCTCCAATACCCTGGGGAGCGTGTTGTTGACGATCATCATGTTGCCGAGACGCAGCTGAATCGTCTTGCCCGCATCCGGAGTGGTGATCGTCATCAGGTCGGTAAGGTGGTTGGGGGAGAGGTCGTCGTCGAGCTTTCGCGTCCTCAGCGTCAGCGTCGATTTCGCGGGATACTCGAAGGTGTAGACGAGATCATTGGCCAGATACGTCACGTCCGGCGTACCCGAGCCATCCGGAAAGATTGCCCACTCGCAACGGTCGCCGGCGATCGCCGACAGTGCTCCGTAAGACAGTTCCATGCGTCCCGCAATGTCAGCGGATGGTTTGACCCGAGCGATGTGGTCCGGGTCCAACGGCTTTGACGGATGGAGATACTTTCCAAGTGGCGGGAAGCAGTCCAGCGTGGCCGTAGCGAGGGCCTTGCCGAATATAGGCCCGCACTTACCCGTGAGCGGAGCCGTCACTGCTGGATTTGAGGTCTTGAGGTCCGGAAGGACGATCTCCTCCCGTGCCAGCAGATGGACTCGCCAGCTGCTGCTGTCGATTGGGTCGGCTACATCGATCACGCCCGCGGGAGGCGTGCCTTCGCTTCCCATCCTCCATGCCAGAAAAGCGGTGTGCGCTGCGATGTGGCCTACGTAGTTGGCGCTGACATTCGGGATGACGATGCTTTTCGAGTCCTTCGGCAATGCGGCATCCTGCTGGTCGACGATGGCGCAAAGGCCCTGCACGTGCACCTCCACGATAGCCATCCCCGCGGCGGCCGTGCTTCTGGACGGCTGGGTTGAGGTGACCGCCTCCGACCACTTGACAGAACCACCTTGCGCTTTCGAGGGCTGCGACGGTTTCGCGGAACCCGCGGTTCCGTTCGTTGCCGGTCGCTCCTGCTGACAGCCCGCCACTACGAGACATGCACATAACAGCATCCACTTGAACATGTTCATCTCCTCTCTCTTCTCAGCTCTCGCTCACAATGCCGATCCGCCGATGACTTCAAAGGCGGCCCAGGTTGCTGGATTGATGACTCCGGATCGCAGGGATGAAATCTGCGCTTCACGTAGCGCTGCGGCCGGTTGAATGCCCTGACGAAGCCTCCCGTAAAAATCGTTGAAAAATTCGGACGTAGCGGCATCATCGACGGCCCAGAGACTGGCGACGACCGTCGGCGCTCCGGCGGCAATGAACGACGTGGCCAGGCTGAGCGGGGAATCGCCGACCGTTTTCCCATTCGCCGAGTCGCAGGCGGAGAGCACGACCAGCCGGACATGCGGAAGGCGCAGCCGATAGATATCGCGGGCATAAAGGCGTGTGCCGCCGCCCTCGCGATCGGGAGCCAGGACCAGCGAGGAGAGTTCGGGACGCAGTGGATTGACGACCGCGTGGCCGGCAAAGTGGATCAGAGAAGCATCGGCGGCGGCTTTTACAAAGTGTTCCACCGTTGCATCGCTGCCACGCAGGATCGACGCCGATCGAAGGAGCGACGCGATTCCAGCGGCCTCGGCGTCGGCCCCGGCCAGCGGCTGCAGCGACTCCTCCCCCGACGCCAGCGACGGATTGGCCACGATGAGTGCGGGGCCGTCTCCTGGTTCCGCAACGCTGCGCCCGAGGGCCCGGACATAGAAGTTGGCGCTGGGGGCGACCGAAACCAGGTGGTCCTCGATCTGATATCGGCCGGTCCTGCGGTCGTGTAGAGCAGCGAACGGCAGCCCGTTCAGAAAGCGGTCGGGTAGAAACACGATCATGCGCATGCCTGCGAGCTCGGGCCGCAGAGGCTCGAGAATGGTTTCGTTCAGGGCATCCGCGGCACCCTTCGCCTCGGCAAGGCTGCCCCGGGCAAGGGCATCGTGAAATGCCACCATCTGGTGATGCACGGGGCCAGCCTTGCCGAGCGGGACATGTCTCAACGCCCCGCTCGTGGCTACCCACGCGTCGATATCGGATGAGACTGCGTATGACACGACCGCGACTCCGGCCGGAATCTTTGTGCGCAGGATCTTCCACGGTTCGATGGAGGCCTTTTCGAGAGTGCCCCGTCCTTGAAATCGGTCGAGCAGCCACCGTGAACGGCGCCTCTCCAGGATGTCAAAGGCCTTTTCGTCGTCCCCGCGGCGCAGGTAGAAGTGGAGAGCGTCGTCATAAAGCTCGACGGCCGTATTGAAAAACGTCAGCCGCGACTCGTCGTTGCTGGTCTTGTCGCGTTCCGATTCCACCTCGGCGATCCCGGCATTGAGATCGCGTTCAGCGGACAACTCGTCGCCGGCATCGTGATACGCGCGGGCACGAAGAAGGAGGACCCTGGCCACCCGGGTACGGCTGTTGGTCTTACCGACGAACTCCACCGCGGCATTCAACTCGGCCACCCGTTGCTTCGAACCGAGGTCGACGGACAATGCAGCACGCGCCATCTCCAGATCGGCACGCAGGCGGCTCTTGATGGCCGTCTCGGGAACGTCTTGCCATACACGCAGTGCCTCATCGATGTGCGCCCGGGCTTCCTGCCTGGCCCCGAGCGCGGAGAGCGTTTCGGCGCGGCGCACGAGTGCCGAGCAGACGAAGATCGGCTGCTTTGCGATCCGAGCGCGGGCCAGGACGCCATGCTCCAACTCGTCGGCGACATTGAGATACCCGTCGATGGCAGCGGCGGAGGCCCCGCCGCCAACGACCACCTGTGATCGCTCGAAACTGGCATAGCGCGCCGCCAGCCGGAAGGACTCGATCTGGTACAGCCATTGGTTATCCAGATCACCCAGGGCTCGATAGTCGGCACTGATGACCTGCACAACACCAGCAAGATTGGAGGTCTCTTCCGTCCGCTGAAACGCGGTCAGAGCTTTCCGGTGCTGGTCAAGTGCTTCGTCGAGCGAGCCGAGATCCATGGCCGCAAGGCCGCACGTCCAGCGAAGCATCCCCTCGGCGGTCGGATAGTTCGCGGCGGAAGGCCCCAGACGCTGCAGCAACAAGCGGCCGTGCGCCAGCGCATCGGCGGGCCGGCCCAGGTAGGTGGTGGAGGTTGTGACATATGCGCCCGCTCGAAATGCCAGCGGACTGCCGGCGGTGGCCAGATCCGACTCCGCGGCAGCGAGCATCGGTTCGGCCTGAGCGTGCTGACCGGACTTGTAGAGCTTCCGAGCCGCAGAATACTGGCGGTGCCCGCGCACCAGCGAACCAACAGCCCTGTCCGTCGCGCGCAGGACGACGGCGGCAGCATCACGCGCGACGGAGTCATGGGAAACGTCTGCCACAGCCTCTCCGATCGCACCGGCACGATCGAGGGCGTCCTTTGCAGCAGCGTCGTCACCTGCCTCACGGGCTGCCGCCCATTGTCCGAGAAGATCCTCTTCAACGAGCGCTCGCGACTGTTCGGGATAGCGGCGCACCAGCACGCCGAGGGGTTCCATCCGGCGGGAGGCGGCGGCATCGAGAAGGTGCTAGCGCTCCACCTCCCACCGCTGCGCCACTGGAGGCGCGCGGAGTTGGTCGAGTCGGGCCCGAGCTTCAAGGGACCAGGCCGAATCGGGATCGAGCTCCAGAAAGTCGGACCACGCCGCTCGGGCTACGTCCTGTACGCCGATCGATTCGAAAATTACGGCCCGGTTCCACGATGCCTCGCTGTTCTTTCCGTCCAGCCGGTGCGCACGAGCGGCGCATTCCCCGGCAGCCATCAGATCCCGTGCATGACGCGCCGTCTGACTCCGCGCGAAATAGGCCGCGGCCAGGTCGCTGAGGAGAACGGCATCGCTGGCTTTTTCGATCGCGTCCATCGCGTCGCTTTGTCCCGTCTCGCGGAACAGGGCCCCTTCCAACGTCTCCACTGCCGGCGAAGCGTGGCGCAGGACGAGCTGCGCAATGCCCAAGGCGCGAAGATTCTCCGGAGTCGCCGTTCGGAGGGCCGCGTCGTAGAGTTCTGCACCTGCCGCCCGCAGCTTCCATTGAGGCATGTCCGCGGGTGCACCACGCCGTACGGGTTGGACAGGCCGGTACGCAAATCCACCCGACACGCGGACATCGAAGGGCCGGTCCTTCAGGTCCGCTGCCGCCTCAACCAATGCACGCAGGTTCCCCCCGCGCCGAAGGGACACAGCGCGCTTCACCCACCATCCACAGATGGCCGGGATGCCGGCCAGGACAACACAGGCGGCAAGGGTCACTCTCTTATCCACAGGCTCCCTCTCAACAGGTGGACGGACGGATTCCAGACCTTCGCGAACCGACAGGTACTCCGGCCCCGTCAGGGCGCGAACCTCCACCCTCAATCAATCTCGTTAGTTGGATGTGAGGAATGGTACCTGTAAACCGCACCGCCTCATCGGATCCTGCGCGGCCGAGTGCGCGGGAGGTCTTCCCTGCAACCGGCACAGGAAGAATTGCGGCGCCTTCTCGACCATCAGGCAGTTCCTGACCGGACTTATCCGCGACCTCGCCCAAACAAACTAAGCCACTGTTTCCAGTGGCTTATGTGATCGGAAATTGGAGCCGTTGGCCGGATTTGAACCGGCGACCTGCTGATTACGAATCAGCTGCTCTGCCAACTGAGCTACAACGGCATTCGTGACGCGGCCCTGCAGAACAGGGGGGTTCGCGATTCTATTCACGGTGGCGTCAGGTGTCGAGAGGGTACACTCCCCGGCGCATTCAGAATGACGAACTCTGCGCCGGAATCGGGAGCGTTTCCACGCTCGGAGCGCTTCATCGCCACCGGTATCGCACTGGCTGCGCTGGCGATGCGCGCGGTGGCGTTCTTTCACTACCGTTTCGATTCCGACGAGCCACAGCACCTCCATGTGGCCTGGGGCTGGGCCACCGGACTGCTGCAGTATCGCGACATTTTCGACAACCACGCCCCCCTCTTTCACATGGCCGCCGCGCCCTTGCTGCGGCTCCTCGGCGAACGTCCCGACATCCTTCTCTATATGCGGGCGCCGATGGTGGTCCTCTGGGTGCTGCTGAATTTCGCGGCGTTCACCATCGCCCTCCGTCTCTACGACGTGCGGATTGCGACCTGGTCGATTCTCGTCCTCAACGTCTTCCCGCCATTTTTTCTCAAGTCCCTCGAGTTCCGCACCGACAACCTGTGGAACGCGTGCTGGATGGTCGGCGTGCTGATGCTCGTCGACGCATCGCCGGACCCGGAGAAACGCGTCTCCCGCTACGTCCACCTCTTTCTCGGCGGCGTGATGTTCGGCTGCGCACTCTCCGTCTCTCTGAAGACATCGCTGCTGCTCTTCTCGCTCGTGGCTGCAAGCGTGCTGACGTGGGCCGCCCGTCTGCGCCATCATGAGAAGGCGCCCATCCGTCCCTTCGACATCGCACTCATCGTCGCCGGCGTGCCGATCCTGCCGGTCGTGATCCTCACGTTCTTCATCAGCCGCGGCGCGTGGCCGAGAGTCGTCTACTGCGTCTTTCGCTTCAACGAGCTCATCGCATTGACCCGGCCAGCTCTCGCGATCTGGGTGCCGCGCCTCCTTTCGGTGCCGGCGCTGATCATCCTGGTACGCGTGGCGTGGAGATACCGCCGGAACACGACGACCACGCGCTTTTTCCTTGCGGCGACGACGGCGATCTTCGGCGTGCTCCTCTACTGTTTCTGGATCCTGATCTCACCGCGCGACTTCCTGCCGTTCATGCCCTTCCTTGCGCTCTTCTTCGTCGCGGCCCTGGCGAAGCGCAGGCACTTCGGCCCGATCGTGGCCATCATCGCGCTGGTCTCCCTGATCTCCATCGGCTACTACACCGCCTGGCTGCAGAACAAGACACGGGAGTTCATCACGATGGAGCATCAGGTTCTGACGCTGACGGAACCGGGCGAGTTCCTGATGGACTACAAGGGCGAGACGATCTACCGGCGCCGGCCGTACTACTACATCCTGGAGCTCATCACGCGCAAAGCGATCGCGCAGGGCTTGCTCCCCGATACGGTGCCGGAGGATCTGGTGCGGACGCAGTGTCACGTCGCGCAGGCCGATGGCGAGCAATGGCCCGATCGCGCCCGCTCGTTCATGCACGAGCACTACATCAACGTGGGGCGCCTGCGGGTATCGGGACAGGTCGTTCATGACGGCCGTTTCACGATCGGCGTGCCGGGCGACTACGTGCTCGTGACGCCGCACGGCGAAGCGAGCGGATCTCTCGACGGCACACCCTACGCCGGGGCACGGCACCTGGACGTGGGCACGCACGTCGTCGGCGCGCCCGCCGGTGAGCACATCGCCTGTATGTGGGCACCCGCCTATGCGCGGGGATTTTCACCCTTCCATCTTCGAGATCTCGATTTCTGATGCAGATCCCACTGGAGAGGCTTCTCGTCATCGCGCCGCATCCCGATGATGAAACGATCGCCGCGGGAGGTCTGCTGCAACGCGCGGCCGCAGCCGGGGGCGCCATCCGCGTCATCCTCGTCACCGACGGTGACAACAATCCCTGGCCGCTGCGTTTTCTCAAGAAGAAACTGCGGATCAACGACAAGGACCGCGCGGAATGGGGCGCCCTCCGCCGCGACGAGTCCCTCCGCGCCCTCGCCGTCCTCGGTGTCGCGCCGGCGGCGGCGATCTTTCTCGGCTATCCCGACCAGCTGCTGACCCGGATGGCCCGCGCCGGCGATCTTCGCGTCCGCGACACGCTGGCAGCCGCGATCGAGGACTTCGCGCCGACCCTCCTGGTCGCGCCGTCGGCCTTCGATCTCCACGCCGATCATCGCGCCATCTCCTGGCTCGCGCACTCGGCGGCCGCGGGACGGAACGTCATCACGTTCCTCGTGCACGGACATCCGCCGCCAGAGCGCGTGGCGTTCGAGCTCGCCCTCACCACCGAAGAAGCCGCACGGAAACGGGCGGCGATCGAATGTCATCAATCGCAGCTCGTCCTCAGCCGCCGGCGCTTTCTCTCGTACGCACGGACGACGGAGCGGTTCCTCCAGGCCGAGTTCGACATCGCCAGACTCGATTCCCGGTTTCGCGACTGGCGTTATGCACTCGAGCATGCGGCGCGCGTCGTGACGAGCCGCGGGCCGAGCTGACGGCATGACCCCTCATCCGGCCTTCGGCCACCTTCTCCCCGCAGCGCGGAGCGAAGGACCTCGCGATGGGAGGTACGCGCGAACCTTGGCGCTGTGAGGTCGTGCGAGCCCTGGCGAAAATCGCGGAGCGCGAAGGACCTCGCGATGGGAGGTACGCGCGAACCCTGGCGCTATAAGGTCGTGCGAGCCCTGGCGAAAATCGCGGGGCGAAGGACCTCGCGATGGGAGGTCGCGCGAACCCTGGCGCTGTGAGGTCGTGCGAGCCCTGGCGAAAATCGCGGAGCGAAGGACCTCGCGATGGGAGGTCGCGCGAACCCTGGCGAAATCGCGGGGCGATGCGCCGCCGCTACGTGTACAGGCCGCCGCTGACGTTCAGGACCGTGCCCGTGATGTAGCCGGCCTGCTCCGACGCCAGAAATGCGACGGCCCAGGCGATGTCGTCCGGTGTACCGAGCCGGCGAAGTGCGATCCGGCTCTCCATCGCCTTCCTCGCTTCGTCGGTCATCGCGTCGGTCATCGCCGTCTGAATGAATCCGGGGGCGATGGCATTGACCGTGACGCTGCGCGATCCGATCTCCAGCGCCAGCGCTTTGGTGAATCCGATCAGCGCTGCCTTCGACGCCGCGTAGTTGACCTGCCCCGGATTGCCCGACAAACCGACGACAGACGAGATGTTGATCACGCGTCCCCAGCGGGCGCGGATCATCTTCTTGACCACTTCCTGCGTGATGTGAAACGCCGAGTCGAGGTTCGTGCGCAGCACATTGCTCCACGCCTCGGGCTTCATCCGGATGAAGAGGTCGTCTTCCGTGATGCCCGCGTTGTTGACGAGGATGTCGATGGGCTGCTGCTCCATCAGTGCCTTGATGCGGTCGCGCACATCCGCGGCAGTGATGTCGAGCTGGATCGCCTTCGCCTGTCCGCCGCCGGCGACGATCCCGGCCGCCACACGCTCGACATCAGCGAGGCTCCGCGCGGCGCAGAGAACGAGCGCTCCGGTCTCCCCGAGTTGTTGCGCGATTGCTTCACCGATCCCGCGCGATGCGCCGGTGACGAGAGCCGTGCGGCCCGTGAGATCGATTTTCATGAAGTCTCCGAGCGGCTCAGGAATGATTCGATGGACGGGACGTCAGACACGTTGATCAGGTCGACCGAGGAGTCGATCCGTTTGATCAGTCCGGTCAGCACGGTGCCGGGACCGATCTCGACGAAACGCCGCACCCCCATGGCCACCATCTTCTGAACCGATTCCACCCATCGCACGGGAGAAACGACCTGCCGCACGAGCGCGTTGCGAACCGCCGTCGCGGTGCCGATCGGCGACGCATCGACGTTCGAGACCAGCGACATCCAGAGATCCTTGACGTGCGCACTCTCGAGCAACGGACGGAGCCGCTCTTCAGCGGGCTTCATCAATTCGCAATGGAACGGCGCCGACACCGGAAGCGGCAGCGCGCGGCGAACACCTCGCGCCTTTGCCACGCCCATGGCGCGATCGATCGCCGCTTTCGTTCCGGCGATGACGATCTGCCCCGGCGCATTGATGTTGGCGACGCCGAGGATCTCCCCTTCGGCTGCCTCGTCGCAGATCGCGCGTGCTTCCTCGACCGTCGGCCCGATCAAGGCCGCCATCCCACCCGTTCCAACCGGCACTGCCTCCTGCATGAACCGCCCGCGCATCCGCACGAGCTGTGCAGCCTCGGCCGGCGTCAGACCGCCGACGCTGACGATCGCGCTGTATTCGCCGAGGGAGTGACCGGCCACGACGTCGCGGCGGGTGGCGCCACGCTCTTCGAGCACGGCGTGGATTGCTGATGAAACCGCGAGGATCGCCGGCTGCGTGTTCTCCGTCAGCTTGAGCTGATCCTCGGGACCTTCGAAACAGAGTTGGGAGATGGAGAGGCCGAGCGCGGCATCGATCTCGTCGAACACGCGGCGTGCGATCGGAAACGCCTCCGCGACATCCTTCCCCATACCCGCGTACTGGCTACCCTGTCCCGGAAAAACGAATGCTGTGCTGTGCTCCATCCGGCCGGAATCATACATGGTGCCGAGCGGCTACAATCCGTGCGAATGCCTCTCGACGCGCGCGCAAAACTCGTCCGCCAGCTGCGGGGAGCCTACTCAGGAGAACTGGCCGCAGGGTACGCATACCGGGGACACTGGCGCAGCCTTCGCGAGGGCCCTGACCGCGCCCGGATCCGCGAGATCGAAGCCGATGAATGGCATCATCGCGAGCTCGTCGGTGGCCTGCTGCGGAAACTGGGGGAAACGCCGAGCTCCCTCCGCGAAGCGATCTTCTGGTGTATCGGACGCTCGATCGGCGCCTTCTGTCACGTCGGCGGCCGGTTCGCGCCGATGTACGGCGCCGGCAAGCTCGAGCGCGGCAACATCGTCGAATACGAAGAGGCCGCGGTCCTCGCCAGCGAATGCGGCCAGGAAGACATGATCGATTGCCTGTTGACGATGGCCGAAGTGGAGTGGGACCACGAGCTCTACTTCCGAAGCACCGTGGTCGATCATCCGCTCGTGCGGATTTTCAGGATGTGGCAGCCTCCGCCGCCTCGGGAATCGATCCGGGAACGATTTCAGGCCACGATTGAGCTGAGCGCCTGAGGCGCGGCCCGGACTACTTCTCGAGCGGGATCAACTTGAGCTCGAGACGATAGTCAGCCGTCATCGCGTGCCCGGCGGCGTTCGAGATCCGATCGCTCAGATTTCGCAGTGGGAAGAGCACCATGTCGATCGTGCCCGCGCGCTGGTCCAGCGCATGATGCTCATCCATCCGCAGTGCCTGGCCTTCGTTCAGCACCAGCCCGCGATTGAACTTCATGTGCAGCGTCCGATATCCCTCGGCATTCAGGTCGACCCAGCACACTTCGGGATAGCGTGGGACGTCGACGCGGACGGGAGTCGTCCCTTTGGCGACCGTGCCGGCGCCGCAGTCGAGGCTGACCGCGGCGTGCGACGGCACGCTGACCAGCTCCACGACGTTCGGCTCCGGACGTTCATTGGCGGGATGCGACGCACAGCCGGCGGCTGCCATCGCGAGGAGGAGGGACCCGATTCCGATGCGCATCATTCCACTTCCCGGACCGCCAGAACGCTGCTGTCGTGCTCGCGTTTGTGGAGGTCACCGACTTTTGCCTGGATTTTCTCATCAATCCGGTTGATCGCGAAGTTCCGCGCCACGCCGATGGCGTTTTTGATCGCCTTGGCGTTCGAGCGGCCGTGGCAGACGATGCAGCCGCCCTTCACGCCGAGGAGCGGCGCGCCGCCGTACTCGGAGTAGTCCATGCGTTTCTTCAAGTCGTCGAATGCGCTTCGGGCCAGAAGCGCGCCGAGCTTGCGGTTCCATGAGCGGGTCAGCTCGGAGCGCAGCGTCGTCGAGACGAACTCGCCGAGGGCCTCGGACGCTTTCAGGACGACGTTGCCGGTGAAGCCGTCGCAGACGACGACATCGGCGTTCCCGTTGTAGACGTCCCGCCCTTCCGCGTTGCCGATGAAGTTCAGACCCGTCTCTTTCAACACGCGGTACGTCTCTTTCGTCAGCTCGTTGCCCTTCCCTTCCTCTTCGCCGATGGAAAGCAGTCCGACACGCGGCGCGTCGATGTTGAAGAGCATCTGCGCGTAGAAGTGACCCATGACCGCGAACTCGCGGAGGTGGGCCGGCTTGGCGTCGACATTCGCACCGACGTCGAGCAGGAGGGTGTGTCCTTTGATACTGGGAAGGACGGTGGCCAGCGCGGGACGGCTGACTCCTTCGATCATGCCCATGACGGCGCGCGCGGACGTCCACGTTGCCCCGGTGTTGCCGGCCGACACGAATGCGTTCGCGCGCCCCTCGGCGACGAGGTTCGCGCAGACGCGGACGGACGAATTCCGTTTCCTGCGCAGAGGCGCAAGGGCGGTGTCCTCCATGGTCACGATCTCGCGTGCATCGACCACTTCGATGCTACGCGGCGTCGCGCCGGCGGCTGCCAGCTCTCTGCGGACGACGTCCTCCTGGCCGACCAGGATGATCTCGACGGCAAACTCCGCCGCCGCCAGAAGGGCTCCCTTCACAACCTCGGATGGCGCATGATCGCCACCCATGGCATCAAGGGCGATGCGGACCTCAGTCATCGAAGGGAGATACTAAAACGATTCCTTGACTGCGATGACTTCGCGTCCCTTGTAAAACCCGCATTTCGGGCACACACGGTGCGGCATCTTTGCCTCATGGCACTGCGGACACGTCGAAAGGGATTTGGCTTCCAGGAAGTCGTGCGCGCGACGCGTGCGCGTGCGGGCTTTCGAGTGGCGCCGTTTTGGGTTAGGCATCTTGTTGCTCCTTCTGTTTTCTGATTACTGTTCGTTCTTCTTGGCCAGTTCGGCCCGGATCCCCGCCAGCGCACCCCACCGCTCATCGCCCGCCGCCGACTGGCACGAGCACCCCTCACCATTCAAATTCGCGCCGCACTGAGGACAGAGACCGAGACAACTCTCTGTGCACAGCGGCTTCATCGGAATGGAGAGCTGGACTTGCTCCGCTGCCAGATCCCGCAACGGAATTGAGCGTTCCGAATAGAATTCGATGTCGAGCTCGTCCGGCGTGATCTCGACCTCGTCATTCTGTTCGGAACGCTCAGGACGAGGGCGGAATCTTAAGTGAAAGTCCAGCGAGTTCGCAAACGGGTACGGTTCGATGCAACGGGAACAGAGAAAATCGGCGGCAAATGTCGTTGAGCCATCTGCAAGATACTCGGCAGGCAGGTCGCCTTTGCGCGCGTCTGCGACGAGGGCGACGGGTCCGATGGCGACGAGCTCGACGCGAGCCAGCTCATCCGTAGTGAACTGGTACGTTCGCTCGAAGCGCTGAGGGCCATATTTGTCGATGTCGTCGAAGACGATCCGTTCTTTGTCCGGCATGGTGTTCGAGGCTGTAACTGCGCCCTCCCGGCTTCTATTTCGTCCCGATTCTTACCTTTAGCACC
Organism: Thermoanaerobaculia bacterium; assembly: GCA_038244715.1. Lineage (GTDB taxonomy): Bacteria > Acidobacteriota > Thermoanaerobaculia > Gp7-AA8 > Gp7-AA8 > JADGNZ01. Next base: position 376,049 of record JBBRTE010000001.1, read on the forward strand.
TCTGCCGCGCCGTCGTCCGACTGCGCGGCCTCGAGCTCGGTCGCCGATTGCAGCGCCTCGATCCAGTGACCGAGGTCGCGGGCGGAACGGTAGAAACGGGGAGCGGCGATGCGGAGGCCGATGCTGTCATCGAGGCGTCTGAGAATGGGAACGAGCCGCTTCGGGTCCGCCCGCACCGCCCAGTTTCCCGCGGGCCAGGTGCCCGGGACGACCGTATCCTTTAAATAGGGATCGATCGAGTCATCGAACGACAGGAGCAGGGTTCCCGGCCGCTCCGCCGTCTGGATGTGGATCCCGAGCGACTCTCCCTGGCGCACCTTGCTCACGAACTCCTCGAATGCGGCACGGCGCGGAGGATCGTCAGGAACTGCGAAAACACCCAGCGGACGCGGCAGGAATTTGTGCGTGTCGATGTCGTAGACAGCGATCGTTCCTCCATTCTCGAGAAGGGACGAAACGCGGGTGCCGAAGACGCGGTTCAAGTCCTCGACGATCCGCGGCATCGACGTGAAGACCCCGGTCAGCAACGCACCGCGTGGGAACTGCGCCGGGGCGGTGGCTTGCACGCCCGGTGGCTCGCTCCCCTCGCGCGTCGCACGCGACGTGAAGACGATGTCGTCCGCGGTGACCGAGAGCGAGGTCACGGCAGGACGTGCGATCGGCGGGAACGCGCCGCGCGAACCGCGTCGCTGGACGACGATCGCATCCCCGGGTGGAAGTTTTTCCGCGAGACTCAGGATCTGTGCGAGATCCGCCGTGGCGATCGGCCGCGCGGCCGGCGCGTCAAGAAGCAACGTGTCGCCGAGCTCGCCACCCAGCATCATGTACGTCTTGACGATCGCGGCACGGACCGGATCGAGATGGATGAGATAGCGGGTGGTGTTCGCCTCACGCCAGGCCAGCAGATCCGCTCCGCCGGCCATCCAGGGAGAAGGAAGGGAATGGGATCTCTCCCACTGATCGACGGCGTCGCGGGTGACCGGATTCCTGCGCAGCTTGGAATCGAGCGCTGCAGCGGCGGGGACGAGCGCGAAGGATTCGGCCGACTCCGGCACGGACGCCAGGAGCGCGCGCTGCGACGGAGTCAGGGGGAAGCGAACGCCGGCGGATGTCGTCGGTGTCGTCGCCGCGAGATACACGACCACCGCCGCGACGAGCGCGACGACGACCGCGAGAATGATGGAGACCTTCTTCATGCGCCGGGAGCGTACCCGAAGAACATTGTCGCAGACGTCGCTTCGCCGTGAGGGGGCAGTCGAAAGTTAATGCGATGAGCGACTTGCCGAGACCCTCATCACTCTCACCGGACCGCTTCGCATACGTTACGATCCCGCCTCCCGATGCCTTCCACGATCGCGATCATCATCAATACCCTCGGTCGCGCGCTTCGCGAACGCATCGTGCGTGGCGTTCGCGCGGCCACGCGGCAGGAGCGGAAGCTGCGGATCGGCGTCGACATCCGTCCGTTTTACGAGCCACTGACCGGGATCGGCTGGTACCTCTACCACCTGTTGCACGAACTGGCGAAGCACCAGAACGTCGAGCTCTTTCTCTTCGGAGACGCCCGGGTGACCGACTTCGGACCGGTGTTGCACGCAGACCTTCCGGCGAACGCGCACCTCTGCTGGTTTGACCTGCGCGGGCAGGGACTGGTATCAGGGCGCTCGCGGGCGATGACGGCCGCCGCATACGTGGCCTGGATGAAACTGATCGACGCCGACGTGATGTTCGGCGCCAACTACTTCCTCCCCCGTCTCCTCGGCGCCATCGCGCGCCGCCGCGTGGTCACCATCCACGACCTGACCTTCAAGCGCTTTCCCGAGCTGCTGCAGAAGGAGACGCTGGCGAACCTCGATCATCAGATGCAGCGCGAGCTTGCGCACGCGGAGGGAGTGATCTGCGTCTCCGAGTCGACGCGGCGGGACCTGCTGGCGTTCTACGACCTCGATCCGTCACGCGCGGTGACGATCCTCTCCGGCCTGGCCCCCCCTGCCGCCGATGAGACGCCCGCGGATCCGGCACTTCCGAAGCGGTACATCCTCTTCGTCAGCACGATCGAGCCCCGGAAGAATCTCGATGTGCTCCTCGACGCGTATGCGCGCCTTCGCGCCCGCGGCGTATACGACGGTGGGCTGGTGATCGTCGGCCGCGTCGGCTGGAAGTCGGAATCGATCCTTCCGCGGCTTCGCGCCGCCGGTGTGCATCATCTCGACTACGTGCCAGCGCAGCAGCTCGCCGCGATCTACCGCGACGCGGAGGTATTCGTCTTCCCCTCGATCTACGAGGGTTTCGGATTCCCACTTCTCGAGGCCATGGCGTACGGCGTTCCCTCGATCGCGGCGCGTTCCTCGTCGCTTCCGGAGATCGGAGGCGACGCGGCGCTCTACTTCGATCCGAAGGACGCACGCGCGCTCGAAGCGCAGATCGAGCAGGTGCTGACGACTCCCGAATTGCGCCGGCAGCTGGCGGAAGCAGGAGTGGCGCGCGCGGCCGGGTTCCGGTGGGATGAGGCGGCGCAGAAGACGCTCGATGTCCTGCGCCGTTGCGCCGCAACGTAAACTCGCAGCGTGCAAGTGACCATCGACGGCCGGGCGCTCGTCGGCAACCGGACGGGCATCGGCGTCCACACTGCGGAGATCGCGCGGCGGCTTACCAAGCCTCCGTTGATCGCGTCGCACGCTCCGATCGCCGATCGCAGCGGACTGGAACGCTGCCGCTTCCGCGTGGACGCGATGACACCGGGCGTGGCCTGGCAACAATTGATCCTGCCGCGCATCGCGACGGAAGGCGTGCTCTGGGCTCCGCACGGGACGCTTCCTCTCGGGCTGCGCATTCCCTCCGTGGCCACGCTGCACGACTTCAGCTCGCTCACGATGCCGCTGCGGCATCGCGTAAAAACGCTGCTGTCGTACAACCTCTTCATCGGCCGCAGCCTGCAGATGGCTTCCCGCATTGCGGCGGTCTCGCGCGCGGTGGCTGAGGAATCCGTGCGATGGTTTGGAGTGTCGAGAGGCCGGATCGAGATCGTCCCCAACGGCGTCGACGACTTCTTCACGCCGGAAGGAGACGAGGAGGACTACGTTCTCTTCGTCGGTACGATTGAGCCGCGCAAGGGTCTCGACGATCTGCTGGCGGTGTGGGAGTCGATCCCTTCGCCGAAACCGCGGCTCGTGCTTTGTGGGGATGCCGGCTGGGGTGGCGTGACGCTGCCGCGCGATGCGGAAGTGACCGGCTACGTCGATCGCATACGGTTGCGCACGTTGTACCGGCACGCGCTGGCGTTCGTCTATCCATCGCGCTACGAAGGATTCGGAATCCCTCCGCTCGAGGCGATGGCGTGCGGAGCGCCGGTGATCGCCACGCGTACGGGTGCGATCCCGGAGTATGCGCAAGGGTCGGCGCTGCTCATCGAACCGGGGGACCGTGCGGCGCTGGCGGAGGCGCTCCGGCGTCTGCTCCGCGACCCATCGCTGCGTCGTGATCTGCGCGCGCGGGGGGTGGAGCGGGCCAGGGACTACACGTGGGACCGCAGCGCGGCGCTGATGAATCAGCTGCTGGGCGAGGCCACACGATGAGGATCGGGATCGATGCCAGGAAGATTGCCGACTTCGGGATCGGCACCTACATCCGCGGTCTTCTGCATGCGCTTGCGAAGGGCGACAGCAACGACACCGTTGTCGCCTTCGGGCCCGTCTCGGTCGCCCGTCTTCTGCCGGCAGGCATCGAACACGTGATCATCGACGCGCCTCACTACTCACTCCGCGAGCTCATCACCCTCGGCCGCGCCGCCGACCGCGCACGACTCGATCTCTTCCATGCGCCGCACTACGTCGCGCCCATCACGAAGGTGCCGCTGGTCATCACGGTTCACGACCTGATCCACCTCCGTCATCGCAACCCGCTGGCGCGCGCGTATGCGAGGCGGATGATCGGGCGGGCCGTCCGAAAGAGCCGGCGCGTGCTGACGGTCAGCGAGGCGGTGAAGCGCGAGATCGTGTCGACGTTCGGATGCGCGGACGCCGACGTGCTCGTCACGCCGAACGGAGTGGGAGCGCCGTTCGTCCCGTCCGGTCCGCGACGTCCGGCAGACAGCGCGCCTCAGTTTCTGTTCGTCGGCAACGACAAGCCGCACAAGAACGCCGGCGTTGTCGTCGAGGCGATGGGCAGCGTCGCGGGCGCTTCGCTGCTGATGGTGGGTGGGTCGTTCGCCCGTTTCCGCGGACGAGAGCGTGTGGTGGTGCGAGGGTTCGTGACGGACGACGAACTGGCAGATCTCTACCGAACGGCGACGGCGCTGGTGATGCCGAGCCGCGAGGAAGGCTTCGGGCTTCCGGCGCTGGAGGCGATGGCTTCGGGGTGCGCGGTGATCACGTCGACCACCGCGGCGCTGGTGGAAATCACCGGCGATGCGGCGCTGCACGTCGCACCGGACGCGGCATCGTTCGCGGCTGCGATGCTGCGCGTGGCCGCGGATCCGGAGTTGCGCGCGACGCTGGCGCAACGCGGAATCACGCGCGCGCAATCGTTCCCGTGGAGCCGCTGCGCGGACCTCACGCGCGGTGCGTATCGCGCCGCTTCGACGCGCTGAACGCGCCCGATTCCGTGGAACGGACGTGGAACAGTGCGTGCCGAATTACGATTTTCATAAACAATTGCTTGACAATATGATTTAACGATCGCATATTAACGACAAGTTAAAACGATGATCGCCACGAACTGGACATACAACCTCGCGAGTCTGGTAACTGTTGAAGGTCGTCGTCTCTCCGATCTCCGCCTCACCCTCCAAGCAGGTTTCAATTGGCCGGAACATTCCGGCGTTGTTTGCCAAATAGGCGCGACCGTGAGGTCCCGTACGGCATGAAAGGTGGTGAGTTCTAATGGCCGCAAAGAAGAAGGCAGCTCCTGCCAAGAAATCCAGCAAGAAGTCGTCGAAAAAGAAGTAAGCATCATCGACTTTTGGGGAGTCGTACTACGAGGGGTCTTCGGACCCCTCGTTTTTTTTCGATAACCTTCTCCCCTCCCCGCCGTTCTCACTCCCGGAGGACGACGGCCATGCTCAGAATCTCCTGCCTCACCGTAGCAACCCTGATCCTCACCGCCGCAGCGCTCGCCGATGACACGGCAAGCCACCCATTTGCGACCACCGCCGCCCGCGGAAACATCCATCGCGTCCTCATCGACGTTTCCGAAGGCGACGTACGAATCCGCAACGGCGCGCCAGACCGCATCGACGTCCGCGGCATCGCCACGCGCCGCTATGACGGCTCCGAACGCCGGCAGAAAGCACAGGCGATCGCGGATGGCATCTCCGCCGAGGTCGTGATCGACGGCGACGAGGCGATCGTGAAGCGTCACTACGGTCCCGGCGCGCAGAGCTGGAGCGCGCGCAGCTTTCACTCGCAGATCGAACTGACGGTCGAGATCCCGCCGGGCGTCGACGTCGAGCTATGGACGCGGTACGGTGACATCGACATCGAGGGCGTCTTCGGCAACATCGACGCCGATCTTCGCGCAGGCGACGTCGAGATCCGCACGCCGCGAGCAAACGTCCGCGATCTGACCGCGTCCGTCAGCATCGGTGAAGTCCACACCTACCTCGGAGACCACTTCATCGAGAACGAAGGCGTCTTCCCGCGCACGGCGCGCTTTCACAACGCCGCCGGGAAGTCCAAGGTGAATGCGCACGCCACGTTCGGAGATGTGCACGTGACTCTGACGCGGTGAGGATGTCAGGGCCGGAGCGTCGTTTTCGACTCCCGGATAAATCGCTCGGCATCTTCGCGCGTGGTGATCCTGCCTTCGAGTTCCCCTTCCAGTAACGCCCGCTTGAGAACGCCGATGTTCGGACCGGGCACGATCCCCGCGATCGCCGCAATCTCGTCACCGGTAAGCAGCGGCTGCATGGCGAAATCCGGAAGAGCGACGGACGCATCACGCCCGAGGGCGCGCAACATCGGCGTGAGTTGCAGCGCGACCTTCTCGCCCGCGACGTAGAGGTCCACCAGCGAGTGAGCATCGGTGAGTTGCTGCAGCGCCTGCACCTGGCGCATCAGAGCGTCGCTCATCCGCCAGCGTTTCACGAACGCCTGCGCGTCGCTCACGATCAGCGCCAGGGCCGCGCCAAACGGCACGTCGTCGGAGTGAAACGCGGTGGGGTCGAGTGTTCGTTCGAAGAGAGGGACGTCGAGGGAAGTCTCGTGGAGAAGGTGGAGCGCGCGGCGGAAGGACCCCGCGGAAAGGATGACCGTCAACTCATACGCGACGCGCTCGGCCGCTACGCCGGCGATCCGCCCGGCCCGCGAACGGATTGCAGCCATCGTCCCGTCGTCGATTGTGAACTCGAATCGCACTGCCATCCGCACCGCTTTGAGCATGCGCAACGGATCGTCGTCGAAGTTGGCGGGATCAATCATCCGCACCACCCGCCGCTCCAGATCTCCACGCCCGTCGTGCGGATCGAGCAAGGCCCCGGTCCGCAGGTCGACGGCCATGGCGTTCACGGTGAAGTCGCGGCGCGCGAGATCAGCGTCGATGCTGCCGTCGAGGAGTGCCGCGAAGTCGTAGACATGCGCTCCGTCGACGACGCGATAGGCGCTGAGATGCTCCTCGCGTCCGAGACGGATTACGTTGGGCCGGATCAGCCGCGCGCTGGAAAGCGGATCGAGGCAGGCAACGTCGACGTCCGCGGGCGCGGCACCGATCAGAAGATCGCGGACGGCACCGCCGACGACCCAGGAATCCGGCGGAAGCTCGCGGAGACGTGGAAACAGGCGAAGAAGCGCGTCACGCAACGACATTCCGCAGCGCGCCGATCCCCTCGATCTGCACCTCGACGCGATCGCCCGCCGCGAGTGGTCCGACGCCGGCCGGAGTGCCGGTGAGGATCACATCGCCCGGCTCCAGCGTCATGACCGCGGTGATGAACTCGATGATGAAGGCGCAGTCGAAGACCATGTCGTGCGTGTTGCCGTTCTGCTTCGTCTCGCCATTGACGAGCGTCCGCAGAGAGAGTGCCGACGGATCGAGGTCCGTCTCGATGCATGGCCCGAGCGGGCAGAATGTGTCGAAGCTCTTGCCGCGCGTGAACTGCACATCTTTCTTCTGCAGGTCGCGCGCGGTGACGTCGTTCGCGCAGGTGAAGCCCCTGACCACGGTGCGCCAGTCCTTCGCCAGAAGGTTCCGGGCCCTGCGTCCGATGACGATGGCCAGTTCCCCTTCGAAGTCGACGCGCTGCGACTGCGGAGGCCGGACGATCGTGCCGTTCGGCGCGAGGACCGCCGTGGAAGGCTTCAGAAAGATGATCGGCTCGGAAGGGGCCTCGTTGCCGAGCTCCTTCGCGTGTTCGGCGTAGTTCCGGCCCACCGCAACGATTTTCGATGGAGCCACTGGCGCGAGCAGTGAGGCGTCCGCGAGCGGAATCGACTCTTTCGTAGCCTGTCCGATGTCGAGGAGGGAACTGCCGCTGTACAGGACAATCCGGTCTCCGTCGGCGACGCCGACGGCCGGGCTTCCAGAGTGGAGAAAGCGATAGAGTTTCACGGGGGAGAATTGTAATCGTAGAATCCGCAGCCAATGGCCCAGACGACACTGTTCACTACCGCCGAAATCCAGAAACGAGTCGCGGAGATGGGCGCGGAGATCACGCGCGACCTCGCCGGCAGCGATCTCATCGCCCTCTGCGTCCTCAAGGGCGCGATGTTCTTCTGCAGTGACCTCATGCGGAACATCGGCTTCGACGTCGCACTCGACTTCATCCAGGTCTCCTCGTACGGAAACCAGAAGACGTCATCGGGTGTCGTGACGATCCTGAAGGAGCCGCAGCTGGACATGCGCGACCGCACCGTTCTGATCGTCGAAGACATCATCGACAGCGGCCTTTCGATGAACGAAGTCTTCCGATACATCAAACTCGACAAGGGCGCGAAGGAAGTACGGACCGCGACGTTTCTGGACAAGCCGACGGCGCGGAAGATCGAGTTCAAGGCGGACTACGTCGGCTTCTCGATCGACCCGAAGTTCGTGATCGGTTACGGCCTCGACTACGCGGAGAAGTACCGGAACATCCCGGATATTCAGGTGCTGTCGGAGTAGATCGCGCGGTTGGAGTGATCTACTTCAAGTACCCCGTCATCAGCATCGCGATCATCGCGGCGCCGAGCAGATACCGGTAATAGATGAAGACGTGCGTCGTGTGCGACCGCAGGTAGCGGATCAGAAACCAGATCGAGGCGTAACCGGAGATGAAGGCGACCAGGATCGCCACCGCGATCGGCGTCCAACCGAGCTGGCCGAGGGAGTGGCGCTCCTTGAACAGTTCGAGCACACCCGCGCCGCCCACGGCGGGAATCGACAGGAGAAACGAATACCTGGCAGCAGTTGGCCGGTCGATGCCGCGAAAGATCGCCGTCATGATCGTCGAACCGCTGCGCGACGATCCCGGGATCAGCGCCAGACACTGCCCCAGACCGATGGCGAGGCCGTCGGTCACGGTCATGTCATCGAATCCCCGCAACTGCCGGCGCTTCGCGTAGACCTCCGCGATCTGCATGAGGATGGCCACGGCGATCACCATCGTCGTGACGATCCAGAGTCCGCGCAACGTCGACTCGATGTACTTCTTGAAGATCAGCCCGAGGATGACGATGGGGATCGTACCGATGATGACCAGCCAGGCTTCGCGTGAGTCGACGTCCGCCAGCGGCCGGCGGGTGATGAGGCCCCGGAAGAAGCCGCCGATGAGCCGCACGATGTCGCGGAAGAAGTAGATGATCGCCGCCAGCAGCGTCCCAAACTGGATGACCGCTGACACCGCGGCTCCCGGATCGCCCCAGCCGAGGATCGAGGGGACGATGAGGAGGTGGGCCGTCGAGCTGACGGGGATGAATTCCGTGAGTCCCTGCACCAGGCCCAGGACAATCGCTTCGGTGATGGTCATTGGTTTTCGTCTCCCTCTCGGCTACATCTCCCAGATCACCGGAAGGATCATCGGGCGCCGTCCCATCTCCTTGCGGAAGTAGCGTTTGAGGAGCGCACGCATTTTCTCCTGGGCAAGGTCGTGGTCGAGCAGCTCATCCGGCCGGCTCTCGTGCAACATCTGCACGAGTTGTGCGCGAACCTCGGAGAGGATGTCCTGGCTCTCATCGACGTGCAGCAAACCTCGCGTGATGATCTCGGGCTCGCGGCCGACGTGTCCGCTCGAATCGATGGCCACGACGACGATGACGAAGCCGTCTTCGGCGAGGTGCTGCCGGTCGCGGACCACGATGTCCGGCACTTCTTCAGCCTGGTTATCGATGAAGACTTTTCCGTGCGGAACTCTCTCCTCCAGCACACGGATCTCATCGCCGGCGATCTCGGCGACCTGGCCATTCGTGATCACGATGCCGAGCGGGATCCCGACGCTCTTCGCCAGCCGTGCGTGATGGATGAGATGCCGCAACGTACCGTGCATGGGGATGAAGAACTTCGGCCGCGTGACGTTGAGCATCAGCTTCAGCTCTTCTTCACAGGCATGGCCAGACACGTGCACGTCGGAGTTTTCCCAGTTGAGCACTTCGGCACCGCGGCGGTAGAGGTTGTCGATGACGCGAGAGACCGGGCGCTCATTGCCCGGGATCGTCCTGGCGGACATGATCACGAGGTCGCCGCGCTGGATCTCGACCTGCTTGTGCTCGCCGATGGCCATGCGCGAAAGCGCGGACGACGGCTCGCCCTGCGTACCGGTCGTGAGGATGACCACCTCGGAATCCGCGTAGTCCGAAGGCCTGGCGTTCGCGCCCGGACGCTGCTCGCGCGCGATGCGCAGGTAGCCGAGGCGCTCCGCGGTCTCGGCGTTGTCGACTAGTGAGCGGCCGATGAGAAAGACCTTTCGCTTGTGCTTCCGTGCGGCGTCGACGATCTGCTGCACGCGGTGAATGTGCGATGCGAACGTCGTGACGATGATGCGTGCGGTGCTCCGGGCGAAGATCGTGTCGATGGCGTTGCCGACCGATTTCTCCGAGCGGCCATGCCCCGACACCAGGGCGTTGGTCGAGTCGCTCATCAACGCGAGGACTCCCTCTTCGCCATACGCCGCAAACCGCGCCAGATCGGTTCGTTTTCCGTCGACCGGCGTGTGATCGATCTTGAAGTCGCCGGTGTGGATAAGCGTCCCGACCGGAGTCCGGATCGCCAACCCGAGCGCGTCGACGATCGAGTGCGTGACCTGAATCGCCTCGACGCGGAACGGACCGGCGTCGACGATGTCGCGCGGCATCAGCACCCGCAGCTCGACGTCGTCGATCCCGAACTCCTCGAGCTTGTGGCGCACGAAGCCGAGCGTGAGCGGCATCGCATAGACCGGAACCTTGAGCTTCTCGACCAGGAACGGCACCGCACCGACATGATCTTCGTGACCGTGCGTCAGAAAGATGGCCTTCAGACGCTCGGGCCGGCCGAAGAGATACGTCATGTCCGGGACGATGACGTCGACGCCCATGGTGGCCGCGTCGGGAAACATCATCCCGCAGTCGACAACGATGGAGTCCTCCCCATACTCGTAGACCATCAGATTCATCCCGATCTCGCCGAGTCCGCCGAGGGGGATGATGCGCAGGGTGCGGTTGGACTCTGGTGTCAGGGGTTGCTGGGGTTCCGGGTTGCCCGGTTCCCCGGTTGCCTGGTTGCCGTTGTGGGGGATCTCAGGGAGGTCGGGCGTCATTCGGGGCGTACCTTACCGGCAACCCGGTTCCTACGGATAGATCCGATTCAGCATGCGGGGATACGGAATCGTTTCGCGGAGATGCGGAACGCCGCTGATCCAGGCCACGCAGCGCTCGATGCCCATCCCGAAGCCGGAGTGCGGGAACGTGCCGTACTTGCGGACGTCGAGGTACCACTGGAACTTCTCGACGGGCAGCTTGTGCTCCTGAATGCGCTGCAGCAGCAGGTCGTGGTCGTGAATGCGCTGCGAGCCGCCGATGATCTCGCCGTAGCCTTCCGGCGCAATCATGTCCAGTCCGAGAACGACGGACGGGTCGTTCGGGTCGGGCTGCATGTAGAACGCTTTGATCTCGGTCGGATAGCGGCTGATCATCACGGGACGATCGAACGAGTTCGCGATGACCGTCTCCTCGTCGCCGCCGAGGTCGTCGCCGAACTTCGCGGCCATGCCTTTCGAGGCGAGAAGGTCGATGGCCTCGCGATACGTGATCCGCGGAAACGGAGCCTTGACGTTCTCGAGCTTCGACTGATCGCGCTCCAGCGTTTTCAATTCCTCCTGGCAGCGCTCCAGCGCACGCCCGACGAGATACGAGACGAACTCCTCCGCCAGCGACTGCAGCCCTTCGAACTCGAGGAACGCAACCTCTGGCTCGACCATCCAGAACTCCATCAGATGGCGGCGCGTCTTCGACTTCTCCGCGCGGAAGGTCGGCCCGAAGCAGTAAACGCGACCGAATGCCGCGGCGGCCGGTTCGAGATAGAGCTGTCCGGACTGCGACAGGTAGGCCTTCTCGCCGAAGTAGTCCGTTTCGAACAGCGTGGACGTCCCCTCGGCCGCGTTGGCGGTCAGGATGGGCGAGTCGATGAGCACGAAATCGCGATCGTAGAAAAAGTCGCGGATCGCTTTCTCGACCTCATTGCGAATCCGCAGCACGGCGTGCTGCTTGGACGAACGCAGCCAGAGATGGCGATGGTTCATCAGGAAGTCGGTGCCGTGCTCCTTCGGCGAGATCGGGTATTCGCCTGCGGATCCGAGGATCTCGAAGGACTCGACGCCGAGCTCGACGCCGCCCGGCGCCCGCTCCTCGGCGCGCACCGTGCCGGTGACGCGCACGGACGATTCCTGCGTCGCCTGATCGGCAGCGGCCCAGGTCTGTTCCGTCACTTCCTTCTTGAAGACGACGCACTGCAGGTAACCGCTGCCGTCCCGCACGATGGGAAACTGCAGCTTCCCGGAAGTTCGCTTGTTGTACAGCCAGCCGTCGATCGTGACGTTCTCTCCGACGTGCTTCGGTAGTTCCTTGATTCGAATCGTTGCCATAAGGGGCCGGGATTATATGCGTCAACGGATCCGGGATCTTGCGACGGAGTTTCGCGCGAAGCGCTTTGGACTGCGGTAGCGCCAGCTACCGCTTTGGGAGGGAGGGATGTGGACCCACGAATGAGGCGGATCGGGCGTGATTCCTCTGGTGTTCGTAACGCGAGCCCCCTCTATCCCTGGTTTTGCCTCCCCCTTCCAAAGCGGTGGCTAGCGCCACCGCAGTCCAAAGCGCTTCGCGCGAAACTCCGCCAAGCAGGACCTACACCGACTGCGGACTCCCCTGCCGCGGGACTCTCACCGAAAGCGACTGCGGCACGATCGTGATTACAAGCGGTGTATCCATCGTGACCACCTCGCCGTCCACACCGAGGCTCAGCTGGCGTTTCGGCGATTGCATCTTTACCTGGGCCGTGCGGAAGGAACGGAATCCGGGCGTTTCGCGAACACGGCCGGCCAGAAAGTGCGCGACGAACCGCATCAGGGCGAGGCGTGAGACGTGTGGAAGCCAGTAGACGGCGAGGCGTCCTTCCTCCATCGCATTGCGGGACGCCTCGATCCCGATCCGCGAGAGATCGTAGGAGTTGTTGGAGACCATCAGCATGTGCGTGCGGACGACCTCGCGATGGTGCTCGCTCTCCAGGGTCACAGTCACATGGGGATACTTCTGCAGGGTCGCATATGCGGCATAGAGGCGCGCCTTCCAGCGAGGGTAATCGCGCCCTTTTTCCTCGCGCCGGGCCACGAGCTCGGGGTAGAGGCCCATGGAGATGTTGTTGACGAAAAAGCGATCGTTGACGCGCGCGGCATCGACCGGCTTGATCGCGCCACTGACGATGACCTCGAGCGCCTCACGCCACGGGAGCGGGATCCCGAGATCCCTGGCGAAGTGGTTGTAGGTCCCGACGGGGACGACGCCGAGGATCGCATCGGTGTTCACGAGCGCCTGGATGACGGTGTTGATCGTCCCGTCGCCGCCCGCGGCCACGAAAAGACGAATTCCGGTGCGCAGCCGCTCGCGGATCAGGGACGCGCAATCGAGTCCGCGAGAGACGCGGACGACTTCCAGGCCCGCCTTGCCCGCCTCGTCTTCGAGTGCCGACACCTCTGCTGCCGGCATCCTGGCTCCCGATGACGGATTCAAGAACATCAGACCTTTTGTGGCTTGCTCCGGCAATTTTCGGCTCCTGCGCTGGCGTTTGGAACACGACTGATGAAACGGATCGCCTTTCTCCTCGCCCCTCTCCTCTCTCTGCAAGTTTCCGTCCTTTCGCTCGGGGCCGCCGAACCGGCGAAAGTATGCACGGCCTGCGCGGGTGCAGTGTCCGACCTGCAGGTTGCACCGGTCACCCCGGTGCCCCTCCTCGTCCGGCTGACGCAGGACAACCTCGCGACGGCGGGCACAGCCCTCGACGCCATGCCGCCCGCGGTCCGCGCGAAGATGACCATCATCGTGAGCTACGGGCTCGACACCGCGTCGGACCCCCTGGCCCAGGTAGAGACCCACACGCAATCGATCGTCGAGTGGGCACGCGCGCACGGACCATTTGAAGGCTTCGGCATCGCGGTCGACAACGCCGATCCGACCGTCGCCGGCTTCGCCATCAAGCGCCTGGCGGTGGCGGCGCAGGGACAGAACGCCGCTTCACGGATCGTGCTCCCGCAGTCGACACCCGACATGTTGAACAAGCTTTTCGAGACCGGTGCACAGTCGTACGTCGACATCCTGCTCGCCGACGCCGCGAGCGTGAAGACGACCGCAGCGTGGGCTCTCGAAAAGGATCCTGCCAAGAAGATCTGGGCCGTCGTTCCTCCGCAGTCTCCGAACGTCTTCTACGACCTCGCGCAGTCGCTGGCGAGCGGTGCGACTCGGGCGTATCTGGATGCGCCGGTGACCGCCGATCTGCTGGCGTCGCTGGCGAGTTTCGACCGCGCCCTCATCGGCGACTACGCCTACGACGCCACCGCGCGCATCGACATGCTCGACGCGAAAGGAAACAAGATCGACGCCCCCACCATCGCCTTCGTGCGCGGCGAGGACCTGCGTACGGTGATCGTTCCGCGCGGCGACGCCACCGCGTCGACAATCGCGTCCCTGGCCGGCGATGCCTACATCCGTCCCCGCCGTTACGACGCCGCCGGCGAAAAGGACGTGACCGACGTCGGCAGCAAAGGGGGACGCTTCCTCATCGGCATGCCGCCGGTGACGCGGCCCTTCGTCTTCACGGTCGAGCACAACGACGCGCCGCGGGCGAACGTTACGAAAGAAGCCCTGAACATCACCACACACCGCGGCATCACCGTCGAAGAGATCATCCGAAATCACCAGGCGTACAAGTCGTATCAGGAGTCGATTCAGCCGCGGTACGTGGCCCGCGACGCGACGAAGCTCCGTTTCACGATGACCGGCGGCGAAGCCATCGAAGCGACCATCGCCGGCGACTATTTCTCCGATCCGAAAGGCCGCGCCGACTGGGTGTGGCAGGACTTCTACCTCAACGGCGTGAAGTGGAAGTACGGGAAGATCCCCGAGCTCCCTCTGATCCAGCCGGAGAAGGTCACGCAGCTCCCGCTCGATATCCATCTCACCAACGAATACAAGTACGAGCTCGTGCGTGAGTCCGACCTGCTCGGTTATCACACGTACGAAGTGCGCTTCGAGCCGCCGTCCCATGCCGCCGCGAACCTCCCGCTCTATCGCGGAACAGTCTGGATCGATGCCGGGACCTGGGCACGCGTGCGACTGTCGATGGTGCAGCTCAATCTGACCGGCGAGATCCTGTCGAACGAGGAGCGCGTCGACTTCCAGCCGTTTGCCAAAGCGACGCACACGCCGATGACCGCCGTCGACGCCGCAAGGAGCGACCCGCGCGAAATCCTCTGGCTGCCGCAGACGGTCAGCGCACAACAGGTCGTCTCCGCGGCCGGACGCGGAACCGTCGTCCTGCGACAGACGGACTTCACCGACTTCCGCATCGATCCTGCCGACTACGACACGCATCTGGCGGAAGCCGAGAAGTCCGATGCGCGCATGGTCCGCGAGACGAAGTCGGGCCTGCGCTACCTGCAGCGGACGCCCACCGGCGAGCGCGTCGTTCAGGAAGGATTCAACTCGTCCCGCACCTTCCTCCTCGGCGGCATCCATCATGATTCGGGACTGCAGTATCCGGTCGTGCCCCTCGGCGGCATCGACTACTTCAACTTCGATCTCGCACACAAAGGCATCCAGGCGAACGTCTTTTTCGCCGGTGTCGTGCTCGCGGCCAACGCCACCAATCCCAACGTCGCCAACACGCACACGAACCTTGGAGCGGACGTCTTCGCCATCGCGCTGCCGGGCACGCAGTCGCTCTATCGCAATGGCAAGGAACAGCTCGGCGAAGAGGTGAAATCACTTCCGACGCGGGTCTCCGTCCGTGCGGGACATCCCTTCCTGCAGTTCGGCAAGGTCGACGTCTCGTTCACCGTCGAGCACGATACGTACATGCGCAGCGACAACACCGCGTCGTCGTTCATCGTCCCTGCCGACACGTTCGTCCTCACGCCTTCGATCGACGGTCAGTATGCGCGATGGGGCGCGACCATCACGGGATTCTTCGACTACAACAAGCGGACGACCTGGAAGCCGTGGGGCAACCTCGCCGAGTACGACCCGAAGCAGAAGACCTTCATGGATTTCGGCGGCTCGCTCGCGAAGAGCTTCTACCTGCCGAAGTTCCAGCGCATCGGCGCGGAGCTCGACTACATGGACGGCACGCGCCTCGACCGCTTCTCGCAATACGGATTCGGATTCTTCGGTGCCAACCGGATCCACGGCATCAAGTCGGGATCGCTGCTGGCGGACCGGGCCATCCTGGCGCATCTCTCGTACGGCTTCGTGTTCTCCGACCAGATCCGTCTCGAGGCGTTCTACGACCACGGCCTGATCGACAACAAACTGGCGGGCTACCAGCGCGAGCCATTTCAGGGCATCGGCATCGCGGGACAGATGGTCGGCCCATACGGGACGCTGCTGCGCCTCGACCTCGGCAAGACGGTCGGACGCAACGCCCAGAAGGGCTTTGTGTCGGACATCGTGTTCCTGAAGCTGTTTTAGGTGGAGAGGTCAGAGCGTTTTGCTGAACTCCGCGTTGCTCCGTATCTGCGTTCCCCGTTCGTGCTCCGTCTGCGTTCCCCGCTCGCGCCCTGAATCGTGAGGTCCTTCTCACCCGCACTCCGTTCATTTCGTTTCTCCCTCGCCCCGCTGCGCGAGGCGAGGGTTTGCTCGATCGGAAGACGAGCGTTTCGGACAGTCACTTCTTCGCCCGCCGGCCCTTCACCCCGATCACGATCGCGCCTTCGATTCCGCCGTGATCGGTGGGAACGATGCGCGTTGATTCACAGCCGTGCCGTTGCAGGATCGCCAGGATCCGCGACCGGTCGTACTCGTTCATCTGCATGTACGGCATCGGCCGCTCGCCTCGCAGGCGCTGCGCGACCTGATGCACGAGCGGCACCCGCGCCCGGATGCCACGCGCGACGCGACGCAGTGCGGAGCCGGGCCGGCGAAACGTGAAGTGCAACGCGGCCACCCCACCCGGTTCGAGCCGGCCGAGCAGTTCGTCGAGAAGCGCCTCCCCGCGGCCGACCGGAATGTGCTGAAAAACGATCAACGAGACGATGAGATCGAACCGCTCGTCCGGAATCGACGATGAAAAGGTCGCGGCGGGAACGTGCTCGCGCGCGAGACCGAGCATGCTCGGAGCCGCATCGACGCCGGCCACGCGCGGGATCCGCGCGGCCAGCGCGCGTGTGAGGCGTCCCACGCCACAGCCGAAGTCGAGCGCGGAGCGTGGATCGAAATCAGGCAGAGCGATGAGGGCAAAAATCCGCGCCACATCGTCTTCCCCGCTCGCGAAAAACGCCTCGCGGTCCGACTCCGACATCCGTTCCCGCAGATAGCGCTCATCGGTCAGGACGGCGAAGAACGGTTCCTTCTCGCCGAGCGTGTCCCAGTCGTCGGACGAGCGGTCACGCATGCGCCGGCCGCCGGTCGACGAGCGCCAGCAGCTCCCGCAGATCGCGGATCGTCGCGTCCGGAACGATCTCCAGCCCATGATCGAAGGGGGGAGCGATGGCCGTTCCGCGCGTGGGTGGATCGAAGTGCACGCCGGTCATGCCCAGCTGCTGGGCGCCGTGGACGTCGACGTAGATGTTGTCGCCGATGAACATCATCTCTTCATAGGCGACGCCGAGGGCTTCGCGCAGGGTGGCGAAGATCGAGGTGCGGGGTTTACAGGCGCCATGCTCGTTCGAGAACACCATCGCCTCGATGGACGAGGC
Source organism: Thermoanaerobaculia bacterium (assembly GCA_038244715.1). GTDB lineage: Bacteria > Acidobacteriota > Thermoanaerobaculia > Gp7-AA8 > Gp7-AA8 > JADGNZ01. The sequence goes on from JBBRTE010000001.1 coordinate 393,393, forward strand.
CAATCCGAGGCGATCGAGGATCTCGCGCAGTGCATAGCCGGGAGTGCGTCCTGTGTTGCTGATCAGACCGAGACGATAGCCACGGGCTCGAAGCGATGCGAGCACCTCGTGGGCGCCGGAGACGACGGCAGGCAGGACCTCGATCGCGGCACCGGCGTAGGCGTCTTCGAGCGCTGCGAGGGACGCCTCGTCGAACGTGCGGGAATCGAGGTCCAAGGCCTCGAGGAAATGCTCGATCTGCACGCGGCAGGCGACGTCCTCGTCGCGGGACCAGTACAGCTCGTGGCAGCGGTGCCACAACCTCCGGTATGCCTGTTCGATGCGGTCCGCGGCCGACGCGAAGCCGGCCGCGGCCAGCACGCGCTCCATCCGCTCCAGCCGCAACCGCTCCTGCCGCCGTGACAACTCGGACGTGTCCGTGAGGAGCGTCTCCCAGAGATCGAAGGCGATGGCTTTGAGCATGGTTCTCGTGGTTACGGGGTCTCGTGGTTACGGGTTCTCGTGGTTACGGGGTCTCGGGTTGCATGGGTTGCCTGGGTTGCCTGTTGCTGAGTCTCGCCGGATTCTTACTGCGAGACTTCGAGACCACGCGACCTCGAAACCCCAGCAACCCAACGACCAAACCAACGACCAACCCAAACCCAACCTACTGCAACTTCACCCTTCCCCCGAATCCCTCATCGTAACCGTGGAAGTGCTGCAACGACGGCTCGGGATGCTGCCAGCAGTAGTACCCGCTGCCGTTATCGAAGTCGATCAGCCAGAGACCTTTCACTTCGATGCCCAGCTCGATGATCGAGCCGGCCCAGTCGGTGATGATGCGCTCGGACTCCGCGACCGCCGATTCACTCTCCGGCAGTGCATCGACCTCGGCCACGGCTTCCTGCGTGAGTCGTTGGGCTTCCGGCAGCAGGGCAGCGGCTTCTTCGTAAGTGAAAATCTTGCGATCGTTCATCGCTGGACTTCTTCGAGCCATTTGTCGAATTTCTCCTTGATCTTGCGTGCGTCGTCGACGCGATGGGAGCTCTTGAGGTCGTTCTCGAGTTTCGCGGCGCGCGTGTGGATGGCGCCGAGGCGCTCATCGAGGGCGCCGGCACCTTCGGCTTTCCAGCCGGGAACCTTCGCCTTCAACTCCGCGAGCTCGCGATCGATCTGCTTCTCGTCGAGTTTCTCGATCTCGTCATCGGCGGCGTGCTTCATCTTCGCGATGAACGGTTGCACCGCGGAACCGTGCTTCGCCAGCCATGCACTGACGCCGTTCGCGTGCGCGCGAAGGACAGCTCCGTCGGCGATCGGCGACCCAACAGCGAAGGTGTTCGTCACCACGACCCGGCGTCCGTCGACCGCGAAAAGTGAGTCGCCAACGATGTCGCGGCGGTGATCGCGGTCGATGCGGATGGAAACAGCGTCGCTCCCGTCCAGATGGGTGACTTTGGTCACGCTTCCGACGGGTTTCCCGTCAGCGACGACGGGATCGCCCTTGCGCAATGAGCCGGCACGGTCGAAAACGACCGTGGCCCGGACCTCGCCCCGATGCACGAGCGCGCGTGCCGCGAACCAGACCACGGCTCCGATGACCAGCAGAAGGAACAGTTTTCGTATCATCGCTGCACTGTGAACTCGCGATTGTCGATTCGCATTCTGCATTCGTTTGTTTTTGTGCTAAAAAACGCCCTGCATTCCCCCCCACCCAAGTGGAAATGAGGAGGATTACCGATGTCCGTTGAGGATCGCGTCAAATCAATCATCGTCGAGCAACTCGGCGTGGATGCCGATCAGGTGAACCCTGATGCGTCGTTCGTCGAAGACCTCGGAGCGGACTCGCTCGATATCGTCGAGCTGATCATGGCGTTCGAGGAAGAGTTCGGCGTCGAGATTTCCGACGACGACGCTGAGAAGATCAAGAAGGTCAAGGACGCCGTCGAATATATCGACAAGCGCGCCAAAACTTCCTAGCCTGAGTCCCTCGGCACGGGCTTCGGCCCGTGCCGTCATGGCGTAGCCATCGCGCCCGCCACCATCGCTCTCAATACTCAACCATGACCAAGCGCCGCGTCGTCGTCACCGGAATCGGCATGATCTCACCGCTCGGTGTCGGCAATGCGCCGACCTGGCAGGGCCTCGTGGAAGGCCGCTCCGGGATCGGCCCGATCACGAAGTTCGACGCCAGCGCCTTCGCCTGCCGGATCGCCGGCGAAGTGAAGGGCTTCAACCCCGAGGAGTGGATCGAGAAGAAGGAAGTCAAGAAGTCCGACACCTTCATCCACTACGCGGTCGCAGCGGCCGAGATGGCCGTGGACGACGCACATCTCGTCGTTGCGGACTGCGATGACGAGCGTTTCGGCGTCATCGTCGGCTCGGGCATCGGCGGCCTGCCGCTGATCGAAGAAATGCACACGAAGATGATGGAGCGTGGTCCGAGCCGCATCTCTCCGTTCTTCATCCCCGGACTCATCGTCAACCTCGCCGCCGGTCAGATCTCCATCCGCTACGGCTGCAAGGGTCCCAACTCCGCACCGGCCACCGCCTGCGCCACTGGCGCCCACGCGATCGGCGATGCCTTCAAAGTCATTCAACGTGACGACGCCGACATCATGTTCGCCGGCGGCAGCGAAGCGGTGATCACCCCTCTGGCTCTCGGTGGGTTTGCAGCGATGCGCGCCCTCTCCACGCGCAACGACGACCCGCAACACGCCTCCCGCCCCTGGGATCTCAACCGCGACGGCTTCGTCATGGGAGAGGGCGCCGGCATCCTCATCATCGAAGAGCTCGAGCACGCGAAGAAACGCGGCGCCACGATTTACTGCGAGATCACCGGCTACGGGATGTCCAGCGACGCGTACCACATCACCTCGCCCGCGGAAGACGGCAGCGGAATGATCCGGGTAATGCGTAACGCACTCCGTGACGCGGGCCTCCATCCGGTGGACATCGACTACATCAACGCGCACGGCACGTCGACGGCGGTCGGCGACCGCACCGAGACCATCGCCATCAAGGGCGTGTTCGGCGAATACGCATACAAGGTCGCCGTCAGCTCCACCAAGTCGATGACCGGTCACCTCCTCGGCGCCGCCGGCGGACTGGAAGCCGCCATCGCAGCGATGACCATCAGGACGAACATCATCCCGCCCACCACCAACTACGAGACTCCCGATCCCGCCTGCGATCTCGACTACGTCCCGAATGTGGCCCGGGAGAAGGTGTGCACGCACGTGATGTCGAACTCGTTCGGTTTCGGCGGAACGAACGCGACGCTGATCTTTTCGCGACTTGCGGACTAAGCGACTCGCTTCGTTCAAAAACCAGAGGAACGTGCCGTGTATCCTTCCTTCACTCACGGATGGACCGGACCACCTTCACACCCGCCTGGTTTCTTCGCGGACCGCACGCGCAGACGATCTGGGGCCGGCTGGCGCGGCCACGCCAGCTGGTCACGCTGCGCCGCGAGACGCTGACCACTCCGGACGGCGACGAGCTCGTCCTCGATCATCTCGATGCTCCCAATCCCGGCCGGCGGTTCCGCTTCATCCTGCTGCATGGCCTCGAAGGAAGCACGAACTCCGTCTACATGCAGGGACTGCTGTCTGTGATCGAGCGGCACGGGTTCGCGGCCACCGCGGTCAACTTCCGCTCGTGCGCACGAGAGCCGCATCGCGTGTCCCGATCGCTGCCGAACCGGCGGCCACGCTTCTATCATTCGGGTGAGACGACCGATTTCGACTTCGTCGTGCACACTCTGCGCACCCGCGATCCGGAGATTCGAATTCTTGCTGCCGGTGCGTCACTGGGCGGCAACGTCCTGCTCAAGTGGCTGGGCGAACATCCCGGTCAGACCGAGATCGTCGCCGCCGCCACAATCTCCGTGCCCTATGATCTCGGCGCCGGTTCGCGCTACCTCGAGACGGGCCTGCTCCCCCGCTTCTACGTCAACCGGTTCCTGGCCACACTGAAGCAGAAGACGAAATGGCTGATGGCGACGTTCCCGGAAATGCGCGATCGTCTCGACCTCGACGCCGTCCTGCGCGCAACGACGTTTCGGGAGATGGACGACGCGGCCACCGCCCCCATTCACGGATTCCGTGACGCGGACGACTACTACGATCGCTCGAGCTCCATCCACTTCCTCAGCGCGATCACCACGCCCACCCTCTGCGTGAGCTCCGAGGACGATCCGTTTCTCCCGGTGGAGGCGCTGCGGCGCGCGAAAGCGATCGCGTCACCCAGCATCGAGTTTCGCATCACGGAACGAGGCGGACACACCGGCTTCATCGCCGGCGCATCGCCATGGCGCTGCGAATACTGGGCCGAGGAACTGGTCGTGCACTGGCTGGCTGGACACGCGGCATGAACGTGCACCGCGACCTTTTCCTCCGCGCCGCTGCAGCCATCTGGGGGTTCGCTATCGCTATTTCGCTGCTGCCGTTCTGGCTGGGGCCACCAGCACCGGGACAGCCGCCGGGATACGCGACGATGAACGGATTCGACGCGCGCGCTCCGATGCGGTTCGTGCTCGGCCTGATCCTCATCCCACTGTTCTGGACGTTCGCGCTCCGTCCGCTCCTGACGATCCTGGCTCGCGACGACACGCGTGCCTGGGCGAGAAACGCGTTCCAGTCCGCAGCCGTGGCGGCCCTCTGGTTCGTGATCATCAGCCGCGACCTCACCTGGGTGCTGGTCGTACCCGCCCTGGTCCTCGCGCTTTGCCTCGCCATACGCTCGGTCGACGCAGACTTCACGCGCTACGATCTGATCCTCCTCCCGGTCCTGGCGACCGTCTACCTGGCGTTGCTCGATCTGCTTCCGCGCCCCGTCGAGCAGGTGTTCGTCCTCGCTGCGCTCAGCGTGTTCGCGGTTCGCATCCTGCTGTCCTTAATCCGTAACCGTGCGGGTCTTCCGCCGCCGCACTGCTTCGCGATCGCGCCGTTCGGGCTGGCGCTGCAGTCGAGCTTCAACGGCTATGACATCCGTCATTCGCCCTGGGCTCCCCTGGCGCTTGCTCTGCTCTCGCCGTTCGTCCTGCGAATGCTGGTCGGCAACTCGCTCGCGACCAGGGCGCGCATCCGCGCCGCTCTGCGGTATTTCGTCTATCCGATAGCCGCGTACGCATATCTGAGTGCGATCAGCCAGTTCGCGGCCGAGGGGATGGTGCGCGCCGATCTCTTCGAGGATCAGCAGCATATGGTTCCCGCCGCGGAGATGCTGCGCGGCGAGAAACCGTACCGCGACATCATCCCGGCCCATGGATTCGTGCAGGACGCACTCCTCGACTACGTGGCGTTCCGCACCGGTCCGGTCACCCTCGGCCGGGCGTTGAAGTTTCGCGGCGTACTCTCCGGGACGATCGTGATGTTCCACTACGCCCTCGTCGTCGCGGCGACCGGTTCCCCCGAGGTGGGATTGGCCTCCACGTTCCTGGCGATGCTCCTCGGCACCGCCGGGGGGTCGTTCCGTTTGCTGCCGGCGATTGCCACACTGGCGTTGATCGCCTACGCCATCCGGCGCCGCAACGCGCGGTGGATGGCCGCGGCTGGCTCCGGCGTCGTGGTCTGCATGCTGACGAGCGTCGATCAGGGTCTGTACCTGCTGCTCACGATCCTCATCGCCGCACTACGGTTTCGCGACGATCGAGTGCGTGCGCTGCTGTTTACCGCAATCGGCGGCTGCGGCACCGCGGCAGCGGCGCTCGCGCTGATGGCACTGAACGGGTTCGCCCTCGATTTCATCCTCGTCACACTTCGCGAGATCGCCACCCTCGGACCCGTCTACTCGCTCGGTGCGTTCGATGCTCCGCTCTCCCTGCAGCGGAATATCCCCGAAGTACTGGCAGCCATCTTCGATAAATCGGCGTACCTCTACATCTTCTGGCCGGTGATGCTGTTGATCGTCCTTCTGACGGTCGCCTCGAAGACGCCGATGTCCTCGCGGCGGCGCGCGCAACGCGAGGCATTCCTGATCATCGGCATCTTCGGAGTCATCACAGCCCTCTCCTACGCGGAGCGGCATCACCTGCTCTGGTTGTTCGTAGCGGCGCCGCTGATCTCGATCGCGATCTTCCGCCTGTTCCGCAGCGACAATGCCATGGCACGGCCGGTTGCGGCAGCGCTGATCGTCGTTTCCCTGATGATCGCGCAGCCGACCGCACACCTCGCGATCAGCGGTCAGTTACGACGTACGCATGGGCCCCTCGAGCCGGGCTTTGAGGAGTTGACGCTCCCGCGCGGGCGTGGCGCCTGGTCCAAGACGACCGATGCCGCGATCATCGGAACCGTTCAACGTTATGCCGCAACACGTCTGCAGCCGGGCCAGACCTGGTTCGACTTCACCAATCGCGGGAATCTGTATTTCCTGCTCGACCGTGACTGCCCGATCCGGCAGATGGAGGTCGCGTTCTATGAGCCCGAGGATCGGCAACGCGACGTGATTCGCAGGATCGCGCAGAATCCGCGCATCCGCTTCGCCTTGATGCCGGGGGATCCCGTCGACACGACTGGAGTGGACGGCGTCCCGAGCCGCGATCGTGCGCCGCTGGTTTACTTCTACCTCCGCGAGCACTTCGTCCTCGATCGAGAGGAAGGCGACGTGCACATCTGGCGAAGGAAATAAGCCTTCCGTTTGCGTTAGCATCGGGGCATGACTGCTTCCGCCGACGTTGCGGCACACCGTGTGGGCCTGCTGGCCCGGTTTGCATCGTTCGTCGCCGAGCGCCATCCGCTCGCACTCCGGCCGGCGGTGACCGCGCTGGACATGGCCACCGGCGGCCAAACGATCGACGAACACGATGCTGCATCGATCGACGGGCTTCGCGATCCGCTGCGCCGGATTCTCGTCCAGACCCTCACCGACTTTCTCTCGCCCGACGCCAGCGCCGCACAGAAACTGCACGGCGCAGTGCCGGAACCGACACCCGGAGTCAGCGTCAGCGACCGCCTGCATCTGGCAGTCCAGGATGTCGTCGATGCCTGCGACGGGTTCCTTCATCGCGAGAGCATCGCGGCTTCGCTCACGCCCGAGGAGAAGATCGAGATGCTGCGCGGGATGATCCTCACCCGCGCCACCGACAATCGACTCAAACAGTTTTTCACCGGCGGCGAAGTCCGTTACGGCACCGCGTCGTTTCAGGGAAAGGGCTTTCGCTCGCTCGGTCAGGAGGCGATCTACGCCGCCGCCATCCGCCTCCGCCGCGGAGACCAATTCGCATCAGGAGAAGGCTGGAAGGGCGACGTCGTCTCCCCGATGATCCGCGACCTCGGGGTCGTGCTGGCGATGCACAACGATCGTTCCACCGTGCGCGCCGTGCTCAGCTCGCAGATGGGAAAAGCGGGTCCGCCGATGAACGGAAAAGACCTGCACGTCGGCGAATGGGATTACGGCGTCTTCCCCGCGATGGCGCCACTCGGTTCTCCTGCTCTGACGATCGCCGGGATCGCCATGGCCTTTCAACTGCGGCGGTCGGAGAACGACTCTCCCGTCGCCATCTCGTTCGTCGGCGAAGGCGCCACGTCCCTCGGCGAATGGCATGAGGCGATCAATGCCTGCGCTTCCCGCCATTTGCCCGCGGTCTTCTGTGTCGAGAACAACCAGACGGCGCTCTCGACGCCGCAGTCCGAACAGTCCGCCGTTCGCGTGTTCGCGGACAAGGCGGTCGGATACGGCATCCCGGCCATCACGATCGACGGCACGGACCCGGAGGCGATCGCATCCGCGTTCGCCTGGGCGGCGGCCCGCGCGCGCGCAGGCTCCGGGCCCGCATTGATCGAGCTCGTCGCCATGCGCATGTGCGGGCATGCCCACCACGACGACATGCTGTATCTCGGAAAAGACCCGCAGCAGTCGTGGACCTATCCGCCGCTCGCGGAGAACGGGTACGCGGACAAGGATCGCTACGAGTTCTGGTGCACGAAGGATCCCATCACGACGTACGCGGCGAAACTGCTGGCGGCGGGGTTGCTGCACGACGGCGATCTCGAGCGGTTCCAGCGCGAGGCAGAAGCGCTCGTGGAAACGGAAGCACGAGCGGTCATCGAAGCGCCGTGGCCGGACGGTGCACTGGCCGGCACCGGCGTTCTTGCCGGCGAACCGCGGCGCATTCACATCGAAGTGCTCGACGAAGCGTGGCGCCGGGAGGCTTCGAAGAACAACGTTCTGCCGCCGGTGGAGGAAGCGCCGCAATTCGACGCGAAGGGAAAGACATTCCTGGAAGCGGTGATGCTGGGCGTGGGTGATGCGCTTCGTAACGACGCGCGCACGTTCGTCTACGGAGAAGACGTCGGTGGAAAATACGGCAATGCCTTCCTGCTGCTGAAGCCGTTGATGAAAGATTTCAGCGAGCGGATCATCAACTCGATCCTGTCCGAGGGAGCGACCCTGGGCGTGTGTGTGGGTGCGGCGTTGGCGGGCATGCGACCCATCGGCGAGATTCAGTTCAACGACTTCGTCGCCACCGGGTTCAACCAGCTCGTCAACAACGCCGCGAAGATGCGATATCGCTGGGGCGCATCGGTCCCGATGGTCGTGCGGATGCCGTGGGGCGGTCTGCGCCACGCCGGACCGTATCACTCGCAGAATACCGAGGCGTGGTTCTACCGGACGCCGGGATTGAAGATCGTCGCCCCGTCGACTCCGCACGATGCGCGCGCGCTGATGGCGAGCGCCGTCGCCGATCCCGACCCGGTGCTCTTCTACGAGCACATCGCCCTCTATCGCGATCCACGCGTGAAACAGCTGCTGAGCGAAGGTGCGCCGGAACCGATTCCGATCGGAAAAGCGGCATTGCGTCGCGCCGGGGACGACCTGGCCATCCTTTCGTACGGCGCATACGTCCACTCCGCGATGCGCGTAGCGGAAACCCTGGCAAAGGATGGCATCGAGTCCTCCGTGCTCGATCTGCGCTCGCTCGCGCCGCTCGACCGCGAAGCCGTGCTCGCGGTCACCCGTCACTGCAACCGCGTCCTGATCCTCATCGAGGACACGCGCACCGGCTCGATCGGCGAGTCACTGGCGGCGATCATTCAGGAAGAAGCGTTCGAGTACCTCGATGCACCCATCCGCATCGTCGGCTCGCTCGACACTCCCGTGCCGTACTCACCACCACTGGAAGAGGAGTTTCTGGCGAGCGATGCGCAGATCGAGCGGGCAGCGCGGCTGGTGATCGGGTACTGATCGACCCCTAAATCCCGCGGTACACCCGCCGCACGTGCTCCGCATCCGCATCGCTCAACACGTCGCCCGCCCTGGTCGCAGCGAGCACCTGCTTCGGATTGCGCTGGCCGAGGAGGACGGTGGCGGTGGGGTTGCCGGTCAGCAGGGCGCCGGTCAGCGCACAGAGGACGGGCTCGGCACGATCGGGAAAGCGGCGGCGCATCTCATCGCGCGCATAGCGCATGCGCACCAGGAACTTCGGGTCGCGGAACTGGGGGATGCCTCTGCGGAAGTCGCCCTCGTCGAACGTCTGCGGCTCGTCGTATTTGCCGAGGAGCAGGCCATGTTTCAGGGGTGAGAAAAAGGCTACGCCGGCGTCATGCTCCTCGACCCAGGCCTTGAGTCCGCTCGACTCGTAGTCATCATCGATCACGTTCCGGTACGGCTGGACCACGTCGGGATCGACACGGTCGATGAACTTCATGATCTTGCGCGCATCCCAGTCGGAGATGCCGATGAAGCGGATCTTCCCCTCGTCGCGGAGGCTTCGCATGAGCGCGAGCGCATCGTCGAAGTACTCGTCGCGCGCACCGAAGTCGCAGTGATGGAAGTAGTAGAGATCCATGACGTCGGTCCGCATCCGGCGCAGCGAGTCCTCGCATTGGGCACGCATGAAAACCGGGTCGTAGAAATGGCCGGCTGGACCTTTCCAGTAGCCGAACTTCGAGGCCAGGAAAATATCCTGGCGCGGGACCCCACCAGCGAACGCCTGACCGATCAGCTCCTCGGCATGTCCGGCGCCGTAGGCATCCGCCGTATCCCAATGCGTGATGCCCTGCCGGTGCGCCTCGATCAGCGCGGCGTTGGCCAGGCCGTCGTCGTGGCCGGTCCAGCCGACGGACTCCCCTCCGGCCACGTTCGGGCCGCCATGTCCCCAGGTTCCGAGACTAATGGCGGGGACCTGCGCGTTGGTGCGGCCGAAACGGAGCGTGCGCATGGCCGTCGATTATAGGATGTCGTCGTCATGTCCTGTGTTTTCTGCAGCGATCCGCACTCCGCCGGCGAGTGGTTGTTCGAGGATGAGCGAGTATTGGTCATCCTGCATACCGATCGCGCCGTGCGCGGCCACACCATCGTCGTCTGGAAGGGACACGTCGAAAACGTCGCCGACCTCGGCCTCGATGACTATCTCCATTTCGCCGCGATTCACCAGCGCGTGGAACGGGTCCTCCTCGCCGCAACCGGGTGCGACCGCGCCATCCTGCTGAAGCTCGGCATCGCCACGCCGCATCTGCATCTCCACATCTATCCGGTCAGCGCGGCCCTCGATCGGGAAGAGGTGATGGAGATCATCGACGCCCGTGTGCGCGACACACGGGACGACCGGGAGCGTCAGGGATTCATCCACGAGCTGCGGGAACGGCTGACCTGAGACTTGACAAGCCCGCCACCACTGAATGAGCATTCATTCATATGGCCCGCCAGGCGACCACACTCCCGCCCCCCACCGAGACCGCCCGCGGCACGACGAAGCGCGAGCGCATCCTCCGCGCCGCCATCGAGGTCTTTGCGCTGAACGGATACTTCAACGCCAAGGTCTCGGAGATCGCAAAGTCCGCCGGCGTCGCCGACGGCACCATCTATCTCTACTTCGATGGGAAGGAGGATCTCCTCGTCACGGTCTTCCGCGAGCACACGCGGAACTATCTGCAGTCCCTCGAGCGGGAACTGGCCCACGTCCGCCGGCCGGAGGAGCGCATCCGCATCGCCATCCGCCATCACCTCGAAACGCTGGGCCGCGACCGATCCCTGGCCATCGTCGCGCAGGTGGAGTTGCGCCACAGCCTGAAGTTCATGAGCCTGCTCTCGCAGCAGGAGGTCGCCGACTATCTCAACATGCTGCGCAAGATGATCGAGCACGGGCAGTCGGATGGCAGCTTTCGCCGCACGATTCACCCGCAGCTCGGCGCGAAAGCGGTCTTCGGGATCCTGGACGAGATGGTCACCTCGTGGATCCTGTCGGAGAAAGAGTATGACCTCGCAGCGAGCGCCGAACAGATCGCCGATCTCGTGCTGACGGGATTGTTGTAGCCGGACGTTACTCCGCCGCCGAAGCTGCCGGCGTCCCGCTCGCCAGCGCGTCATCCCAGTTCGCGTGCGGCTTCCGGTTCAGGACCAGCCATCCCCACAGCAAACCACCGTAGCTGTGCGCGGTCATTCCCCGCTTTTCATAGAAGGGCAGAAGCAACTTCTGCAGGCGAGGGAGGTTGTAGAACGGCACGCCGGGAAAGTAGTGATGCTCCAGGTGGTAGTTCGAGAAGAGATAGACGACGTCCCAGAACCACGAGCCCTTCACCAGCGTCGACCATTTCGCGGGATCGGCCGGGTCGATGTCGTAGTGCTGCCCGAGGCGATTGAGTGCGAACGCGATCGGGAAGACGAAGAAGACCGGCACGATGTAGAGCTTGAAAGCGATGCCCCAGCCGCCGATCAGCGCGATCGCGGCGAGTACCGCGAGCTGGAATCCGATCGTAAACAGCCGTTCTCTCGCGATGCGCTTGCGCAACTCCGGCTCATACGCCGCCGTTTCCTTCGCCGCGGCGCGGAAGTAGATCGGGAACAGAGCCGGCGTGAAGTAGAGCGCCTTCAGCCAGCGGACGTTCTTCTTCGGCGAGAGATAGTGCCGCTTGGGATCCTCGACACTCGACCCGAGTGCCGCGTGATGATCGAGATGCCAGCGGGTGAACTGCGACGCGGAGATCCCGCTCGGCACCGCGTAAAGAAGGCCCAGGACGCGATAGGCGCGGTCGTTGGACTCGGACAAAACGGCACGGTGCACGACCTCGTGGAGCAGGACGGTAAAATCGAAGACCGCGAAGCCCGCCAGGAACGCGAACGGCAGCCACAGGTACCAGCGATCGAAATGAACGATGGCAAAACCCGCAGCGACGAGGAGCGCGACGTTGAGCAACGCGAGCGCGGCATGCAGCAATGGCCGTTTCGCATGCAGGTCGCGAAGCTCGTCCGTCGGCAGCTCGGCCGCCAGGTCTCGCTTGAGCTGCTGCGCGTGGTCGCTGTAGTAGGCCATGGAGCGAGTGAGAGAACCGGCAGGGACGGCGCATTATTCAGCCGGATCTGCTGCCCGTCATGATCCTCTTTTCCATCGGCCACTCCACTCGCTCGGGCGACGAATTGCTCGATCTGCTTCACGAGAATCAGATCGGGACGCTCGCCGACATCCGGCGGTTCCCCGGCTCGAAACGCTATCCGCACTTCGCCAGCGCCTCGATGGCGGAGTGGCTTCCCGCGCACGGAGTGGCCTACGTCCACCTCCCGGACCTCGGTGGCCGTCGCAAGCTGCTTCCGGACTCTCCAAACACCGCCTGGCGTAACGAACAGTTCCGGGCGTATGCGGACTACATGGCCACCGGCGAGTTCCACGCGGCGGTCGACCAGCTTGTCGCGCGTGCGCGGGAACGGCCTCTCGCCTTTCTCTGCGCGGAGGCGGTGCCGTGGAGATGTCATCGGAATCTGGTGGCGGACGAACTGACGCGGAGGGGCATCGAAGTCCGGCACATCATCAACCGCGGTCCCACACGCGTGCACGTGATGAACGAGCATGCGCGGATCGAAGGCGACCATCTCGTCTATCCCGCGGAGCAGCAGATGCTCCGACTATAATCCGCCGTTCAGTAATGGATATCCCGGAAGCGGCGACGCCCTCCACCCGTGACGTCGTCCTGGCCGTGGACGACAACGACCAGAACCTCCAGCTTCTCGAGGCCTACCTCTCCACGTGGGGCTATGACGTGGTGCTCGCCCACGACGGCCGCGAAGCGCTCGCCCTCTACCCCGTCGTCAAGCCCGCAGTCATCGTCCTCGACGTAATGATGCCGGTGATGGACGGCTACGAGGCTTGCGGTTTCATCAAAGCGGAACCGGCCGGTCACACGATCCCGATCCTGATGCTCACCGCGCTCACGGGGAGCGAAGACAAGATCAAGGCCCTCGAATGCGGGGCCGACGACTTCCTCAACAAGCCGATCAACAAGGATGAGCTGCGCTCGCGGATCCGCTCGCTCATCCGCATCAGCAATCTGCGCAAGGAGCTCGACTCCAGCGAAGCCATCATCCTCACATTGACCAACGCCCTCGGCAACAAAGACCAGCGCAGCGGCGGGCATGTGCAACGCGTCGCCCGCTATGTGTCGCGACTCGGCGAGACGCTGGGGATGTCGCCGCAAGAGCGCGAGACGCTCGTCAAGGGCGCACTGCTGCACGACGTCGGCATGATCGGTATCCCCGATGTGCTGCTGGGTAAGTCCGACCTGACGGACGAAGAGAGGGCCGTCGTCGCGCGCCATACCAGCATGGGCGCGTCGATCCTCGATCCGATGACGACGTTCCGCCCATTCGTGCCGATGGTGCGCTGGCACCATGAACGGTACGACGGGACCGGGTACCCCGACGGATTGAAGGGCGATGCCATCCCCCTCGAGGCACAAATCGTGGCGATCGCGAACCGCTACGACGACCTCATCCACGACGACCACCTCACGGAAGCGGATGCGCTGACCCGGCTGACCGCCGAGGGGAGTGCAGGCGCGTTCGACAGAGAGCTGTTGTCGTTCTTCGCGGCCTCGCTCACCGGCGAGACGCCAGCGACTTCGGCATCGCGTCACATGCGCCCACGGCAGCTGCCTCCCGCGCGCGTCCTCTGCGTGGACGACAACAGGATCAATCGTGAGCTGGTTGCCATCAGCGTCAGCAACGCAGGATTCCTCGTTTCGTTCGCCGAGAATGGGACTGAAGCCGCGCGGATCATTCTCGAGGAAGGGATTGACCTCGTCCTGCTCGACGTCCTCACGCCCGCGCAGGACGGAGTGGAGACATTGCGGCTGCTGCGGGCGGATCCCCGCCACGAGTTCCTGCCCGTCATCGTCCTGACGTCCCACCGCGGCGGCAGCATGCGTCAGAAGGCGATCGTGGCCGGCGCGGACGATTTCATCGCCTATCCGCTGAATCGCGTGGAGCTGATCACCCGCATCCGGTCGCTGCTCCGCATCAAGGACTACCACGCAGATCTCGAACAGACGCACAACGTGATCTGCGCGCTCGCCCTCGCGCTCGAAGCGAAGGATCAGTACACGCGTGGACACTCGCAGCGCGTCGGCGATCTCGCCCGCACCTTCGCTCTGCACCTCGGTCTCGATCTCGCGGCCGGCGACCGGATCCGCGTGGCCGGGCTGCTCCACGACATCGGCAAGATCGCCGTCCCGGAGCTCCTGCTTAACAAAGAGGGGCCGCTCACACGCGAAGAGTTCCTTCGCGTCATCGACCATCCCACGATCGGAGAGGAGATGATCCGCCCGCTGGTGACGCTGAGCACATCGCTTCCCATCATCCGGCACCATCACGAGCGCTACGACGGGCGCGGCTATCCGGACGGATTGCAGGGCGAGACGATTCCCTATGAAGTGCGCATGCTCTCGATCGTCGACGCCTACGATGCCCTGACCTCGCACCGCGCCTATCGCCCGGCACCGCTGACGCACACGGCGGCACTGGAGACGCTCCGGCGCGAGGCGGCCGGAGGCAAATGGGATCCGGTACTGGTAGCGCAGTTCACGGAGATGCTCGGAACAAACGCACCGGATTGGGAGGCGATCACCCGGAAGGTACCGTCGCTCTACGCGCTGTGAGCGGCGACCGCCGGATCGCCGCCGGCCTGTTCCTCCTCGCGGCGGTGACCTTCGCCTGGTTCACCGGCGGCGCGGGCTGGAACCAGGACGCGCACTTCGACCTCACACGCGCTCTCGTCGAGCGGCACACGCTCTCCATCGACGGCTACGCCGCGAATACCGGCGATGTCTCGCAGGGGAGCGGAGGCCATACCTACATCAACAAGCCACCCGGAGCCTCTGTTCTCGCCGCGATTCCGTACGCCGTCGTCTTCGCTACGGAAACGATGCTGCACGCGCCGGTCGAGGAGATGACGCGGACCAATCGCTGGATCGTGACGGCCCTCAGTATCGGCCTCTGCGGAGCCGGCATCGGCCCTGTGCTCTTTCTCTACGGACGAAGGCGCGTCGGCACCACCGCACCGGCGGCCCTGGCCGTGACCGCGGTCGTACTGTTCGGGACGCTGGTCTTCCCCTACTCGACGATGCTCTTCGCACATGTTCCAGCGGCATTGTTTCTTCTGCTTGCCGTCGCGCTTCTTCCGACGCGTCCGCTCGCTGCAGGCATCGCGGCCGGCATCGCGCTCAGCTGTTTCTACGTCTGCGCCGCCGCTGCCGCGATTCTGATCGTGATTGCGTGGATGCAATCGGGGCGGGCCGCCGCGCGCGTTGCCGCCGGCTGCGCACCGTGGATCGTCCTCATGGCCATCTATCAGTGGGCGTGCTTCGGCTCGCCGTTCCGAACGGCCGTGGAAGCGAGCACTCCGTTCACCGAGAGAGGAGCGCTCTTCGGCGTCCTGCGAATGCCGTCGCGGGAAGCACTCTTCGGGATCTCATTCTCGCCCTTTCGCGGTCTTTTCTTCGCGTCGCCGATTCTGCTTCTTGCGATGCTCGCGCTGGTACGAATGGCGCGGCGCAGAGACCTGCGCCAGGATTTCTGGGCAGTCGTCGCGATCTCCGCGACGTTCCTTCTTGCCATTGCCAGCTTCAATGGATGGAACGGCGGCTGCGCGTTCGGGCCGCGGTATCTGGTGCCGATTGTGCCGCTGCTCGGAATCGGGTTACTCGTCGCAGGCGGACTCCGGTCGCGTCTGTTCCAAGCGCTCTGGATCGTTACCGCGATCTTCTCCGTATCCGTCAGCGTGATCGCCACGACCACCGATCCCATGCCCTGCCCCGGCGTGAGCAATCCCATCCGCAACTACCTGATTCCGGCTTTTTTCACGGGACGAATCCCTGAGGAGTCGCGCATCGCCTTTCCCTGGTATTCAACGCGAAGTGTGGACAAGATCGCCCTTCCTCGCGATTCCGGCAACCTCGGTGAGTTGCTCTTCGGCCGGCGAAAGCGGGCGTCGATCGCTCCGATCCTGGCCTGGATCGCCGGAGGGTTGTCGCTGCTGTTTCGCGAGGCGAAGAAGCTCGAGAGGACTACTTGAGCAACCGCAGCGTCTTCTCATCGAACAATGGCTCATCCTGCCCGACGCGGACGAACAGAACGTGGCGGGCGCCGGGCTGCACCTCGAAGTATTGAATCCCGTCCGGAGCATCACCCCAGTCGCCGCAGGGAGGATCGCCCACTTCATCCGGGTCGGCCTTCGCGGCAAGCTCCTTCGAATACGCGCGATCGGGGACGAAGGTGTACCGCGTTGCGCCGCGGCGCCGATCGCCAGCGTAGGGTGCCAGAACGCAGCGCTTTGCGACCTTCCGGTCGGTGTGGGACGCGAAAATCCGCTTGATCCCGGCGGTGGCCGTCTCACCCGGCAGAAGCGGCAGCACATCGATGACCGGATCGGGCGCGCCGCCGTCGGAGTAACGAACCTGGAGAGATGAACCTCCGACCACGAAGTCGATCCTGCGATCGCCGAAGGCGCACCGCTGGACCCAGGCGTCGAGGCCGAGAGAGGCGCCGGAGAGCCTCTGCCAGTCGCAACCCTTGACCGGGGGACGCGAAGGGTGGTCCTGCGCGAACAGAGCGGGCGCGAGCGACAGGACCAGCAGGATGGAGATCGCTTTCAAGCACACCCAGTTTACGTCGGTATGCGATGATCCGCCGGCCCGTCACCGCAATGATTCTCATCAACGATCCGCTTCGCCAGACTGACCTCCCGCGCGGCTGCGTGGCCACCATCGGAAATTTCGATGGGATGCACATCGGACATCAGGCCATCATCCGAGGAGTCGTGGAGCGCGCGCGGGAGATGGGAAGGCCGTCCGCGGTCATCACCTTCCAACCCCATCCGCTGTCGATTGTCGCGCCGGAGCGTGTGCCGCCACAGATCCTGACGCTGCCGCAGAAACATGAGCTGCTGCGCGACATGGGCGTGGATGCTCTCCTGGTCGTACCCTTCACGCATGAGTTCTCGCGCTGGACCGCGGACCGCTTCATCGCCGAGTTCCTGGTGAGCGCGCTGCAGGTCAGCGATGTCCGCATCGGACGCGATTTCTATTTCGGCGCCGGACGCGAAGGGAACCTCGAGAAACTGAAAGCGGCCGGCGCGCAATACGGGTTCGCCGTCCAGGGCGTCGCCGAGGTCAAGATCCGTGGCATCCGCGTCTCCAGTTCGCTCGTCCGCGACGCGATCTCGAAAGGGACGATGCGCACCGTGAAGGCCGCGCTGGCCCGTACCTACTTCATCGACGGCCGCGTGGCCACCGGCCGCCGACTGGGACGCAAGATCGGCTTTCCCACCGTCAACGTCGACCCTGCCAACGAGCTGCATCCGGGCGGCGGCGTGTACATCACGACCTCGCGCTTCGAGAGTTTCAGCCGTTCCTTCGAGAGCGTGACGAACATCGGAGTACGTCCCACGCTGTACGAGAACTACGCGACGACCATCGAGAGCCATATTCTCGACTTCGACTCCAACGTCTACGGCGACACCGTCCGCGTCTACTTTCACCGTTTGCTCCGCCGCGAGCAGCAGTTTCAGTCGGCCGTAGAGCTGACCAATCAGATCCGCATGGACATCGAGGCCTCGCGCCGCTATTTTCAACGTCATCCCGTGCGCTTCGACGAGGCCGGGTACGCATTCCCCTGACGTATGTCCGATCCCGTCCTCTGCATCGTCGTCTATCTCGTGTTTCTCGGCGCAATGGCCGCCGTGCATTTCTTCAAGACCATCGACAACGCGCTTGGCACCGCCTGGCGCACCGCCATCGTCATGGGACTGGTCGTCGCGGTCCTGCTCTTCCTGGCGCGCGACTTCCTCGCCGTCGTCGGCGGCATCGCCCTGACCCTCGGCGCGCTCTACGTTCGTCACACGGGCCAGGAGACGGAGGCAATCGAAGGGATGATCGTAGGCAGCGTGATGGGCGCTACAGCGGCGATTCCGTTCGTCATGACCTCGAGACACGAACCGACGATCCTGGCCGCGCTCATGCTGGCCGGCGCCGTCGCCGGATACGGCATCACCTTCGCGGTCTTCCACGTCGCCGACAAGCGGCGGCAGATCGTCTTCGACGTGGCCACCGCCGGCGCCGCGATGCTGGCGGCGGAGCTCCCCGCAGTCGCCGTCCGTTACCTGCCCGAGCCCGATGTCCTGCTGATCGTCGCCACCCTGTTGCCCCTCATCGTCGTGATGGCCGTCTTTCAGCAGTGGCCCGACGTTCGCGCCGAGCTGCGGCATGAGTCATCGCTCGGCTTCCTCAACGACGCCGACGTGCGCGCCACCGCCCACCCATTCCTGCGCCTCGGCCGCGGCGGGTGGGCGGACCGCCGCGCCCATCGCCAGTTCGTCCGGCTGGCCAACCGCATCGCCCTGCGCAAACGCCAGCAGCGAAGCCGTACGGACGATCAGGCCCGCATCTATCAGCTCGAGATCATCAAACTGAGGATGCAGATCCAGCAAATGAGCCACATCGACCGCGCCGTCTTCTCCGCGAGTGCCAGAGATCAAGTGGCGTCGGATACAATGACGACGACGCATGAGGGTTGACCCCGCCCCGCTACTTCGCACCGCCGCCGCGCTGTTCCTCGCCGCCGCTCCCTCGCTTCTCTTCGCGCAAGGGAAGGACATGGGGCCGGCCGGTCGCTACTACAACCCACAGAAACCGAAGTTCCACGTCACGCCGGGCGTTAAGAAGCAGGGAGGCGACGTGAAGATCTCCCATCTCACGCCCGGGGGGAAGGACGAGCTCGTCCGCGACGAGTACGCCATCTTCGACAAGGATGTCCTCCTCGAATATCAGGACATCAAGATCCACACGGACAAACTCACCTACAACTTCAAGACGAAGGACGTCGTGGCCGAGGGGCACGTGATCCTCGATCAGGGCCCGACGCGGCTGACGGGTGAGCACATCGTTTTCAACCTCGATTCAAAGACCGGCACCTTCTTCAACGCCACCGGCGCGCTGCAACCCGACATGTACTTCGTCGGTGAAAAGATCGAGCGGCTGGCGGAAGACCGCTACCGGCTGACGAATGGTATGTTCACCTCGTGCGATCTGGACAAGCCTTCGTGGTCGTTCCACGTCGGCGAGGCGGACATCACGCTCGACGACTACGCACGGATGCGCAAGGTAAGCTTCCGTGCGCACGACATCCCGCTGATCTTCGCGCCGCGTCTGGTCTGGCCGACCAAGCGCGACCGCTCCCAGGGGCTTCTCATCCCGCGTGTTCTCTTTTCGCCAACGTACGGCGACCGGCTTGAGCTTGGCTACTTCGTCCCGTTCGGCGACGAGGCCGATGCTACGTTCTACGGCGACATCAACGACAAGGGCTACAACGGGGCCGGGATCAACGTCCGCTACCGCCCCAACGACAACGTCAAGCTCGGCGACCTCAGCGCGTACGTCGTCCACGATGCGCAAACCGGGACGAACGAGTGGAAGTACAACTACCAGCACTCGCAGAACAACCTGCCCGGCGGCTTCCGCGGCGTCGTGGACATTGAGGATTTCTCCAATCTCGAGTTTTTCCGCCGCTTCGGCCACGATCCTCGCCTGCACACACTGTCGCAGATCTACTCCTCGGCCTATCTGACGAAGAACCGCAGCACCTACTCCTTCAACATCCTCACCGACCGTCGCGACATCCTCCTCGGCAACGTCGATCCGAACAATCCGTTCGCGCCGCCGCCGCGCCAGCGCTTCGAGCAACTGCCGTCGCTGCAGTTCCGCCTCTATCCGAATCGGATCGGCGAGACCCCGTTCTACTACTCGATGGAGTCGTCGGCCTCCCATCTCGTCACGAGCGGCCTCACGAATGGGCCGTCGGCAAACTACTACCGAGCCGACATCTTCCCGACCCTCTCGATGCAGCTCCACACGCCGTCGTGGTTCTCCGTGCGGCCGCAGATCTCGGTGCGTGAGACCTACTATTCCGATTCGCTCAGCGCCGACTCCGTCGCCAATCCGCTCGGCAACCTCGCCGCGGTGAACAATCCGATCGAGCGCTTTTACGCCCAGGCACAGGTGGAGGTCGTCGGGCCTTCGCTGTCGAAGGTCTACAACGAATCCTTCGGCGGGTTCACCAAGTTCAAGCACGTCATCGAGCCACGTTTCCGCTACCTCTACACCACGGCGGTGAACGACCAGAACCGCGTCATCCGCTTCGACACGGTCGACTCGCCGTTTCTGCCAATCGTGCGCAACTCGGTCGAATACTCGCTGACCCAGCGGCTTATCGGCCGCGAGGCGGGCGTAAACGGTTCCTCGCGGGAAGTCGCATCCTTCTCGCTGACGCAGTCGGTCTCGCTGGGTACGGCCTTCACGTCGGCGACCGCCGGCGGTCTCTCCGGATCGCCTGTTCCGCAGCAGGGCAAGTTCACGCCGCTCATCGCCGGGCTGCACGTGAATCCCTATTCGTCGATCACACTCGATGCGGCGGCGACCTTCGGCAATATCTCGCACCAGCTTGATCAGACCAGCCTCTCCGCCAACCTGCTGGGCACCGGCGCCCGCGCCGACAAGTACCTTAGCTTCACGTGGTTCTCGTCGTACCGGCAGCCGCCGGTCAATGGCATTTCGTTCGACACGAGCTCGAGCCAGTTCCGCCTCAACAGCGGCTCATCCCTGCTCAGCAACCGCCTTCGCGCAGATGTGCAGCTCAACTACGACGCCAAGAAGGGCAAGTTCCTGGAGCAGCGCTACCTGATCGGCGGAACCGCAGCCTGCTACGGCGTGGCGCTCGAGTTTCGCCGCTATCTCATTTACATCCCCCGCGAAAAGTCGGACAAGAGTATCGGCGTCTCGATTTCTCTCAAGAACGTCGGCACCGTGGCCTCCCACTGAGCGTGACGGTGGTGCCGGACCGGCTCGCCTGAACAGGAGCATTGTCATCCCCCCTCCCATCCACTAACCTCGGCGATCGTGCCGAATGTCTACACGTTCAAGGACTTCGAGGGGAGCAGCCATCGGATCCTCATCGATCTCATTCGCCGCTTCGCGCCGCGGGGTGGCACGCTGCTCGACCTGGGCGCCGCGGGCGGCGAGCTCGGGGCGGCGGTCCGGGAGCATTTCGATGCGACGATCGGGTTCGAGTACGACGCCGACCGGATCGGACAACTCCGCGGCCGCTTCGATCAGGTCGTGATCGCAGACCTCGAGAAGGTCACGAGACTCCCCACGGATATTCGCGCGATCGTCCTCGCAGACGTCATCGAGCATTTGCGGAACTCGACGACCCTTCTCCGACTCGTGCGCGAGTCGCTGGCCAGCGATGGAGTGCTCTTTCTCTCCGTTCCCAACATCGCCAACATCACCGTACGTCTCGGACTGCTGCTGGGGATCTTCGAGTACCGCGATCGGGGGATCCTCGACTTCACGCACATCCGCTTCTTCACGATGCGTACGATCCGCCGCGAGATCGAGAACGCCGGCTTCCGCATCGTCGCGGTGCGCGGTTCCTCGGTGCCGATCCGCCTCATCATCGGCTGGATGCCGGATCCCATCCTGCGCATGGGAGAGCGCGTCCTGACCTGGATCACCCGCGTCTGGCGCGGGTTGTTCGCGTATCAGGTCATCCTGGTGGCGATCGCGAAGTGACGCCGGCGTGAGACCAGCGCGTCGCCGATCGACAGCGCCAGCAACACGAGCAGCGCACCGCCAGCCACCCACCACCACCCCCGCCCCAGAATCCTGCTGAAGACCACTCGATGCTCTCCGGAAGGGACGGAAACTCCGGCGAAGAGAAGGTTGATCTCGATCGGATCGACCGGGCGCCCATCCACGGTCACGCGAAGCTCCGGCGTTAACTTCTCCGAGGTCGCCAGCAGCATTCTCGAAGGAGCGACGACGTCGACGATCTGCTCGTCATCCCGATACGAGCGAAGCTTCACGACGGCGTCCGCGGCCTCCACCCGCACGGGGCGCGGATCGGTCACGATGGCCTCGTCCGCGAAATCGACGTCCTTCGTCGCGATCAGCTCATCGGCAGTCATCCGGCGTACCCGCGTCACTGCGTGGAAGCGCGGGACTTCGGCAACGTTCCGGAAGATGCGCCCATCCGGCAGGTCGCGCTCGAAGATCACCGGTGTCGTCACCCGTCCGTAGAAGAGCGGCGCATCACCGGCCACCTCGGTCGCGCCGGTCAATAGCCGGACGCGCAAGCCTGTGGAGGAAATGCGCAGCACGACCGTCTCGCTCAGGCGGGCGTAGGGACGCAGCGGGATGTAAACCTTGTTCAGCGCCGTGATGTCGTCGGCAGTGAACGATCGGGCGTAGACAACCGCATTTCCGCGCGCCAGCGTCACGTCGAGATGCGGATCACGAGTTGTCGCGGCCTGCAGCTCGATCGGCAGCTCGATCGCGTAGAACGGCTCCGCATCGACGCGAACGTGACGCTGCATCACCTGTCCCGGCTCCAGCACGGTCGCCGCGATCTCCTTCACACCCGGCTTCGTATTCTTGAAGATCGTCCACTTGATCACGTCGATCGAGCGCTGTTCGAGGAGATAGCGCACACCGAGCATCGACACCAGCGGGTCATTGAAGTCGAACTTGAGGCTGTTGAAATTGATGACCGTGGAGAGCGTCAGCACCGCACTCGGATCGATCCGTTCCAGCAGCCTTCGATAACTCGCCTCGGATGAGAAATGGCTGCGGATGTCTTCGAGGCGATAGAGCTCCGCGCTGTTCGGCCAGAGATAGTCGAAGAACGGCGCGATCCGAAACGGCTTCGGTTGCGCCTGCAGAAACGAAATCGTCGGCCCGGTAGGCGGCGTTGCCAGCGCCGGTTCGAGGTAGGGATAGAACCGGCCCGCGAACATCGCCAGATCACCCGACGCCGCAACGGCCAGCAACATCGCCACGAGGAGACGGAACCGGCCGCGGGTCAGCCATGCGGCACCGGCGGCAGCGAGATAGGCCGCGGCGATCGGCATCATCATCTCGATGCGCGTGAGCGGCGAATACTTGAATCCCGGCAGGTTCGCCACGATCTTCGAGACCGGCGGGAAGCCGAACATCGCCGCGAGCATGATTGCCAGCATCGCCAGCCAGAACCATCGCGAGCGCGCCCGGTGGTTGGCGAGGGCGAGGGCGATCAGAGGCAGCGCGACGACACTGACGTAGACCGTCGCCTCGATATAGTTGTTCAGAGTGCCGAGGGCCCGATCGCCGCGCCAGTCGCGCAGTGCGATGTTGCCGAGGTGGTCGGGGTTCACGAAGAGCGCGAAATGGTGGAGAGGGAACACGTGCTCCGCCGCCGCGTTCGATCGCGCGACGAGGTAGCCACTGCGTCGAACGAGTTGCGCGAACGAAAGGAACGACGGCGCCGTGGCCAGTACGCCGAGCAGAGTAGCCAGACATGCGATGGCAACGACGCGCGGTTTAGAGCGTCGCTCGCGGATAGCGACGAACAGAAAGTACGCCGCCGCCGCGTACGCGCCATACGCCATCGTCGCCGGAAACGCCGAGAGCGCGTAACAGAACGCGACGAGACCGATCGCCCAGACCGGTGTCCGCTTCCCTCGCGCCGTCCGCAACGCGAACCAGAGCAACGCGGGATAGAGCGGGGCGGCATTCGTGACGTGCCACCACCATCGAACCGCAATCGGACCAGCGGCCGCAAAGACGATCGCCCCCAGTGCGGCACCGTACTTCCCGAGCCGTTCCTCGCGCAGCCAGAGATAGGTCAGAAAAAACGCGATGTTCAGCTTCAGCAGAATGATGCCGGTGTAGATCCACGGCAGCGGCAGGAGGAGCGCCGGAAAGAAACTGAAGGGAGAAAGGAGAGTCGAGCCAAAGCCGGGCACGCCTCCCCCGATGAATGGATTCCAGTGAAAGGCGTGCCCATCCGTCTTGATGAGCGAGAGGACGGTGTAGTACGCCGTCGGCGGATCGTTGATCAGCGAATTCTGAGCGTCCACCTGCCGGACGGTCTTCCACGGTTCGAAGTTGTAGAAGACGTCATTCGGCGAGGCGATGCGGCCCATAAAGAGCGTCGGAAAAAAGAAGACGACGTGGTAAACGGCCAGAGCGATCAGAGCGACGCGGTGTTTGGCAAGGAAGCGCAAGGCGCCGGCGAGTTTATCCTGTGCGCTGCATGAAAAAGCGCCTGCTCATCGCCGCCGACGTCGACCGCTCACTCCTCACGCGCGCACACGAGGACGGCCGGTTCGAGATCATCGACCACCCTGTGAAATCCGAGGAGGAGCTGGCAGGCATCGTCAGCGACTGCGAGATCCTCGTCACGCGTTCGTACAACCGCGTCTCGCAGCGCGTCCTCGATTCCGCGCCGAAGCTCGAGTTGCTCGCGCAGGGAACCAGCGGCACCGACAACATCGACATGGAATCCGCCCGCCGGCGCGGCATCACCGTGATCAACATGCCCGGCGAGAACGCCACGGCCGTGGCCGAGCTGGTCATCGGATTCATGATCGCGCTGACGCGGACGGCTCCCGCGTACGACCGCGAGATGCGCGCCGGACTCTGGCGCCGCGACGACTGCGCCACACGCCACGAGTTGCGCCACCACCGCCTCGGCATCGTCGGGCTGGGTCAGGTCGGCATGCGCGTCTCGAAGCTCGCCGCGGCCTTCGGGATGCAGGTGACCGCTCTTGATCCCTACATCAGCGAGGACGACTTCCGGGAACGTGGCGCACTCCGCGAGTCGTCCGTCGATTCTCTCTTGCGCAGGAGTGACATCCTCACGCTCCATGTGCCGTTTACACCGGAGACGCGCGGGATGATCGCAAGAGACCAGATCGGATTGATGCCGCCCGGTGCGATCATCATCAACGCTGCACGCGGCGAGATTCTCGATGTCGACGCCGCCCTCGACGCCCTCGCTCGCAACGCGATCGCCGGTCTGGCCCTCGACGTCTACGATCCCGAGCCGCCGGCACGTTCATGGCCTGATGACCCGCGCCTGATTCTCACGCCACACATCGCCGGCTGCACGGCTGAGGCCAAGAGCGCGATCGGCGCAAAACTGTACGAGAAGATCGTGGCGTATTTCGCACGGTAGGATCGAACGTACTCGGGATCGCGCACGCCCCCTCATCCAGCCTTCGGCCACCTTCTCCCCGCTGCGCGGGGCGAAGGCCCTCGCGATCGGCAGTGGCGCGGCTGGAAGAACTGACGAAACACAACTGTAAGTTGTTAGGTCCTTCGCTCCCGCTTGCGGGGGAGGGTGGCCGAAGGCCGAAAGAGGGGGCTTCCCGGGAACTGACTGCGATCGGCAGTGGCGCCGCAAGAAGAACTGACGAAACACAACTGTAAATCGTGAGGTCCTTCGCCCCCGCTTGCGGGGGAGAAGGTGGCCGAAGGCCGAAAGAGGGGGCTTCCCGGGAACCGAACCGAAAGCGAACCGAAACGTTCCTACACCACCCACTTCCCCTCGCGCATCACTCTCGTGACCAAGTTTACTCCGAAGTGATAGACGAGGTGGAGGAAGTTCGGGGCGTCGAGCAGCACGAGGTCGGCACGCTTGCCCGCCTCGATCGAGCCCATCTCGTGGGCGAGGCGCAATGAGTACGCTCCGTTGAGCGTCGCCGCGGTCAGCGACTCTTCCACCGTCATCTTCATCTCCAGCGTGGCCAGTTGCATGACCATCGGCATCGACTCGGTCATCGACGTACCGGGATTGCAGTCCGTCGAGAGCGAGACGATGGCGCCCGCGTCGATCAGCGTCCGCGCCGGTGCATAGCGTGTGGCCATCAGGAAGAAGCTGGTCGCTGGAAGCAGGTTCGCCACGGTGTTCGAGGCGGCCAGGGCGGCGATCCCTGCGTCCGACACCTGCATCAGATGATCGGCGGAGGCGCAGCCGAGGGTGGCGGCGAGGGTGGCGCCGGAGGTATCGGAGAGCTCGTCCGCATGGATACGCGGGATGAGACCGAGAGCGGCGCCCGCGCGAAGGACGTCCCTACCCTCCTCCGCGGTGAAGACGCCGCGCTCGACGAACACGTCGCAGAAGACGGCCAGGCCCTCCTTCGCGACGGCTGGAAGAATCTCCGTGATGATGCATCGGAGGTATTCGCTTCGCGCTGCCCCGCTGCCACGGCTCTCCTGCGGGAACTCGTGCGCAGCCAGGCACGTCGGAATCAGTTGCACCGGCGAGACGGCATTGGCGTCGCGGATCGCACGGAGTTGTTTGAGCTCGCCGTCGACGTTCAACCCGTACCCACTTTTTGCCTCGGCGACCGTGGTTCCGTACCGCGCCATCGTCCACGCGCGCTCGAGGATGTTTGCGACGAGCTGCTCCTGTGTCGCGCGACGCGTGGAATTCACGGACGAGGCAATGCCTCCGCCGGAGGCCGCGATCTCTTCGTACGTCTCCCCCTGAAGGCGCCGGTTAAACTCCGTCTCGCGATATCCGGCGAACGGAAGATGCGTGTGCGAGTCGACGAAGCCCGGAACCGCGGTGGCACCGCGGGCGTCGACATCCTCCCGGATGGAGGCGCGAACCCGATCGTCGATGTCGGATTCACGACCGACGAACGCAAAGCGGCCGTCGCGGACGACGATCACCCCATCGTCGTGCAGCATGAGCGTACGCATCGCCGGGCCTCGGACCGCAGCGGTTCCGGCGGGCGTGGCGATCTGCGAGAGGTTGCGGATCAGGAGTGCGGGCGACTGGGAGCCCTGCGGCATCGACCCTCCCGCCACACCCACCCGGCCTTACTCCCTCGCCCGATACATGGCGGTGATGGGCTGCTCGTTGGCTTCCTGCTCCGCGTCGAGCATCACGAGCTGCGACATCGTGTCGAGCATCGACTGCAGCCGGTTGCGCGCGCCGCGCCGCTCCATCTTCAAGTCCTGAATGGCGCGCTCGAGATCGCCGACGCGCGACATCGCCTGCGACGTCAGCCGGTCCGAAAGCAGCTCCGCATCCTTGACGATGAGCTCCGCTTCCTTGTGCGCGTTCGCCTTCAGGTCCTCGGAAACCTTCTGGGCGGAGAGCAGGGTGTCTTTGAGGATGCGTTCGCGGGCGTTGTGCTCATCGATCTCGCCGCGGATCATCTCGTTCTCGCGAGTGAGCCGGTCCACATCCCGGACCAGTCCCTCGATCTCCTCGGCGATCAGATGGAGGAAACCGCGCACTTCGTCGACGTTGTAGCCCTTGAAGACGCGCGTGAATGTCTGCTTCTGAATATCGAGTGGAGTAAGACCTGGCATCGACACCCTCCCAACACGCCCCGAATTATAGCGCGCGACCTTGACGGTGCCACGATCGCGGGTCGGATCAGCGCGTGAGCGCGGCGGCGAAGAGATACGACGCCACACCGCGGATGATGTAGATCGCGAGCAGCAGCAGAAGCGGCGACCAGTCGATGCCTCCCATCTTGTGAGGAGGAAGAAGCCGGCGGAACGGACGCAGGAACGGGCCGGTCATGCGCGTGAAGATGTCGTTGAGCTGATTGAGAATCACGTAGGCGGATTTGTGGCGCCAGCGGAACGACGTCTGCGCAGCGAAGAAAAGGAGCCAGGAGATGATCACCCAGATCAGGACGATCCATTCGATGATCCGCAGAACCATGAGGAAGGCTTCGAAGAACGGCACCAGGATTCCCATCTAGCTCCGGCTCCCGAAGATCGCGCGCCCGACGCGGACGATCGTCGATCCTTCCTCGATCGCTGCTTCGAAATCTTCGCTCATTCCCATCGAAAGATGCCGCAGTCCGAGCGCGTCGCGCATCGACCGCAGCTCACGAAAGTATGGACGCGACGCATCGGGAGTGCCAATCGGGGGGATTGCCATCAGTCCCACGACGTGCAGCGAAGGGAGGGCGGCAGCCTGCCGTACGACCGAATCGACGTGGCCGCGCTCGATGCCGCTCTTCTGCGGCTCATCGCCGATGTTCACCTGGAGCAGTACCTCCAGTCGTTTGCCCTGCCCCTCGGCGGCTCGAGCGAGCTTCTCGGCGAGGTCCAGCGAATCGACTGCCTGGATGACGTCGAACAACTTCACGGCGTCCTTCGCCTTGTTCGTCTGCAGATGGCCGATGAGGTGCCATTTCGCCGCACCACGCACGAGCGGCTTCTTGTCACGCGCTTCCTGCACGCGGTTCTCGCCGACCTCGGTGATGCCCGCGTGAATCGCTTCGTCGACGGCCTCGGCGGGAAAGGTCTTCGAGACCCCGACCAGTGTCACTTCATCGCGCGGACGGCCCGCGTGCGCGCAGGCGCGGACGATCCGCGCTTCGACAGCGGCGACATTCTCAAGAATCGACACGATGCCGTTCGATCCATCGATCATTCACGGTGCGCTCGGTACGGTCGAGCGCCGCGTTGGCCAGCCGGTCCGCGTCCTTGTTGCCGGCGCGCAGCGTGTGGCGAATCTTGAATTTGGCAAAGTTTCGAGTCATCGACTTCGCGCGCTCGTACAGGGGCACGAGATTGGGATGCTTGACGCGGAACTTGCCGAGCATCTGCTGCACAAGCAGCAGCGAGTCCGAGATGATCTCGACATCCGTCGCCCCCTCGGACTTTGCCGTGGCCAGCGCTTCGAGGAGGCCGGCATACTCGGCGACGTTGTTGGTGGTGGTTCCGAGAAACCCGGAGATCTCGAGGATTTCACCGTCTTCGCGCCGGAGATAGACGCCGAACGAGGCCGGGCCGGGGTTGCCACGGCATGCGCCGTCGACGAAGGCCGTGATCTTCAGGATGAGGGCATCCCCAGGTACAGGACTCGGCTGCAGCCTTCGCAGTGAACGAGGTCACCGCGTTTCAGTTGCTGCAGGACTGCGGGGCGGACCCGCGTACGGCACCCGTTGCAGGAATCCGCAACGACCGGTGCGATGGCCACGTTCTGCCTCTGTTTGAAGATTCGATGGAACTCGCGCAGAAGGCGCTCCGGGATCGTGGCTTCGATCTTTGCGACACGGGCCTGGAGCTGCTGAACTTCCTTTCGAAGATCTCCGAGGGAATGCTGCCACGTCTCGTACTCGGCATCCCAGCGCGCTTTGAGATCGGCATTCCCGCTGGCCAGATCATCGTTCTGCTTCTGCAGAGCGTCGACGTCGGCCATCGACTTGAGCGTCGAGTCCTCGAGCTCCTTGACCTGCTTGCGGGTGGCGTCGATCTCTTTCCACGCGGCGGCGTACTGCTGCTGATTCTTCACCTGCATGAGCTGGCCCTGGTACTTCTTCAAGAGCTCCTGCTGATCGCTCAGCTCCCCATCGACGCGGCGCCGTTCCCGTCCGTGTCCTTCCATCTGCTGCTGCAACCTCTCCATCTCTGCATGGACGTTCTGCCACTCGCGATCGACTGCCGCAAAGGACTCGGGCTTGTTCGTGAGCTGTTTTTCGCGATCTCCGAGCAGCGACAGGACTGTTTGCAACTCCCAAAGCTTTTCAACGTCCTGATTCAACCACGCCTCCAAAAACGAAAAAGGCGTTCCGGTGATGGAACGCCTGTGCGGAATGAGAATGCCTGACCGTTCGATCGATCGGCGCGCCAGGAACAGCGAACGATCGTCCCGCCGGTCCGCGCCGGCAGGAGAGTCCATCGTTCGTCATGTTCTGGGTAGCGCGCATCGTTTCCTGGTGGGTCCACCAGGATTCGAACCTGGGACCTGCCGGTTATGAGCCGGTAGCTCTAACCGCTGAGCTATGGACCCGGACGGGCGATTCTAGCAAAAGCCACCGTCCTTTCGATGGATTTCTGAATCACACGTCACCGACTGCGTGAACGTGCGCGGTCCACGCGGTCGCTGTCGTTGCTGCGATTCCTCGCCGCTAGCGGATTTCGACGCGGTCGCCGATGCGCATCGAGTAACGCATCGCTACGATCTTGCCCGTCGCGGTGTGCGTGTTCGTCGTCAGAATCCCCACTTCGCCGAGAACCTGGTACTGGTGCCCCGGAGAGACATCCGCGCGATAGACGGTGAGGAAGTCGCCCGGCTGGAGTTGATCGGCCTGCCCGAGATTGACCTCCACCAGAAGTCCTTCACCAAGGGCGTCCTCCCACCCTCCCTGCGCGCTCACGATGAAGCCAGCATGCTTGCCGCTCGTGCCGTCGCAGAACGCCGGCATGTCCGGAATCCGCGCGAGCGGGATGGGAATCTGTGGCAGCGGCTTGAGGCGGTCTCCGAGGTGAATGTCCGCGCACGACGACGTGATGATGCCGCGCGCGTGATGGTCATCGGCGCACAGCACGCGGATCTGGCCACGATACCCATACTGCCGTCCGACGACCTGCGTCTTCTTTTTCGGGTGGTTCACCAGATCACCGCCTTCGACGACGATGTACGTCTCGCCAGCCACCAGACCGCTCGCCGTCCCCCCGGTGAGGATCACGAGATCACCGACGGATCCAGAGATGTCCTGATGAATGGCCCCGGCCACATGGCGCATCTCGGAGTCTTCCCAGGATGAGACCCAGTTCGGCATTGGCTCCGTCGGATCACCGATGTATCCGTAGCAATAGACGTCGGCTTCCGTGCCGAGGGGAATGGGGTTGCGGCTTCCACCGACGGCATCGGCCGCGGTGACGTAGCCGTCGCCCGAGGAGATGGCGGTGCTGCTGGTCGTGGTCGAGTCCGAGGCCGCCGCCGTCGTCGATTCTGGGAGAAGGGCAGGCGGCGTCGACTCCGTACCACCCGATGTCGCCGCGATCTGCTGCGCGGTCTCGGCATCGATCAGGAGCACGTCACCGGGGTAAATCCAGTGAGCGTCCGTGATCCAGGTGTTCGACTCCCAGAGCTGCGGCCACATGTACGCGTTCTTGAAGAACTGCCGGGCCAGCGCCCAGAGGGTGTCCCCACGCTTGACGGTATAGGACTTCGCGCCCGCGGGCCAGGTAGCCGGATCCGGAGGGTTGTAGGCCGTCCAATGGTCGCCGACGCGATGGAGTTCGCGCGGAGGGCGTGATGACGACTTCTTCGTCGCCCCGAACATCGGGATAGCGACCACAAGCAGGAGAACGGGAACCACCACCCTACGCACACTGACCATTTTCCCCTCCCAACGGTTGTCGAGGTCGTGGAAAACGTTATCCCATGCAGGCGAAGCGGTCAAGTTTCGGACCGGAAAGGACCCCGTCCCGGTCAGCGCAACAGGAGCACGCCGTCCTCGGGAACGATCGCCGAGCCGTGCTGATCGTCGTACTGCTTCAACTGTTTCTTCCGCTTCTCGTACCGCGACATCACGTTCTTCACGTAGGAGCGCGTCTCGCGGAACGGCGGCACGCCGTTGTAGCGCCGGACGTTGCCCTCGCCGGCGTTGTACGCAGCGATCGTCTTGGTCAGGTTGCCGTCAAAGCGGCCGTTCAGGTACTTGAGGTACTTCGCGCCGGCATCGACATTCTCTTCC
This sequence comes from Thermoanaerobaculia bacterium, assembly GCA_038244715.1. GTDB lineage: Bacteria > Acidobacteriota > Thermoanaerobaculia > Gp7-AA8 > Gp7-AA8 > JADGNZ01. The sequence goes on from JBBRTE010000001.1 coordinate 424,912, forward strand.
GCGTTGTAGAGGTTCCGGGCTCCGAGCCACCGCCCGGTTTTCGGCATCAGCTGCATCAGGCCGCGGGCTCCCACCTGAGAGCGGGCGTTCGTACGAAACCGCGATTCGGTCTCGACGACGGCCGCGACCAGAGCCGGATCGATGTCGTATTTCTGAGCTTTCTCATGGATGAGGTCGCCAAACGGCACCGCGTTGGCGAAGAACTGCTGTCGAATGGCCGTGTTGATGCGCTGCATCTCGCGATGGAAGACGTCTTTCGGCTGGGAATCGTCCGCGACAAGGGAGCTGCGCTCCGGCAGCCACGCCTCATCGAACAGGCTGATGCGGCGGGTCACGAGGCTCTTCGGCAGTGTGCGCGAGAGCTTGAAAAAGGAGTTGCCGGCAAAATCGCCGCCGAGGTTCGCGACCACACTGGCGTGGGTTCCCTGCTGTTTGACGATGCGGACCGTGTCCAGATCCTTGAGCACCAGGAAGTGGACACCCTGAAGGGCTTCCGTCACGCCGCCAACGGAGAGCGCAGCGCCAACGAGGAGTGTTGCCGCAGCCCGACCGCCCACCCAGTGAAGGAAGCGGTGCGACTGCGCCTTCGTCCGAACTTTTGCGGAACGTCTGGACAGCGATTCCGTAAGTGAGCGCTTCTTGTTCGGCATCGTCCTCCCTCAGTTATTTTCGATACGAATAAACTTTGTTCCGACGCAGCTGGTAACCCATGGGAGACGGTGGTTAATCCGCGCGCGGACAAGGGCTCAGCTTGCCGTTCCCGAGCCAAGTCGCTCAACAACAGGAAGTTATTCGCCGAAAACGACCGCTGAAAACTTTTCGATGCGGCAGTCTTGAGCTCGCCAGCATCCTCGCGAGAGCCCTGCCTTGAGGCAGGTGTGGTCGAGGAAAGTCTCCCGGTCCCAACCGTACTCCGTCGCGACCTGGGGGAGCAGCAAGCCAGCCTGCGCTCCCTTGCGGATGATGAGACCGTCCCTTCCGACGACGATCTCCTCAATGTCTATGACGGGTTCGATCGGTCCCATCACCGAGATCTCCAGCCCGAGACTCTCCAGCTCGCCAGGCTCGACGGGAGGGAAGCGAGGATCGCGAAAGGCGGCCGAGATCGCGCTCGACGCCACGGCTTTGTAGACGGGCTCGACTGCTTCCAGCGAGCCGATGCAGCCGCGCAGGCCGCCATCGAGCGTCTTCAGGGTGACGAAGGCTCCCGCCGGCTGTCGCAGTGCAGCGTCGAAGTCGCCATCCCGCCATTCCTGCCGGTTGCCACCAAGCGCCGCAGCGATCGACTGTCGGGCGACGCGGAGAAGCGTCTTGCGATCGTTGTCATTGAGCTCGAGCATTCGGGTCCTGCGCTGCCCGGTTCCGTTCTCGGATGAGCATGAGGTTTCGGATGTACACGATCAATGCCGGCGCCTGACCCAGGACGATCACCGGATCGCGCCGCATCACACCGTAGACGCTCATCAGAATACCGCCCGAAAGCGAGAGGTACCAGAACTCCACGGGGACGTGGCTCATCTTGCGGCGTTCCGAGGAGATCCACTGCACCAGGAAGCGGGAGGCGAAGAGTGCCTGAGCCCCGAAGCCGAACACCGCGATCAGGTCCCAGTGCCACGTGCGCGGATCCAAAGAGAGCGGCAGATGCATTCCTCGCTACTCCTCGTGAACCCGGTAGGTCAGCACGCGCTTCGACATCCAGCGGACTGCAACACAGTCGGCGAGGCCGCGAAAGGCGCGGTTCATCGCCCCGTATTTCGAGACGCCAAACTGACGCGCCCGGTGATTGACCGGCATCTCCACGACCTTGTACCCATTCATGCGCACGAGCGTCGGGAGAAAGCGATGCATGCCCGTGTAGAGCCGGATGCGATCGATCGCATCCCGCTTCAAGAGCTTGAGCGAGCAGCCGGTGTCGGTGATGTGGTCGTTGGTAATCCAGTTCCGGACGCCGTTGCCGATCTTCGATTGCATCCGTCGGGACCACGTGTCGTGACGGTTCACGCGTACGCCGATCACCATGTCCGCGGTGCGCTCGGCGAGCGTGTGCATCATGGCCGGGATGTCCGCCGGATCATTCTGCAGGTCGGCGTCGAGGGAGACGACGTACGTCCCCTTCGCGGCGCGCCAGGCAGCGTCGAGCGCGGCGGTCTGTCCGCTGTTCCTCTCGAACGCCAGGATGCGCAGCGCCGGGTGCTTCGCGCGGCTCTGGTGCAGCACGGCGAGGCTCCCGTCCGTCGATCCATCGTCGACGGCGACGACCTCGTAAGACCATTTCCCGTCGAGAGCCTTGGCGATCTCGTCGAGGAGGATGGGGATGTTTTCTTCCTCGTTGAAAACGGGAAAGACAACGGAGAGGTCGGGACTGGACTGCATTAGCGGGGGAGTTTAACGCCGAAGGCGCTCTCGAAATTTGCCGTCGTCCGTGAAGCCACTTCCTCGAGTGGCACGTTCCACAACGCAGCCAGCAGTTCCGCAACCTTCGTGACGTACGCCGGCTCGTTGTCGCGGCCGCGGAAGGGGACCGGTGCCAGGAACGGCGAGTCGGTCTCGATCAACACCCGATCGTGCGGCAGCTCCTTCGCGCAGGCCCGCAACGACTCGGCACTCCGGAAGGTGACGATCCCCGAGAAGGAAATGAAATACCCGGCGTCGATGAACGTCCGCGCGATCGCCTCGGACTCCGTGAACGAGTGCAGGATCCCGCGCGCGCCGCTGGCCCCGAGGATGGCCACCATGTCCTCATTCGACTCGCGATTGTGGACGATGATCGGCTTGTTCATCCGCTTGGCGAGATCGAGGTGGCGCTCGAACACCGCGATCTGCGTCTCCCGCGGCGAATGCATGTAGTGGTAGTCGAGACCGCACTCGCCAATCGCGACCACACGAGGAGACGCTGCGAGACGTTCGATCTCTGCGAACGCGGCATCGTCACAGTCTTTCGCTTCGTGCGGATGAAACCCGACCGCCGCCCATACGTCGTCGTTGCACTCCGCCACCGCCACCGCCTCAGGAGCATCCGACAGTTTCGTCGCGGGCACGACGAATCCCCCCACGCCGCCCTCCCGTGCTCGCGCAAGGGCACCATCGGCGTCGGACATTGTGAGATGGCAGTGCGAGTCGGTAAGGATCAACACGTCTCCACGAGCATCGAAAGCCCCATGCCACCCGAGATGCAGAGAGTGGCCAGGCCGAGTCGCTTGTTCCGCGACATCAGGGCGTGCAGCAGCGTCGTCGTGATGCGTGCGCCGGTGGCTCCGATCGGGTGCCCCAGTGAAATGGCGCCGCCGTGGACGTTGAGCTTCTCGCGATCGAAGTGCAGTTCCCGATCGCAGGCGATCACCTGCGCCGCAAAGGCTTCGTTCAACTCAATGAGGTCGATCGCGTCCAGTGCGATGTCCGCGTCGGCGAGCAGCATGCGCGTCGCGGGAACGGGACCGATGCCCATGATCTTCGGATCGACGCCGGCCTGCGCGTAGCCCAGGATGCGCGCCAGCGGTTGCAGCCCGTGACTCTGCACCGCATCCGCGGACGCGACAAGCATCGACGACGCCCCATCGGTCACTCCCGATGAATTACCCGCATGCACCGTTCCGTTCTTGCGAAACACCGGCGGCAGCTTCGCCAGCGAACCGAGGTCGGCGTCGAATCGCGGATGTTCATCGGCATCGACGACGACGTCGCCCTTTCTCCCCGCCACCGTCACCGGAACGATCTCATCGGCGAACCGCCCCTCGGCGTACGCCACTCCCGCGCGGCGCTGCGTCTCGACCGCATACGCATCCTGCTCTTCCCGCGAGATCTCGTAACGATCGGCGAGCGTTTCCGCGGTCGCGCCCATCATTTCGTCGGCCAGCGGACAGAGAAAACCGTCGCGATACATCCCGTCGATCACTTCGGCGTCGCCCATGCGGTAACCCCAGCGGGCGCGCGGCAGAAGGTAGGGAGTATTCGACATCGACTCCGTTCCGCCGGCGAGAACGACGCTGGCCTGGCCGAGGCGGATCTGGTCGGCCGCGTTCATGATGGCGCGGAGGCCGGAGCCGCAGGCCTGATTCACGGTGTACGCGGGGACTTCGTGCCGCAATCCCGACTTGATGGCGATCTGACGCGAGACATTCGGTCCGACGCCGGCCTGCCGGGCGTTGCCGAAGATCACCTCGTCGACCGCGTTCGGATCGATGCCGCTGCGCCCGAGCGTAGCCTTCGCGCTGGCGGTTCCCAACTCCGACGCGGAGAGCGAGGCAAGGCCGCCACCGAATTTTCCGATCGGCGTTCGGACGGCGGCCGCGAGATAGATCGTTTCCTTCAGTTTCGGCATAGGGCGATGACCGTGTCGGCGTAAGTCTGCACCGACTGCAACAAATCCTTCTTCCCGATCTTCTCATTCGCGCCGTGGGCGTCGAGGATCGAGCCGGGTCCGAACAGCAGTGGCTCGCCGAGAGCGCCGAGGTGCGGCACATCGGTGTTGAACGCCACGACGCGCGACGGAGTTCCATCCGGGACCTTCATCCGCTGCGGTGGGTTCCCGCGCGCGACCGTGATCGTGCCGCCATGCCGCGCGACGATCGACTGCAGCCTCGACTGCACCTCATCCGGATGGGTCACGGTGCGGAAGATCATCTGGCACTCCGCTTCCGCCGGGATCACGTTGGGCTTCTCGCCGCCCCGGACGACGCCGACGTTCACGGTCGTTTCGCCGAGGTCCGCGTCCGAGCCCCAGCGCGTGGCGTTGATCTCGGCGATCGCCGCGACCATCTTGTTGATCGCGTTGTCGCCGCGCTCCGGGTACGCCGAATGACCGGCGATGCCGTCAAAGCGGACAAAACATGTCAGCGCGCCTTTCGACGCGCGCGCAAACGTGGACTCCGTCGGCTCGCCGACGAGGACGTACTCCGATCCGAGCGCCGCGAAGTGCTGGTTGGCCATCTTCGCGCCGATCGAATCGGTCTCCTCCCCGACGACGAAAAGGTAAGCGAAGTCGTTCCTCCCCTCCCCTCGCAATCGCTCCCCCGCCGCAATCATCGCCGCGATGATGCCTTTCGTATCGCAGGCGCCGCGGCCGTAGAGAACATCCTCATCCTCACGCGCCGCGAACCAGGGAGGGACTGTGTCGATGTGCGAGTTGAGGACGACACGCGGCCGTTCACCGGCCGCCGCAAAGAGGTTGAAGCGGTTCTCGCTGACCGCCTGCCGGGTGCACGCGTAGCCGAGCGCCCTCAGCTCATCGTGAAGAAAGACGGCGGCGTCGTACTCATGGTCTGTCGGCGACGGGATGTCGATCAGCCGTTTCGCGAAACGGATGGCGTCGAACATAGGCGGCGGATTGTAAACGCTAGTTCCGCAGGCGGCGCCGGCCGTGCTGGCTGCGGAAGTCGGTGAACATGCCGGGGAACGTCACATACATCCGGCCGAGATCGGGATCGTCCGGCCAGCGCTGCGAGATTTCCAGCGCCAGCCGTTCCGCCTCGGGTCGGTTGTGGGTTGCGATGGCCAGGGAGAGATTGGAAAGCTGCAGCTCGCGCGGACTGAGTCGGTTCGCATCGCCAAGAGCAGCGTTCAACTCCTCAGTCGCGGGATTGAAGTTCCGGTTGAAGAGCGCGATCTCACCCATGCGGAAGTGCGCTTTCGCATAGTGCGGATCCTGCTTGAGTACGCGGTGAAACGTCTTGCGCGCCTGCTGCGCGTCACCGGAGATCAGCTCGGACATCGCCGTGGCGTAGAGCGCATCGGCGCTCGTCTCGCTGCCTGCGGCAGGCTCCGGCGCGGGTGCGGGTTCAGCGGAGGTGACCACAGGTGGTGCCGGCGATGCTTGCGTCTCGCTCTTCACGGGAGGTGCTGCCGCCCTGCTGGTCGTCACCGGTGGAATCGATCTCGTGGACGTGACGACCGGGGCAGAGTGCGTTGCCGTCTCGCTGCGCACCGGCACGTCCACGATCGTCGCGCTGGGCGGCGCGGTCACATCGACCGACGACGCCGCTGACGCAACGGCAGGAGGCCCCTTGACCGCGGCGGGTTGTGTCGCCGGAGCGGCTGGCTGGCGATGCGTAGCCACGTAGGCCGCGCCAGCGATGCCTGCGATCAGCGCGGCGATGATCACGGCGGGCGCGCTGCTGCGGCGCGGCGCAGTCGCCGGCAGAGCCGCAGCCGGCTCCATCACCGTCTTCGCTTGCGAGCCCGTGATCAACGTCGGCACAGCGGCCGTCGCCGGGGCGGTCATCGCATTCGCTGAGGTGAACGGCGCCGTGCTGGCGCGTCCGAGAAACGCGTCGAGTGCGGCCACCAGTTCCGTAGCGCTGAACCGATCCGTCGGATTCTTGCGCAGTGAACGCTGAATGATCTCGTTCATCGCTGGCGAGATCCCCGGGTTGATCATCACCGGCTCCGCCGGCTCGTCGCGGATGATCTGCGTCATCGTCTCGGTGATCGTCTCGCCGGCAAACGGCCGGCGGCCGGTGGCCATCTCGTACAGCACCACACCGAGCGAGAAGACATCACTGCGGCCATCGACTGATTTTCCAAGGGCCTGCTCGGGAGACATGTAGTGGATCGTGCCGAGGATCATCCCCTGCTGCGTCATGAAGGCGGCCGTGGGGGTGTCAGCCGCGCTTGCGCCCACGATGCCGACCTGCTTTGCGATCCCGAAGTCGAGCACCTTGACCCGATTGCCGGACACGATGATGTTGTCCGGCTTGATGTCCCGGTGCACGATGCCCTTCGCATGCGCCTCGGCCAGCGCATCCGCGACGGCACGTCCGATGCGACAGATCTCCGACTCGGAGAGTCCGCCCTGTTTGATGACTTTCGTCAGCGAGTCCCCTTCGACGAACTCTTCTACGATGAAGATGTGGTCGGCATCCTGTTCGATCGAATGGATCGTGGCGATCGACGGGTGGTACAGCTGCGCCGCCGTGCGCGCCTCGCGCCGGAGCCGGGCAGTTGCTTCGACATCGGCAACGACGCTCGGAGGAAGGACTTTGATGGCCACCACACGACCGAGCCGGGTGTCTTCCGCGCGCCAGACTTCGCCCATCCCTCCGGCGCCTACACGGTCGATCAAGCGGTACGGGCCGAGGTACTGATCCGCGCTGAGCACGTGCGCATTGTAGCGCGTCATCGCCGGATGACGCGACGTCCGCGAACGAGGTCAAGTGCTTGCCCTGCAATTACTTACAAAGTCATCTCGTTGGATCATCCGTGAAAATGGCCTTCATCGGCGTCATGACTCTCGCGCTGGTCCCTACGGCACGCGCGCAGACGATTTCGTTCGTCACGCCGCAGAACGGTAGTCAGACCGTGGGACCTGCGGCGCTCGAGATCACGACGACGATTCCGAACGCGGACCGGGTGGACTTCTTCGTCGATGGTGCGCTGGCCGGAGTGGCGCGGAAACCTCCCTATCGCATCGCGCACGACTTCGGAGCGGCGTTGACCGCTCACCTCGTGACGGCAAAGGTGTGGTCGAACGGGTATCGCGACGTCGCCGCGGCCAGCGTCATGACCGCGGCTCTCACCAGCGCCGAATCCATGACCGTCGACGTCGTCGAAGTCCCGATGCACATCCGCAGTGTGCAGCCGCCGCGGCCGGACGACCTGCGCGTCACCGAGAACGGCGTTGCCCAGACCATCCGCGAAATTCACGCCGATCGCGGCCCGGCGCACGTCGTGTTCGTCGTCGACCGGTCGCTGTCGATGGGAAACGGCAGACTCGATGCGGCGCTCCGCGCGATCAGCGAAGAATCGCGCCTCCTTCGCGTGGATGACCGCATCGACGTCGTGCTCTTCAATCACAACGTCGCCAGGCCGCGCCGCATATCCCGCGGCGAGCGTCTGCAATCCGTTCCAACGTCGGGTGGAACGTCCCTCCGCGACGCGCTTTCGTCCATCGCCACACCCGAGCGGACATACGCAATCGTCATCACGGACGGCGGCGACCGCAACAGTGCGATCGATGAAGAAGACGCCCTCCGCAGAATCAGCGGCACGAAGATGATCGTCGACGCGATCGTCCTCGGCGATACGCCCGCGTTCCTCCGCACGGCCGCCGGCAACACAGGAGGGACGGTGGCCACCGCGGAGGCGTCGTCGTTGCGACGCACGCTGCACGCGATGATCCTCGACATCAACAACAGCTACACCCTGGCCTACCAGAGTCACGGCAACGGCGTGGGCTGGCGCTCGATCGCGATCACACCGGTACGTCGCGGAATCGAGATCGTGAACGCGAGGAAGGGATACTTCGCGCAATGAAACGGCTGATCCTCCTCGCTCTGGCCACGCTGCCGCTCTTCGGACAGACCACGCGCATCGCGTCCGACTTCGAGATCGCGCAGATGCAGCAGCAACTGGCGAAGTCGCACGATTTTCTCTCGCAACTCTCTGGTCACCTGAACCTCGGTGACGTCCGGGCGGCGCGCGGCGAACGCGCGTTGGCACGCCGCGAATATGCGAAGGCATACGAGACCGCCGCAACCGATCGCCTCGATGCGCGCAAGGCCTCCAACATGACGCGCTACGCCACGGCTACGTCGTATGCAGCACTGGCCCAGGCGAAGCTCGGCAGCGCCGCGCTGGCCTGGGAGCTTTCCGAGGAGGCGATCCGCTACGAGAGCAACTCGGCGAAGACGTGGAACCTCTACGCGAGCACGATGTCGCTCCTCGGCAAGGCAGCCAAGGCCGCGAGCGCGTCACGCAATGCGGTCGCCATCGCAGAGCGCGAACTTGCCGCATCACCCGACTCGGGCAATCGCCTCGATCTCGCGATCTACCAATCTGCGCTGGCGTCCGCGCTGATCGAGAGTGGCAGGGACCGCGAGGCCGAGCCGTTGCTCGTCCAGGTAACGTCGTCCCTCCGTTCCCCTGCCTTCGACTCGCTCCGGCGCGACGTCGTGCGGCGGGAGTCGTTCGAGATCTACTCCTCCGCGCGCGGCGAAGCGTCGTCGTACATCTCGCTTCTGAACCGGTCTCAACTCCGGCTGGCCGCACTGTACGAAGCGCGTGGCGACGTCGCCGCGGCGCGACGGCAATTCGAGAATGTCCTCGCGGCCCGCAGCGATGATGCGACTGCGTTGACCGGGCTGGCGCGGCTGGCGCAGTCCGGCGAGCACTTCGCCGAGGCGTTCGATGCGAATCCGTTTTCACCCGCGCTGATTCGCGACTACCGGCGGTTCCTCGCCACTCACCCCGGCGAGAGCGCGGCCGGAGACTCGACCAGTGCACGTGTGCGGCGGGTTCTGATCGCGGCGAACCAGCATGAGTTGCGCGCGGCACGGGCCGCGCTCGATCCACTGCAGCGCGAGTACCCCGACAACGACACGCTCCGTTCGCTCCGCAACGATCTCGATGGCCAGACCACCGGCGCGCCGCCATTCCTCAAGGCCGGCGTGACCGCAGCCACACCGTCAGGAGACGAGTTGCGTTCTCTGCTCCGCCTCTTCGACGAAGACCATCTGAGCGCTGCGCAACGCTCCGTACTCGACACGCTCGGGCTGACGAGCACCGCATCCTTCGACGAGGCCGGAGCTGGTGGGCCCGGCCAGCAGACCATCTTCGAATCGGGAATCATCGAAGGAGTGCCGTTCCGATTCAGCGAGCCGATCGCTTTCCGAGGGACGTTCGCAGCGCATGCACCGTTACGGCTGACCTACCGTCTGCTCGGCGCGAGCAACGATGCGCTCCTGCTCGAGCCTCTCGAGCTGGAGGCCGTGCGATGACGGCGCATCGCCGCGCAGTCGTGACCGGCGCATTCGTGGCCGGGCTTCAGTTGCTGGGGCTTTCGGCACGCGGGCAGGCAATTGCCTCGACGTCGCGCGGCGTCGTCGTCGCCCACGACGGCATCGTGCAGCTGTGGAACCGCGGCAGCGTGATCTGGACGTCCGATGGGCTGCCCGCGCCCACACGAATCGTGACGTCCGATGAGCGGATCGCGGTGATCGACCCGTTGGAAAACAACGTGCGCGTGCTCAGCACCGCAACGGGTCGAGGCCAGACGATGCAGACCGGCGAAACACCCATCGACGCGATCTTTATCGGATCGGCGCTTTACCTCCTCGAGCGTGATGCCCGGGCTCTCGAACGGATCGGCGCGGACGGTACGAGGGCGTCCGTCAGCACCGGCGCCGATCCGGCCTTCCTTCACATGGCCAACGGCAGGCTGTACGTCTACTCGCGAGCGCCCGGGCTCGTTCAGGAGGTCACGACGTCGCCGTTCGCGGAACGGCGTCGCGTGCACGTCGCGCCATTTGCATCCGACTTCGCCATCGACGCCAGTCACGGCTATCTCGTGGATCCGCAGGCCGGAACGATCGCCACGTTCGATCTCGCATCGATGAAGTCCTCCGGGACGATCGACATCGGAGCAGTGCCCGTGGCGATGGCCTTTGCTTCGACCGGTACGTCACTCACCGCGCGCACGATCGCGGTGGCCGACCCCTCTGCGAAAAAAGTGTGGCTCGTCGAGGGAGCACAATCCGTGGCGCAGGCGTTCACGCGTGGCTTCCTGCGCGGGCTGATCGGCCTCGGCCTCTTCGGCGGCGGCGCGTCTCAGTTTCCGACGGGCGTCGACCGGCTGTTTCTCCGCGGATCGCACTGGTACGCCTTCGACTCGAGCAGCGGAACACTGTATCGATTCACCCGCTCGACGAGTACGGTCGTCGCGACTCACGCCACGGCCGAGGGAATCGCAGTGTCGGCGGACGGAGTGTTCGTCTGGAATGAGGCGGTACGACGGTTGCAGCAGGTCGACTGAAGAGAACGCCGCAATGCCAGCTGCCGAGAAAAAACCGTGCGTTCGCTGCGAGCGCATGATCGACGCGTATGCGAAGTCCTGCGTCTATTGTGGATGGGATCAGTCCAAACCTCGCCCCTCGGAAGCCGAGTTGGCGCCGGCGGCCCCGGTGTATGTCCCACCGCCTGACAATCGCGTGCGCAACCGGATTCTCGGTGCAGCGGCATTCGTGGTTCTGGTCATGATCGCGTTTTCTGTCGGTTCGATGATGCATCGTTCCGAGGCCACAGAGACGAGGACCGCCCCGAGCACGCAGGCGACCACCGCCACGACGCCAGGAGTGCCAGGCTCCCGCTCCAACATCACGCTGGTCCCCGTGGTAGGCGGCGATTCCGCGCAGGCCGACGCGCCGGTCACGAGCGCACCCTCCCAACCACCCAGTGCCGGCAATGTCGATGTCAATGGCGATCGCACCGACGCGACGGCGCTTGCGTCCGACGCCTACTCCGCCGCCGCGCAGCGCGCTCGCGCGGAACGCGACGTGAGGACGAACAACGGCATCGGCGACCCGCGCACGATCATCGGCAGCGTCGAGTCCCGCCCCTCACGATCGGCGGAGCCGGCGAGGTCGCAGCCCCGCCCGGAGGTAGCCCGGATTACCTCGCGCCCGCACACCGAACCGATTCCTACGTATCAACCCGTACCTCCCATGAGTGTCGACCGCCCGACGACCGCCCGTCTCTTCCTGACCGTCGGCGCCGACGGCCACGTCCATGACATCAACATCGTCCAGTCGATCCCGGGCGAGATGCCGCGACTCATCGCCTCGGTTCAGAACTGGCGATTCAAGCCCGCGACGGAAAACGGGCAACCCGTGACATCGACGTTCTCTGTCGATATAAACGTCCATCCGCGATGACTGCAGATCCCGAGACTCGCTCCGCCGGCCGTATCGCTTGCATGGCCTGTCGTCACGACATCGACGCAGCTGCCAAACTCTGTCCGTACTGCGGAGCCGATCCGCGGACGGGACAGAAGCCCGTCGATACGCAGGCGATACTCAGCGAGATGTTCCACCCGCGTCCGACCACGACCTCGGATACGGTCTTCGCATTTGCCCGGCAGCGCCAGGGCGTGGTCGTCGCGATCGCCGTCGCCGTCATCGCCCTCCTCCTGGCCGGCGTCCACGAATACGTTACACGCCGTAATGCCCGCGACGTCTCCGCCGCCGCCGCAATCCCTCTGACCGACGTGACAGACCTGAACAATCAGCAGGACGAGAACAAGCCCCTGCCCCTGCCGAACCTGCAGTATCAGTTCGACGGACATCCCCGAACGCTTCGGACATTCGTCGTGGAGCCGGGCGCGGTACCACCTCCGGAAGTGGTCGCCGCGCAGCAGGCGGCAGCCGCGGCTGCGGCTGCGGCACCTGGAAAACCGGGAACGCCGCCCGCCCTAACTGCCGCCGCGCATCCGCTCCCCCCGACGGCGACAGCCCACCCCCCCGCCCATTAGAGGATCGTGATGAACTCCTCGGCCGTGAGACAACTATCTCCGTAATCTTGCGCAGAAGATTCGGCGCGATGTCTCGTAGCGCCAGCGGCCCGCTGGCTGGACCGCCGCCGGCCCGGCGGCGGCGCCTACAATCCACCAATCAGTCGCCTGGTTAGGAACAACGTCCTGAGACGCAACAGTTAGGCGACACGGTATCGCGCGAGCTCCGGATTCTTCCTGATCGCAGAGGACGGCCCATTGTCCGATGCAACCGCCTTTGGGGCGGCCCGCCTCGATTTCTAAACCGACAATCACGGGCCTGACCCCACATTGGTCCCTGTGACCCCACTCCTTGGTTCTTTACGCCCGCGGCAAAACGCTAGTTCGAGCCGCTGGTGGGGCTGGCCACGTCGAGTGCGAAGTGCAGATCGAAGTAGCCGCCGTGCTCGGCAGTCTTCGCGGCCTCCTTTGTGCTGCGGAGGGTGCCTTCGATGCGTTTGGCGTCGTTGCGCTTCAGAGTGAGTGTGTAGTTGCCGGCGCCTGTACTGGCGGACGAGCTCAAACCAGGCAGATCGAAGCCGATCTGCTGGATGGGAGCCTGGGGATCATCCCGGGCGATGATGATATCGACGCTGGACGGCTTCGTTTCCTGGTCGGGGAAGTAGTCATTGATGGCATGCTCGAGCGCTTCGACGCGATCCTCCGCCGCGTTGATTTTCGCAATGTCGATCACGCGCTCGCTGAATACGATGGCCGTCGATTGTTTGGAGTTGTCGAAGGGGTCGGGGCGCGAGTACGCATACGCACTCTTCAATGTCCGTGTCTTGCCCTTGACGGTAAACGTCCCGCCACCTCCGGCCAGAGCGATGGTGGTGGCAGCAAGCAGAATCGCCGCGCGGGTTGACCACGTCAGCATGAAGGCCTCCTTCCGGGAAGTGACGATGATAGGCCGACTGGGGTGCCGTGTCGAGAATCGGCGGCGTGTGAAAGGCTTGGGCTCTTCGCCCCGGCGATCAACCGCCGTTGTGTGGCTTCGGAATCGAAGGATAGTCCTCGAGGCTCCTCACCACCCGCTTCACGATCCTGACGAGCATCTCGCTAACGGTGTCTCCACTTCGGGCTTGCTCTTTGTTTCACAATTTCCGGACCGGAGAGTCCGTCGCGCGCGAATGGCGATGAGTGGCGGAGTCAACGATCGAAGCAGCCCGGGCCGATTCCTGGCGATCAGCGGATCGCAAGAAGGGTTGGGGGTCAGGTCCGTTGCTGGCTGGCCGAGGACCTGCTTTCGTCACCGCCTGACAGGTTGCTTCGATCGCTCAATGCTCGAGCGCAGCGGCGCTCACCATCTCGTTCATCGCTCCCGCCAGCTCGCGGGTCAGGTCTGCCAGCTCGAAACGGCTTCTGCAGGAACCGCCATCGATTCCTGCGGGCGCTCTCCTGCATCGTCTCCTCGACGTAGCCGGACATCAGCACGACCCTCAAGGCGGGCCACAACTGTCCCACGACTTCCATCTTCTGGGCGTGACGGGGATGAGCCTCCATCTCACGCTGGGCGGTGAGATCTCTCCTGAGGGAAACAAGGTATTCGACGACTCCTTTGTCGTCCTTCACCGGAGTGATGAGTACTCCCTCGAGATCGAGCCGGCCGTCCTTCCGGCGATTCGTCATTTCACCGCGCCAGCTTTCGCCGCGCAGAATCGTGGCGGAAACTTCTCTGTAGAACTCCGGATCGCGCAATCCCGAACGCAGCAGCACGCGCGGATCCTTTCCAACAGCTTCCGCTTCGGCGTAACCGGTGAGCTCCGTAAGGGAAGGGTTCGGCCAGACGATCCTGAAATCGCGATCGATGATGAGGATGACGTCACCGGCGGCGTTCAAGGCCGCTCGAAGAGAACTCGTTGACCGCCGCCGAGCCGGCGGCGGTCCAGCCAGCGGGCCGCTGGCTCAACGAAACGAGGGTTGACCCTCGAGCCAAGCCCTCTCTGTCCCAAACCCTCCCGACCACACGAGCTGCTCGTCGCGCTATTCACGAGCCGGAGTGACGAAGGGCCACTCGTCTACGATGATCACAGGGTCTGCCTTCTCCCCATTCACCCAGAGATCATATTGACACTGTTTTTTCGCTGCAGCAGGGTTCACCTTGATGATGCACGTATCGCCCGAGCAGGTTTTCTGAAGAATCCGGACCTTGTAGCACTTTTGGCCCGAGCTAGAGTCCGGGTCGACTTTGATCGATAGATCGGCTCCCGTGACCGTCTTCCACGTGACATAGACGCTTCCGCCCGCCGCCAACTTGCTATGTACGTGCAGGTCCTTGCCGTAGCTGCTCAATTTTGGGGGATGTACTGAGTCGTCTACACAGACAACCGGTCCGTCCGGGTACGGGACCTCTGTGCAACCCTTCACAGCTGACGTCCCAACCGCCCCTCCCGAGAAGCACGCCTGAGCAACCACGAGAACGCAAAGCAATCCCAGGAACTTTTTCATCAATCCTCCTTACGATGTCTTCTTCATTTTGTCGATGTGCTGGCGAAACTCGACCGTTTCGCGGATAGGACTGAGTTCGGGATCGCGCGCAGCATCGGCGGTGCCATATCCAGAGTCGAGCGCCTGCCCGATCCATTCGGAGCCGCGTCGCAGCGAGCCGCGCAGAATGGCGACCACGCCTGCCTGATAAAGGACGACGGAGCTCGTTGGGTCGATTCGGAGTGCCGTGTCGATCTCCGCGCCAGCCTCATCGAGCTTTCCCGATTTTGCGAGCGCGCCGGCGACCAGCGCGTGTGCCATCGCATCGCGTGGATTGATTGCGAGCGACTCGTGCGCGAGCCGAGCGGCCTGGCTGTAAGCCTTCAAGCTCCGCTCTCGCATCCCGGGAGCCCACCGGTACGCGTCGCCGAGGTTGCACCAGAGGATGTAATTATCCGGAGTGAGCTTCGTTGCCTTTTCGAAGGATGCCACCGAGTCGCTGAAGCGGCCGAGCGAGAACTCGCACGAACCGAGGTTCGAGTAACTGATCGCTGTGGGAGATAGCGTCATCGCGCGGCGGTGCGCGGCCAGCGCGTCGTCATAGCGCCCGAGAGCCTGATAAGACGCCCCGAGATTCGAAAAGCCGCGCGCACTCTGCGGCGTGAGCGTAACCACGCGCTGATAGAGCTCCACCGCCTTTTCATACCGTGAGCGGTTGAAGCAGAACGCGCCGTAAAGATTGAATGCGCGCGCGAGATCCGGACGCAACGCCGTTGCCTCGATGAATCGCTTCTCCGCGTCCGACGCGCGGCCCAGACCGTTGTACGCGCGAGCGAGTGCCAGCACCGCGTCGAACCTCCCCGGCTCCGCGGTCAGCACCCGCTCGAATTCCGCGGCGGCCTCGGCATACTTTCCCATCACCAGCTTGACGTCGCCGATGGCCGCGTGCGCATCGGGGGAGCCTGGATCGAGCTGGACTGCGCGGTCGGCGAAGATGGCGGCCTGCTCGGCGAAGATGGAGCGGCGTGTGACCCCGTATTTCGAAACGAGCGCCCGGGCCTGCAGAGTGTTTACAGCCGGCGAGTCGCGCTCGTCCTCCAGCAGCCGGTGCAGACGCTCGAGAGCCTGGTCGACGGCCGCCTCGTTTTCGGGGTTCTGGAGACTGCCGAGAGCCTCCATGTAGAGTCGTTGATTGGCGGGGCGTACGGCCGCCGCTGTGGTGGCGGGGCGGGACGGAATGGAGTCGACATTCAACGCTTTCAGGATGCTCGAGGCGGCCGCTTCCTCGAACGCAAAAATCCCCGACGCGCTCCCGCTGATCGAATCACCCGCCACGCGCTTTCCGCTCGCTCCATCGATCACTTCAAAGGCCAGACGGACTGTGTCCGCGGACCGCTCGACTCTTCCGCGGAGCAGCATGTCCGCCTGGCGTTTCCGCGCGATGGAAACCGGCGACTCATCCGGCGCGGTATGCACATCGAACGGCGGCAGCACATGAAGCGACGTCACGGACGCCAGACGCGTCGTGATCGACGCTGCAAGGCCGTCGGTGAATGACTGGTCTTCTGCTGCCGCGCTGCGGAACGGAAGGACGGCCATGGAGATTTTTCGCGGCGCCACCTTCGCGGGCGTTTCGGGCCGGAGATAAACCCAGCTGCCTGCGCCGGCCGCCAGGGCGATGGCAATTCCGGCCGCCAACAGTCCCCGTCCGACGACAGGCCGCTTCGGTTCATCAGCCGCGCTGCGGCGTCCAGAGTAGGAGGGATGCGTGAGGAGTTGGCGCACTTCCCTCAGGTCACGCGCCAGGTCCAGCGTCGATCCGTAACGGTCGCGCGGCTCCTTGGAGAGGAGGCGCGTCACGATCCGCTCAATCTCCGGAGGAACGGACGTTGCGGCCTGCGAAAGCGGCACGGGCTCGTTTCGGATAATGCTCGCCATCGTCTCCGCCGCGGTTCGCTCTGCGAAGGGACGACGGCCGCTGACCACCTCATAAAGGATGACGCCCATGGAGAACTGGTCGCTCCGGAAGTCGACTTCGCATCCACTGGCTTGTTCGGGCGACATGTACGCCACGGTCCCGAGGACCATACCGGGCCGCGTCTGGGGAGTGGTGAGATCGTCGTCCGAAGCAAACGATTGGACGAGCTTGGCCAGACCGAAATCGAGGACCTTTACGTATCCGCCTGTGGCGACGATCAGGTTCTCCGGTTTGAGATCGCGATGGATGATTCCGCGCTCATGAGCGGCCGCGAGGACATCAGCGACCTTGGACATGATCCGCAAGCTCTCGCGGAGAGTCAGTGAGCCGCCTTTCATCTGCGCCCGGAGCGTTTGTCCTTCCACGAGCTCCATGGCGATATAGGCCAGCGAGCCCTCGTGACCGACGTCGTAAATGGCAACGATGCCGGGATGATTGAGTGCGGAGGCGGCGCGTGCCTCGAGCTCAAAGCGGCGGAGATGGACAGCGCTCGACCCGAGTTCCGGGAGAAGGATTTTCAGCGCGACGTCGCGGCCCAGGCGCGGATCGCGCGCGCGATACACCTGGCCCATACCTCCGGCACCGATCGGCTCCGCGATCGCGTAAGGCCCGACGGTCGAACCGACCTGCAATGTCATGGGTACGCTAGATGCTACCGTAAACTGACGCTTGGGAAGGATGGAACGGTGGTTGCTCGTAGCGCCAGCGGCCCGCTGGCAGGACCGCCGCCGGCCCGGCGGCGGTGATAAAGCGAAAATCTGTAGCAACGATCGAGGGCCTGACCCCACTGACACTGTCCACTGCGGCGTCCCCGACGACGATTGGGGGAAGCACGCCCGTCACGGCGACGGTGGCGGCCGATCGAGCGTAGCACCCGGTCTCCTCGCTTCTGAGCGCGAATCGTCGTCGACGACGCCAGTTCGCCTCCGAATAGCCAAGCGCCTCGGGAGGTCTCATGAATTCGACTCGGAGCTCGCAGAAAACCGAGGATCGAAGGCATGGCCCCACTGTTCCTTTGTGTGGGAGGCGCGATTGTGTCACAGGCGGGAGTAGCGCCAGCGGCCCGCTGGCTGGACCGCCGCCGGCTCGGCGGCGCTACGAGCCTGGACTGCGTTCCGGTATTCACGGACGATGTCGCGTCGTCGAATTATCCGGTCTTCAAGGGCCCGGCGACCTTGTAAGCACTTAGGACGATGCCGGACGGCGTTGCTTGCGTGCTGACGAGCTCGAATGAGCGTGCCGGGGTTCCCTCTGCAAAGAAGCGCTTCCCGGTGCCCAACAGGACCGGAGAGACGATCAGCAGAACTTCATCCGCAAGCCCATGTTCGAGCAGCATCGATGTCAGGGTAGAGCTACCCGAGAGGACAAGGTCCGGGCCGTTCTGCGACTTGATGCGGCGAATGCCCTCGACGATGTCCGGTCCAAAGCTCTCGAACGGGCCCCATTCAAGACTCTCCGGACGGTGGGTAGCGACATATTTCGTTGCCGCATTGAGGCCGTCCGCCATCGGACTGCTCGGCGCCTTTGGCCAGAAGCCTGACCAGAGATCGTAGGTGCGACGGCCAAGCAGCAGATCGAACCTCTCACCATACGCGGCGAGGACTAAATCCCGGCCTGCGGGGGTCCGATAGGGCGCGGACCAGTCGCTGTAGGGGAAATCGTCGTCATCTGCGGAGTGCTGGATCACTCCGTCCAGCGAGATGTGTTCCATGATTTTGAGCTTTCTCATTTGAGTCTCCGTGTTCTTGAGTGCCAACACCCAGGTCTCGACATCAGGTGATCCGTGTCGTCTGCCCAACGGCCTTGCGCCTCGGCCGCGCGGTCCGCGCGCGACATCGTAGTGCACCCGCGATGATGGCTACGCGGCTGCGGCGGCTGCAAGCGCGGACGACTCTCCGGCCTACTTCTCCGGCTGAGTATCTCTTTGCAAAGGACGCTACTTCTTCACCGCCCGATGCCGTCCTGGCGCCGTCGCGTTGCCCACCCTCGGTGCTTCGTACGCTCCAATATCCGCGATCACCGTGCCGTCGCCGTTGCCGTCAGTGCGGAGGTTGCCGCGCTGGTCGGTGGCGGGGGCGACGCCGCTGTCGCCGGCATCGATGGCGGGGCTGCTGGCGCCGAGGGCCATCGTTTTGGTGGGACCGCCATTATTGGTGAGGGAGCCGAGGATCGGATTGGCCACGGTGACTCCGGAGCAGGTCGAGTCGCCGAACTGAAGATTGTGGCCGCCGGTGAAGATGCTGCCGGCGGCGATGGAGCAGTTTCCGCCGGTGTTGCTGGCGATGATCGTGTTGTTCATCGCGGTGACGGGAGTGAACGTATTGAAGTAGATCGCGCCGCGGCCGGCCGGAGCGGTGTTGCCGCCGTTAGTCGATCAGTAGGGCCAGGCCCTCGATCATCGTTTTCAAGAAGGCGGCTCTACGCTGGGTGGTGCGCTCTTCCATTCCGAGGGGCCCGCAGGGCGGATTTCTCTACAGCGCGCGGATTCCTCGGCGATTGCGTTCGCTCCGAGGGATCCTCGGCGGCGTTATGGCACGACCGTTACGTATCGAGTTCGCTGGCGCTCTCTATCACCTCACATCACGCGGCAATGAACGACGCAACATCTTCCGCTCCGATCGCGACCGCAGGGCCTTCCTCGTTCTCCTTGGGCTGGCGACGAAACGGTTTGGATGGTCGGTTACCGCGTGGGTGATGATGTCGAATCACTTCCATCTCGTCATCCAGACGCTCGAGCCGAACCTCTCGCGGGGGATGCACTGGCTCAACGGTGCCTATGCGGGCGGGTTCAATCGCACTTACGCGCGGAGCGGTCATCTCTTTCAGGGACGATTCAAGGCTTTTCTGATCGATAAGGAGGCCTACTTCGCCGAGGTGCTGCGCTACGTCGTGCTCAACCCGGTGCGCGCGACGATGGTCGAGCGTCCCGAACAGTACAAGTGGTCCAGCTACAGAGCGACGGCAGGGCTGGAGAAGGCGCCGGAGTGGTTGGACCTCGACGCGGTTCTGCAGCTGTTCGGTGGCGAACGGGAGCCGGCGCAGGCGAGCTACCGAGATTTCGTTCTGGCGAAGATCGGTTGCAAGGATCGACTCTGGGACAAGCTGACGAATCAGCTCTACCTTGGAACCGAGGAATGGACCAAAGCGATGCGCAAACCTGTGGAGACCAAGCCGCGGTCGACCGATCATCCCCGGACGCAGCGCGCGGTTGGAAGGCCGAAGATGCACATGATCGTTGCCGCCGTGGCCAAGGCCGCCAGCGTTTCGGCGTCCGTGATTCGCGCCACGCGCGGAGGGATGTTACGACGACTGACCGCATGGATCGGGTGGCATGAAGGCCTGGTCACACTTCGATCAATTGCGGCCTCGCTCCGGCTGCGAAGCGAAGGGCACATCTCGAATCTCATCAAACGCTGCGAGCGCGAGTTTGGAGAGGAGCGAACGCTTCTGACCTGGCTCGATGGCGCTCTCGCCACCCTGCGAGCCTGATCCCGATTTGATCTGACGTCTCGTTCCGCACGGCGTCTCCGACGACGATGGAGGAAGCACGTCCGTCTCGGCGACGGTGGTGACCGATCGAGCGTTAGCACCCGGTCTCCTCCACTTCTGAGCGCGAATCGCGTCGTTCGTCGACGCCAATTCGCCTCCGAATAGCCAAGCGCCTCTAAGAAGACCTATGAATGCGACACGGAGCTTGCCGAAAACCGAGGATCGAAGGCATGGCCCCACTGTTCCTGTTCCTGTTCCACTACGCTCCGGGAGCACCCATTCGCCGGGCTCGAATGTGCTTCCTCTACGCGCTGTGGGCGCGGAGGTAACTCAATTGTTGCAGTCGAATACGTAACCCGCATTTCCCGAGAGCGGACGAGCGGCTGAAACTGTACTGTTGCAGCGGCACGGTAGTGGGATTCCATGGGTCGGCTTCTCGATCACTTCGCACCAGCGACCCGGCTCGCAGCATGTGAAACCCACGCGCAAATGAACATCACGCCTCGTTATCGTGAGCGAGACAGTTGTCAGGGCATTTTGCGCAGCTGAGCAACTACACGGGTAGCGTTCGTAGCGACGGTAAGGTCACGACGCCAAGTCTCGTAGCCCATTGCTTGAACCACGATTGTATGCACTCCCGCTGGAAGGCGAAAGCTTGGGAGAGGGGCGTTCCCAACGAAGTTGCCGTCGATGTAAACGTCCGCGTTTTCGACCGAACTTGAGATGCTCACCTCTGTGGTTGAGACTTGCGGCGTGGCGATCGGCGTTGACGGTGACTCGGGAACGCGCCGCTCAGTCGATTCTCCAGCTACCGCCTGCGGCGGCGCCGGGTTCGGCGGAGCCGTTCGCTCTAAAACGGGAGCGCCCTGGCCAACCACTTCGCGACCTGTAACGTCCCCGATGATGTTGCCGATTAGCCAGCTCTCGATTTCGCCATCACTCGGTGCACCGTGCCATTCAGCGCTGTCTCGCGAATGTACGAGTAAGCGCCTGACGACCCTGATGCGCACTCGACCTCGCCCCTCAGATGTGAGCGAGGTAACAAACTCTTCACGCCAGCCACGGCCAGAGTCCGTAGCCGACGCCCCGTTTTGAACCACGAACAGCTTTTGATCGGTCCGAGTAATAGGCACTCCGCGAAGATCCGCAAGCTTTTGCGTCGATCGAAGCGTAGCCTTCCAGACGGCCGCTGCGTCGGCCTCAACGTCGGCACTTACCGCGGTCCGATCCGATACGCCTGGATGCAGTGCCCGTAACGGGTTACGATGAATGTCGTTCGGATCAAAGTCAGACTTGAATTTGTACGGTTCCTCGGCAGGCGCATCCATCGCAGTGTTTATAAGGGAGGATGCGTCAATGTTTTGGCCGGTGATTGCAGAGAGTTGGGCGACAAAGGACTGCTCAAATTTGCCAGTTGAAGGCGCTGGAACGCGGCCTAGTTCGGTGTCGCCTATGCAGTTGCTCCAGAACTCCATCATCGAATGATCGCCGTTCGGTCGCAGCGCAACTTCCACTAGCACCTCGCCGGTCGTTCGGCGCGCATCGCGTGAATTCCCTTGTATGAACTCTAACTGCCATGCCGCGAACGTCCGCATGTGACCGCCAGTCTTGGCGTTGATGATGGGGTAGATGCAGTATTCGTCCAACTTGCTCGTGGGCACTTCGAGGCCTACGACGAGATTGCCGCGGCTTGATTTACCCATGTGTGCTCCGAGCTTGCTTCCCGCTGCTTTCGCCGCATCCAGGGCCGCGTCTGGGATCATGCTCAGTTCCGTCGTCAACCTGATTGGCACTACGTCTCGCGCGACCGGAATAGCACTCAGCTGAGCATATGCCGCCGAGGCGGCGGCCAAAACTGCGATCGACACGATTCCTGTTCTCATTCCAGAAGACTAGCCGAGCGGTTGCATTCTATCGCGCGGAATCCCAACCAGGCAAGAAGACGGGGTCATGGGTAGTGGGTCAGTTTTAAAGTTATCTAGTGTAGTGTTTCATCCTGTTGTTGATTTATTGGCTGCGAGCCAAGCGCGACCGACTTTTTCGATGATGGTGTCAGCTTCAGCAGTCCAGATGTAGGGCAACGGATTCTCGTTGTGTTGGTCGATGTAGTCGCCGATCG
>JBBRTE010000002.1:0-390525 GCA_038244715.1 Thermoanaerobaculia bacterium
CGATCGGCGACTACATCGACCAACACAACGAGAATCCGTTGCCCTACATCTGGACTGCTGAAGCTGACACCATCATCGAAAAAGTCGGTCGCGCTTGGCTCGCAGCCAATAAATCAACAACAGGATGAAACACTACACTAGCAGGAACCCGGGCCAATCAGACGCACATACCCAATGCATGTGCGAGAGCATCCAACCGCGTCGCGTGCAAATTGCATCGATCGCGTACAGGAGGCCTACGCCGCCACCCAGACCGGCGAGGATTCCTTCTGGTAACGGAATCGAGATTACTCGCGCCACGATGCTGGGACGTCCTCACCACCTTTGTGGTTCCGCGACGTCTCTGGCATGACTTTGGTCACGAGCGGGCGGCCGCACGCATCATCGCAGCGTATGAGCTCTGGTTGTGCTCGAACGGCGATGTCGACGATGGAATGAGAATCGAGTTACTCGATGCGCGGGGCGGGTACGTTCTGGCCGTTCTGGTGCAGAACGAGATTCTTCGCCTTCCCGCGACCGTCATCGACGAACGTCACTTGCGCATCGACGGCTTTCAGAAAGAAGTCGTGCTCCCCTTCCGCGAACATCGCGAACGTTGCCTGTCCGGTCGCCTGAAGAAACAGTTGACCGCCTTCGCGAGTGATGGCGATGACAAAGTTCGGCGCGAGCTGATAGCGACCAACATAACGCTGGAGAAGTGTGGCGGCGACGGCAATTTCCTTCCGCGCCTTCGCGGCTTCAGACGATGACCGATGGCCTGACCCCTTGTGACTCGCTGGATCGAGCATCCGACCTCACCATTTACTAGTTGAGACGGTTTGCCCACGCTTACACCGCGGCGATGATCTTCATCTCGACCGAAATCGGCGTTGGGAGTGAGTCGACACCGACCGTTGTGCGCGCCGGCTGGATCGTTCCCAGCAGTTCGGCGTAGACGCGATTGAAGCGGTCGAAGTCGCGTTTCATGTCGGTGAGGTACACCGTGATGTCGAGGATTTTTGTCAGCGAACTGCCGGCGGCTTCGAGGATCGCGCGAACGTTCTCAACTGTCGCGCGCGTCTGCTCTTCGATCCCCTCGGGGATCTCGTTGGTCACCGGCTTCCGTGGTCCGATGCCGGAAAGGAAGAGGAGGTCTCCCACGCGGCGGGCGTGTGGGTACGCGCCGACCGGGGCGGCCGCGCGGGAGGTTACGATCGGTGCGGCGCGGTCTTCCGGCCAATGCTCCTGCGAGGACATCTCGCTGGCGCGGCCAACGTCCGGGCCGCCTTCGGCGACGTTGTGGGACTCGAGGCCCGTACCCGACTCGACAGGGCCTTCGTCGAACTCCTTTTCGAAGTCGAGGGCCTTCCCGGGATTCGGCGTCAGCTCGACGATGGCGTTGCCCGTTCCCCACACGGCCTGGTAGTCCCAGACCTTGCCGTCGTATTTGTTGTTCTCACCCGCGAGCGCCGCCAGCCACCAGATCGCTTTGAACCCCATGTCGGCATTTGCTTCGCGGCCGAATTCGCGCGCGACCTGCGCGACGTCCTCGAGACGTCCCTCGCCGAGCATCTCCAGAATCTTGCGGTTCCACTCGTCATCCTTCGACGAGGAGATGTGATCGTGGGTCGGGTTGATCTCGCCGACCTCGTAGCGGTTGGAGAGGTTCGACACGACCACGACGATGGCCTTCTTTCCGTAGCGCTCGATCGCCGTGCGTGCGGCGCGGCCAAGGGCGCGCGTCTCGTCGCGCTCCGCGTAGATGTTGCACGAGACGACGGATGCAGGCACCGCGTTGTTCGGATTCAGGAGCTTCAGCGCGACGACGGTTCCGGTGTCGATCGGGAAGCCGTGATAGTCGACCGTCGCGGTCTGCATCCCCATCTCTTTGCAGATGGCGGCGTAGAGCGCACCGAACTCAGGGTCGATCCGGAACGAGTAGGGGATCTCGCCGAGCTCGTACCAGTTCTGATCGACGAGCGTCCAGGCTGGATTCGCCGCGGTCTGGAACAGGTGCCCGATGACCGAAAACCACTGTGTGGAGTAGAGCAGGATCAGCTCGGCGCCGGAGCGCTCGATCTCGCGTCCGATGGCCTCGTAACTCTGCTTCAGCGAGGCCCAGCCCGGATTGCGTTCCGGCGTGAGAAGAATGTGCGGCTGTCCCGGGACGAGGTAGGCCTTCTGAATGAGCCCGCTCACGATCAGTGGACGTAGGCGTCTGACTCGACATCGACGTGGCGCGACTGGACGATCGAGGTAGCCAGCAGGGCACGGCGCCCGATCTCTTCCCACTGTTCGCCCTTCACCAGCTCGGGGACGGCGAGGGAAGCCCCGAGGTTCACGGCGAGGCAGCCGGCGTCGAGGTAATGCTCGATGGTGTCGAGGGGAACTGGGCCACCGGCGAGCATGGGAACGTCCCGAATCGGACCGCGCAGAGTGCGAATGTAGTCGGGTCCACCGAGGTAGAGGGCCGGAAAGACTTTGACGATGTCGCAGCCGGCTTCCCAGGCGCGGATGATCTCCGTGGCGGTGCCTGCGCCGGCGATGCAGAGCAGGTCATTCTCATTCGCGTATTCGATGATGCGAACGTCGGTGTGGGGCGAGACGATGACCCGCGCTCCGGCGCGCCGCGCGAGCGCGGCATCGTTGGGGTTGCGGACGGTGCCCGCAGCGATGACGATGTCGAGCGCTGCGTACTTTTGCGCAAACCTCGCCATGAGGTCGAACGCATCGGGTGTGGTCAGCGTGACCTCGAGAATGCGGATCCCGTTGCGTGCATACGCCTCCGCCACCGACTCGGCGACTTCGACGCTTTCTTCGCGGACGACGCCGATGATCTGCTCCATCGACACTTTTTCGAACAGTTCTTTGCGCGACATGGGTCAAGGATATCGGATGTTGGCGTTGGGGTCTCGCGGTTGCCTGGGTTTCGCCAGGTCGCCGTGCGCCTGGGTTGGGCGGCCCCTCGTCCGGCCTTCGGCCACCTTCCCCCCGCTGCGCGGGGCGAAGGACCTCGCGGTTCAGGGCACGGGTCTATTCACGCTGCCGCGCGGGAAGAAGTACTTCACGGGGCGAAGGACCTCACGGTTTAGGGCACGGGTCTATTCACACTGCTGCGCGGGAAGAAGTACTTCACGGGGCGAAGGACCTCAGGGTTTTGGTACGGTATTCATTCACACTCAGCCAATCCCCTCGGATCCTCCCGGATCGCAACCTACCAGGTACTCTCTCTCATCGAGTACCCCTCGCCCCGCGGAGCGGGGAGAGGGAGACACGGAGCGAAGCGGAGTGCGGGTGAGGGGTGTCGCGAAGTCGGATCACGCCCGCAACCCCGCAACAAGGCAATCACAAAAACCTCAACCGCCCCCGTAGTAAGCTAATCCGCCATGGTCCTCATCAACAAGGCGATCAACGAGGTGACGGTCAAGCTCGTCTACTACGGGCCTGGACTCTGCGGGAAAACCACGAATCTCGAGAAGATCTACGGCAATCCCAAGCTCGACAACAAAGGCAAGATGATCTCGATGTCGACGGAGACCGACCGTACTCTCTTCTTCGATTTCATGCCGATGGAGCTGGGAACGATCCGCGGCCAGAAGGTGCGCGTCCAGCTCTACACCGTGCCTGGCCAGGTTTTCTACGACGCGACCCGCAAGCTGGTGCTGCGCGGTTCGGACGGGGTCGTCTTTGTCGCGGACTCGCAGTCGACGATGCACGAGTCCAATCTCGACAGCTTCGAGAATCTCAAGGTGAACCTGCGCCTCAATCGCATCGATCCGCAGAAGGTGGCGCTGATCTTCCAGTACAACAAGCGCGATCTGCCGAACATCGACTCCGTCGAGACGATGAACGCGTACCTGAACCCGGACGGCGTGACGGTCGTGGAAGCATCCGCGATCAGCGGGACCGGCGTCACCGCCACCCTGCGCGCGGCGGTGGCGCGGATCCTCGACAACATCAAGAACGACGTCGACACGACGCTCCACGAAGAGCCGGCACTGGCCGCTCCCGACATGACGGCGCGCTCCGGTGTGACACCGATGTCTGCCGGCACACCCAAACTGTCGATGAAGGAGGGGTCGCCGCCTCCTTCGTTGGCAGCACACGAGCCTGTTCCCGTCTCTCCCTTCGCGGTCGAACCGATCGAGGTACACCCGATCGCGACCGTGGCTGAAGAGGAAGACCCATTCGGCGACATGAGCACCGGGGAACCGCCGGCCGCTGCGATGGACGATCCGTTCGCGTCACTGGCGGCGGGAAACCACGAGGCGCTTCTCGCGTCCGCGAGCGAGCTCGTTCGAATGCTCGAGGACGCGCTTGCACATGCGCGCGCTCACGAGGCGTCGCTCCGCGCGAAGTCAGGCTGACTCGAACGCGGTCAGGTTGACCCTTTTCGGCCGGCCGGCGTCTCGTACGGCACGCAGTACGGATCGTCTGCAGCGCAGTCCGCGAACTCGAACTGCACGGTCGTGTGTGTGATGCCATAGTCGTGCTCCAGCATTCCGTTCACCCGGGCCAGCAGATTGCCGGTCGATCGCAGCGGGATGTCGCCGACCATCAGGTGACACGACAACGCAGGCCGCGACGCACCGAGAGCCCAGATGTGGAGGTGGTGAACGCCGGCGACGCCGTCCAGCGCTGCGATGGCGTGGGTGACTGCTTCCGGGTCGATGCCGGCAGGGGTTCCCTCGAGCAGCAGGTTGATGGCTTCGCGCAGGATCGCCCAACTGCTCCAGAGGATCAGCACGCCGATCACGGTGGTGACGGCAGGATCCCAGAAGAGCGACCCGGTCACTCGGATCAGCAGCGCGGCGCCGATGATGCCGGCGGAGGAGATCGCGTCACCGAGCATGTGCAGCACCGCGCCGCGAATGTTGAGGTCCTTGCGCCCTTCGGCGCGGAGCCAGAAGGTGATCGCGCCATTGAGGAGCAGTGCCGCCGTTGCCGTCAGGAGCATGGCCGTGCTGTTCACGGCGGCGGGCGCGCGCAGGCGCTGTGCGGCCTCGACGAAGAGGAAGATCGTGAGCGCCACCAGCACGCCGGCGTTGATGAACGCGGCCAGTACGCCGGCCCGATGCCAGCCGTACGACTTTGCGGTCGTGGCCGGTCGCTTCTCGACACGCACGGCGAACAGCGCCAACAGGAGAGCCAGCGTGTCGGTGACGTTGTGCAGCGCGTCGCCGATCAGCGCGAGCGAGTTCGCCCGAATGCCGGTCACGATCTCCACCGCGACAAACACCGCGGTCGCGATCGACGCGATCAGCAGCTTGCTCGAAACCGTCGTTCCGTGGGTGTCGTGCGCGTGGTGGGAATGAGCCATCGCTCTACGATCGCGTCGAGCGCTCGACCTTCTTCGACTTCTGCGCCACCGCGTCGGCCATCGACGCACGTTGCGCACGCAACCGCGCCGCGAGGCTCTCGTCCGTCAACGCAAGGATCTGCGCGGCCAGGATTCCGGCGTTGCGCGCTCCGCCGACCGCGACGGTGGCCACTGGGATTCCCGGAGGCATCTGCACGACGGCCAGCAAGGCATCGAGCCCTTGCAACGCGCCGCCCGTGAGTGGGACACCGATCACGGGCCTGGTCGTGAAAGAGGCCACCACACCCGGCAGATGTGCCGCCATCCCTGCGCCGGCGATGAAGACGCCCGCGCCGTCCCGTTCCGCATCGGTGATGATCTGTTTCGTTCGCTCGGGACTGCGGTGAGCCGAGGCGACTTTCATCTCGTACGGCACACCTGCTTCGTCGAGAGCCGTACATGCCTGCCCCATGACATCAGCGTCGGAGTCACTTCCCATGATGATGCAGACCCACATGGGGGAATGGTATCAGGGGCTCAACAGGCCGGCGCTTCGGCGGCGGACGTCCCCTCAGCCCGCGGTCGTGGAAGGCAGCTGCGAACGAGTGCGCTCAACGCTCCGATGTCGAAGGGTTTCGGCAGGAATGCGCAGATGCCTTTGTCCACGGCAGTCAGCACCTCGGGTTCGCGATTGGCGCTGATAATAATGACCGGGATCTGCTTGAGCTCTGGCTCGAGCTCGCGCGCCTGCAGGACGTCCCAACCGGAGAGGATGGGCATCATCAGGTCGAGGACGACGACGTTGGGGTGCTCGCGGCGCATGACGTCGAGGGCATCTTTGCCGTTCGGCGCTTCATGGAAGACGTAGCCGTCGCGTTTGAGCGCAGCTACGATCATTTTGCGGATGCTCGGGTCGTCGTCGACCACGAGGACACAATACGGAAGCTTCCCCGCCACTTCGTCGCTGGTCTGGACCACGCCCGCTGTGGCATGCACAACAGGTGCCTCACGGAATATCGCCCTCTGTAGCGCCGCTTTCGGGAACGCCGTGAAAGTCGCTGTGGCCATGTCCGGCGGGGTCGATTCATCGACCGCCGCGTACATCCTCAAGTCCGCCGGACACGAGGTCGTCGGTCTGTCCATGCAGATGTACGACAACCTTGCCAATGCCGATACCACCTACGGCGGATGCTGCACGATCGACGACCTCGCCGACGCACGCCGCGTCGCCTGGAAGCTCGAGATCCCGCACTTCACGCTGAACCTCGAGCAGAACTTTCACGAGAAGGTCATCACTCCGTTCGTGCAGTCCTATTTGAGCGGACTCACGCCGAGCCCATGCGTCCTCTGCAACACGCATGTGAAATTCGACCTCTTTCACGAGAAGGCCCGCGCGATCGGCGCCGAGAAAATCGCTACCGGACACTACGCCCGCATCACACGCGACGCCACCGGCCGTTTCGAGCTGCGCAAGGCCCTGCACATCGCCAAGGATCAGTCCTATTTCCTCTTCGAATTGACCCAGGAGCAGCTCAGCGGTGCTCTCTTCCCCCTCGGCGAAATGACCAAGCCCGAGGTACGCGACGTAGCCGAGGAAGCAGGCCTGGTCGTCGCACGGAAGAAGGAGTCCTTTGAGATCTGCTTCGTCCCGCAGAAGGACAGCTATGCCGCGATCGTCGAGCGTGAGGCCGCGATCGAACCGTCCGAGGCCGCGGGAGACATCGTCGATATCGACGGCAACGTGGTGGGCACTCACGACGGTTACTACCGGTTCACGATCGGACAGCGGCGCGGGCTGGACATCGGTGGCACGGCCGACCGTCTGTACGTTCTGGACGTGAATCCGTTCACAAAGCGTGTCGTGGTTGGCGATGCGGCTGCTCTCGAGCGCGACGAACTGATCGCAGAGCGCGTGCACTGGATTGGCGCGCCGCCCGCCGGACCGATCGAAGTCCAGGCACGCGTCCGGTCGCGCGCTGCGGATGTGGCCGCGGTCGTCACGCCGCTCGCCGATGGCCGTGCCCGCGTTCAGTTCGCTCAGAAACTGCGTGCCGTCGCCCCCGGTCAGGCCGTCGTCTTCTACGACGATGACCTCTGCCTCGGCGGCGGCTGGATCACGAAGTCTCAGGAGTCGGCGCGGCAATGAGGTTCAGGCTCAAATCGTGGCGGAGCCTTGGGCGATCTACGTCGCCGGCCGCGCCGGCCTAGAAAAGCGTCTGTCCCGCGACTCGTGCCTCGAGCGCGAGCAATTGACGCTTTACGTCGATTCCCCCGCCAAATCCTGTCAGCGAGCCGCTCGCGCCGATGACGCGGTGACACGGGATGATGATCGGAATCGGGTTTGCGCCATTCGCCGCTCCAACAGCGCGCACGGCCGCCGGCTTACCGATCCTCTGTGCAATCGTCGAGTAGGTCGTGGTCTGGCCGTATGGAATCGCGAGAAGCGCATGCCAGACCACTTGCTGAAACTCGGTCCCGCGCGGCGCCAGCGGGAGATCGAACGTGTTGCGCTCCCCCGAAAAGTACGCGTGAAGTTGATCGGCGGCCTCGCGCAACGCGTCGTCATCGCGAATCCAATCCGCCTTCGGCTTCGCACCGGCAAAGTACGTCTCGACGATGGCAGTCCCATCACCAGCGATGAGCAACGCGCCGATCGGCGTATCGACGTAGCGGTAGATCACCCCAGGCTTCTCCACAGGAGCATCGTGGCATAGGCGCGAAAGGGACGCCACGCTTCGGCGCGTGCGAGAAGCTCGCGATCGCTGATCATTCCCGCCGCCTTGCGTACACCGAGGTCGCCGCTGGGAAATGCGTCGGGCTCGCGAAGGGCACGCATGGCGATGTAGTGCGCCGTCCACGGACCGATGCCGGGCAGCGCGGTCATGCGAGCGATCGAGTCGTCGAGAGTCTCGCCGCGCTGGAAGGTGACCTCGCCTCGCGTCACAGCCCGCGCCAGTCCGCGAATCGCGCTCCAGCGCGCCTGCGGCATTCCGGGGTTCGTGCGTGCACGCATGAGTTTCTGCGCCACGATGCCATGTCGCGTGGCGATGCGGGCCATCAGCGTCGTCGCGCCGGCCACGCTGACCTGCTGTCCGACGATCGCGCGGATCGCCATCTCGAACGGATCCCACGTGCCAGGCACGCGGATGCCGGGGTGCGCGCGGACGAGCGGTCCGAGAAGTGGATCGCGCGCGAAGTGCGACTCGATTGCAGCGATGTCGGCATCGACGTCGAACATCGTCCGGACGCGATCGGCCTGGCTGTCGTTGTCTACGAGCACCACGTTTCTCCAGGCGTTGTGTGTGACGCGGACTCCGGAACGTTCGTACGCGTCGGCGGTCACAATCTCAGACCCTCCGATCGCTCGCGGACGGAGAAAGTTCAGCAGGCCGTTCCAGTCGTACGGAGCTTGAAAGTGGAGCGCGATCACGGACTCATTGTCGGTGATCGGTTCCCACTCGAGTCGCGGCGTTTTGATCATTGCCGCCCCACCCCGCCCAAAAACGGTGACCGGCGCCACCGCACTCCGATAGCGCTTCGCGCGAAAGGGATTCACCATCGGCGCCAGGCCGCTCGTCACCGGTCCGCGCGCCGCATCACTCCACCGTCACGCTCTTCGCGAGATTTCTGGGCTGATCCACATCGCAACCACGCTTCAGTGCGATGTAGTACGCGAGCAATTGCGTCGGAATGACCGAGAGAATCGGCTGGAGCGGTTCGGGCGCCCACGGGATCTCGATCACGTCGTCGGCCAGCTTGCGCATGTCTTCATCGCCCTCATCGCAGATCACGATCAGTTTGCCGTCGCGCGCTTTCACTTCCTGCAGATTCGAGACGACCTTGTCGTAGACCGGCGTGTGCGTGGCGATCGCGACGACCGGCAGGTTCTCGTCGATGAGCGCGATCGGGCCATGTTTCATCTCACCGGCCGGATAGCCCTCCGCGTGGATGTACGAGATCTCTTTGAGCTTGAGCGCTCCCTCCAGGGCGATGGGGTAGTGCACGCCACGTCCCAGAAAGAGGAAGTCCTGCGATTTCGAATACTTGTGCGCAAGAGCCTCGATGTGCTTCTCCTGCCTGGCCAGGATGTCTTCGATCTTGTGCGGGATCACGCTGAGCTCGTGCATCGCGAAGCGGCGGTCGTCGACGTTCCCGCCCCGCAGCTGGCGGATGTAGAGCGACAGCAGATAGAACGCGGTCAGCTGCGTCGTGAAGGCTTTCGTCGAGGCGACGCCGATCTCCGGACCGGCGTTCGTGTAGATCACCCCGTCCGACATCCGCGTCGCCGCCGCGCCGATGACATTGCAGATCGTGACGAGCTTGGCGCCCTGCTTCTTCGCTTCCTGCATGCCGGCGATGGTGTCGGCCGTCTCGCCGGACTGCGTCACACCGATGACGAGCGTGGTGTCGTCGATGATCGGATTGCGGTAGCGATACTCGGAGCCGTAGTCGACCTCGATCGGAATCCGTGCCGCATCCTCGAGCAGAAACTTGCCGACCAGGCCCGCGTGCCACGAGGTGCCGCAGGCGATGACATGGACTTTCCTGATCCGTCCCCATTCTTCCGGCGTGAACTGCAGGTCATTGAAGAAGATCTCGCCCGACTCCTCGAACATGCGGCCGGTGAACGTGTCGCGCACCGCGCGCGGCTGCTCGTGGATCTCCTTGAGCATGTAGTGCCGGTAGCCTTCCTTCTCGGCCATGACGGCGTCCCACAGGATGCGCTTCGGTTCCCGATGGACCGCTTTGTCGTTCGAATCGAAGACCTGCACGCTCTTCTGATCGACGATCGCGTACTCGCCATCCTCGAGATAGTTGATGTCCCGCGTATAGGCGAGGAGCGGGGCGACGTCGGAGGCGATGATGTTTTCGTTGTCGCCGAGCCCCACGACGAGGGGCGGCCCCTGCTTGGCGGCGATGATCGTGCCGGGCTCGTTGCCGTCGATCATCACCAGCGCGTAGTGTCCCTCGAGTTGCTTGAGGGTCTTCTTCACGGCCTCGACGAACTTGGTCCCGTCCTTCATCGTCTCTTCGATGAGATGGGCGACGACTTCGGTATCCGTCTCCGTCTTGAACTCGTGCCCCGCTTTCTGCAGCCGCTGCTTGATGGGGAGGAAGTTCTCGATGATGCCGTTGTGGATGACGACGACCTTCCCGGTGCAGTCCCGGTGCGGGTGAGCGTTGTTCTCGTTCGGCTTGCCGTGTGTGGCCCAGCGTGTGTGACCCATCCCGAACGTGCCGTGAATGGGACGCGCCGCCAGCTTTGCCTCGAGGTTCGACAGCTTTCCCTCGGCGCGTACGACCTCGACGCCGCCGCCGTAGATGACGGCGATTCCGGCGCTGTCATAGCCGCGATACTCGAGTTTTTTCAGCCCTCCGAGGAGGACCGGCACGACATCACGCGTACCGACGTATCCGATGATTCCGCACATGAGGCTTCCTGTCCGTTAGAATTCCGCGCTGGTGAGAAAACTCGCGGTGCTTTTCCTGTTCGCTGTCGTTGCATGCGGCAAACGCGGCGATCCGCATCCGCCCATCCCCGTCATCCCGAAAGCGACGACCGATCTTCTTGTAGCACAGCGCGGTCCCAAAGTTCTGCTCTCGTGGAGCTACCCTTCGATGACGACGGCAGGACGGAACATGTCCGGCATCAAGCGCGTCGTCATCTGGCGTGCTGTCGATGAGCAGCCGGCCGCGCAGCCGATGGTGGCGACGCGGTTCCTGAAGCTCAGGACCCGGGTGGACAGCATAGAAGGCGCCAACTTGCCGGCCGCGACGACCGGCGCGCGGCTGACGTACGAGGACAGTGTGCCTCCGCGCTCGGCGGACGGACATCCCGTGCGCGTCAATTACGCCGTCGTGACCGAAGGGACGTCCGCCAACAGCGACCTCTCCAACCTGGTCTCGATCGTGCCGACGGATGTCCCCGTAGCGCCAGGAAACCTCACCGCTGTCGCACAGCGCGAAGGCATCGTGCTCACCTGGACTGCGCCGGAAACGGCGATCAGTGGAGTGAGCAAGCCCTCCATCGCCGGGTACGACGTCTATCGCTTTCCGCACAACCAGCCGGCGGACGAATTCGCCACACCGGTGAGCTCCGCCCCGATCACCGCAACGACATTCACGGATACGCCGCCATACGGACAGCACGACTACTTCGTCACCGCGGTGGCCGTGATCGGGCCGCCGCGCATCGAAAGCGATCCCTCCACCATCGCCGGCGCAACGTTCAAGGACCTCATTCCCCCGCCACCCCCCACGAATCTGACCGCTCTCGTCGAAACTGCCGGAGTGCGCCTGGTGTGGGACGCCGCCGAAGCCCCCGACATGGCCGGATACAAGGTCTATCGTACGGAAGGCGCCGGGATCAGCCAGCTGAAGCCGGTCGGCACGATTCCCATGACGCCGGTGCAACTCCTCACCGCGACCAACTATCGGGATACCAGCGTCAGTCGCGGAATCTCGTACTACTACGAGGTCGTGTCGGTGGATAAGTCCGGAAACGAGAGTGCGCGGGTAAAGACCGATTGGGTGCTCGTGCCGAAGACGCCCTGACCACCTTCAGGTCGTCTTTTTCACCCAGGGCAGCTCCCACCGCCCATCCGCCTCGTCGAGCTTCGGCAGAGGAACCGGTTTGCCCATCCGCCGGAGCTCGGTCAACTCCCAAAGCTTCGCGTACTTCCAGAACGTGTAGCAGACGTGCATGCCGACCGAGATCAGGCCACGCGTGCCGTCGAGAAAACCGAGGTTGACGATGAAGTCACGGAAGAACTTAGCGATCGGGTGGGCGATGATGCCGAAGAGATTCGTCGTCTTCCCGTCGATGAACATCTGCGCGGCGCCCCACTCCGCGTAGCGCTTCATCTTCGCGATCATGTGATCGAAACTGCGGATGTAGTAGTGGTCCATCCTGCGCGTCAGCCGTCCCGCGGAACCGTCGACGAGCAGGTCGGCGTGCACGCGCTTATTCGGGTAGCGGGCATGACCGCGATGGAACAGCCTGGTCACCCGGTCGCGCTGCAACCCTGAGAACCGCACCGGCTTTCCGAGCATGAAGTTGAGGCGGCGGACGGAGTACGCCCAGAGATCGAGCGGTCCTTCCAGCGTGCGCAGGATCTCGTCGCGCAGCTTCGGAGTCACGCGCTCGTCGGCATCGATGACGAAGATCCAGTCGTGGGTGGCCCGGTCGATGCCGTAATTCTTCTGCGACGCGGCCCCGAGGTACTCCCGTTGCTCGATGCGAACGCGGGGAAACTTCTCACGCACCAGTTCGACGGTCCCGTCGGTGGAGTACGAATCAAGAAGGTAGATCTCGTCCGCCCATTCGACGGAGCGGATGCAGTCCTCGATGAAGTCTTTCTCATCCAGCGTATGGATGATGGCGGAAACGGCCGGGCGCGGCATGGAGCGAAATCGTACACTCTGCCCATGCGAATCCAAGCTCTGGGACTCCTCGCGGCCTCGCTGACCGCCTGTGCGCACACCCTCCCTCCCCAGACCCGGGCCTTCATCCTCGGCGGGCATCGCGCCGGGACGGAGACTGTGAGCGCGCACGGAAACGATCGCACGATCGATTTCGAATTCAACGACCGCGGCCGGGGACCGAAGACCCACACGGTCATGACCACCGACGGGCATTCGGTCACCACCTCGCTGAAGACCGAAGGGAATGACTACCTGAAGGCGCCGTTGACGGAGACATTCGCGAACGGAGTCTGGTCCAACGGATCAGAGTCGGGCCGGGCGTCGAACGGAGTGGCCTTCTATGTGTCGATGTACGCCCCACCCGAGGAAACGGCGGTGCTGGCGCGCGCGCTCCTGGCCGCACCAGGGAATCACCTGGCGCTGCTTCCCGCCGGCGAGGCGTCGATCCGCCGCGTGGGAGAGTTGAAGGTCTCCGCTGGCGGAAGAACGGAACACGTCACCTGCTACGAAATCATCGGACTCGGATTCACGCCATCGCCCGTGTGGCTCGACGATCGGAACGAGCTGTTCGCCTCCGCGTCGTCGTGGTCCTCGATCATCGCGGACGGCTGGGACACGGTGGTGCCGCAGTTGCTGAAGGCGCAGGACGGCTGGCGAAACGAAGCGGTTGCCAGTGCCACGTCGCGCCTTACACACACACCCGCCGGCGGTGGGATCGTGATCACGAACGCGCGGCTGTTCGATCCCGCCACAATGCACACCACGCCCGGCACGACGATCGTCATCCGCGGCAATCGGATCGAATCCGCAGGAGTCGGAGTAACCGCGCCGGACGGTCTCGAGCGGATTGACGCGCAGGGCCGGACCGTGATCCCCGGACTCTGGGATATGCACACGCACAATGGCGAAGACGACGGGATGCTCGACATCGCCAATGGCATCACGTCCGTCCGCGATCTTGCCAACGACACGGACTTTCTGATCGACCTCCGCAGGAAGATCGACAGCGGCGCCGCGATCGGTCCCCGCATCGTGATGGCCGGCATCATCGACGGTCCCGGTCCGTTCGCGGGCCCGACCAAGGTGCTCGTCGATACGGAAGATGCGGCCCGCGCCGCGATCGACAACTACGCCCGGCTCGGCTACGAGCAGATCAAGATCTACAGCTCCGTGAGACCCGAGCTCGTGCCCGTGATGACGCGTCTCGCGCATGCGCACGGCTTGCGCGTCAGCGGACACGTGCCGGCCTTCATGCGCGCGGAGGATGCCGTCCGCGCCGGCTATGACGAGATCCAGCACACCAACTTCCTCTTCCTGAATTTCTGGCCCGACGTTCAGGACACGCGGACGCCGGTGCGATTCACGGCCGTTGCCGAGCGCGGCGCACTGCTGGACCTGCAGTCGGCGCCGGTAACGGCATTTCTCGATCTGTTGAGAGAGAAGCAGATCGTCATCGATCCTACCGTGTCCATCTTTGAGGGGATGTTCGTCTCGCGCAAGGGGACGATGTCACCCAGCTATGCCGCGGTTGCGGAACGTCTGCCGCCGCAGGTGCGCCGCGGATTTCTGACCGGCGGCCTGCCGATTCCTGAAGGGATGGACCACCGGTATCGCGACTCCTTTCGCAACGTGCTGGCGATGGTCAAGGCGCTCTACGACAACCACATCCCGATCGTCGCGGGCACCGACGCGCTCGCAGGGTTCTCGCTTCATCGGGAGCTCGAGCTCTACGTGCAGGCCGGCATTCCACCCGCGGAGGTGTTGCGCATCGCCACGCTGGGCGCGGCCGGCGTGATGAAGCACGATGACCAGCTCGGATCGGTTACCGCCGGAAAGCTTGCGGACCTCGACATCGTCGACGGCGATCCCACGACCAACATCAGCGACGTGCGCAAGGTCGTGACCGTGATCAAGGATGGGAAGGTCTACGACGCAAAAGCGGTGGCCGCGGAGATGGGGATCCGGTAAGCCGTTACAGCGTGTAGTTCTTCTCGAGCAGCACGCGCGCCCGGCGGTCGCGAAGATTGCGGATCTGCGATTCGATGTCGCGCTCGAACGGGATCTTGCGATGGCTGGCGTAAACCGGCGCATCGACGGTGATCTTCTTCAGCTCGTCGCCGAACGTGTTGGGCGAGAGATGCGCCGTCTCGTCCGCAAGTTGCTGCTGATCGTTCGGAAACGACGCTTCCGTCACGACTGCGACGACGTTCGGCGTCTTGTTCGTCCGCTTCCAGATCTCCGAGGTGGGGCCGGTGTCGCCGGTGAAGACGATGGCCTGGCCGTTCATCTCCACGATCACACCGGCAGCAGGGATCTGATGATTGACCGCCACCGCCGTGATGGCGACGTCACCGATCATCACCTTCTTGCCGAGCGTCATGGGGCGATAGATGACGGCGGGAGCGCGGGTGATGGGCGACGTCAGCTTCGCGAAGTCCGGCCACACGATGCCGTTGAAGACGTTATCAATGAGGAGCTGCATCACATCTTTGGCCGCGAACACGGTCAGGGCACCGGCGTTCTGGCTGAAACGGTTGTGGATCAGATGGGGCAGATCGCGGATGTGATCGGCGTGGGTATGAGTAATGAAAACAGCCTGGATCCTGGCCTGTTGTGCGAAGGAGAGCTTGGAGGTGAGCGTCCCGGCGTCGACGGCGAGCCAGTCGTCGATCAGGTAGCCCGTCAGATTATGTTCAGCATCTGACGCGCCGTACGCGCCGAGCACCTTGAGCCGCATCCCTGTCCTTCGCCCGCCTGTCTGTGGTCGCCTGGAAGGAGACTATTCTTGCAGCGGAAGAACTTAAAGTCCAGCGTCGCCGGAAGGTTCACACGTTGACCACTTCACGCAAACCACAGGAAACGCGAGAACCAGGTGCGGCGATGGAGGAGTTTCATCCCGCGGTGCGCGACTGGTTCACGAGCGTCTTTCACACGCCTACACGCGCCCAGGCGCTCGGCTGGCCGGCCATCGCACGCGGCGACTGGACGCTGATTTTCGCCCCGACCGGCAGCGGCAAGACGTTGACGGCGTTCCTCTGGGCCCTCGACCGGCTGATGTTCGCAGCACGCCCCGACAAAGAGCATCGCTGCCGCGTCGTCTACATCTCGCCCCTCAAAGCGCTCGCCGTCGACGTCGAACGCAACCTCCGCGCTCCACTCACCGGGATCGCCAACCTCGCCTCGGAACGCGGCGAAGCGTTCGTGCTGCCGTCGATCGCCATCCGCGCCGGCGACACGCCACAGGCCGAGCGGGCCCGCTTCCTTCGGGATCCTGCCGACATCCTCATCACGACCCCGGAGTCGATCTACCTGATGCTGACGTCGAACGTGCGCGCGGTCCTGCGCGGCGTACAAACGATCATCGTCGACGAGGTCCACGCCCTCGTGCCGAACAAGCGGGGCGCGCACATGGCGCTCTCCCTCGAGCGTCTCGCCCGCGCCGCCGACACATCACCCCAACGGATCGGCCTCTCAGCCACGCAGAATCCGCTGGAGGAAGTGGCGCGATACCTGGGCGGCGCTGAGCGCGGTTTCGCGGTTGCGCCGTCTCGCGGTGGCGATGTCCCACTTGCCTACCAAGCCGGACACGGCGAGACAGCGGAACTGCGCGACCACAAGACCAAGCCGATCGACGCA
Source organism: Thermoanaerobaculia bacterium (assembly GCA_038244715.1). GTDB lineage: Bacteria > Acidobacteriota > Thermoanaerobaculia > Gp7-AA8 > Gp7-AA8 > JADGNZ01. Next base: position 16,340 of record JBBRTE010000002.1, read on the forward strand.
GCAACCGCCAAGCACAACCACCGGGCAACCGAGGAAACCCACTACCGCCCCACCACCATCATCGACACGGGCGAAAAGAAACAGCTCTCCCTCCACGTCGAAGTGCCGGTCGAGGAGATGGCGAGACTCAACGAGTCGGCGCGCGACGACATCCCCAGCGGCCCAGCCGGTGGCACTGTCCGCACGTCGATCTGGCCGGCCATCCATCCGCGGCTGCTGGAGCTCATCCGCGCGCATCGATCAACGCTGATTTTCGTGAACTCCCGCCGCCTCGCCGAACGTCTGGCCGGCGCGTTGAACGCGCTCGCGGGTGAAGTGTTGGTGCAGGCACACCACGGATCGATCGCGCGCGCCCAGCGGATCGAGATCGAAGACAACCTCAAGTCCGGCCGGCTGCCCGCGCTCGTCGCCACATCGTCGCTCGAACTGGGAATCGACATGGGCTCGATCGATCTCGTCGTGCAGATCGAGGCGCCGCCGTCGATCGCCAGCGGCATGCAGCGCATCGGGCGGGCGGCGCATCAGGTGGGGACGATCAGCGAAGGGATCATCTTTCCCAAGTTCCGGGGCGACCTTCTCGCCTGCGCCGCGGTCACCGAGGCGATGCACAGGGGTGCGATCGAGCCGACGCGATATCCGCGGAACCCGCTCGACGTCCTCGCGCAGCAGCTCGTGGCGATGATCGCGATCGAGCCGTGGCACGCGGACGAGCTCTTCGCGTTCGTCCGTCAGGCCGCGCCGTTCTCCGACCTGGCCCGCTCGTTGTTCGACGGCGTACTGGACATGCTCTCCGGGCTCTACCCGTCGGACGAATTCGCCGAGCTGCGGCCGCGCGTCACCTGGGATCGCGTGACGAACAACCTCACGCCGCGGCCCGGCGCGAAACGCATCGCCATCACCAGCGGCGGCACGATTCCCGATCGCGGTCTCTTTGGCGTCTTCCTGGCCGGTGGCGAGAAGATGCAGAGCGCACGCGTCGGCGAGCTGGACGAGGAGATGGTCTTCGAGTCCCACGTCGGCGAGACGTTCCTTCTCGGCGCCTCCACCTGGCGCATCGAGGAGATCACCCACGACCGCGTGCTGGTCACGCCTGCGCCGGGCCAGCCGGGGAAGATGCCGTTCTGGAAAGCCGATTCCGCCGAGCGCACCGTGCCTTTCGGGGAGGCGATCGGTGCACTCGTTCGCGAGATCGGTGCGATGCAACCGGCCGCCGCCGTCAAGCGCCTGACCTCGCGTCACGATCTCGGAGACCTGGCCGCGAAGAATTTTCTCCAGTATCTCGACGACCAGCAGGCCGCCACCGGCGTCGTCCCCGACGACCGCACCATCGTCGTCGAGCGCGTCCTCGACGACCTCGGCGACTGGCGCGTCTGCGTCCTTACGCCGTTCGGCGGTCGCATCCACGCGCCGTGGGCCATGGCCGTGACTGCAAACGTCCGCAACGAGCTGCAGATCGATGTCGAGACGATGTGGAGCGACGACGGATTCATCGTCCGCTTTCCCGACACCGACGCCGCGCCACGGGCCGAGCTGATGATTCCGGATGCCGATGAGATCGAGCAACTGGTCGTGCGCCAGCTCGGCGCCAGCTCGATGTTCGCGGCGAAGTTTCGCGAGGCCGCCGCGCGCGCACTGCTGCTGCCCCGCTACCGGCCCGATCGCCGGACGCCGCTGTGGCAGCAGCGCAAGCGGGCCTACGACCTGTTGCAGGTCGCATCGCGTTTCGGCTCGTTCCCGATCATTCTGGAGACCTATCGCGAAGTGCTTCGCGATGTCTTCGACGTTCCGGCCCTCGTGGCTACGATGAAGAAGATCCAGCAGCGCACGATCCGCGTCGTCGTCGCGGACACTGAAAAGCCGTCCCCATTCGCAGGCTCGCTACTCTTCCGCTACATCGCGAACTTCATCTACGACGGCGACGCACCGCTCGCCGAACGCCGCGCTCAAGCGCTCTCCATCGATCAGGCACAACTCCGCGAGCTCCTCGGCGAGCCGGAGTTGCGCGAGTTGCTCGATCCCGATTCGTTGTACGCCATCGAGCTCGAGTTGCAGCACCTCGACGACCGCCACAAGGCGAAGTCCGCGGACGCCATCCACGACCTCCTGCTCCGCATCGGCGATCTCTCGCTCGACGAAATCGCGCAACGTTCCCAGGTCGATGCGAAGGCCAACGCAAAGGAGCTGACCACGGCGCGCCGGATCATCGAAGTCAGTGTGGCGCGCGAGAAACGCTTCATCGCGGTCGAAGACGCCAGCCGTTACCGCGACGCCCTCGGCACTCCGTTACCGGCAGGTCTTCCCGATCGCTATCTCCAGTCGGTCGACGACCCGACCGGCGATCTTGTCCTCCGTTTCGCACGAACGCACGGCCCTTTCGTTCCCTCCGATGTCGCGCGCCGGTACGGCCTCGGCGTGGCCGTGGTCACCGGCGCGCTGGCACGCTTCGTCGAGCGCGGACGCCTGATCGAGGGAGAGTTCCGCCCCGGCGGCACGCAGCGCGAGTGGTGCGACAACGAGGTGTTGCGCTCGATCCGCCGACGCTCGCTGGCAAAACTGCGCAAGGAAGTCGAGCCGGTCGACACGAACGCGTACACCCGCCTCATCACCGGCTGGCAACTGGTCACAAAACGCCGGCATGGGCTCGAGGGCCTGCTGGAGGTGGTCGAGGCTCTGCAGGGCGCAGCGCTGCCGGCGTCCATCTTTGAGTCTGAAATCCTGAGCGCACGGCTGGATGGTTACAAGCCGTCCGATCTCGACACGCTCAGCGCGGCCGGCGAAATCATCTGGACCGGCGTCGATCCGATCGGCGAGCGCGACGGACGAATCGCGCTCTACCTCACCGATCATCTTCCCCTGCTGCACTCGCCGGCCGATGGGGAGTTGAGCGCACTGGAACAGCGCATCGTCGACCATCTCCGCGGCAGCGGTGCATCGTTCTTCGCGCAGATTCAGAACGCACTGGGCGGCTTCGCCAACGATGTCGTCGACGCGCTCTGGACGCTGGTCTGGCGGGGCGTCATCACGAATGACACGTTTCACGCGCTGCGCGCCTACACGCGACCGAAGAAGGCGCCCCGCACGCAGGGATTCCGCTCGCGGAGAGTCGCACCGCCGTCGACGCAGGGCCGCTGGTCGCTCCTTCCACCCCCGCGCGGCACGACGACAGAGCGAGCCAGCGCGCTGGCGCACCAGCTGCTGGCGCGTTACGGCATCATCGTCCGCGAATCGGCCGCGGTCGAGTCGGTTCCCGGCGGATTCAGTGCGATCTATCCGGTGCTCAAAGCGATGGAGGAGTCGGGACGGATCCGCCGCGGCTATTTCGTGGCCGGCTTCGGAGCGACGCAATTCGGCAGTACCGGCGCGCTCGATCTCCTTCGGTCGCACCGCGACGAGCCGGAAGAAGCCGAGACGGTGATGCTCGCGGCCACCGATCCGGCCAATCCGTATGGGTCACTCCTGAAATGGCCCGTGCCGGGTTTGATGCGCGTGCCGGGCGCCAGCGTGGTCCTGGTGAACGGCATGCTGGGCGCGTATGTCGGCCGTGGGGAAAAACAGCTCTCAGTCTTCCTGCCTGAGGATGAACCGATGCGAGGCGCCGTGGCGCGTGCGATCGCCACGATGCTGGCGCACCTCGTACACCGCGGCACGCGCCGCGCGCTCCTGATCGCCGAGATCAATGATGCCCCCGCCTCGAAATCGGATCTCGGCCCGTTTCTCGTCGAAGCGGGATTTGTAGGGACGGCGATGGGATACCAGATGCGGGCGGTGCGGTGAGCGGATGCCCGAAGGCGACAGCATCTTCCGCGCAGCGGCCGCTCTTCATCGCGCACTTGCTGGAAAAACCGTAACTTCGTTCGAGACGGTGCTGCCGAAACTCGCACGCATCGACCAGGACGCGCCCCTTCGCGGCAGGACGATCGAGAATGTCGTCGCCGCGGGGAAGAACCTCATCATCGATTTTTCCGGCGACCTTCACCTGCACACGCACATGAAGATGAACGGCAGCTGGCACGTCTACCGCCCGGGAGAACGTTGGCAGCGGCCCCATCGCGACATGCGCATCGTGATCGGCACGGAGGACTTTGTGGCGGTTGCGTTCACGGTTCCGGTCGCCGAGTTCCACACGGGAAAGTCTCTGGAGCGCCAGGACGATCTCCGGCGCATGGGCCCCGATCTCCTCGGCGAGACCTTCGATCGCGACGAGGTATTGCGGCGCATCCGGGCGAGACCGGACGAGGAAATCGCGAACGTGCTCCTGAATCAGCGCGTGCTTGCCGGCATCGGCAACATCTGGAAATCGGAGTCGCTGTTCGCGGCCGGAATCGATCCGTTCAGACGCGTCGCGGAACTCGATGATGCGCAACTCGAGCGGCTCGTCGACGCAGCCCGCAAGCTGCTCCGCCGCAGCGCCGCGGGACGGTCGGCGTTTGCGGTGTATACGCGCGGCAACGAACCATGCCGAAAATGCGGGACGGCCATCCGCTACCGCAAACAGGGGCCGGACGCGCGCACCACGTACTGGTGCCCGAAGTGCCAGAGTTGAGGAGAATCTCATCCCCTAATCCGGAGAAAGACGCTCGAACGCGCCGCGAAACCCCGGAACCCGCGTAACCCAGCTATCCTGCATGCATGGCGCGCGATCTTCCCATCGGCAACGGGAACCTCATGGTCAATTTCGATCATGAGTACAACATCCGCGACGTCTACTACCCGCATGTTGGGCAGGACAACCAAACCGCGGGCGACGTCTCGTTCTTCGGCGTCTGGTGCGACGGCAAGTTCGCGTGGATCGGCAATCCCACCTGGGTGAAACACCTCGACTACGACGGTGACTCTCTCGTCACGCGGATGACGGCGCACTCCGACTCGTTCCAGCTCGACATGGTCATCAACGACACGGTCGATTTCGACCGCGATGTCCTGATCCGCCGCGTCGAGCTTCACAACCGCAGCGATCGGCAGCGCTCCGTTCGTCTCTTCGTCCACTTCGATCCTCACCTCGGCGGCAACGCCATCGGGGACACGATCTTCTTCGATCCGGAGTTCAACGGTTTCGTCGCGTACAAAGCGCAGCGCTACGTTCTGATCAACGCCGCCAGCGGCAACCAGTTCGGCTTCGAGACGTTTTCCATCGGCACGAAGGAGCGCGAAGGCTTCCAGGGAACGTGGCGCGATGCGGAAGACGGCACGCTCGAGCCGGGCAAAGCGATCGCACAGGGATCGGTCGACTGCACAGGGATGCTCCCATTGACGCTCCCTTCCGGCGGCACGGTCGTCACCTACGTCTGGTGGGTGTTCGGCAAGTCGTATCGCGAAGTGGCGGAGCTCGACGCGGTCATCCGCGAACGCGGCGCGGGATCGTTCCTCGATCGCACGCGCGACTACTGGAAGCTGTGGGTCAAGAACGACGTCGACATCCGCGCGCTGCCCGAGGCGGTGCAGAGGCTCTATCGGAGATCGCTACTGATCATCCGGACGCAGATCGACCACAACGGCGCGGTCATCGCGGCGACCGACTCCGACATCGTCCAGTTTGGTCGCGACACGTACACGTATATGTGGCCGCGCGATGGCGCGATCGTGGCCATGGCGCTGCTGCACGCCGGTTACGCCGAGATCACGCGGCGCTTCTTCGATTTCTGTTGCAGTCTGATCACGCCGGAAGGGTTCCTGCTGCACAAGTACAACCCGGACGGATCGGTGGGATCGTCGTGGCACCCATGGCTTGCCGACGGAAAACGCCAGCTGCCCATTCAGGAAGACGAAACGGCGCTCATCCTGGTGGCGCTCTGGACGCACTTCGAGAAGTTCCACGACGTCGAGTTCGTCAAGCCGCTCTACAAGCCGATCGTCAAGACGATGGGCGATTTCCTTCTGCGCTACCGGGAACCGCATACACGCCTGCCGGCGCCGTCCTGGGACCTGTGGGAAGAGCGCCGCGGCATCACCGCCTTCACGATCGGCTCGGTGTGGTCGGGTCTCAATGCGGCTGCGAATTTCACGGATGCCTTCGGCGAAACCGCGCAGGCGGAGAAGTACCGGAAGGCCGCTGCCGAGATCAAGGAAGGGACGACGCGCTTCCTCTTCGACGAAACCAGCGGTTGCTTCGCCCGATCGGTCAACGTCTCGCGGGAAGGCGAGATCACGTCCGACAGGACGCTCGACGCGTCGATGGCCGGCCTCTGGCTCTTCGGAATGTTCGACGCGAACGATCCGAAGATGGTGGCCACGATGGAAGCGATGATCGCCCGGCTCACGATCCAGACCGATGTCGGCGGAGTGGCGCGCTACGAGAATGACTACTACTTCCAGGTCTCCAAGGACGTGGAGAAGGTGGCGGGAAACCCATGGATCGTCTGCACGATGTCGATCGCGCACTGGTACGCCATCCGTGCGCACACCTCGGCCGATCTGCAGAAGGCGATCGACATCCTCTTCTGGGCCACGGAGCACGCATTGCCGAGTGGAGTCCTGGCGGAACAGCTCGATCCCTACACCGGTGCGCCGATCTCGGTCGCGCCGCTGACGTGGAGCCATGCGGCGTTCGTCCTCGCCGTCCATGCCGTCGCGCTGCGCGCGCGCGAGTTGGCAGGGAGCGCGTAGCATGGCCCGCCGCACACGGCTGCGTGCGCGCGTGCTGCTCCTCACCGCAGCATTCGCGATCGCGCTCTTTGCGATCACGTTCGGGTTGAGCTGGCGCGCGCAGGTGGCCCAGGAGCGCTGGAGCCGGCTCGTCGGCGTGGAGACCCGCGCCATCGCCACGCTCGAGGAAATGATCCGTGCGCAGAACGCCTATCGCGCGCACATCGTCGCCGGTGGCGAGGACCACTACCGCGTCGTCTCGCAACTTCTGGACTCCGACTCGCTGGCGACGATCGACACGGCCGCACTGCGCCGCCGGATGTCGACGTTCCGCAGTGTGCAATCCGACGCCGCCTCGACCGCGCGGGAGATCGACACCGAGTCGCAGCGCGTCGTCGCGGAGGCGCAGCGCATCGTCGATGATCGGAAGCGGGAAATCGCGCGCCAACTGCCACTGCTCGAGCGGGAGACACGCGAGCTGATGTCCGCGGGTCTGGCCGTGGCGTGGATCCTGATCATCTGCAGTTTCGCGGCGGTGCAGGTCACATTGCGGAAAGTAGTCCGTCCCATCGAAGACCTGGCCCGCGCCGCCGACCGCATCGCAGCCGGCGACCTCGCTGCGCGTGCGCCCGTCGCGGGCGATCGGGAAGTCGCGGCACTGGCGGCGGCCGTCAACCACATGGCCGACGAGCTGAAGGCCCATGCGCGGACGGACGAGCTGACGAACCTGCCGAATTTCCGCGCGTTCCGGGAGCGCATCGATCTCGAGATCGAACGCGCCGGACGCTATCCCGAACATTTCGGGATCCTCATCCTCGATCTCGACCGGTTCAAGAAGTACAACGACACCTACGGTCACCTTGCCGGCAACGACGCCTTGCAACGGGTCGCCCGGGTCATCCGTGAAGCCGTGCGGACGGTCGATTTTCCGGCGCGCTACGGAGGCGAGGAGTTCGCCGTGATCGTGCCGCAGATCGACGTCGCCACGCTGTCGGCGATCGCGGAGCGGATCCGGGAGGGCGTCGAGGCCATGCCGGCGCCTTCCGGCGGGGCAAAGGTCACCATCAGTATCGGCGCGGCAATTTATCCCGCGGATGGCATCGCAGCAGATGTCCTCTTCCGTGCTGCCGATGAGCGGCTGTACGCGGCGAAGGAAGGAGGACGGAACCGGGTGGTGGTGACCGCCGCCCTCCGAACGCCGTTGTCGGTTGTCGGGTGAGTCGAAGTCTCCGTCGGCCGCCGGTCTGGCCTATGCGCTTCCGCCGCCACGAGCAGAACCCGGTAAAGGACGCGTGCCCTACCCCAGCGTCTCGATCAGCGTCTCGATCGTCTTCGCCGCGGTGGCCAGATCGCGCTCGGAGAGATCCCCGCTGATCGATTGCATCCATTCTTCGTAGACAGGACGCAGTTTCTCGATCGTGGCACGGCCGCGGCGCGTCAGGACGACGCGGGTCGAGCGGAGATCGGTCGGATCGTCCGCGCGTTCCGCAAACCCGAGCTGCTCCAGACGCGTCATCATCCCGGTCATGTTCTGCTTCGACACCATCAGCGCGCGCGCCAGGGCCGCCAGCGACATCGGGCCGTCACTGCGCCCGATGACTGAAAGGATGGCCCACTGCTGGGGAGTCACGCGCGCTTTCTCGAACACCGGCGCCAGCCGGCGCGTCAGCAGGTTCGCCAGCTGAATGACGCCTGCGACGAGGTCCCGTTCCGGCTGGCCCTTCATGAATGACCGTCAATGTATTGACCAACGGCATTCGCTGTCAAATGCGCGTGCTACTCTGCCGCGATGCGGCGGATCGCCGATGCCCTGCTCCTGGCACTCATCATCGGCCTCGGCGCCGTGCTCCGCTTCGGCGGACTGTCTGTGCCGAGTCTGTGGCTGGACGAGATCCTCGACTTCGACGTCGCCACGAGCCTGACTCACGAGCCTCTCTGGCATTGGCTGACCGGATTCGCCAGCGAACATGGACCGTTGTTCTTCGCCACCGAACTGGCGGGGCGGCTCGCGCACGCCCCCGAGCTTGCGGCCCGCGTCGCGCCGGCAGTCTTCGGTGTTGCGGCGGTCCTCGTCGCAGCATTTGCCGTCCGTGTGGCACACCGGAACACCGCAACGAGCGACGCTCTCGTCGGCCCGGAATCGATGGTATTCGCGTTGCTCCTGGCCGGTTCACCCCTCGCGGTCTACTACAGCCGGGAAGCACGCCCCTATGCCCTCCTTCTGCTGCTGGCGACCGCGATGCTGGCGATGCTGCTCCGCGCCGGCGGCCACGCACCATTCGCGTTCGCACTGCCGATCCTTGCGCTCTTCACGACCTCGGGCTCCGCGCCTCTGCTCCTCGCCACCGCCGTCACCGCTGCCGGCGCATTTCTGATCAGCCGGAAGCGCTTCTTTGCCGGATTCGCGGCGGTCACCCTGCTCGCGGTCGCGCTGATGCCGCTTCTCTATCGGCGGATGCCGGCCAGCGCGCCCACAGGATTCCGGCCTCTGAGCGCGCGGCTCTTTTAGCGCCTTGCGCAGTCGTTTTCGATCGCCGCACTCGACGTGATAACGATCCATCGCTTGGCCTATGTCGTCGCGTTGCTCGCGCTCGTCGGCGCGATCGCACTGCTGCGCAGCGATCGCACACAAGGCGTGATCGTGATCGGGATGGCCATTCTCCCGGTGGCGATCAGCCTCGCCGCTCTTTGGCGGCTGCGCCACTGGTACGCAGTGCGGTACGTAGTGACGGCGCTGCCCGCATACCTGCTCCTGGTCGCAGTCGGGATGACGACGTTGCTGCGGCTCATCCTTCGGGGACGGACGTCCATCGCGGTGCCGGTACTCGCCCTCATCGCGGCAGGCTTTGTCGTTCGCGAAGGGTTCGCCGCCTCGCGGACCGAGCCGTACCGCAAACTGAACTGGCGCGTCATCGCCGCCACGATCCACGAGCATGCGCATGCAGGCGATGCCGCCGTTACGACCAACGACTGGTCATTTGTCTGCCTCAGGTTCTACCTGAAGCAGTTCCCACCGCGGGTCCGGCTGATCAGCGCGGCGGAGTCGGCATCCCGTGCCGCCAGCATCGTCGCCTACAACGCGCCGGTATGGATCGTGAGCGCCGGCTTTCACCGGCCGGGCGACATCGGCGACTGGAGTTGCCAGTACCCGGTCGTGCTGGCCAGCCCGCTGGAATCGTTCCGGCTTCACTACGCACCCGGCTTGCGCGATCTGATGCTCAACCGGGTCACCGTCGGGGATCGGCGCGCACTCGCGGCTCGCTATCCCTCTCACGTCATTCACCTGGGGTCGGAGAGTGAGTTTTTTCTCGCCGGCGGCTGGTACGGGTCGGAAGGAGCCGGTGGTGATGTCTCACGCTGGACCGGACCGGAGCCGGTATCTGTGATGCTCATCGCCTCTGCGGCGGTCGATCACCGGCTGACGTTGCGGATGATGCCGTTCGACTATCGCGGCGCATCACCGCAAATCGCCACGATCTCGCTCAACTCCGCGCCACTCGCGCGGATCGAGCTTCCTCGCGACTGGCACGACTATCGGTTCGATGTTCCCCGTGCGCGCTGGCACGATGGTCCCAACTTCCTGACGGTCGCCTTCTCGCGTGCCGATGCGCCCGCGTCGCTCGATCCGAAGTCAGTGGATTACAGGCTTCTGGCAGGGCGGTTCAACCTCATCGCAGTGACTCCGCTCCACTCCTCGCAACGGAGTGACTCGCTGCCGGAACTGACGCGCACGTTCCGCATCAACGAGCCGGCCGGCGAGTTGCTGGACGAAAACTCCTGGTGGCACGGCCGGACGAATCACGGTCCGCTCGCGGGACCGGATCTGCTCGGGCGGCTCGGCATCGATCCCTCGCGGCGCGTACAGGCAAACGACATCGCCGAGACGGTTGCCTATGACTCCGACTGCCTCAACGACAGCGACTTCGTTCGCGTGGCCTACGCTACGATCCTGGGCCGCTCCGTGGACACCGGGGGCGCGCGCTATTTCACGGACGCGCTCCGAAAAAAGGAGACGCGGCTTGGCGTGGTAAAGGCGCTGGTGGAATCGCGCGAGTTTCGCGCGCGGTGAGAGAGCCCGGCAAACACCCGGGCTCGTCCTATGGCAGACTTCTCCTCGATGTCTCAGATTCTCTACGTCTATGCCTTTGGCCGTACCACGCATCCTCTACCCGAGAGTATCGATGCGATCGACGGCTCGGAGCGGCTCGATGTCGTCAGAGGGAATGATCTCGTCGCGTTTTTTACACTGGTCGACGACGTCGATTTCTCGCAGAACGTAATCGACGCCCGCGCGAAGGATGTCGAGTGGCTCGGCGCGATCGGCTACCGTCACCAGAACGTGATGAGCGCACTGATGCACGGCGGCACGATCGAACTGATCCGCCGGCTTCTGGAGAAACAGGCGCTGCGACGCATGGACGCCGGAACGCTGAGCGATGAGGAGATCGAGCGCGTGGGCGCTGCCCTTATGAAACTCGAAGAGAAGATGGCGGAGATGAAGCAGATCTTCGGTCTCGCCGACGACGATCTCAACCTGCGCCTCGGCCCGATCAAGTCACTGGACTGAGCTGGTTCATCCGCTTCTCCAGCGCCTCAATCACGCGTGTCGGCGATCACGCCGATGACCGTTATTTCTTCGCCGGCGGCTGCAGGTCGATCAGGTTCAGTGCGAAGTCCCGGGACACCTCGTCATACACACCGAGGGCCACGCGCAGGTACGGCGAGGCGGAGGCGACGCTGACCTCGTACGTGAAGTAACCCTTCTTCGCCTTCTCCATCTCGGATGCGCCGATCGCGTACTGCTTCGTGTCGTGGTGCATGTCGCTCATCCCGCCGAGGACCGAGCCCCAGGCCATGGAGACGGTGAAGGCACCGTTCGATACGTTCCCCTCGCCCGGAAGCAGCGTCAGCGCGGAAATGGGGACTTCGATCGTGATCGGGATCCTGTAGTGCTTCTTCTCGTCGAGCTTCGGCATTGCCAGACGGACCTTTACGTCGAACGAAGCCGGAGGGGCGTTACCGAAGAGCGTCGCGATCACGCGGTCATCCATCTTCGTGGCCTCGGACTTCGGGAGAAACTGCCGGCGAGCGCGAGCGGTCAACCCCGGCCTCCTGACCTTGACTTCGATGCTGCGCGAAGCCGACTTCCCATGGGTGGCGCTGTAAGCCAGCGAGTAATACGACTCGAAGTCGTCGACGACGTGCGGCAGGAGATTCGTCACATCCTTGCTCCCCCACGCGGTCATACCGCCCGTTTCCCGGGCGACGTACTCGAGCATCGGCGTTTCATTGTTCAGCACGAGGTAGTCAAAGCTCGCGTTCTTCGGCTGCATGCTCCGATACTGAGGAGACACCACGGTGTTCGAGCCCAGGCCCTCGGCGTAGATTGGATAGATCGTGAAGCCGTTCGCATTCGCGGTTTCGATCAATGACCGGATGAGCGGCTTTCCATCGAACTGCGCCCGGAAATCGGACGGGAGCGTGGCTGCACCTGCCGTGAACAGCGCCTCGGCTCCGGCGTACATCGAGAGCCGGTGCGTCGCCAGCAGCAGAACCTTCTTTCCTTCGGCACCCCCAGCGGACCGCATCAGCGCATTCAGTGTCTGAACCTTTCGCTGTTCGTCGAGGAGCGCGTTGCGGGCCGACATCTTCGCGTTCTCCTCCATGAAGAAGCTCAGACCGGACTCGCTGGGGATATCGGGCACCCCGATTCCCTTCGAGCCGAGGGCCGCCATTTCCGCTTCCCAGGTGGCGATGGCGTCGACTTCGCGCTGGAGGTCATCGTTGGGGTCGACATCGATCGTCGAGGTCCGCGCGGCGATGGCATCGATGGCCTTGGCGATCTGTGCGGAATTGTCCGTAAACGGGAGCCGTGTGGACATGATCCCGCGGTTCCAGGTGACAACCATGACGCGATCGCCGGGCCGCACCGTCTCGTGGAGCAGTTTTTTCATCGCGGCAAACACGGGATCGCTTCGGAACGCGGCGAGCTGAAAACGCTCGACGAATACGATGATGGTCCGACGTTGAACCGGTGGAGGCTGCAGCGAAGGAGTTGTTTCGCCTGCTGCCGAAACGGCGCTCGAAGGAGTGGACGGCGATATCGAGGTTGCAGTCCGTTCGCTCGCATACTCGGCGAAGTTCGTGATCGGCTGCAGTACGCCGTTTTCGTAAATCTCGAAGTCTTCCTTCCGCAAGCCGTGAACGCGGTCGCCACGCTTATCCGTGACCACCGTGTCGACATTGACGATGGAGACCTCGATACTCTCGCCGGCCCGCGGAATGACTGGGGTTTGGGCGCGTGCCGCGATCGGACAGAGTAAGGACAGAAGGAGCAGGGAACTCCAGGCGCGCATAGAAATCCTTTCGGGTGCCGGCGCTGGAATTGTACGCGTCCTTCTACAATGGTGGAATGTCGCTCAGAACTGTCTGTCTCGTCCTGTCTCTCAGCGGGAGCGCCCTCGTTACGCTTCCACCGGCCGGGGTGGCTGCCCAATTCGAAAGTGGGTCGCAGGACATCGCTGCGGCACGTGCTGTGTTCGAAGGAAACATCAACGCGATCCGCCATCGTGATCGCGAGGCCTACCTGTCGTACTACCTCCACTCCGGGGGCCTCGTGCGCGGCGGTCCGGAGAGGTTCGCGACAGGGTTCGATTCCTTCGCGAAAGGCGCGGGGGCCAACTGGCCGGACCTCATCGAAGCGAATGACATTCACCTGACGCCGCTGCAACCCGGCCTCGTGTACGGCACGTACCGCTATCGCGTCCGCTACGGCAGCGACGAGCACGTCGGAATCTCGGAGCGGCTCTTCGTCAATACGCCGGACGGCTGGAAGATCGCACTGACCGGCGCGATCGACTCGCCGGCCGGCACTCCCGCTCCTCCCCGCGCACTCACGGGCGCTACGTTGCTCGATGGCCGTGGCGGTGCTCCGTTGCCGAACGCCAACGTAATCCTTCGAGACGGAAAGATCGATTGCGCCGGGACCGCTGCTCAGTGTCCGGTACCTGATGGCATCGACGTGACGGACGTTCATGGACTGTGGATCACTCCCGGCCTCATCGATGCGCACGTGCATTTCTCGCAGACGGGATGGGCGGATGGCCGCCCTGATTCGATCGACGTCCGCGCGACGCATCCGTACGAGAAACTCGTGGCCGACCTGAAAGAGAACCCGGAGCGCTACGGGCGCTCCTACCTCTGCTCCGGCGTCACCGCGGTCTACGACGTAGGCGGCTATGCATGGACGCTGCGGCTGCACGACCGCTTCGAGTCCAACACGCTCGTCCAGCATGTCGATGCGGCGGGCCCGCTGCTCTCCACGCTCGATCACTGGCTGAACCTTCCGGCCGAACGCCAGTTCATTCTGCTGAAGGACGAGGCTTCCGCACGCGATGGCGTCCGTTACCTGGCCTCGCAAGGAGCGCACGCCGTCAAAGTCTGGTACATCGTGCGGCCGCCTGACCTCACCGTCGACGCATCCGCCGCCGCGGTAACGGCTGCCGGCGACGAGGCGCGAAAACACAACCTGCCGCTGATCGTGCACGCCACGGGATTGGCGGAGGCGAAAGCAGCCCTTCGGGCGGGCGCCTCGCTGCTCGTGCACAGTGTCTGGGATCACGCCGTCGATCAGGAGTTCCTCGACCTTGCCCGCCACAATGGCGCAATCCTCATCCCCACGCTGACGGTGCCGCGCGGCTACGTTCGCATGTCGCGTTCCGCCGTCGAGCACAGGCCGGTCGCGATCGACGATCCGAATGGCTGCGTCGACAAATCGACGCTGGCCAGAATCGCGGAGACCCCCAGCGCACCGACGGCGGTCACCGCCGAACAGCTCTCGCGCCGCGACGAGCGAACGACGGCACAGGAGCAGATCGGAGCCGCCAATCTGAAGGCGCTCGTCGCGGCCGGCATCCCTATCGCCACCGGTACCGACGCCGGCAATCCGCTGACCCTCCACGGGCCCGCCATCTACGCCGAGATGGAAGCCATGCAGAAAGCCGGGATGACGCCGATGCAGGTCCTCATGTCGTCGACCGCGGTCGCGGCACGGGCGATGCGGCGCGAAACGGAATTCGGGACTGTCGAGAAAGGGAAAGACGCGGACCTCGTCATCGTGGCGGCCGATCCATCCGCCGACATCGCCAACATGCGTTCGATCCGCTACGTCGTCCGGGGTGGCGTGGTGCGGGCGATGGATGATCTCCACGCGCTGGCGCAGCGGTAGGCCATGGCACCATGGCCTGAAATCCGCACCGGGCACCACTCATGACGGACGACGATCAGCGCTCCGACGAGGCCCGCGAGATATTCGCGTACTTCTCGAATGAGTACGCGCAGGCGCTGCAGGCCTTCATGACCATCGAGGCACAATCGTCGACGCTGTTGCAGCTCGGTGTCTCCGACGATCTTCGCGGCTTCGTCGAGCAATTCATCACGATGGCTTCCGGGACCAAGGCGCTGGCCGAAGAACGCGGCGAGGCGCACTTTGCGGAGTGGTTCGGGGAGTTGATCCGCAAAGCAGAGGCGCTCCGCTCCGAGATCGTCCGGGGCTGACCTACAATCGGGCTCATGCGCCTGATGGCAGTTCTCGTACTGGAGGTCCTCATGTCCGCAACGTTGGATGCTGCAACGACGCTCGATCGCCGCATCGACGCCGCATCGAAGAAGGTCGAAGCCAGTGTGATCGCCTGCCGGCGGGACATTCACCAGCATCCGGAGCTCGGCAACCGCGAGACGCGCACGTCGAAGCTTGTGGCCGATCGTCTTCGCGCACTGGGCATCGAAGTGACGACTCCGGTGGCGCATACCGGCGTCATCGGCATCCTTCGCGGCGGACGTCCCGGCCGCGTCGTCGCCCTCCGCGCGGACATGGATGCGCTCCCTGTCGTCGAACAGGTCGATGTTCCCTTCAAGTCGACCGTGCGGACCACGTTCAACGGTCACGATGTCGGCGTCATGCACGCCTGCGGGCACGACGCGCACGTCGCCATCCTCCTCGGCGTCGCCGAGGTGCTGGCCGGAATCCGGGAGGAGATCCCCGGTACGGTGAAGTTCCTCTTTCAGCCGGCCGAGGAAGGGGCGCCGGACGGTGAGGAGGGGGGAGCGAAGCTGATGGTGAAGGAAGGAGCGCTCGAGAATCCGCACGTGGACGCGGTATTCGGGCTGCATGTGACGTCGCGAAGCGCGGTTGGCGAAATCGCGTACCGTCCGGGCTCGCTGATGGCGGCAGTCGACTCCTTCAAGATCATCGTGCATGGCCGGCAGACACACGGCGCCTATCCATGGCTCGGTGTCGATCCCATCGTCGTCGCTTCGCAGATCGTTCTCGGACTGCAGACGATTCCAAGCCGTCAGGTGGACTCGTCACTGGCTCCGTCGATCGTCACCGTGGGGTCGATTCACGGCGGCGTGCGCAACAACATCATCCCCGATGAGGTGGAGATGCTCGGTACGATCCGCTCACTCGATGCCGCGATGCGCACGGACATTCACGCGCGCATCCGGCGCACGGCGGAAGACATCGCGAAAAGCGGCGGCGCCACCGCGACCGTGACGATCGACGAAGGCTATCCGATCACGTACAACGATCCGGCAGTCACGGAAGAGATGGCGCCGACGCTGCGCCGCGTCGCGGGCAACGGGAACGTGCACATCATCAACGCAGTCCTCGGCGCAGAAGATTTTTCGTTCTTCCAGCAGAAAGCGCCTGGCCTGTTCTTCTTTCTGGGAACGCGTCCGAAAAACGAGACCGCGGAACACGCCGCGTCGAATCACTCACCGCTGTTCTATGTCGATGAGACTGGATTGGAGCTCGGCATCCGCGCGCTGGCGCACATCGCGGTCGATTATCTGAAGAAGCCCTGAGCGCTCCCGGCGTTTTTTCAGGAGGCGCCTGGCGAGAGCTCGACCACGAGCGGCCGGTGATCGCTGTGGCGCTGCCATTCATCGTAGGTTCCGACGTCGACACGCCGAATCCGGCTCGCCCAGGCCTTCGGGATGAAGCAGTAGTCGAGGTGATACGGGCGTTCCCGCTTCCACAAGAGGTAGCAGGTAGGCCGCGTCTCACACCCCTGCGCCTCTCCGAAGAAATGGTGGTACGCGCTGACCATTCCCAGCTCGTCCATCAGATCGATCAATGCGCTGTGATTCTCACCTTTCGGATGATGGCTATCCCAAAAGAGGTTCGTGTTGAGGTCGCCCATGACGACGACTGGCGAGTCCGCGAAAAGGGATCGGTACTTCTGAATTCCTTTGATGACCGCGGTGACGTACCGATACCGCTGATTGGCCTTCGACCAGACCGCCAGAAGCGTGAATGGCTCCGGTCCCAGGACCTGAAGAGGGATGACAAACTTCGGGACGCGCGCCTTTGCGGGCAGTGCATGAATCCGATACCCGCCTGAAGCAGTCACCGCAATGCCCTGGCGTGGGTTGTCGCCGAACCACCGGCAGGTATCGGACTCCGCGGCAGGCCGTGCGCACTCCGGGACGACGGCAACGTCGGGTGATGTGGGTGCGAGCAGGGGAATCTTGTTGGCAAACGCGCCGCGGCAGCAGTTCCAGGTAACGAGAATCATTGGAGACAGGAGCCTCGCGTTGGTGCCTGCGGTTCGCGACGTTACTTTGGCGCCATCTGCTGGACGCGCGTCCAGTAATCCGCGCCGCTCAGCCACTGTCCGCCGTCGATGACCATCGCCTCGCCGGTCACATACGCGGCGTAGTCGGAGAGCAGGTACGACGCAGCGTTGGCGACTTCTTCGAGTGTGGCGAAGCGTCGCAGAGGAATGGTCTTGCGGATCCCTTCCTCGACCATCTCGCTCGGAAACAATCGCTTCGACGCGCCCTCGGTGTGCACCGGCCCCGGCGCGATGGCGTTGACCCGGATCTTGTGTCGCGCCCACTCCACGGCCAGCGTCTGCGTCATCGCCAGCACGCCGGCCTTTGCACTCGCGGAGTGAACAACACCAGGCGCGCCCGTCCAGGCGTAGTTGGCGATGATGTTGAGAATCGTGCCGCTCTTCGCCGCGATCATCCTCTTGCCCACGGCGCTCGTGCAGTAGAACGTGCCGTTCAGCACGATGCCGATGACGGAGTTCCAGCCGTTGACGGAAAGCTGATCCGCAGGCGCGATGAAATTGCCGGCCGCGTTGTTGACGAGAAAGTCGATATGCCCATGATCCGCATGAACTTTCGCCGCCATCGCCCCGACGGCTTCGGCGTCGCGGACGTCGAGGGCGATGAAGTCCGCAGCGTTGGCGCGTCCGGTCTCGCTGCGCAACTGCTCCACCGCCGGCGCGAGATGCTCCGCACTGCGGCTGGCCAGGATGACGGTTGCCCCGAGCTTCGCCATCTCGCGAGCGATGGCGAAGCCGATTCCGGTGCCGCCGCCGGTGATGATGCCGACGCGGTTCTCGAACGTCTTGTCAGGAAGCATGCGGACGATGATATGCGAACGTCACCGTCAGCCGTGACCACCGATTCAGGCCGCGTTGCCGTGGCACTTCTTGTACTTTTTCCCGCTGCCGCACCAGCATGGATCGTTGCGGCCGATCTTGGGGTCTTTTCGCTGCACCTGCATCGGTCCCGAGACACCGCCCGCACCGGAAAACGTCATCGGCAGCGCTTTCGGTTTCTGCGGGGGCATCGCCCGCTGCACGCGCTGCACTTCCTCCTGGCGATCGCTTTCGCGCTCCACGACGACTTCCGTTTTCCAGAGGTACTTCACGACGCGGTCCTGGATCAGCTCCATCATTTCCTGGAAGATCTCGTAGGACTCTTTCTTGTACTCGATGAGGGGATCGCGCTGACCGTAACCGCGCAGGCCGATTCCTTCCTTGAGGTGATCGACGTTCAGCAGATGGTCCTTCCAGAGCTGGTCGATGACCTGCAGCAGGATGTACTTCTCGTGGAGGCGCATCATCTCCGGCCCGATCGACGCTTCCTTCGCCTCGTAGTGCCGGTTGACAGCGTCGATGACGGCATCCTTCACCGTCGCGGACGTCATCGACTGCAGATCGACGCCGGCGGTTTTCAGATCGATGCCGAAAAAATCGTAAAGCTCTGCGTTCAGTTTTTCTTCGTCAGGATGGTCGCGGGCGTCCTCGGGGATGTGGGTCTCGATCAGGTAATCGACGATTTCGTCGGCCGCATTGAGGATGTAGTCTTTCCCCTCACGGCCTTCGAGGATGGAGCGCCGCAGCGTGTACACCGACTCACGCTGCTTGTTCATGACGTCGTCGTATTCGAGCAGGTGTTTGCGCGCCTCGAAGTTGCGTCCTTCGACCTGCTTCTGCGCGCGTTCGATCGAGCGGCTGACCATGCCGTGCTCGATCGGGATTCCTTCCTCCATCCCGAGCTTCTCCATCCAGCCCATGAGGCGTTCGCCTCCGAAGATGCGCATCAGGTCGTCTTCGAGCGAGAGATAGAACCGTGATGCACCGGGATCGCCCTGCCTGCCGGAACGGCCGCGCAGCTGGTTGTCGATGCGGCGCGACTCATGGCGCTCGGTGCCGACGATGTAGAGGCCGCCCAGGGCCACCACCTCGTCATGATCGATCTTCCACTGCGTGTTGATTTCCTCCTCGATGTGTTTGCGCTCGTCCGGATCGGCGACATCCCGGTTCTTCTGAGCTGCGGCGAACTCGGGGTTGCCGCCGAGGAGGATGTCGGTGCCGCGGCCGGCCATGTTGGTGGCGATCGTGACGGCGCCTTTGCGGCCGGCTTGAGCCACGATCTCGGCTTCCTTCTCGTGG
The DNA here is from genome assembly GCA_038244715.1 of Thermoanaerobaculia bacterium. Lineage (GTDB taxonomy): Bacteria > Acidobacteriota > Thermoanaerobaculia > Gp7-AA8 > Gp7-AA8 > JADGNZ01. The sequence goes on from JBBRTE010000002.1 coordinate 35,677, forward strand.
TACTTGGCGTTGAGGACGACGTGGGGCACGCCCTTGCGCTTGAGCGCCGCGGCCAGCGCCTCTGACTTCTCGATCGAGATCGTGCCCACGAGCGCTGGCTGGCCCTTCTCGTTGGCGATCTTGATCTCTTCGACGATGGCGTTGAATTTCTCGCGCTCGGTGCGGTAGACGAGATCGCCCTGGTCATTGCGCACCATCTCCCGGTTTGGCGGGATCACGACGACTTCGAGCTTGTAGATGCTGTCGAATTCGGCCGCTTCCGTGTCGGCCGTGCCGGTCATCCCGGCCAGCTTCTCGTACATCCGGAAAAGGTTCTGGAACGTGATCGTGGCCAGCGTCTGGTTCTCTGCCTCGATCTTCACGCCTTCTTTCGCTTCGACCGCCTGGTGCAACCCGTCGCTCCAGCGGCGACCCGGCATGAGACGGCCGGTGAACTCGTCGACGATGAGCACTTCGCCGTCTTTCACCACGTACTCGACGTCGAGTTTGTAAAGTGTGTGCGCCCGCAGTGCCTGCTGCACCGCGTGGAGCGTGTCCATGTTTTCCGGGTCGTAAAGATTGTTGATGCCGAGGAGTTTCTCGGCGTGCAGGACGCCTTCTTCCGTCAGGACCGCCGTGTGCTGCTTCTCGTCGACCTGGTAGTCCTTCTCTTTGACGAGTCTGGGGACGATCCGATCGACGGAGTAGTACTTGTCCGGCCTCTCCTCGGATGGACCGCTGATGATGAGCGGGGTGCGCGCTTCGTCGATCAGGATGGAGTCGACCTCGTCGACGATCGCGTACACGTGGTCGCGCTGCACCATCGACTCCAGATCGAACTTCATGTTGTCGCGGAGGTAGTCGAACCCGTATTCGTTGTTCGTTCCGTACGTGACGTCGCAGCCGTAGGCTTCTTGCCGCTCGCGATCGCCGTGGTGGTTCTGGATCACCCCGACGGTCAGGCCGAGGAACTTGTAGAGACGGCCCATCCACTCGGAGTCGCGGCGTGCGAGATAGTCGTTGACGGTGACCACGTGGACGCCGCGCCCGGTCAGAGCGTTGAGATAGACGGGCAGCGTGGCGACCAGGGTCTTTCCTTCGCCGGTCTTCATCTCGGCGATCTTGCCGTTGTGAAGAACGATGCCGCCCATGAGCTGCACATCGAAGTGCCGCATGTTGAGGATCCGCTTGCCACCCTCACGCGCGACCGCAAAGGCCTCGGGCAGGATCTCGTTGAGTGCTGCCTGCAGGTCGTCCTTGGCCGCGCGGACGACGACTTCATCGCGAGGAACGTCTTTCTTTGCGGCGTCGAGCGCTTCGACCGGCGGTCGAAGCCGCTCGCGGAGCTCCTGCGTCTTTCCGCGCAACTGGTCGTCGGTGAGACGGCTGATCTCCGGTTCCAGCGCGTTGATCTGCGCCACGATGGGAAGCATCTTCTTGACGTCGCGCTCGTGCTTCGATCCAAAAATCGTGGTGAGTACTTTATTGATCATGATGATTTCCTTCCCAGCAACCAAACAACCGCGAACCGAAGGGGCTCAGCAGCTGGTTGCAGGGGCGCGCGGAGTGGAGGCACCGGCGAGCGGCGCTTCGATGCGGGCAGGGGCGCCGGCCAGGACGCGAGGGGTCGTCGACTCGGAACGCGCGTGATGCAGCGTTCCCCGTCGTGAGGTGCTGGACTGCTCGCCGCTGACCACGCCGCTCTCAAGGATCACCGTCGCAAAGCCCGGCCGGGCGACCGGTGCTTCGGTCGTTCCGGAGATCGCACCCAGGGCGATGGCAATCAGCAGATAGAGGTTCATACGAAGCGGTGCAAGGGTAGCAAAACGAATTCGGGGCGGGAGCATTCCGCCGCTCTACGGCCGTCTCGCGCTCAGGTACTCGGCGACCTCCTCGACCTTCCTGGTGTTGAAAATCTCTTTCGCGGTCAGTCCGGCCTTCCGTGCCACCCAGGTTCCACTGATGAGCGCGGCGTACTCGTGGGTCGAATGCGCGTCGGGGGTGATCGCGAAACGGACTCCGAGGTCGAGGGCGCGGCGGATGTGACGCCAGTCGAGGTCGAGGCGGTTCGGGTTGCCGTTGATCTCGATCATCACGCCCTGAGCGGCAGCCTTCTCGAAGATCCTCTCGAAATCGATCGAGTAGCCGTCGCGCGCCAGAAGTTTGCGCCCCGTGAGGTGGCCTAGGAACGTGACGTGCGGGTTGTCGAGCGCCTTCAGCATGCGCTCCGTCATCTCGTCCTTCGGCATCTGAAACCGTGAGTGGATGGACGCGATGACGAAGTCGAACTTCGACAGTGTCTTCGTGTCGTAGTCGATCGTTCCGTCGGGCAGGATGTCGGCTTCGGTTCCCCGAAACACGCGCATTGGAAGGACGGCCTTCTCGTTTGCCGCGATCTCCTTCTGCTGTTCGCGGACGCGTTCGACGCTCAGGCCGCCAGCGTAAAACGCGGCAGGCGAATGGTCCGAGATCCCGACGTACTCAAAGCCACGTTCGTACGCTGCGTTGAGCATCTCGCGCACCGTGTGGCGTCCATCGGAGAACGTCGTGTGGACGTGAAACGTGCCACGGAGATCCGAGACCTCGACCAGCCGCCGGTGGCGTTTCTGCTTCAGGTCGTCGCCATTCTCGCGTCGCTCCGGGTCGACGTAGGCCAGGCCCGCCTTGTCGAAGAGCTCCTTTTCGGTACGCGTGCGAACGAGCTTCCCACCCCGCTCGAGAAACGCGGCGACGAATTCGGGAGTACCCGTTGTCGTGAGCAGCGTCGCACCGAACGCTTCCGGTCTGGTGAAGTGAAACCAGACATCGATCTCATTCCGCGCGCGAGCGCGCACGGTGTCGTCATCGACGCGCTCGATCTTCTCGACCAACGTCCCCAGCGCTTGCACCACGTGCTCCTGGTCGCGCGTGGCGATCACGATGTTGACGTTGCTGATGATCTCCAGCCGGCGGCGGACGCTTCCCGAGACTTCGGCGTCCTCGATCTCTTCGATCGCTGCGAGATGTCCGCGAATCTGTTCGCCGACCTCGACGCCGATGGGCAGCAGGAACCGCCCCTCCCGCCGCCGCGCTTTCTCGATTCCACCGAGGATGTACTGCTCCGTTTTTGCTCCGAAACCTGGCAGCGACGCGACGCGGCCCGCGCGCGCAGCCTCCTCCAGCTCATCGAGGCTGCCGATCCCGAGTTGTTGATGGAGGATTCCGATCTTTTTCAGACCGAGCTTCGGCACCCGTAGTAGCTCGAAGATCCCGGGCGGGTATTGCTTGCGTAGATCTTCGAGGTACTGCGAGCGGCCCGTCCGCACCAACTCCTCGATGATGGACGCCGTGGCCTTGCCGATTCCCGGAGTCTTCACCAGCTCACCGGTGGCGATCAGATCCGCGGGCTCTGCGTCGATCGCGCGGATGCTGTGCGCGGCGCGTTCGAACGCCAGGGCGCGGAAGCGGTTGGCTTCGCTCAGTTCCGCGTAGCTGGAGATTTCGTCGAGTGCTCGTGCGATATCGAATTTGTTCATGCCGTCGCTATCATGCCGATTATGCAAGCAACTGACCGACTGATCGTGGCCATCGACCGCTCGTCGCGCGAGGAGATCCTCCGCCTGGCCGACGCCCTGGAAGGCGCAGCAGGCGTGCTCAAGATCGGACTGCAGGCATTCGTCAGCAACGGTCCGTCGATCGTGCGCGAAGTCGTGGCGCGCGGGCCGAAGGTGTTTCTCGATCTGAAGATCCACGACATTCCCAACACGGCCACCCACGCGGTCGCCGAGGCAGCGGCCCTCGGCGCGTTTATGGTGACGGTCCATGCGTCCGGCGGCGCAGCGATGATGCGGGGCTGCGCTGCATCCGCCGGTACCTCGCTGGTCCTCGGCGTCACCATCCTGACGAGCCTCGACGACGCCGGACTGCGACAGATCGGCTTCAACGGCACAACCCTCGACAATGCCGTCCGACTGGCCGGTCTCGCCCAGGAATCCGGCCTCGGCGGTGTCGTCGCTTCCCCACACGAGGCCAGAGCGATCCGGGAGGCGTGCGGCCCGAGCCTGCGCATCGTCGTCCCGGGCATTCGTCCCGCCGGCAGCGATCCCGGCGACCAGCGCAGAACGACAACGCCCGCCGCGGCGATCGCGGCGGGCGCAGATTACATCGTGGTCGGACGGCCGATCACCGACGCGAGCGATCCGCGCGGTGCGGCGCTCGCGTTGATCGATTCTCTAGCGTGATCCCGAAGCGCGGCGCCGCGCGACACAGTTCGAGCCCGGTCCCGGGAAGAGAATACGCTGGCTGGAGAACTGCCGGCGGTTCCCGTTCACGTCGGTACCGACCGCACGCAGCACGTGTTCTCCGCGCGTGATCGCGTCGAGGTTCGCCGCTACGCGCCAGGTCGACACCGGCGTCGTGGAGGGAATGTCGTTGCGCGGCGGCCCGGTGAGCGACGCGGAACCGAGGGAACCACTATCGAGGAAGAGCTCTACGTTCGTGATTTTCAGTGCGCCCGTGACCCAGCCATGGATCTCGGCGCCGCCACAGACGGTGCCGGCGATGGAGTCAAATTCGATTCTGCCCGTCATCAGTGCACAGGCTCCGTAGGTCTGCGTGCCGGTCATCTCACCGACGACATAGACCAGGGAACCGACGGAGAGAGGATTCCACTTCACCTCGTCGCCGAGCGTGTACGAAACCTGCTCGTACTGCCGCGGGTCACGTCCTTCCAGCATTGCGGTGCCGTAGTCGAAGACGTCGAACGCGATGGTACGGGCTGGTTGAAGCGTCGAATAGTCGAGCTCGTCAATCATCGTGATCAGACGGCTGTTGGCTTCGTCGAAGGCGGCCTGCGGATGGAAGATGATCGGATTGGCGCGATCGACCTGCAGATTCGCCGTGGAGTGATACGTGAACGGGTTGAAGAACGCACCGCCGCCCGGCGTGATGATGTAGGTGATGATGACGTTGTCGTTGCCGACGCCGAGAAGATTCGAGCCGTTGCTGACGAGGAACGTACCGGGAACGGCACCACCGCCCACGAACGTCGGGGAGGCCGGGTTGGTCAGGTTCCAGGCGACCGTGCTCCCGTTCGCCGCCGCGATGAGGAAGCCGAAGTTGAACGCGATGTCGTTGTACCCGCCGAGCGGATTCACGAATGTCGAGAGCGAGCTGACACGGACCGGAACGAGCGGGTTGCCGACGTTGTAGATGTCGATCGCGTTGAAGCAGTTCGGCGTCGTCGGTCCGTTCGCCGAGCACGGCAGATCGGTGGCCGGGTAGAGCGCCGCCAGCGTCGTACCGCTGATCGCCAGCCGGTGGTAGCGCAGGCCAGGCGTACGGGAGACGAGGATCGGAGCCGTGCCGCCAGCGCGAACATTGCGCAGGTCGTAGATCTCCAGACCGGCCTCACTCGAGACGTAAAGGAAGCCGCTTGAGAACGCGACGCCCCCCTTGCTCTCCCGAGCGGCAAGAGCTCCGATGAAGTCTTCCCTGGCGATCTGCATGTCGCCCAGATCGGTGACGGTATAGGTCGTCAGGGTCTGGCCGCGAAGGGCGAACACCTGCGTTCCAAACCGGAAGACCCCGTGCGGCGACTGGTAAAACGCAGTCGGCGGCGCGTTGGTCGCGACAAGCGTCAGAGGGCAGGACGCTTCATACTGATCAGCGATTGCCGTCGGAGCGGAAAGGACGGCGACTGCGAGAACAACGAGAGCGAGCCGTGACAATACGCGCATACATGCCTCCCAAAAACCACACCCGGAATGCGCTCCGCAGAGCTGGATTCAAAAGCGACTCAGGCGCTAACTATCTCTCAAATGAGGACTTTTTTCAACTGGCGGGGCCGGAGGGGGGCTCCGGGAAAGCGCGCACAGCCCGTGTATCATGTCTTCGCTCCGCCTTCAGGACGGCCGGAGATGGAAACAACCGCGGCTGTACGATGCGTTTGAGTGGAACGTATGCTCGACGGGAACGTGCTGGTCCTCAACAGAGTTTTCCAGGCGGTTCAGATCACTTCTGTCCGTCGTGCTCTGACCCTGCTCTACAAGGGGCAGGTCAAAGCCGTCGACTCCGAGTACCGCACCTACGACTTCGAGGATTGGGCGGACATCCCAGTTCAGGGCGATGATCACTTCGTCCGCACCCCGAGCCGCAACATCCTGATCCCGCACGTGGTGCAGCTCCTCGTCTTCGACAAGCTGCCCCGGCAGGAGGTCAAGTTCTCCCGCGGCAACATCTATCTCCGGGACGGCAACCGCTGCCAGTACTGCGGGAAGAAGTTCTCCTCCTCGGAGCTGTCCCTCGACCACGTCATCCCGATTTCGCGGGGCGGGAAGTCCTCCTGGGAGAACGTCGTCTGCGCCTGCCTGCCGTGCAACGTCAAAAAGGGCAACAAGCTGCTCACCGAGACCGGTCTGCAGCTCAAGCGCATGCCGGTCCGCCCGCGCTGGCACCCCCTCCATCGCCTCCAGGGACGGAACTTCCCCGACATCTGGAAGAACTTCCTCGACGAGGCGTACTGGAACGTTGAACTGCGGGAGTGAGGGGCGGTTGCGGGGCGGCGAGGTTGCTTCGAGCTCCGAGACCAGTAGACCGCACGATTCACTTAGCCGCCAGATCCCGAAGTTCCTCTCCCTCGTTCACGAAGCGGTTGATCGCCACTCCGTACTGCTTCTCGTACAGTTTCCGGTAGCGTCCTCCGAGTGCCATCAGCTCGGCGTGCGTCCCACGCTCGGTGATCTCGCCGCCCTCGAGCACGAGAATCTGGTCGGCGTTGCGAATCGTCGAGAGACGATGGGCGATGACAAAACTGGTGCGTCCCTTCATCAGCGCGTTGAGTCCATCCTGGATCAACGCCTCCGACTCGCTGTCGAGGGAGGAGGTGGCCTCGTCGAGGATCAGGATCCGGGGATTGGCGACGATGGCCCGGGCGATGGCCACGCGCTGCTTCTGGCCGCCCGACAGGCGGACACCGCGCTCCCCGACGATCGTGTCGTACTTGTCCGCGAAGCCGTCGGTGAACTCGTCGACGTGCGCAATCTGCGCGGCGCGCATGACATCCTCGCGTGACGCCTTGGGGTTTCCCAGCGCGATGTTGTCGTAGATTGACTCCGCGAAGAGAAACGAGTCCTGCGGAACGATGCCGAGGTGCGAGCGGTAGTCCGCGAGCCGGAGGTCGTTCAGGGGTAGGCCGTCGACCAGGATCTCGCCTTTCGTCGGCCGGTGAAAGGCCGCGATCAGCGAGATCATCGTGCTCTTTCCGGAACCCGAAGGTCCGACGAGCGCGATCGACTTCCCGGCAGGCGTCACCAGATTGATGTCCTTCAGCACCGGGACACCCTCGGCATATTCAAACCAGACGCCCCGGAACTCGACACTTCCATCGATGTCGGTCTTTGGTTTCTTGGCCGCGTCGTCTTCGTCCTCGCGCCTCTCGCTGAACACCTCGCGCATCCGCTCGAGACCGGCGAATGCCTCGGAGAGTTGCGTCCCGATCGACACGATCTGCACCACGGGACCGACGACGAGTGCGAGGTAGAGCGTGAAGGCGATCAGATCGCCGGTGGTCATCCGATGCGCGATGACTTCACGGCCTCCGGCCAGGAGCACGGCAACGCCGACGGCACCGACGAGAAACGTCGTCATCGCGCCCGTGCCGGAGATGACCCGCATGGTTCCGACGATCAGGTTCAGGAGCTTCGACGCCCCTTCGCTGAACACCTTCTCCTCATGCTCCTCCGCCGTGTATGCCTTCACGATCCGGATGCCCGAGAAGCCCTCGGTGAGACGTCCGGTGACATCGGCGTAGACCGCGCCGCGCTGCTTGAACAGCGGACGTACAGTCGAAAACGCCCAGAGCAGAATCGCAGCGAAGGCGAAGAAGGCCAGGAAGACGATCGAAGCCAGCCGCGCGCTGAGGTGGAAGAGGATCGCCGTCGCGATGCCGGCGGTGACCACTCCGCCGAACAGCTGTGCCAGGCCCGTCCCGACCAGGTTCCGGATTCCTTCGGCGTCGTTCATCACACGCGAGACGAGGACGCCGGTCTTCGTGGAGTCGAAGTACTGGATCGGCAGCCGCTGCACATGCTGCTGCAGACGCGTGCGCAGGTCGGTGATGGAGCGTTGTGCGGCGATACCGAGGATCTGGGCGAGTGCGTAGTCGGTCGTGCCGCCGACGATGGCCGCGCCTCCGCTGACGAGTGCGAGCTTCCAGAGGAGGCCGAGGTTCCCGCGGCCGATGACGTCGTCGATGAGGTACTTGGTGGTGCCGGGGAGAACGATGCTCGACAGACGATTGACCAGCAGCAAAGGAATGCCGATCAGGAGCCGCGTACGCGAACGCCAGATGATCTCGCCGGCGTCCTTGAGAATGGCCCGGAAACGCGCGCGGTCCATCCGTTTCTTCGCTTTCGTCTTATCCGTCGATTCCGGTTCGGCCATTTGGAGGATTGTATGGTCAAGGCCGGTGGATCGGAACTTGCTACTACGGCTGCGAATGGAGTCGAAGTCATGACGTTAGTGAACTCGGTTTGCGCGGAGATCAGCATCTACCAGGGTGTTGGTGAGCAGACAGGTGCGCTGGTCGAACGCAGTGCAATCCGCGGGAAGAAGGGCCTTTGCAAGAGCATGCGGGATCTGGCCATCAAGTCCCGAGTTCTCGGCGACGGGTACTACTACATTCCGCTCGAGCTCTGGCCCAAGACCCAGGAGCCGGTCGTCGTCCACAAACACGACTGGACCGTCATCGGCTCCATCCCTCGCACGTCGCGTCCGGCCAAACGCTCCAAACATGCTCAGGTTGAAACCGTCTAAATCCTCATTCCTGGAGTCCCTACGATGAAACGTTGTTGCGTCGCACTGTTTGTCGCTGCAATCGCCTGTGCTTCGTTCGCACAGGAGGAAGAAGGAACCGGGGCTGCAAAAGGCGCGCAGGTCAACATGACCGGTAAGGGCTTCAGCGCCGCGTATGTGATCGAGCCGTCCAGCAAACGCGTCCTGCTCGAAGAAAACGCGCATGTCCCGCTGCCGACCGCATCGATGGCCAAGATGATGACCTGCATCCTCGCCATGGAGCAGATCCAGTCGGGCCAGCTCAGACTCGACACGCCCGTCATCGCCTCGGCCCGCGCGAGCAGGATAGGCGGCTCGCAGATCTTCGCCAAAGAAGGGCAGTCGTTTCCGATGCAGACCCTGCTCGGGGCGACGATGGTCCGTTCAGCAAATGACGCAGCGGAGATGATCGCCGAGAAGATCGGAGGCTCCGCAGAGGGCTTCGCCGACATGATGAACGACAAGGCCCGTCAGCTCGGCCTGAAAGAGACCACGTTCTACGATCCGCACGGCCTCCCGAACAGCGCGGACCCGAAGCGGATCAACGTCTCCAGCGCCCACGACCTCGCCATCATGGGGATGGAGCTGATGAAGTACCCGCTCATGCGCGAGTACGCGAAGACCCCCTGGATGCCGTTCGCGAATGCGAGCTACACGTCCGGATTGACCAACCCGGATCACATGATCAACCCGAAGAGTAAGGACTATTACGGCGATGCCATCGGCATCAAGACCGGGTACTCGGTTCCCGCCGGTTACTGCATCACCGCGGCCGCCAAGCGAGGCGACATGGAGATCATCGCCGTGGTGATGGGAGCGCGCGCGTCATCGGGTCCGGAAAGCTCGTTCGGGATCGCGGCGCGCCTCTTCAACGATGGGTTTGCACACTGGCGCCAGTTGACGCCACTCAAAAAAGGCACCGTCGTCGGTCAGGCAGCTGTCACCGATGGACAGGCCAAGACCGTTGCCGCCGTCGCATCGGGCGATGTACGAGCTCTCGTGCAGCGCGGTCAGGAAGGGGGGATCAGTGTCCGCTTCCTCCCGAGCGCGATCAAAGCGCCGGTGAACGTGGGGCAACAGGTGGGCACGGTCGTCGTCAGTCAGGGCGGCCAGCAGATCGGGAAAGTTCCCGCAGTGGCGCAGGCTGCTGTCGCCGAACAGCCGTGGTGGAAGAAGTTCTGGCCGTTCTAGTCTGACCCGAAGATCACGCGCCGGCCCTCGATTCGATCGTTACCGGCCGCGAGCTTCACCAACGCCTCCACGTACGCGACGTGCTCCTCCGTGAGGATGCGCGACGCAAGAGTGGAGGCGTCGTCGTCTGGATGCACTGGCACCGCGCGCTGCAAGATGATCGGTCCCGCGTCGAGATCCTCGTCCACGAAGTGCACCGTGCAGCCGGAGATCGTCACGCCATACGTGACGGCCTGAGCCTGCGCATCGGTGCCCGGAAACGACGGCAGCAGCGACGGATGGATGTTGACGATCCGATTGCGATACCGGGCGATGAACGGGGGCGAGAGCAGCCGCATGTAACCGGCCAGCGCGATGATGTCGGGTCGTGCCTCATCGAGGACGCGAAGCACAGCGGCTTCATGAGCGCTCCGGCTCTCGTACGAACGATGGTCGATCACGGAAGCGGGAAGGCCGCGCTCGCGGGCCAGCTCGATCCCGGGTGCATCGGCGCGATTGGAAACGACCGCGACGATCTCGGCGTCGAGTGCTCCGGTCGTGATGGCATCGTGAATCGCGGCAAAATTCGATCCGCGTCCCGACAGCAGCACCGCTAGTCGCACGTCACTCGATCCACGATGCGAACCCGGCAGGCGGCGTGTCGTAGACCACCTTGCCGCTGCCCTTCACCACGTTGCCGATGAAGAAGAACTTCTGACCGATCCTGGCAAAGTGCCGGGAGATCGGCTCGACCTGATCCTTGCCGGCGATCAGCACCATCCCCACGCCCATGTTGAACACGCGCAACATCTCGTCGCGATCGACTCCGCCGTGCTGCGCGAGCAGCTTGAAGATGGGAAGGACCGGCCAGGATCCGAGTTTGACGTGCGCATCGAGCGAATCGGGCAACACGCGCGGCACGTTGTCGGTCAGACCTCCACCGGTGATGTGCGCGAGGGCATGCAGGGCGCGCTGCTCGACCAGCGGCAACAGCGGTTTGAGATACGAAAGGTGCGGTGCGAGAAGTGATTCACCGATCTTGCCGACATCGGGAAGGATCGTCTGGTGATCGTGACCCATCTGATCGAACAGAATGCGCCGCGCCAGTGAGTATCCGTTCGTGTGCAGACCCGCGGAAGGCAGGCCGATGAGGACGTCGCCTTCGCGGACGTCGGTCCCCGTCAGCACGTTTTTCTCGTCGACTACACCGACGATGAAGCCGGCGATGTCGTAGTCGTCATCACCGTAGAAACCGGGCATCTCCGCGGTCTCACCCCCGATGAGGGCACATCCGTTCTCGCTGCAGGCCCGGGCCATCCCGCGGACGACGTCGGTCATGACGGCGGGCCGCAGTTTTCCGGTCGCGTAGTAGTCGAGAAAGAACAGAGGCCGCGCGCCCTGGACCAGGATGTCGTTGACGCAGTGAGAGACCAGATCGTAGCCGACGGTGTCGTGCACCTTCATCGCCTGGGCCACTCGCAGCTTGGTACCGACGCCGTCGGTTGACGAGACGAGCACGGGCTTCTCGATTCCATCGAACGACGCGCGAAACAGACCGCCGAAGGACCCGATGTCCGAGATCACATCGGGAGTGAACGTCCCGCGCGCAATCCGGCGTACCTCTCGAAGTGCTTCGTCCTGCGCGTCGATGTTGACACCCGCATCGCGGTAGCTTGATTTCTTTCCCACCGGCGGGAGTGTATCAAGGGGGTGCACCTGACCCTATAATCGCCCGCCTTGGCCCAGTTCCTCCTCGTCACCACACTTCTTTCCATCGCCGGTTTGATCGGCACAGGAGTCTTCGGATTCCTGGCCTCGCCCGGGCACGTCGCGCAACACATCTTCCTCGCGCTCGGAACCGTGATCCTCGGCCTCTTCTCGCAGTCGATGACGATGTTCTTCTTCATCGGGACAGGCAAGGAGATCAAGGAAGCCGCGAAGAACGACGCGGCCGTGGTGCAGCGTACGAAGGACTTCAAGACAGACGTCTTTCCGACCGCCATGTACGCGATGGCTGTGCTGATGGTCACGTTCATCATGGGCGGCGGCGTCGCATCCGGAAAGACGCCTCACTGGCTGCACCTCGGACTCTTCATCGCCTCGGTGGCGATGTACGGCCGCGCCTACTGGGTGCAGCTTCAGGCGATGGTGGAGAACGCCAGTCTGATGGAGAAGTACCTCAGCGATTGATCGCTCAGGCCACGGCGTTGCGGGCCGGCGCCGAAAGCGGGAGCGAGACGGTGATCGCCGTACCGGCGCCTTCCGACGAGCTCACATCGATCCGTCCCGCGTGTTCCTGCACGATGCGATACGAGATGGCCATCCCCAGCCCTGTTCCGCTCGGAAAGCTCGTGCGAAATGGTTGAAAGAGTCTGCGCTGATCGGCCTCGTTCATGCCACGCCCGTTGTCGCTGAACACGATGTGGTACTGATCTCCCACGATCGACGTCGCGACGCGCAGCGTGCCGCCGTCCGGCATGGCCTGGACCGCGTTCCGAGCAATGTTCCAGAACACCTGGCGAATCTGATCGGCATCGCCGGTGATGACGTACGAGGGCGGGATGATGGCGTCCTCGATGGCGTGGCCGGCCGTGAGCTCGGGCGAGTTTCGGAGAAGCTCGAGCGTCTCGCCGAGGCTCACGGCGATGTCGAATTCTGCGGCGCGTTTTTCCTGAGGCTTCACGAAGCGGAGAAAGTCGGCGATCGACTTGTTCAGGCGTTCCGACTCCTTGAGGATGATCGACATCAATCGCTGTTCCTGCGGGTTGAGCGCGGTCGACTTCTTGAGCACTTGTACCGACCCCGCGATCGCTGCGAGAGGATTGCGGATCTCGTGAGCGATTCCTGCCGAGAGCTCGCCGACGGCTGCCATGCGGTCCTTGAGCCGCAGCTCCGCCTCGAGAGTCTTCATCTCGGTCAGATCCTGGAAGATCAGCGTGTAACCGGATGAGGATCCCTCCATCGACTTGAGCGGCGTCACGGCAAAACCGATCGTGCGCACCTGATCATCGAACGGAAAGTCGTTCTTCTCGCTGCGAACGACAGTGCCGCTGGTGAGTGTTTCCCGGGCGACCTCCCACTCCTTCTCGCCATAGAAGCCGAGCTCTGCGATCGGCCGGCCGATGACCGATTGGGCCTCACGCCGAAGGATGGAGCACCCCGCGGGATTGATGAACATCACCGCTCCCTCGGGCGACAGCGTGATCAGGCCCGAAGGGATCGACTCGACGACGTTCTGGTTCAGGGCGCGCAGCTCGGCGAGGTTCTGGCGATTCGCATCGAGCTCCTCGAATGTCTTCTGCAGCTTCTCCGAGAGATAGGACGTGAGGAATGCCGTCGCATAGAACCCGGCAAAGTTCGTGGCCATGTTCAGATACAACCGCGATGACGTCCACGGTGTAGCGATGAACCACGTCTGCTCGGGCTGCGGGATGATCCCGTAGTACATGAGGTCCCCGAGCGCACCGTAGAGAATCACGGCACCGCTCGCGGCCAGCAGTCCCCCTCGGCGATAGAGCAGCATCGAGGCGGTGATGATCGAGACCAGGTAGAGGAACGAAAACGGCGAGTCGAGGCCACCGGTGAAATAGACCAACACCGTCTCGACCACGAGATCGCCCGCGAACTGCATGGCCAGGTTGAGCTTTCGCGAGCCGATCAACTTGCCCGCCCCAATGTAGGCGAGCGTCAGACCGTAGGTGATGCCGGCCGTCGTGTAGAGATAGTTGATCGGCAGCAGCTCGCGGACGGTGTACTGGATGATCAGCGCCGCGAGCAGCAGGGTCGTCACGACGACGACGCGAACCGCGATCAGCATGCGTGAGTCGGTTGACATTCAATTCCTCGCCGTCGGTTCTCGAGGCGCGACCTCAGCATAAGACGAAACGGGCGGCGCGTTCGCGCCGCCCATGAAAGAAACCGCTTCGAATGCCGCGGCTATTGGACCTGTCCGATCAGAGTGAACATCGGCATGTACATCGCGATGACGATCCCGCCGATCGCGACACCGAGAAAGGCGATCAGAACCGGTTCGAGCAGCTTCATCAGACCAGCCACGGCCGTGTCGACTTCATCTTCATAAAAATCGGCGATCTTCGACAACATCGTATCGAGCGCGCCGGTCTGTTCACCGACGGCGATCATCTGCACGACCATCGACGGAAAGACGTCGGTGTCCGCGAGCGGCTCACTGATCGTCTTTCCTTCCTCGACCGATTTCCGCGTGGCCATGATGGCGTCTTCGATGATCGAGTTGCCGGCTGTGCGGGCCGTGATCTGCAGTCCGTCGAGGATGGGAACACCGGACGACGTGAGCGTCGCCAGCGTCCGGCAGAAACGGGCCACGGCGATCTTGCGCATCAGCAGACCGAGGATGGGCATCTTCAGAATGATGCCGTCGAGGACGCGCTTGCCCTTGTACGTTTCGTGATAGCGGCGGAGGGAGTACACCGTTCCGAAGCCGACGCCGCCGATGAGCCACCAGAAGTCGGAGATGAAGTTCGACAGCCAGATGACGATCTGCGTCGGCATCGGCAGCTCGGCGCCGAGGCCTTTGAAGAGGGCGGCGAAGACGGGGATGACCTTCCAGAGAATGACCGCGACCACGATGCAGGCGATCGAGATGACGGCGACCGGATAGATCATGGCCGCCTTCACCTGCCCGTTCAGCTTGACCGATTTCTCGATGTACTGCGCGAGACGCTGCAGGATCGTATCGAGAATACCGCCCGCCTCACCTGCGGCGACCATGTTCGTGAACAGGTCGTTGAAGATCTTCGGGTGCTTGCGCATCGAGTCCGCGAGGTTCGATCCCGATTCGACATCCTGGCGGATCTGGATGAGGGCTCGTTTGAAGGTCTTGTTCTCCTGCTGACCAGCCAGGATCTCCAGGCACTGCACGAGTGGCAGGCCGGCGTCGATCATGACGGAGAACTGCCGGGTGAAGATCGCGATGAGCTGTGGCGCAACACCGCCGCCGAATTTCGGGAAGGCGATCTCCTTGCCTTTCTCCCGGATCGATGGGGCCTCGATGCGCTGCCGGCGAAGGATCTCGCCCGCTGCTTCCTTCGAATCGGCGTTGAGGACGCCGCTCTGCATCTGTCCGGCGCGTGACCCTTTCCATTCGAATGTAGGCATCATCTCCTCCCGTTAACCATCCCACCCTATGCCGTGCGAGGCCGTGACCCCACAGCTGTCGGCGTTCCCTGAGGCGTCAATGTTCCCGCGCCGCGCGAGATCATCTCCTGGAGCTCGTCGGGGTTCGACGAACGGGCCAGAGCCGTCTGCAGCGTAATGTGTTTCTTGAAGTACAGCGTCGCCAACGACTGGTTGAAAGTCTGCATTCCGTACTTGGCCTGGCCAGTCTGCATCATCGAATAGATCTGATGCACCTTGTCTTCGCGGATCAGATTCCGGATTGCGGCGTTGGGTACGAGGATCTCCATCGCCATGGCCCGCCCCTTTCCGTTCGCTCTCGGGAGGAGCGACTGGCAGAGGATTCCTTCGAGAACGAAGGATAGCTGGGCTCGAATCTGCGGCTGCTGGTGCGACGGGAAAACGTCCACGATGCGATTGATTGTCTGAGCTGCCGAGTTCGTATGCAACGTCCCGAAGGTGAGGTGGCCCGTCTCGGCGATCCGGAGCGCGGACTCGATCGTCTCCAGATCGCGCATCTCGCCGATCAGGACGACGTCCGGATCCTGCCGCAGCGCGGACTTGAGAGAGTTCGCGAACGAGTGCGTGTCGGCGTGGAGCTCGCGTTGATTGACGATGCAGCTCTTGTGCTGATGAAGGAACTCGACGGGGTCTTCGATCGTGATGATGTGTTCGTGACGCTCACGGTTGATCTTGTCGATCATCGCCGCCAGCGTCGTCGACTTTCCGGAGCCGGTCGGACCGGTCACGAGAACGAGACCGCGCGGACGGTTGCAGATTTCTTCGACAACCAGCGGCAGACCGAGCTCGCGGAATCCGAGGATCTCGTAAGGAATCTGGCGGTAGACCGCGGCGGTGGCACCTCGCTGGTTGAAGATGTTCGCGCGAAAACGCGCCAGACCCTTGATCCCGAAGGAGAGGTCAAGCTCCAGGTTCTCTTCAAACCGGTGCTTCTGGGCATCCGTGAGCACCGAGTAGGCGAGCTGCTTCGTCTCCGGAGCCGTCAGGACGGGCATGTCCAGCGGCGTCAGCTTGCCATCGATTCGGATTTGCGGGGCCGAGTTGGTCGTGACGTGCAGATCCGAGCCGCCGCGCTCGACCATCGTCTTGAGAAGCTGATGAAGGGTGACGGACATGAACTCTCCTCGGTCTTTTGGATGTCAGTTTGCGGCAATCGGGTCGGAGAGCGCTAATCTCCCGGACGCCAGGTTCCGAAATCCGGCACCCTCGCAATCACAACATCGTTTCTCGAACGACCTCTTCGACGGTCGTCGTGCCGTCGCGAATCTTGATCAGCCCTGAACGGCGGAGACTGATCATCCCGTTCTCCGCAGCTCGTTTCTTGATGTCGATGGCCGTCCCGCCGGACAGGATCAGGTCACGGATCGTGTCGTCGATGGCCATCACTTCGATCAGTGCGACGCGGCCCTTGTAGCCGGTGTTGTTGCACTTGTCGCATCCACGTCCTTTATAGACCGTGAAACCCCCAACTTCATCTTTCTTGAAACCGATATCCATCAGCGCCTGGGGCGTGATCTCGACAGGCTCCTTGCAGTTGCTGCAGACGCGGCGCGCCAGCCGCTGCGCGGCGATGAGCTGCACCGATGTCGCCACGAGGAACGGCTCGATGCCCATGTTCATCAGTCGGTTGATCGTCGACGGCGCATCGTTGGTGTGCAGTGTGGAAAGGACGAGATGGCCGGTGAGGGCCGCTTTGATCGCGATCTCCGCCGTTTCGAAGTCTCGGATCTCGCCGACCAGAATGATGTTCGGATCCTGCCGCAGGAACGACCGCAGCGTCGCCGCG
The DNA here is from genome assembly GCA_038244715.1 of Thermoanaerobaculia bacterium. Taxonomy (GTDB): domain Bacteria; phylum Acidobacteriota; class Thermoanaerobaculia; order Gp7-AA8; family Gp7-AA8; genus JADGNZ01. The sequence continues at coordinate 52,598 of JBBRTE010000002.1, forward strand.
AAGTTCAGACCGATCGATTCCTTCATCTGCACCTGGTTGATCCCCGGCAGATTGAATTCGACCGGATCCTCGGCCGTCATGATGTTCACTTCCGGCGAGTTCACTTTCGAAAGCGCCGAATAGAGGGTGTTCGTCTTGCCTGATCCGGTCGGACCGGTCACGAGCACCATCCCCCACGGCTTGAAGATGGCCTCTTCGAACCGCACCAGCGACTCCGGCTCGAACCCGAGCTTCGTCATGTCCAGGCGGAGGTTGTCCTTGTCCAGAAGACGCATGACGATCTTCTCGCCGAACAGCGTCGGCAGAACAGACACGCGGAAGTCGAGCTCTTTGTTTTTGTCGTTGAGCTTCATCTTCAGCTTGATGCGGCCGTCCTGCGGCAGGCGCTTCTCAGAGATATCCAGCTTGGCGAGAATCTTCATGCGCGACGTGATCGCGTCCTTCAGCTTGAGCGGAGGATTCATGATCTCGTACAGCGTGCCGTCGATGCGGAACCGGACCCGGAACTCTTTCTCGTAGGGCTCGATGTGAATATCGGACGCGCCCCGCTTGATGGCGTCCGTCAGAATCAGGTTGACCAGCTTGACGACCGGCGCTTCCTCCGCGGAGTCCTGGAGAGCCGCGAGATCGAGGTCTTCTTCCTCTTCCAGCACTTCCAGGTCGGCGCTTTCCGACTGCTGGAGATCCTCCATGACCTTCTTCAGCTCGAGCGATGACGTCGACCCGTAGTAGTTATCGATCGCGGTCTTGATTCCCAGCTCCGAGGCAACGACCGGCTCGACGTTGTAGCCCGTCATGAACTTGATGTCGTCCATGGCGAACACGTTCGTCGGATCCGCCATCGCGATCGTGATCGTGGCGCCCGTCTTGTTGACCGGCAGGATGTTGTACTTGCGGGCGACGTCGGCCGGGATCAGCTTGATGACCGACGAGTCGATCTCAAAGTGGGAGAGGTTGATCGAAGGGACACCGAATTGCTGCGACAGGCACTCGGTAATGTCCTCTTCGGCCACGAAGCCGAGCTTGATGAGTGTTTCCCCAAGCTTGCCCCCGGTCTCCTTCTGGAGTTTGAGCGCTTCCTTGAGCTGATCCTGGCTGATCAGACTCGCTTTGGTGAGGAGTTCCCCTAGTCGTACGCTCATAGAATGGAGTCAGGTATTCCGAGCGCGCTGGACTTCGCGCGCTGCGATCGTCGGAAGTTAAGGGTCATGAGTGATTTCGGTGTCGACTCGTGAGTTTACCTCCCGTGTCTACCGGGGTCAACGCGGGCTTATTTTGAGTATGAGGCTCATGACGTCGGCAACGGCGATCGCGTCCATCCGTTTCGTCGTCCCAAACGATGCCACAACACGGTCCAGCTGCCCATACGGACCGTTGCGCTCCGGATCGGTGGGACCGTAGAGACCAACCACGGGTGTTCGCAACGCCGCGGCGAGATGCAGCGGCCCCGTATCTGCTCCGATGACGAGACGCGCTCGATGGAGAAGCCAGGCCAGTTCGCGAAAGTCGGTCGGCGGCGCCATCTCGGCGCCGATCGTCCGCGCGAGGTTCTCTTCGCCGGGACCCCAAGCCACCAGACAATCCCTGCCGAGCTCGCGGGCCAGCTCGGCAAACCGGTCCACCGGCCACTGTTTTTCGGATCTCCCAGCTCCCGGAAGCAGAACGACGCGATCCCCGTATCCGGCGAGCTTCCCGGACCGGTCCTCCACGAAGGGGGAGAAGTCGACGTCCGGAACGCCTCCGATCACCGGTGCGAACGCGCGCGCCAACGCGACGTTCCACTCGACCACATGCCGCAGTGGGTCGATTGCTACCGGGTGATTGACAAACCAGGCGGCCGGTTTCTCGCGGATGACCTCGCGCGTAAAGCCGTACCGGTCCCCGGCACCGCTGGCCTTCGCAAGGAGCGAGGACTTGATCAGCCCCTGAAAGTCGATCGCCGCGTCGAATCCCCGCACATCCCGGCGAGCGGCCGCGATCCGCGACGCAGACCACTTCTTGAGAGAGACCGGGATCGGCCTCACGCGTGCGACCGACTCGACGAGTGACCGGTACGCAGGCTCCACGGCCCAGGCAATCTCGACACCGGGCAGAGCCTCCCGAAGCGCAACGACCGCCGGGATCGTGTGAATCACGTCGCCGAATGCTGAGAGGCGGATGACCAGGAGACGCGGGGAGACGGCGTCCTTCATTTCTGCCGCATCTTTGCGAGCATCCCGGTCGTGGAGTGATCCTTTGGGTCGCCGACAATGGCCACGCGGCCACCATAGGAACGGACGACGTCCGCCTCCGGAACCGTGTCCTGCGTGTAGTCGGTGCCCTTGCAGTGGACATCCGGTCTGAGCCCGCCGATCAGTCGCGCCGGGCTACGCTCGCGAAAGACCGTCACGTAGGAGACCCCGCGAATCGCTGCGATGAGCTCCGCGCGTTCCGCTTCGTTCATTACGGGACGGCCGGCACCTTTCAATTCGCGGACGGAATCATCGCCATTCACGCCGACGATGAGGACGTCCGCTTGTTCCGCGGCGCCCTGCAGGTAGCGAATGTGCCCGACATGGAGCACGTCGAAGCAACCGTTAGCAAAGGCGATAGTGTGCCCGGCCTGCCGCTCACGTTCGATCGCGTCCTCGAGCTCGCGCTCGTCGAGGATAGGTGCGTTCACTCGTTCAGCGCCTCGTCGCGCTCGACCGCGCGCCGCAACTCGTCGTTCGAGACGGTAGCGGTTCCCATCTTCATCACGACGATTCCCCCGGCGTAGTTCGCGATCGTGGCCGCTTCCGCAAAGGACCCGCCCGCCGCCAGAGCAAGTGTGAACGCCGCGATCACCGTGTCCCCCGCTCCCGTCACGTCCGCCACCTGGTCGGTGCCGTAGACCGGAATCAGAAGCGGCTCCGGCCGCCCGCGCTCGAAGAGCGCCATTCCCCGGCTGCCGCGCGTGATCAGCAGCGCTTCGGAGCCGAGACGGCTGTGCAGCGCCTCACCAACCTGCTGCAGTTGCGCGTCGCTGTCCCCGTTGAAGAGCGAGGTCCCCGCGGCCGCGGCGGCTTCCTCTTCGTTGGGCGTGGCAGCGGTTACGCCTGAATACCGAAGCACGTCGTATCGCGAATCGAGGGTGACTGGTTTTCCGGCCGCAGATCCCGTCAACATCGCTGCAAGTGCCTGCGTCACCGTGCCGTACCCGTAGTCACTGATCAGCCCCGCATCCGCTCCGCTCATCTGCTGCGCCAGCACGCCGGCGAGATGCTGCGCTTCCCCGTCGGTGAGGTTGCAGTGGTCTTCGATGTCGTACCTCACGATCTGCTGACGGCTGGCATGGGGCATACCGCCGAGGATCCGGACTTTTGTCGGCGTGATGTACCGGGTAGCGCGCAGGACGCCGCCGCAATCGATTCCCTGACCGACCATAGCGTCGAGCAGTTGCTGCCCCTGCGCGTCGCTCCCGAGGACAGAGATCGGAACGGGACGGCCGCCGAGCGATTGGATGTTGTTGATGGCGTTGCCCGCCGCGCCGAGAAGGACGTCGTCGCGATACTGGCGGAGGATGAGCACCGGCGCCTCACGCGAGATCCGTTTGGGGGTCCCGTAGATGAAACGATCAGCCACGATGTCGCCATACACGACAATCCGCCGCCCCTTCATCCCCTCGGCGATCTGCAGCAGACGCGTCCGCGCAAACACCGGCGAAGGATATCGGAATATCGTTCAGCGTGAATGGCGGCACTGATCGAGGGCGTCGACTTCTACTACGAGCGCGGTTTCATGGTCTTCACGGAGACGTTTCTCCGCGCACGAGGATACTGCTGCGAGTCAGGCTGCCGTCACTGCCCGTACGGGTTTCGCGAGCGCCAGCGAGGAGACACTCCCGTCAGCGAACCCGACGACGACTAGGCCGGCTTGAGCTCCGCTACGGCCAGTTCCCGCTTCTCGTCGCCGCTGAGAATGTTCTCGATGTCGATGAGAAGGTAGACCTCCCCCTCGTGCGGGACGATCGCAATGAGCAACTCACCGCGAATGCCACGGACGATCGGTGGTGATGGAAGAAGCGCCTCACTCCCGACATTGATGATGCGCCGTACGGCATCCACCTTCAGCCCGATGATCCCGGCGCTGCTGTGGGTGATGAGCACGAGCGGATCCTGCGGCTGCTCGTCCAGCTGGGGATAGAGGCGTGCGCGCAGGTCGACCATCGGGATGACTTCATTCCGGAGAACGATGACTCCTTCGATGAACGCAGGAGCCGTCGGCAGTGTCGTGGAGCCCGTGTAGGGAATGATCTGCCGCACAGCCATGATGTCGAGGACGAAGGTCTCGGGACCGACGGCGAACGTGATGAGCCGCAGCTTGGCGGCGACTGCAGGCATGACCGTCATTGTATTGCGGACCGCAGCGCCTCACGCTCGATGCCTGTGATCTCTTCCCCGCATCGTTCGAGGTCGGCGCGCGTGGCCAGCCCGATTCCGCGCAGAGTGCCGATGGTGTAAAGCGTGACGTGATAGGGAGGCCGCTCGATCCGTGTGTTCAGTTCGCCCTCGAGCCGGGAGAACAATTCCTCGGCGCCGCCCACATCGCACAGGCGGATGATCGCTCGCATCGGGTCTTCACGCACCTCCCACATCTCCTCTCGCAGCGTGACTGAGAATGCCAGCCGCCGCGCGGCACGCTTGATCACGTCGTCTTCGTGGGAGGTGAGCGCGCGAATCATCGCCGCGCCGAAAAGGGTGACGTGAAACTCGCGTTTGGCACGCCAGTCCGCACCGGCAAAACGGATGACGTCGGGGATCGGAGCGTGGTCGAAGTGAACGATCGCTCCGCCGCCGCGCCTCGTCAGCCGTCCTCGTGCCGTCGTCATCCACGCACGCGGAAGCGGTGGATTTCTTCGTCGAGGGAACGGATCGCCTGGGAGAGATGGGTGATCGAGTCGCCCATCTCCACGGCATGATTGCCGTTCGCCTCCGCGATTGCCCGCACCTGCTCCATGGTGATGACGATCTTCTCGCTCTCGGTCGACTGGCTCGTTGCCACCTGGAAGATCTCGTGGATCATGTCGATCATCCGATCAGCGGAGGAGGAGATCATCGTCGAGCCGGAGCGCTGTTCCACCATGGCCTGGCGGACGTAGCGCGTGACTTCGCGCATCGACTCGACCGCCTTCATGATGTGGTCCGACCCCTGCGCCTGCTGGGTGGTGGCTCCGTTGATCTGGCGGACGAGCTCCTGAAGCCGGTTGACCGACTGGGTGATGTTTTCACTTCCGGACGCCTGCTCGCGTGTCGCCGCGGCGATCTCTTTCCCCATCTGCGAGGCCTTCGTCGACGACTCGAGGATGTTGTTGAGAGCTTTCCCCGCTTCGTGCGAAAGCGAGACGCCGTCTTCCACGAGACGCGTGCCCGCGGACATGGTGCGCAGCGCATTTCCGACTTCGTCCTGGACGGAGCGGATCAGATTTGCAATTTCCCGCGTCGACGATGCGGTCCGCTCGGAGAGATCGCGAATCTCAGCCGCCACGACGGAAAACCCTTTGCCGTGCTCCCCCGCCGATGCCGCAAGGATGGCCGCGTTGAGCGCGAGGAGATTGGTCTGCTCGGCGATGTCTTCGATGACATTGAGAATCTTGCCGATAGCTGTCGACCGGTCGCCCAGCCGGGTGATCACGGCGTTCGATTCCGCGACCGAGTGCCGGATCTGTTCCATCCCGTCGATGGTCTCGCGCACCGCCTTCATCCCCGACTCGGCTGCATCGGCCACGGCCAGCGCCAGGTCGTACGATCGTGCGGCGTTCGTTTCGACCTGCGCAATGGATGCACTCATCTGCACCATTGAGGACGAGGTGTCGGTTACGAAGTTCGCAAGGAAATCGACGTTCTGATCGACCTCGTTGATCGACGTCACCATCTGCCCCGTTGCCGATGCCGTGTCTTCGACGGAGCTGTAGAGCGTCTCGATGTGGCGGCTCACTTCCTCGTTCGACGCCACCATCTCCAGCATCGACGACGACGTCTCCTCGGACGATGACGAGAGAGCTTCCACGTTGTCCGTGATCTTGCGGACACCGCTGTTGAGTTGATCGATGGAGTGATACATCACGTCGATCATCGTGCGCTGTTCGTCGACGCGCTCGGCGACGGTTCGCGATCGTGAGCCGACCGTGTCCACGACGGACTTGAGCCCCGCCTGCGAGCGAACGAGCTTGGATACGGTCTTCTCCAGGTTTTCCGCCATGGAGTTGAAGGCGGCACCCAGATCGCCGATCTCGTCGCTCGACGTAACGGCCGCGCGCTGCGTAAGATCTCCGTCGGCGAGAAGTCGCGCATTGCCGGCCAGCTCAAGGACTGGACGGATGATCACACGGGAACCGATCCACGCCAGAATCACCGCCACCGCCAGTGCCAGCGCGGCAACACCGGTGTTCGCCCATCGCAACTGGGCAGCAACATCCATGGCCTCATGCTCGTTTGCAACCAGCCGGAAGGAGCCGCCGCCACCGGGGAACGGCGCCACAAAGAGATGCAGCGGTTCCCCGTTTGCGGACTGCAACTCCGTGCGGCCGCTGCTGACCGTGAGGCCGGCCGGTGGGACACCCTGGAAGGCGACGATCCGTCCGTCGATGTTCACGAAGTCCGCGTACTCGACCCAGGGTCGCGATTTCACTTCGGACCCGACGGTCCGCAGTTCCTCGATCCGAGCATTGCGGCCCGCGTTCTCCGCAGCAACGGCCACGGTGCGCGCCAGCCCTTCCGCCCTGACGAGAAGCTCGTCGCGGACGGTATTCCTGATCCGCCACTGTTCCAGCCCGACGATCAGCAGGGCGATGACGACCGTCTGCAGCGCGAACGCAAGGACAAATTTCGGGCGTAGGCCGACTCGGGATCGCTTGAAGGTCGTAGTGGCGCCGGAGGGCATGCGGATGGCCGGAAGTGTAGCGTATGACGCTGCGCTATCATCGCGCGATGCCGCTCATTCGCTGCTCGAAATGCGGGCGCGCTTACGACGTTCCCGGCGTGATCGCCGTCCGGCTCCCCAATTCCATCGCCACGTGCGAATGCGGAGAGTGGATCTCCGGCAGCAAAGCGGCGTTGCTGGCGCGGCTGATGAACCCGGACGACATCAAAGAGATTGACCTGAAGCCGTACCAGGTCGATTCGTCCGGCGCGACGCCGGCCCCCGCTCCGCCAGCCTCAACTTCCTCAGCCTCGTCTCCTCGATCGATTCGCGTCATTGCACGCGGAGTAAGCGACTCCGTCAACACGATCTTCACCATTGGGGCCCACCCGTTGTGGATCGGGCGCGGAGGGTGTCACGTCGAGCTCGCCGATGCCGAGCTCTCGATCCGCCACTGCGCGATTTTCGTGCGCGGCAATGATCTGGTCGTACGCGATGGCGAGTCGCACACAGGCACCTTCCTTGACGGCCAGCAGATCAGCGAGGCCATCGTGGGCGAGGGAACGCATCTACTGCGACTCGGATCCGCGCTGGTAAGCCTCGAGCCGACGTCGCAGGCGGGAGTGGCGGTGGAGCCGATCCGCGTTGAGGTCCGGGAATCCATCGAAGAGGCGGAACTCGCCCACAGACTGTCGCAGCGCGCACCCGCGGCGGGCGCGGCAGGTTCGCGGCCGGTGCTGATCTGCGTCGGTGGACCGCTGAACGGACAGGAATTTGAGATCCCCGCGAGCGGCCTCGTCGTCGGCCGCGAAGGTCACGTTCGCGTTCCCGACGAGTTTCTATCGCGCCGGCATTTTGAAGTCGGGCCGGATCCGGATGGAACGGTACGCGTTCGCGATTTGAACAGCAGGAACGGCACCTTCCTGAACACGCTGCCGGCTCACAACACCAAAGTGCAGGGCGGCGACGAGATTCAGGCCGGAATCAATCGATTCCGCATCGAGCATCGGTAGCTCCGTGCGGCTCAGGTAACCATAATCACACCTTGACGGCGGCACAGGGTCTACAGATACTCCGCCGATCCAATCCAGGGGAGTGTGCGGAATGAGCAGGTTCGCCGAAGAGGTGGCCGACCGCATCGTGCGGTCGCTGTCCGCCTTGATGAAGAGGAAACTATCAATCGTAGACTCCGCGTCCGCGGACTCCGGTGCGCTTTATCTCACGCCGTCGATGTCGCTCCAGTTCGACGAAGGCGGGGACGCGGCGCCTCGGGAACTGGTGAGCGAGATCGCATCGATTCTTCGGTTCGCGGAGGAGCGCGAGGGGCGCGTTCGCGAGCTTGAACATCGCCTGGCGGGCCTCGAGAGCACGAACCTCGATCTCCTGCGCAAGAACAGCGACCTCTCCGAAATCTCGGCGCGCGACTCCCTGACTGGTCTCTACAGCCGCTGGTACGTCCTCGAGAAGATCGATAGCGAGATGAATCGTTCCGTGCGTAGCGGATGCCCAGTTTCGCTGATGATGCTCGACATCGATCACTTCAAGCAGGTCAACGATTCGTTCGGTCACACCGCCGGCGACCGCGTTCTGCGCTCGGTCGGTCAGGTGCTTCGCGACAGCTGCCGCGTTTACGATGTCCCCGGCCGCTACGGCGGCGAGGAGTTCTGCGTTGTCCTGCCGGATACGAAGGTCGGGAACACGACCGTCGTCGCGGAACGGATTCGCGAGCGGCTCGCCGCAAGCCGCTTCGAGATCGGCGCAGACTCCGTCGTCGTCACCGCGTCGATCGGCATCGCCGGCGTGGATTCCTTCGAGAGTGAAGGAGCTCTCAGCCCCTCCACGCTCATCGAGCGCGCCGACCGGGCGCTGTACTCCGCCAAGCACCACGGCCGGAATCGCGTAGAGATGTGGAACGTGTCGATGCACGGTGTGCAACTGGCCCACTAAGGCCGGCACCACACCGTCAGAACGGCATCAGTTTCGCGACACCATCAACTGCCAGTCGGGATCGTCGCGCAGATAGCGGGGACGCTTCTCCTTCGGCTGATTGATCTCCGAGAGCGTCTCGATCATGAGCTGGAACTTCGCCATCAGGCTGCGCTGGGACGGCTTCGGCAGCAGGTGCAACTCGTCGAGCAGCCGCGCGGTCGCGAACTGATCCTGGTCGAGCTCCCACGGAGCGATCTGCTTCTCCACACTGCCGCCGAAAAACTCCGCTTCGGTCATGTCGTAGACCGCGAGCAGCTTCTTCAATTGCGCGAGTTTCATCGAGCCGACGCGCTCGCCCGTCTCGAACGAGCTGATGGTCTTCTCCCCGATTCCCGACAGACGGGCCGCATCTTTCTGGCTCAGGCCCTTGAGGCGGCGGATTTCACGAAGTTTGAGCACGAGATCCATGGTTGTTTCCTCACTTTCGCGATTTCAAAAACGGCGCATCAGACCGACGACCACTCCCTGCACCGCGACGTCGCGGGCAGAGGCGTAGATCGGATGCATCATTGAGTTTGCTGGCTGGAGACGAACCCGTTCGCCCTCATGGTAGAAACGCTTGAGGGTGACTTCGCCACTCACATTGGCGACGACCATCTCTCCGTTTTCCGCGCGCTGCCGGCGGGCGATGATCACGTAGTCGCCGTCCATGATCCCGTCGTCGATCATCGAGTCGCCGCGCACCTTCAGCACGTAGTTCTCACCCCGGCTGGTGAGCCGCTCCGGAACCGTGATCGTCTCGTTGGAGATCTCCACGTCGAGAGGAGGACCGGCCGCGATGTAACCAAAGAGCGGTAACTCGATCACGCCGGCTCCGGACGACGGCTCCGGTTTGGTCTGGTCCACCAGCTCGACGCCGCGCTTCTGGTTCCAGTCGCGCCGGATCAACCCCTTCTTCTGCAGCAGGGAGAGGTGCTTGTAGACCGTGCCGTACGACGAGAATCCGAAGTGGTCGCAGATTTCGCGGTGGGTGGGAGTCACCCCCCGCTCTTTCTGAAAGTCGCGAATGAACTGCAGAATGTCCCGCTGACGCTCAGTTAGATAGGTCATCATTACGCCTCGTTGCCGCTAATATAGGCGGTAACAAAGCGAAAGTCAAGCGTAAGGGGCGTAAGTTAAGTAGTGCTAGCGTTCAAACGCTAGCACTACCGTAAGTTTCTTTTTTCGGCGGAAAAGACCTCAGCGGGCGATCGCGTGTTCCAAGGCGGACGCCAGTTCCGGAAACCGGAACGCGAATCCCTCACTGCTCGCCCGGCTTGGCGAAACGCGTTGCCCGCTCAGGAGCATCTCATCCGCCATGCCGGAGCCGAGGGCGAGGCGGAGCGCGAGGGCGGGAGTGGGGAGGAGCGAGGGGCGGTGGAGTGCGTGGCCTAGCGCGCGCGCGAAGTCCCGGTTCGTCACGGCGCCAGCAGTCGCGTTGTAGATGCCGCGCGCCGCTTCGGTGTCGATCGACCACTCGATCATGCGCAGAACGTCCTCCCGGTCGACCCACGGCATCCATTGCCGTCCGCTTCCCATCGGTCCGCCGGCGCCGAGCCGGAACGGCAGCAGGAGTTTGGCGAGCGCGCCTCCGTCGGACGCGAGCACGATCCCGAATCGGAGGATGACCACGCGGGCGAACGGCTCGGCCGCCCCAGCCGCCTCCTCCCATTTTCTGGTGACTCCAGCCAGGAACCCGGCGCCCGACGAGGACGTCTCGTCGACCGGTTCATCTCCTCGGTCGCCATAAAAGCCGGTAGCCGACGCGTTGATCAGCGTCATCGGTTTTTCTGACCCGCGCATCGCGGTGACGAGCGCACCCGTCGCTGCGATGCGGCTCTCCAGGATTTTCCGCTTGCGCGCCTCCGCCCACCTCCCGCCGCCGACATTCTCGCCCGCGAGGTTGACGACGGCATCCGCACGCTGGACTTCGACGGTCCAGCCTCCTGGCGCCGGGGGATCCCACGGAACCGCGCGGCCGGCAGGAACGCGGGCTGGGTCGCGGCTGAGGACCGTGACCTCATCACCGCGGTTGAGGAGATGGCGGACGAGCGGCTCACCGATGAAGCCAGTGCCGCCTGCGACGACGATTCGTTTCATTCCCGCATTCTGCTACCAAAAAAATTGCCCCGCCTGAGCGAAGGCGGGGCGAATCGAGGAGAGGGGTGGGAGTTTCTTGCGACGCTCACATCCTTGGACGGACCATTCCCGCAAAGGTTTCACTGAACCCGGGAGCGTGCCACCACGCGCCTGGGATCGAAGCCGGCATCCGCTTTCTGCATCGCAGCAAACGCGATCATGGCGGCGTTGTCCGTGCAGTAACGCTTCTCCGGAATCCGGACGGTCACCTGGTGCCGAGCCCCCCAGGCGGCCATGCGCTCCCGGATCTCACCGTTCGCGGCAACGCCCCCGGCGAGGGCGACGGCAACGGGCTTAGGCGCGTCGAGCGCGGCCCAGATCGTGTCGAGGCGATCGAAGAGCTGATCGATCAACGCGGCCTGGAACGTCGCGCAGAAGTCCGCCAGCGAGGAGGCATCACCCGTCGCACGAATGTCGTGCTCGCGCGCCATGCGGATCGCCGCCGCCTTGATCCCCGAATACGAAAAGTCGACCGACCGGTCGTTGAACTGTGGCATCGGCAACGAGAAGCGCTTTCGGTCGACCTTCCCCCGATTGCCATGCATCTCGATCTGCGGACCGCCGGGATAGGGAAGTCCGATGAACTTCGCCACTTTGTCGAACGTCTCGCCGATGGCGTCGTCGCGCGTCCGGTTCAGCATCGTGATGATCCCGTCCCGGACGTCATAGATCGACGAATGACCGCCGGAGATGACCAGGCTGAGAAACCGTTCCGGCAGCGGCATCGCTGCTCCCTCATTCTGCAGAAACGCCGAGAAAATGTGACCCTCGAGATGATTGACCGGCACGAGCGGGATGCCCAGTCCGTACGCCAGCCCCTGCGCGCCGGCCACGCCGACCAGTAGCGCTCCGATGAGCCCGGGACCGGCGGTCACGGCGATGCGATCGACGTCACTCCACGTCAACTGGGCATCGCCGAGGGCGCGGGTCACGAGCGGAAAGAGATGCTGGAGATGTTCGCGTGACGCGATCTCCGGCACGACTCCGCCGAAGGGCTGGTGGCGGTCGATCTGCGAGGCGATGAGATTGACGCGAACGCGTCCATCGCGTTCGAGGATGGCGACCGACGTTTCGTCGCAGGATGTTTCGATGCCGAGGATCATGATGTGTGGTTGCCGGGCTGCCGGGATCGAATTAGAGAATCAAAGGCGTGAGCTTAACAATCCTTGAACCGAGGAGTCGGGCAATCGCGGAACCGGGCTGCAGGACAGCCCCCACCGCAAGAACCTTATAATCCGCGCCTCCATGCCCGAAGAGCTTTCCAAGCGATACGAACCGGCTGAGATCGAACAGCGGCTCTATGCATTCTGGGAGAAGAGTGAGTTCTTCACCCCGCTGCTCGATCCTGAACGGCCCAAGTTCTCGATCGTCATCCCGCCTCCGAACATCACCGGCCGGCTGCACATCGGCCACGCGCTCGTGAACACGCTGCAGGACATCCTCGTGCGCTGGAAGCGGATGAGCGGATTCAACACGCTCTGGCTTCCGGGCACCGACCATGCCGGCATCGCCACGCAGATGATCGTCGACCGCGAGCTCACCAGGGACGGCATCTCCCGTTTCGACCTCGGCCGCGAGAAGTTCGTCGAGAAGGTGTGGGAGTGGAAGGAGTCCTACGGTCATCAGATCATCGATCAGCTCAAGCGCCTCGGCGCCTCCGCCGACTGGACCCGCCTCCGCTTCACGCTTGACGAAGGTCTCTCCCGCGCCGTCCGCCATACCTTCGTGAAGCTCTACGAGGACGCCCTCATCTACCGCGGCGTGGCCATGGTGAACTGGTGCCCCCACTGCCGCACCGCGATCTCCGACGTCGAGGTCGAATACGAGGAGCGGGCCTCGAAGCTCTACTACATTGATTACAAGGTGGCCGATACCGACCGCGTGTTGACGATCGCCACCACCCGTCCCGAGACGATGCTCGGCGATACCGCCCTGGCTGTGCATCCGGACGACGAGCGCTACCGCGACGTGATCGGCCGCGAGGCCATCCTTCCGATCGCCAACCGCCCCATCCCGATCGTGGCCGATCCGATCCTCGTCGATCGTGAGTTCGGCACCGGCGTGGTCAAGATCACGCCGGCACATGACAAGAACGACTACGAAGCCGGCAAGCGCAACGACCTCCCGCAACTGCAGGTGATCGATGAGGGGGGGAAGATGAACGAGGCTTCGGGCGAAGGCTTCGCCGGTCTCGATCGCTTCGAAGCACGGAAGAAGGTCGTGGAGATGCTTCGCGCATCCGGTGCGCTCCGCGAGGTGAAGGACTACACGCATTCGATCGGCATCCACGGCAAGTGCGAGACGGTGATCGAGCCGATGATCTCGCGGCAATGGTTCGTGAAGATCGAGCCGCTGGCGAAACCGGCCATCGAGGCGGTGCGCAACGGCACGATCCGCATCCTCCCTCAGAGCTGGGAAGCCACGTACTTCAACTGGATGGAAAACATCCACGACTGGACGATCTCGCGGCAGCTCTGGTGGGGCCACCGCATTCCGGCATTCACCTGCGCAAACGACCACCTGACCGTCGCCGTCGACGAACCCGCATCCTGTCCGGAGTGCGGCTCGAAAGAGCTCACGCAGGAGACGGACGTTCTCGACACCTGGTTCTCGTCCGGACTCTGGCCGTTCTCCACGATGGGCTGGCCGGACGACACGCAGGACCTGAAGATCTTCTATCCGACCGACGTGCTCATCACCGGCTTCGACATCCTCTTCTTCTGGGTCGCGCGGATGATCATGTTCGGTCTGCGGTTCACCGGCGAAGCACCGTTCAGCCAGGTGTTCCTCAACGGACTGGTACGCGACGAGCACGGCCAGAAGATGTCGAAGACGAAGGGAAATGTCATCGATCCGCTCGATGTGATCGACGAGTTCGGCGCCGATGCGGTCCGCTTCACGCTGGCGATCTTCGCGTCAGGCCGCGACATTCCGCTGGCGAAAGCACGCATGCAGGGCTACGCAGCCTTTGCGAACAAGATCTGGAACGCGTCGCGGTTCGCGATGATGCACATCGACACGACCATCGCCGCGGCAAAGCCGATCGACCGCGACTCGATGAGGACCGTGGAGCGCTGGATCCTTTCGCGGCTCAACGACACGACCCGCACGGTCAACCGCTCGCTTTCGGAGTTCCGCTACGACGAAGCGTCGAACGCGATCTACCAGTTTTTTTGGCACGAGTTCTGTGACTGGTACATCGAGATGGTCAAGCCCGTGCTCCTCGGACGGCACGGGACGGAAGAGGACCAGCAGCGCGCCAAGCGTGTGCTGCTCGAGGTCCTCGACCGCTCGTTGCGGCTGCTGCATCCGTTCATGCCGTTCATCACCGACGAGATCTGGCAGAAACTGGGGGGCCACGAGCCCTCCATCATGGTGTCGCCGTACCCAATAGCCGAGGAGATGCTGGAAGACGTCGAAGCGGAGCGGATGGTGAAGGCGGTCAAGGCCATGATCACCAAGGTCCGGGACGCGCGCGCCCAACGCGGCTTCACGCCGAAGGACCGATTCAAACTCTACGTTCGCGCCGAGGGGCGGGACACGACGTTCTTCGATGCGTATGCCTATCTGCTCATCGATCTGGCGCGGCTCACCGAGGTCGTCGCCAATGAGGACCCGCCGGCGGGAGTACAGCACGACGTGGTCGAAGGGTTCACCATCGCCATCGAGTTTCCGGAGAAAGTCGTCACGAAGGAGCAACAGGAGCGGACCGAGCGTGAGCTGGAAAAGAGCCGCAAGGAGCTGGACGCGCTCGACGCGAAACTCGTCAACGAACAGTTCATGAAAAACGCACCGCCCGCGATCGTGAAGGGAGCCCAGGCGCGGCAGGCGGAGTTGCGCGAGAGAATCGAGAAGTTGATGCAGAACGAGTGAGTTGCTCCGTCAACTTCATTCGCGAACCGAACCACCATGACACTCGACACGCGCCGCATCGTCGACCGGCTCACCACGATCGAATCGCTGGCGGTGATTCCTCGTGTGGCGTCGACGAATCTCGTGGCGCGGCGCATCGTCAACGAGTGCATCGAGAACGAGCTCTCGTTGCCAAGGGCGATCATCATCGCCAGGGAACAGTTCGCCGGACGCGGACGGCATTCACGGCAATGGTCGTCGCCTCCCGGAAAAGGGATTTACGCCACCACGCTGCTTTCGCTGCCGTCCAGCGACCTGGCCCTCATCCCGCTGCAGATGGCCAACATCGTCGCCTCCTATCTGCGGGAGGTGTTCGCCATCGATGCGCGCATCAAATGGCCGAATGACATCCTGGCCGGCGGCCGGAAGATCGCCGGCATCCTCATCGAGGCACGCATGAACGAGGAGCGCGCCTTCATGCTCATCGGGACCGGGATCAACGTCGAGCCAGTCACCGACGATACGCGGCCCAACGCCACGTCGATCTCGGAAATCACGCCGCGCGAGTTTCGAGGCATCGACGTTGCCACCGAAGCGTTCATCGAACACCTCGACCACAGGCTGGGCGTTCCGATCGAACGGGAAACGGTGCTCGACGAGTGGAGGCGCTACTCGGTTCATTCGACGGGCGACCGTATCCAGTGCGTCCTCAACGACCGCACGGTCGACGGCACCTGGGCCGGCATCGACGACCATGGCCGTGCACTCCTGCAGAATGGTGCCGAGCGCATCGCCGTCAGCGCGGGAGACCTGATCGTCGTCGCCGGCGATCCCGCGGATCAGTAGACGTACACTCCCGGTATGCCTCTCCGCACCATCCTTCTCTTCGGCGGCCGCAGCGCGGAGCACGAAGTCTCCATCCTCTCCGCCCGCTCCGTCAAAGCCGCCGCCCCCGCAACGGCCATCGAAATCGTTCCGGTCTGCATTGCGAAGGACGGCCGTTTCGTGGCTCCGGAGCGGAGCGCGCGCATCCTGGGCGGCAGCGAAGCGAGTGACCACGGCGATCCTGAGTTCTCCTTCGAGTCCTGGTCCCGAAGCGCCGGCATCGACTGCGTCTTTCCGCTCATCCACGGGACGGATGGCGAGGACGGCACGTTGCAGGGTTATCTGCAGATGCTCGGCCTGCCGTACGTAGGCAGTGGCGTCACCGCATCGGCGCTCGGCATGGACAAAGGGCATATGAAGCAGGCCTTCGCCGCGGCGAAGCTGCCGCTGGTCGAATTCGTTCAGGTTCGCGAGAACGACTGGCACCAGGAGCGGGAGCGGATCACGCGCGCCATCAACAACGCCCTCCGGCTCCCATACTTCGTGAAGCCGGCGAACGGTGGCTCCTCCGTCGGCGTGACCAAGGTCAAGAACGACGCAGACCTCGGCGCCGCGATCGAGAAGGCCTTCCGCTTCGACGACACGGCTCTGGTCGAGCGCGGCATCGACGCCCGGGAGATCGAAGTGGCGGTCCTCGGCAATGACGATCCCATGGCCAGCATGCCCGGCGAGATCATCGCGGGCCGCGAGTTCTACGACTACGAGGACAAGTACATCGAAGACAAGACGCAGCTGGTCATCCCGGCCCGGCTGCCGAAAGAGAAGATCGACGAGTTTCGCGCGCTGGCCATCGCCGCGTTCAAGGCGATCGGCGCCGCTGGCTTCGCCCGCGTCGATTTCTTTCTGGAGCGCGGAAAGAACAGGCTCTACGTCAACGAGATCAACACCATCCCAGGCTTCACGAGCATCTCGATGTACCCGAAACTCTGGGAGGCCACCGAGCTGCGCTACGCGAAACTGATCGAGCGGCTCATCGAGCTCGGGATCGAGCGCTGGAAGAGTCGGGCCCGCCGCCAGGATGGAGCGATGGCCTGGTTCGGCGAGGTGAAGGGGATCGTTTGACGAGGGTGCGCGGTCTCGCAGTTGCGGGGTCGCGGCGAAGCGGGCCAAAGCCCGGCGATATCACATCAACATGTTCTGGCCGATCCGAATCGCATTCTCGAAACTCCGACCGCTGAACGCGGCGAGCCTGACGCGCACATCGATCATCGTGGCCCTCTTCGCGGCATTCCTCTACGGCGACTTCGCGCTGTTCCGACGGCTCTTTGCGGCGATGGCGAAGGTAGAGGACGCGTCGCCTCTTCTGGCCCTCGGACTGCTTCGCAATTTGCTGGCGCTCGTGTTTCTGGCCGCCTTCGTCATGCTCTTCTCATCGGCCATGACTTCGGCGATCGGCGCGTTTTTCAGTGATCTCGATCTCGACGCGTTTCACGCCGCGCCGCTCTCGAAGACACGGCTCGTTCTGGCCCGATGGGGGAAGACGTTCGCACAGAGTGCCACGATGATCTACATCTTCATCGCGCCGATGTTCGTGGCGTTCGCCCAGCGTTACAAGACGCCGGCGACGCTCTACCCGATCGTCTTCGTCAACCTGGCCCTCCTTCTGGCCATCCCCGTCACCCTCGGTGCTCTGGTCATCATCGTGCTCGTCCGGTTCTTTCCAATCCAGCGCGTCAGCCAGATCGTGGCGACGATCGCGATCCTCGTGCTCACGGTCACGGTCGTGGCGTTTCGCATGAGCCGGCCGGAACGCCTGTTCGCGAGCATCAACACCGACGACGTCACGCGCGTACTCCGTGAGGTCGAGCTGCCATCTCTCGACCGTTATCCCGGCACCGCTCTGGCCGACACGATGGTGGCAATGGCCGAAGGGCGGCCGGCGAAAATGATGCCGTGGCAGATCGCCGTTCCGGCCGCGGGGCTGTTCGCGATCTTCCTCCTCGTCGCGCGGAGGATCTACTTCGCGGCGTTCGTCCGCGCCCGCGAGAGCATGGCGCCTGCGGCCCTGGGCGCAGACCGGCTCACGCGGGCGGCGGATCACCTTCTCAAGCCGTTCTCCGCTCCGATGCGGGCCATGATCGGAAAGGAGGTGCGCATGCTGACCCGCGACGTCGCGCAGTGGTCACAGCTCTTCCTGATGGTGGCGCTGCTCTTTCTCTATCTCTACAACATCCGCATGCTGCCGTTGTCCGGCGATGCCCGCGCCACGATCGTGGCCTACGCCAACCTGGGAATGGCGGGCTTCGTCGTTGCCGCGATCTGCCTGCGATTCGCCTATCCGTCGGTTTCCTCGGAAGGAAAAGCCTTCTGGATTCTGCAGAGCGCGCCGGTGTCGTACCGGCGATTGCTCATCGTCAAGGTGCTCGTGTACAGCGCACCCCTGACGATCCTCTCCCTTCTGCTGACCGTCTTCGCGGACGTGCTGCTCGACGCGAACCGGGTCGTCTGGACCTTCACTCTGGTGGGGGCGTCGATGCTCGGTGTGACGCTGGTGAGCATGGGCGTTGGCTTCGGTGCGCTCGCACCCGACTTCGCGGCGGAAAACCCGCTCCAGGTCGGACTTTCTCTGGGCGGGTTCGCCTACATGGGGGCCGCGCTGGCGTACGTCGGCGGCATCATGGTGCTCATGGCTCGACCGGTCACGCGCTATTTCTTCTCACGTTTCTTCGGCTTCGATGGCGACGGCCTGACCATCAATCTCGTTCCGATCGTGACTGCGGTCACACTCTCCATCGCGCTCTGCGTGTTTCCTCTCATCGCCGCAGAAAAACGACTAACGGCCCTCGCCGAAAGCCGTTAGAATCGCAGACAACTCACCAACCAGTTCACTGAAGGAGAAGCAATGAGCGATACAGGTTCGTACACGCCGCCTCCGCCACCTCCCGCCCCGGGCGGAAGCTACACCCCACCACCGCCACCTCCGCCTGGCGGAACGTCGCCCAGTAGCGACAGGACCATCATGCTTGTCCTGTCCTATCTCGGACTTCTCTGCCTCATCCCGCTTCTGACGAAGAAGGATGACGCGGAAATCCAGTGGCATGCCAAGAACGGAACCGCGCTGCTCGGAGCAGAAGTGGTTTGGATGATCCTCGGATTCATCCTGGTATTCGTCCGCGTACCGCTTCTCGGCTGCGGGTTCTCGATGATCAGCTGCGTCGTGTGGCTCATTTTTCTCGCCATCTCCATCATCGCCATCATGAAGGCCATCAAGGGTGAACGATTCCGGATCCCGGTCGTGACCGACATGGCCGAGAAGATGTAGCAAGGAGATCTCTATGGATACGCCTGGCGGTTCCTACACTCCTCCACCTCCACCATCCCCCGCGGGCGGTTCGCCGGTCGCTCCGAGCGGCGGCGAGATCGTCTACCCGCAGCAGCCGCCGAAAGACCCGGTGCTGATCGCGGTCCTCAACCTCATCGTCGCGGGATGTCTCGGGTACTTCATGATCGGCCAGAAGATGAAGGGCATCGTCGCCGTCATCATCTGGGTCGCCGGTCTGTTCTTCACCTGTGGAACGGTTTCGGGTCTCGTCTCCGTCGTGGCCGCCATCGACGGCTATCTCCAGGCGCAACTCCTCAAGGCCGGTACGCCAGTCGCGCAGTGGACCTTCTTCAACGATCACCGATAGCCGGTCCCCGATCGGCTACATGTGAAAGGCGCCGCAACTGCGGCGCCTTTTTTGTTACCGGTCCTGTATTATTCAGACAACAAACTGAACGTGCCCGAAAACGCCATCGCAGTCGCTCTGATTCTTCCTGACCTGTCCCGCAGCGTCGCCGAAGAACACCTCGCCGAACTGGAAAAGCTGATCGAAACCGCCGGCGGCGCCGTCGTCGATCGTGTTTTTGCCAGGCGTCCCCGCCCCGACGCCGCGACCTACATCGGCAGCGGCAAGGCCGAAGAGATCAAGGCTCTGGCCGCAAAGAAGGGCGCCAAACTGCTCGTCTTCGATGACGATCTCTCACCCGCGCAGACCCGTAACCTCGAGAAGCTCACCGAGCTCAAAGTCATCGATCGCAGCGGCCTGATCCTCGATATTTTCGTCAGGCGCGCACGCAGCCGCGAGGCGCGCACGCAGGTGGAGCTAGCGCAGCTCGGGTACATGCTTCCCCGCCTTACGCGCGCGTGGACGCACCTCGAGCGGCAGGCCGGCGGCATCGGCACGCGCGGTGTCGGTGAGACGCAGCTCGAGCTCGACCGCCGCATCATCCGAAATCGCATCGCCCGGCTGAAAGAGGAACTGCAGAAAATCGAGCGCATCCGCGAGACGCAGCGTAAGTCCCGGAACGCGGTGTTTACCGTGGCCATCGTCGGCTACACGAACGCAGGGAAATCGACGCTCTTCAACCGGCTCACCAGCGGCTCGGCGGAGGCGGCGGACAAGCTGTTCGCAACACTCGACGCCAAGTCGGCACGGGCCGCGTTCGAGATGCCGCGCGAGACGGTGATCATCGACACCGTCGGCTTCATCCGCAAGCTCCCTCATCACCTCGTGGCGTCGTTTCGCTCGACGATGGAGGAAGCGGTCGCCGCCGATCTCGTCCTGCACGTGATCGACTCCAGTCACCCGCAGTTCGAAGAGCAGCGGGATGTCGGCGACGACGTTCTGCGCGAGCTGGGCGTGAAGATGGATCACGTCATCGAGGTCTACAACAAGGCCGACCGCACCGATGCCTTCGAGTTGCGCAGGAAGAATGCAGGCAGCGTCTCCGCCCTGACCGGCCGCAACATCGATCGCCTGATCGAGTTGATCCTCGACCGCGAGCTCGAGAACGGAGAGATCCTTCAACTCGAGATTCCGCACAACGAGGCGAAGATGATCGCCCGCCTCCATGAGGTCGCGGAAGTCTACGAGCAACGTGTGACCGACCGGACCATGGTCCTCAAAGCATGGATTCCGCGCGACGCGCTCCACTTGTTCGAAGAGTACACGGCAGCAGGTTTGCTAACGCCCGCCAAGGTGAGCTGAACGTCCATGACCACGCTTTCTTACAGACCGGGCCCTTCTCTCATCCGGCTTCGCAAAATCCCAAGTCGTCGACGAAAAGGATGTGCGCCATGAGCTCTCTCTCCGTCCCCGAGCCATCACCACTCTCCCCGCCTCCCACCCGCCCTCCCCATCTCCAGACCTACCTCGCCAATCGGGCAAGGCTCTACCCCGGCGTTTCCGACGAACAGTGGAACGATTGGAAGTGGCAGCAGAAAAACCGCGTGACCACCCTTGCGGAGCTCTCCGCTCTCTTTCCGTTCGACGACGTGACCTCGGCCCGGCTCGGCGACATCTTCGAGCTTTACCGCACCGCCATCACGCCCTACTACCTCTGCCTCATCGATTTCGACAACCCTGCCGATCCGTTGCGCCTGCAGGCCGTGCCCACCGCCGAAGAACTGCTGAACCCCGGTGAGCTGACCTGGGATCCGCTCAACGAGGAGGGCGACTCACCCGTTACCGGTATCGTCCATCGCTACCCCGACCGCTGCCTCTTTCTCGTCACGTCGTACTGCCCGCTGTACTGCCGGTACTGCACGCGCAAGCGGAAGTGGGTCGACGAGGACGGGACGACGGGACAGCGGCGGATTGAGTCCATGATTCAGTACGTGGCAGGTCATCCCGAGATCCGCGACGTCATCGTATCCGGCGGCGATCCCTTATCCCTATCGCTCAACTATCTGGAGAAGATCCTGGCCGGCCTCCGGGCGATTCCCCACGTCGAGATCATCCGTTTCGGTTCGCGCGTTCCGGTCTTTCTCCCGCAGCGCATCGACGAAGAGATGTGCGCGATGCTGGAGAAATATCACCCCGTCTGGATCAACACGCATTTCAACCATCCGAACGAAATTACGCCGGAGTCGGCAGCGGCCTGCGACCGTCTGCTGCGCGCCGGCATCCCCGTCAACAATCAGGCCGTGCTCCTGCGCGGCGTGAACGACTGCCCCTACACGATGCGTGATCTCGTGCAGGGCCTGATGAAGATCCGCGTCCGGCCGTACTACCTCTATCTCTGCGATCAGGTGATGGGAGCCGAACACTTCCGGACGTCCGTCGGAGAAGGCATCGAGATCATTGAATTCCTGCGTGGTCACACATCCGGACTGGCGGTTCCGCAGTTCGTGATGGATGCGCCGGGCGGAGGCGGCAAGATCCCGCTCATGCCGAACTACCTGCTCGGCCAGTATGGCGACTCCGTCGTCTACCGTAACTTTGAAGGGGTCATCGGCCGCTATGACGATGTCCCCTCCTCGTCGCATGAATGTGACCGTTGCGCCGATCGCGAGCACATCGAGGAGCGTGGCGTGGCCAAGCTCCTCAACCGCACCGCCGACCGGTTCGAGCCCCAGGCCATCCGCGATACTCCCCGCGGCGTGAACATCAAGAAGAAGCGGAGAGCGGACGGTGGGGAGTAGCGCTCCGAACGACGGGCTTCGCGCGTCTGCCTGCTCGCTTGCTGCCGCTCCCGTCGTTCGGACCACACCATGCGCATCGGCCTCACGTACAACCTGAAGCCGGCCGGCGCCGAAGGCGATCAGTTCGAAGAGTTCGACTCGAACGAGACGATCGAGTCGCTCGAGGCGGCCATCCGCGCGAACGGACACCAGACGGTGCGGCTCGGGTGGGGTCTGGAGATGCTCGAAGCACTCGATCGTGAGCCGGTCGACGTCGTCTTCAACATCGCTGAAGGGGTGGGCGGACGCGGGAGGGAATCGCAGGTTCCCGCTGTGCTCGAAATGCTGAGCATTCCGTGCACCGGCTCGGACGCGCTGGCAATCGCACTGACTCTGGACAAGGCCCTGGCGAAGAGCGTGGCCCGAAGTGCGGGTATTGCCACGGCGCCGTGGAAACTGCTTTCCGGATCATCGGCGAGGCCGCTGGCGCCATACCCCTTCCTCGATGGTCTCCAGTTTCCTCTCTTCGCAAAGCCCGCGAACGAAGGCTCATCGATGGGCATCAGCGAACGCTCGCTCTGCCGGGACCGGGACGAGATCGACGCAGCCATCGAGCGCCTGTCGGGCTACGGACCCGTTCTCATCGAAGAGTTCCTCCCGGGCCAGGAGTTTACCGTCGGCATCGTCGACGGGGCCGTCCTCGGTGTCATGCAGGTCGTGCCGCGTGGCAACGCCAGAGACTTCATCTACTCCCTCGACGTGAAGCGCGACTACCTGCAACGCGTCGATTACCGGCTGGCCGATGCTCCTGACGTCGCCGAGCTGGCGCTCCAGGTCTGGCGGGCGTTCGGGCTGCGCGATGTCGCGCGCATCGACGTTCGCCGCGACCGTGCCGGCATCGCCAATTTCGTCGAGGTCAACCCCCTCCCAGGCGTCCACCCGGTCAATAGCGACTTGGTGATCCTGGCGCGCCTCACTGGTGTCTCTCACGAGGAACTGATCGGAAGAATCCTCGCGGCCACTCTCCGGAGATCGGAGGTCATCACGCCGGTACGGCCGGCGGCGGGACGTGCGGAGCGCTCCCACCGGATCCCCGTGGCCGTCGCGTACAACGACGATCTCCATCGTAAGACCACCCTCGACGAGATCGAGAAACTGGGCGAAGCGGAAGTGATCGACACCGCTCGCGAGATCGCCACAGCTCTCGGCGCAACGCTCGTCCCCGTCGGCGACGACGTCCTCGGATCCCTCCTTGCGCTCCGCCACTGCGACATCGTCGTCAACCTCTGCGAAGGGGTTCTGGGCCGTCCCGACTGGGAGAAAAACTTCGCGCTGGGGATGGAAATGCTGGGGGTCGCACACACGTCCTGTGACCCGATTGCGACTGGTATCTGCACCGACAAGACGCTGGTCAAGCGCATCCTGCGCGCCAGCGGCATCGCCACGCCGCGCTTCTGGCACGGCGAGGCCGGCGGAACGTGGATCGTGAAACCGTCGCGCGAAGACGCCGGCATCGGCATTGACGAGGCATCGGTCTGCTCCTCGGCCGGCGCGATTGAGGCACGCGTACAGCACATCGAGACGACGTACCGGCAACCGGCTCTGGTCGAAGAGTTCATCGAAGGCCGGGAGATCAGTCAATCCATCTACTTCACGGCGCGTGGCCCGGTCGTGCTGCCACCCGGCGAGATCGTGTTCGACGACAGCCTGGCTCCCGCCGAACGCATCGTCGGCTCTCGCGCGAAGTGGGCAACGGGCTCCCGGGAGGACCTCGCAACGCGCAACCGGACCCCTGCTGTGATGGATGACACGTTGCGGCGTGATGTGGAAAACGTCTGCCTCGACGCGGCTTTCGTATTGTCGCCTGGCGGGTATGTCCGGTTCGATCTGAGGCAGTCCCGGACAGGCCAACTATGGATCATCGACATCAATCCCAACCCGGACATCGGTCACGACGGCGGATTCCGCAAGGCTCTCGCTGCGGCCGGCATCCCGTTCGCCGATTTCCTGCAGGCGCTTATCATGGCGGCCGCCGCAAGGCACCGCTCATGAAGATCCGTCCGGCCGGGTTGCGCGATCGAGACCGCATTCAGGAAATCCTGATGGGGACGGCCCGTTTTACCGAAGAGGAAGTGCGCTGCGCGATGGAGCTCGTCGATCTCGCCAACGAGCATCCCGACAAGGGTGACTACATCGTCCACGTCCTCGAGGAGCCCGAGAGCGGCCCGAAACGCCATGTCCAGGGATATGTCTGTTACGGCCCCACCCCGCTCACCGACGGCGTGTTCGACCTCTACTGGATCGCGGTGGATCCCAAGCAGCAGGGTCAGGGCATCGGACAGCTGCTCCTTCGATTCGTGGAGAATGAGGTGCGGCGGCAGCGCGGGCGGATGCTGCTGATCGAGACTTCATCGAAAGAGAGCTATTCGCCGACGATGCGCTTTTACGAGCGCAGCGGCTACGATGAGATCTCCCGGATCAAGGATTTCTACCGGATCGAAGACGACAAGGTCGTCTTCTGCAAGAAGCTGACACCGGTCTGATATGAGCCCGAATCTCACTCTCTACGTGGCATTGGCCCTCTACGCGGGCGGGACGATCGTGGCACTGGCCACGCTCTTCACCCGCGAGAAGCGGCCACAGCACATCGCCCTCGGACTCATGATCGCGGGTTTCGTTGCACATACCGTGTGGATCGGTACGATCTGCGTCCGGACCCACCACCCCCCCTTTACGAACCTGCCCGAGGCGGCGGGGTTTATGGCGTGGGTCGTGTTCGCGATCGAGCTGGCCCTGTTCATCCGCTACCGCGTTCACGCCGCCTCGTTCTTCGTCTATCCGATGGTGCTGATGCTCCTGACGTTGTCGGCGGTCGTCCACGAGCGCTTTGTGGAGAGTCCCGCAGCCGTCTCGCGGCTGTTCATCACGCACATATTTCTGACGACGACGGGAGTGGCCGGTCTGCTGATCGGCCTCGCATTCGGCGTCCTGACCTGGGCGCAGGACCGCGCCCTGAAGTCGAAACGCCGTGGAGCGCTCTGGGATTGGATCCCGAGCCTCAACGTCTGCAAGACCATCAGTTACCGCGCCCTCGCCATCGGCTTCAGCATCTACACCATCGGCATCCTGGCCGGGATCCTGTGGTCGTACCGGACGACGGCGGGACTATTCGACGTGCGCGTCAAGCAGGTCGGCGCGATCGTGGCCTGGGTTCTTTTCGGCATCGTGCTTCAGGCCTATGTCGATGACACGTACCGCAACCGTCGTACGGCTGTCGTGGGCGCGTGCGCGTTTCTGGCGATCATCGTCGCGATCCTGGGGATTCACCATGCGTGAGGTGTCCGCATGCCGTTGATCGCCGTCGGCGTGAATCACCGTACCGCCCCGGTGGACGTGCGGGAGCGGCTCAGCGTCGCTCCGGCGCATATGCCGGAGACGCTCGAATCGCTGCGTGGCTTGAGCGGGATCAACGGGGCGGCAATTCTGTCGACCTGTAACCGCGTCGAGGTCATCGTTTCCGCGACGGCCGAGGATGTCATCGAACCGATCGTCGACTGGCTGACGCTTCGCGCCGGCACCGTCCGCGGCGAGCTCGAGAAACACATCTACATCCTTCGCCATGGCGATGTCCTCAAGCATCTCTTCCGTGTGACGTCGGGACTCGACTCGATGATCATGGGCGAGCCGCAGATCGCCGGTCAGGTACGCGCGGCATTCCTAGCCAGCCGTGAGTGCGCCGCGCTTGATTCCCTCCTCTCCCAGGTCTTCGACCAGACGATGCGCGTCGCCAAGAAGGTCCGCACCGACACCGGCATCGGCGAGCACGCCGTCTCGGTTCCGTACGCCGCGGTGGAACTGGCGAAGAAAATCTTCGGAGACCTCCACGGCCTGCAGGTCCTGCTCCTCGGCGCGGGAGACATGGGCGAGCTCACGGCGGAACATCTCTCTGCGTTCGGCCTCGACCAGATCTTCGTCGCCAACCGCTCGTTCGATCGCGCTGTTGAGCTGGCGGAGCGCTTTCAGGGTCAGGCCGTCAAATTCGACGCCGTCGAGCACTATCTGACGACCTGCGACATCGTGATCGCATCGACCGCGGCTCCGCACTTCGTGATCGAGAGCAAGCACGTCGAACGCGCTTTCGCGATCCGGAGAAAGCGCAATCTCTTTCTCATCGACCTCTCCGTGCCGCGCAACATCGAGCCGGCGATCGCCGACATCGACGGTGCCTATCTCTACAACGTCGATGATCTGCAGCACGTCGCCGACGCCAACCGCGAGCTGCGCATGCAAAAGGCGGGAGACGCGGAGGAGATCGTCGAGCGCGAGGTCGACTCATTCCGGCGGCGGCTCGTCGCCCAGGAGGCGGTCCCGACGATCGTCGAGCTCCAGGAGCGCCTCGAGACGATCCGTTCCGTGGAAGTCGAGAAGTGCCTCCGGCGGATCGGGCCGATGAGTCCCGAGCAGCGCGCCGCGATCGAGCAACTGTCCACGCAGATGGTCAACAAGATCCTTCACTACCCGATCCTGCAGCTGAAAGAAGCCGACGAGCCGGCGGAGCGTGAGACGTTGAAGAAGACGATCCGCAAGATCTTCGGACTGCGATGAGCCACGCCGTACGCATCGGTACCCGGGGAAGTCAGCTCGCGCTCTGGCAGGCCAACGAAGTCTCGAAGCATCTCGCCGAGCGCGGATACCGTCCGGAAATCGTTCCCATCAAGACCACCGGCGATCAGCAGCAGAACGTGTCGCTGGCCTCCATCGGCGGCAAGGGTCTCTGGGTGAAGGAGCTGGAAGAGGCGCTTCTTCGCGGGCAGATCGACATCGCCGTACATAGCCTCAAGGATGTTCCGTCGATCCTGCCGGACGACTTTCTGCTGGCGGGGTTTCTCAAACGTGCCGATCCGCGCGACGCCTGGATTCAACTCGACGGAACTCCTGTGGCCTCGCTGCCGGACGGCGCGGTAGTCGGCACGAGCGCACCCCGCCGCCGCGCTCAGCTGCGCGCTCTTTTCCCGAAACTCCGGCTCGAGGACATTCGCGGAAACGTCGATACCCGTATCAACAAGCTGCGCGCCGGGCTCTACGACGGCGCCATCCTCGCCAGCGCGGGCCTGACCCGGCTCGGCCGCTCCAGCGAGATCACGTCCCACTTCTCGATCGACGAAATGCTCCCCGCGTGCGGCCAGGGGATCATTGGAATCGAGACCCTTCGTGCGGGCGATTCCCGCGGCATCGCCGCCGCGATCAACGACGCTCCCACGGAGCTGGCCGCCCGCTGTGAGCGTGGCGTGCTGCAGAGATTCGGCACGCGGCTCGACTGCTATTCGGCCTGCGCCGTCCACGCGACCTTCGAGGACGCCGTCGTGACGATTCGGGCGTTTTTCGGCGAGCTCGAAGGCGCTCGCGCAATCCGGGTCATGCGCCAGGGAACTGACCCGGACGCCGTGATCGACGATGTATTCGAAGCACTCGTCCAGCAAGGGGCGATGGAGCTGATTGCATGACGGGCAAAGTGTTCCTGGTGGGTGCGGGGCCGGGCGATCCCGGCCTTCTTACAATGCGCGCCGCGGAGCTGATCGCTCGCGCGGAATTCATCGCGATCGACGCGCTGATCTCCGACGAGATCGCCGCGCGGGTTAACAACAGCGCGGAAGTCGTCTATGTCGGCAAGCGGGCAAACAAACACGCCCTCCCTCAGGAGCAGATCAATCAGCTTCTCATCGACGAAGCGAAAAAGGGAAAGATGGTCGTCCGACTCAAGGGAGGGGATCCTTTTGTCTTCGGCCGCGGCGGCGAGGAGGCTGAAGATCTCGTCGCGGCAGGCGTCCCTTTCGAGGTCGTACCCGGCATCTCTTCCGCGCTCGCGGGACCAGCGTACGCCGGGATCCCGGTCACGCACCGCTCGTATGCGACATCGCTCACGCTGGTCACGGGGCATGAATCCGATACCTCGACCGGCATCAAGTGGGGAGCCCTGGCGCAACTCGACGGGACGATCGTCTTTCTGATGGGCTTCGCGAATCTTCCGGCAATCTCGAAAAACCTCATCGCGAACGGTGCCTCTCCCGACCGTCCGGTCGCGGTGATCTCGAACGCTACCCGGCCGTCGCAGCGGACGGTCACCGGCACGCTGGCGACGATCGAAGCGAAGGTGGCCGAAGCGCGGCTGCCCACGCCTGCGCTCATCGTCGTGGGCGATGTGGTCAAGCTGCACGACGTCATCAACTGGTTCGAGTCGAAGCCGCTGTTCGGAAAACGAATCGTCGTCACGCGCGCACGCGAGCAGGCGTCCGATCTGAAACGCCTGTTCGAAGAGTCCGGCGCCACCGTCGTCGAGTTCCCGACGATCGCGATTGCAGCTCCGGAGTCTTTCGAGTCGCTCGACTTCGCCGTCGATGCCCGCTTCGACTGGCTCGTCTTCACCTCGTCAAACGGCGTGAACGCATGGTTCGAGCGGCTGCTGTTGAAGAAGAAAGATGCCCGCGCGTTGACCGAGACGCGCGTCGCGTGCGTCGGGGAATCGACCGCGGCCTCCTTGCGCGCGCACGGCATCGTGGCGGACCTCGTACCGGACAAATTCATGTCCTCTGCTCTGATCCCGCTCTTCGCCGCGGACCTGCACGGAGTGCGGATCGCCGTGATCCGTGCGGCCGAAGGACGCGACGAATTTATCGAGGAGATGCGCAAACGGGGCGCGGACGTGCATCTGGCAGTGGCCTACCGCACCGTTCCGGTTCTCTCGAATGCAGACGCCTTGCACGAGATCGACGTCGTGACATTCACGAGCGCGTCGACAGTCGACAATTTCTTCGCGACGACGACGGACACTGCCAATGCGCTGCTGGCGTCGATCGGGCCGACGACGAGCGAGGCCATTCGCAAACAGGGCCGCCAGCCCGATCTCGAGTCAGCCAGCGCAAGCATTCAATCGCTGCACGACGCCGTCGTCCAGCGCCTTACCATCGCGTGACTACGGAAAGTAGCCCAGAGGAATCCGGAGTTGCTGCCCGGCCGCGGATTTGATCGCCAGCGCATGCCACTGATCCGCCGCTGACGGGTCAGAGTTGAAGACGAGCTGGTATTGATTGCGCAGTTCGAGCGCTAGTTTCGCGTAGACATCCGGCAGCTCGCGCTCGGCGCGGATGATGAAGTAGGTCGCGCCGGTGTCACGTGCGATCGCCGCAAGACGGCGCGCCTCGAGATAACCCACGCCGAAACGCATCCAGCGCGTCAGCATCTTGTTCTTGATGATCGGATAGATCGGTACACCGGCGTAGCGGGCGTAGTGAACGAGATGATCGAGCTTGAAGTGGCTTCCCTGATCCACCCCGTCCGTGAGCAGGACCAGCGCATGACGGCCGGGCTGTTTCTGTAGTTCGTACAGCATCTCGATGGCCGTGTCGTAGAGATGGGTCTCTCCCGACGGCTTGACGCGGTCGACGGAAGCTGCCGCGGCATTGAAGTCGTTCGTGAACGGCGTGAGCCAGAAGGAGGACTGGTTGAACCCGACGACGGCAATGCGATCCTGCGGCCGCAGCAGGCGTTGCGCGAACTGTTTCGCCGCTGCCTTCACGACGGGAAGCTCCTCAAGCATCGACTCCGAATAGTCGATGAGCAGAACGACGTAGAGCGGCTGGTCGGATGCGGGCGTCAACACCTCGATGTGCCGCGGCGTGCCGTTGTCGAGGAGCGTCAGTTCGTTTGCGCGCGGCACTCGGTCCCCCCCGACCACCGACAGCGGGATCTGCTGCACGGCCACATCGACCTGTTCGCTCGGGTTCGTACCGAAGAAGAGGACGTCGTTCGCCTCGCTGCCATCGTTTCCATGGGCGACGACGCGTGCATAGACGGCGTCTGGAAACTTCGCCGCGTCGAATGCGGCCGCATACGGCGGCGACGGCCGGCTTGCGATCGACTGCTCTCCGATGAAGAAGTCGACACTCGTGACTCCGAGCTGTTGCGGTTTGATCACATTCGCTTCGACCACCCCGCGGTTCGCATGCAGCCGGACGCGAAACGGCGGCCGCGGATCGTTGACGACCATCTCGTCTTCGCCGGCCACATTGCCCTGCGCGTCATAACCGACGGCCCGAATGCGCAGGCGGCGGAGATATTCGCCCACCTTCACCGGCAACACCATGAGCTTCCCCGTCCCCTCGGTGTACTTCACGCCGTTGATGAACAGCGCCACGCGGACGACAGGGTCCGCGGTCTGCACCGGAACGGCGAGGTCGCCGTAGACGAGGGAGGCCGGCTTCTGCGTGATCTGAACACTCTGCGCAAAACCGGGATGCGCAGCGAGAAGGAGGAGAAACGGCAGGAGTCGTCGGGTCACGTCGCGATCAACGTGAAATCGCTCTTCCGGCTTCCGCCATCCTTCCCCGTCACCTGCTCCATGGTGCACTGACGCGGCTTTTTCTCCGGGCGCCAGCGCAGAAACTTCGAACCGTGGCGGAAGCGTCCCTGCGAGTAGTAGTCATACTCGACCTCGCAGACGAGCTCCGGACGTACCGGCTCCCACTGCCCGCTCTTCTCCGTCGCCCACCGCGATGGTCCGCCGGGAACGCGCACCTCGAACGGATTCTCGCCCGACAGCGCCTCGAGACGTTTCGTGAGTGCCTCGCGGTCCGCTTTCCGGATCGACGAGGTATGTCCGATGTGCACGAGCCGCCCTTCGTCATCGTAGAGGCCGAGGAGAAGAGAGCCGACGGAGCGGGTTCCTTCGCCGTAACGAAAGCCGCCGACGACGCAGTCCGCGGTCTTGAGGTGCTTCACCTTGACCATCCCGTCGCGGTCGCCGGAGTGGTACGGCTCGCCGAGGCATTTCGCCATCACGCCGTCGAGTCCGGCGCCGGAGAACTTGTCAAACCAGTCGCCTGCAACCTTGCGCTCGGTGGTCGCCGGTGAGAGACGAATCAGCGAGTCGTCCGGGGCGCTCTCGAAAAAGCGTTCCAGCTGATCGCGGCGCTGCTCGATCGGGCTCTCAACAATCGCCTTGCCTTTGACCACGAGCAGATCGAAGGCGAAGTAGTGCGCGGGCGTTTCCGCGGCGAGCTTCCGGATCCGTGACTCCGCCGGATGAATGCGGAGCAGGAGATCGTCAAACGACAACTTCCCACCTACAGGCACGACGATCTCGCCGTCGAGCACGAAGTCGTCGTGCTTCAGCGATCGGATCGACTCGACCACCTCGGGGAAGTAGCGGCCGAGCGGCTGACCGGCCTTCGACTGCACGGCGACCAGGTCGCCAGACCTGAAGATGAGCGCGCGGAAACCGTCCCACTTCGGCTCGAACTGCCAGCCGTCACCGGTCGGGATTTTGTCGACACGCTTCGCCTCCATCGGCGGGTAGGGCGGCGTGATGGGGAGGTCGAGTCTCGGGAATCCCTGACTCGTGATCGTGGGCGCGGCAGGTGCCTGCTTTCTTGTCGCCATCGTTACTTGCGGCCTTTCTTCGGCTTTGAAGCCGGAGCGGAAAACACATTCGTGAGGTCGAAGCGCTTCTTTCCCACTGCGACCGGCTTCCAGAGGTCGCCCACGTCCGCGACACGCTCCCGGACGTTGTCGATCCGGAAGTCCTGGATGTCGATCCCGTGCTCGATCTCTTCCCAGGTGACCGGCGTCGAGACGCCGGCAAACGGCGTCGGCCGCACCGAATAAATCGACGCCAGCGTCCGGCCCCAGGCATTCTGGTTGTAGTCGACGAGGACGCGGGCATACGGCCGTTTCACCTTCCGGTACTCGGCGGTGATGATGTCGGGATGCCGCGACTCCAGCTCGATCGCGATCGCTTTCGCGAACGTCCAGACCTCTTTCTGCAGCGGTCCGCGCACGATCGGGATATAGACGTGGATGCCTTTTGACCCGGTCGTCTTTGCGAAGACCGGCATCCCGAGGTGATCGAGGATCTCGCGGACGCGAAGAGCGACGGCGCGGATCATCGCGAAGTCTGCGCCCGGCCCGGGATCAAGATCGAAGTGAAGAAAGTCGGGGCGGTTGTATTCGTCGCAACGCGCGTACCACGGGTTCAGGTCGATGCAGCCCAGGTTGATGAGCCAGAGCAGCGAGGGCAGGTCCTGAACGATGGGAAAGTTGACCATTCCCGCGTCATGCGGGATCGCGCAGAGCTCGATCCATTCCGGCCGCGGATCGGGCGCACGCTTCATGTAGAAGAAATCACCTTCCGCGCCGTTCGGATAGCGCTTCATGACCATGGCCCGGCCGGCCACGTGCGGCAGCAGGTAAGGCGAGATGTCCGCGTAGTACTGGAGCAGATCGCGCTTGGTGATCTTCAGGTTCTTCCAGAAGAGTTTCGGCAGATTCGTCAGGCGCACTTCGCGGGTGCCGATGGTCAGCACGACATCGGTCTTGTCGGTCGGGATGACCAGTCGTTTTGCGGCAGCCACGACCACAGATTGTGCAGCGGTTGCGCCAGACTCACCAGCCCTCGGGTATTTTCCCGTCGCCGGTGGTGCGATGCCGCGGTGCGTCGAGCGTCGTGTACTCGAGCTCGCGCTGACCGCGGACCGCTCGGAGCATGAGGCCACCGCGCGACATGTCGCCGAGACCGGCGAACGTCGTCGGAAACCGGAAGCGGTCCCGAAATACCGGCCAGAGAATGTCCACGTATTTCCCGCTGGCGACGCTGCCCAGCAGAACGACCTGCGCGTCAGGCTCGAGTTTTTCAGCAAGCGCCAGCGCATCCCGTTCCAGAGGTTTGCGGTAGTTGCGTTTGGCGGCGTCGACGGGCGTGCGCGACATCACCTTCATCCGCTTCGGAGTGAGCGCCCAGTCAGGCGGCACGAGCCCGAAACCTGGAGCGATCACATAGACGCCGTGATCACCGAGCGCGGGAGATGGAGTCGCGAAGCGAAGCGCGTAGGCGATTTTCCCTCGGAAGTAGAGGGAGCTCATGAAAGCGAACGCCATCGCGATGGGCACGCCTTCCGGGGACTGATACATCCGCGCCGCTTCGAACGTCGCTCTCGGTGATGTGAATTGCCTCGCGCGCACGCCATCCGTGTTCGCAGGGGAGAGCAGGAAGATCCGGGGTGACGACACGCGCTGAGGAACATGCGGGACGCGTTGTGTCATCCCTCCCGATCGTCCGCCAAGCGTAAGCTAGTGCTCTCGCATGCCTCACATCCTGCTCTTCACGCTGGCCGTCTCCGCGATCAGCACGCTCTGTATTGCGCCGCCGGCGTTGCTGCTTGCCGCATGGTCCTGGCGGGCGGGCAGGAAGGGTCTCGTCGTCGATGCTCTGGGAGCGCTGCCGCTGGTACTTCCTCCGACGGCGATCGGGTTCGTGCTCCTGGAGATCCTCTCGCGACGCAGCCCGATCGGCGGCTTTCTCGAACGCATCGGCGTCGAAGTCCTCTTCACGCCGAAGGCGGTTGTTCTGGCGTGCGCGGTGATGTCATTCCCGCTGATGTTCACGGCATTTCGTGTGGCGATCGAGACATCGGACCGGCGCTACTTCGACATCGCGCGAACCCTCGGTGCCTCACCGCTGCGCGCGTTCGTACGCGTGACGCTGCCCCTGGCCTGGCGCGGACTGCTCAGTGGAATGCTCCTGGCCTTCTGCCGTGCGCTCGGAGAATTCGGCGCGACGCTCCTCATCGCGGGAAACATCCCCGGACGGACGCAGACCATCGCACTGGCGATCTACGACCGCGTCCAAAATGGCAGCGATCGCGAGGCCGCAGTCCTCGTGGGGTACGTGGTGGTGATGGCATGGGTGCTGGTGGCGATCAGCAGCGTGCTTATTGCGCAACAGCGGAGGCGGCTCGCGGCGTGATCGAGATCGATCTTCGGCTGCCGCTCACGCCCTTCACGCTCGCGATCCGCACGTCGCTGTCGGCCAGCGTGACGGCTGTAGTTGGACCGTCTGGCTCGGGAAAGACGTCGCTCGTCGAATCGATCGTGGGGTTGCGCCGTGCCGAGGGTTCCATCGCCGTCGACGGGACGGTGGTGCGCGACAGCGCTCGCGGGATCGACCTTCCACCCGAGCGTCGCGCGATCGGATACGTACCGCAGGATGCCGCGCTCTTCCCGCACCTGCGCGTGCGCGAGAACATCCGCTTCGGCGGCGTGGACGGGACCAGGTTCGACTCGCTCGTCGCAGCACTCGAGCTCACAGCCCTCCTCGACCGAAGCCCCTCCTCGCTCTCTGGTGGCGAGCGGCAGCGGGTCGCGCTTGCCCGCGCACTCATGACGGCGCCCCGGTTGTTGCTTCTCGACGAGCCGCTGGCGGCGATCGATCAACCACTGCGCGAGCGCATCCTTCTCTACCTGCGCCGCGTGCGCGACCTCGGCGTACCGATGATCTACGTCACGCACCAACCCTTCGAGGCGCTGGCGTTGAG
Organism: Thermoanaerobaculia bacterium; assembly: GCA_038244715.1. Lineage (GTDB taxonomy): Bacteria > Acidobacteriota > Thermoanaerobaculia > Gp7-AA8 > Gp7-AA8 > JADGNZ01. The sequence continues at coordinate 87,071 of JBBRTE010000002.1, forward strand.
CACATGGTGCCTCGTACTGGGGAAGGGGCGCGTCGTCGCGGAAGGACCGTCGCGCATCGTGCTTGCGGATCCGGCAGTGTCGGGACAGGTCGACAACGTCTTCGAAGTCTCCCAGCCGCAACACGATCCCGGGCTTGGCATCACGCGAGTGACGACAAGCGACGGCCTCGCGCTGGTGCTGCCGTACGATCAGGTCGCCGAGGCCAGATTCCCACTCGTGGTGCGGATCAGTGCGGACGATATCGTCGTGTTCGGTGAGCGCCCTTCGTCAATCTCGTCGCGGAACGTCTTCGCGGGAACGGTAACAGCGCTTCGGTCGAGCGAGGGAATCGTCGACCTGACCGTCGTGACTCCACAACCCCTCAGCGTGCGCATAACGAAGGCGGCAGCGGACGACCTCTCTTTGGCGAACGGAACGGCTGTCTGGCTGGCGCTGCGCAGCCGGGCCTTCCGCATCGTCGGCTAGAATACGCGCATGTTGATCAAAGGAATGACGGAGCCGGAGATCCGGATCCTGCAGGAGTTCCGGCGCGTGGCAGTCGAATCGCTGGGAATCGGGGCGATCAAGGCGATCAAACATCCCGCTGGCGGGGGCGAGGAACCGACGTTCTCGCTCGTCGGCAAGGGTTTTCTGTCTGCCGACGCGACTCGCGAAACCTTCTCTCTGACCCAGAAAGCGAAAGACTTCCTCGCGTACGATCCCAAGCCCGAGTTCGAAGAGGGCGGTGCGGCGTCCGATACGGCCGAAGCCGGGTAACGTGCACATAAATCAGTGCAGGTTGTAACTCACATCAAATCAGACGTTTAGCTAGCCGTTAGGGACGGCGCTGTTCCTCTCGCGCGCGTAAACACCGTTGACTCAGGAACTTAGCTGGCGTAGCATCTGTCACTGAGGATTGGAAATGAAACATGGCGACAAAGCAAAAGCCAAAGCATCCAAAACCAAAGCCTCAGGGAAAGCAGTCAGCCGCAAAGCGTCCGCAACCGAAAAAGGCGGCAAAGCCGGCAAAGTCGTCAAAGCCGCAGCCAAAAAAGAAAGCAGCACCCCCCTCAAAGGTGCGGTCAAAGTCGGCTCCTCCCAAAAAGGCAGCGCCAAAGCCAGCCCCAAGAGTGGCAGCAAAGCCGTTGCGAGCACCAGGACCAACGGCAAAGTCAGCCGCGCCGAGCCGGAAGCCGTCACCTTCACCAATCCCGCCATCGAGGACGCCTTCAAGCGGGCCGTCAAGAAGTATCCCAACACCTTCCGCCGCCTCAGCGACTGACGGAGGGATGCGGTACCTCAGTGTTCAGGACCTCGTGGAGTTGCATCGCGCGGTGAGCGTGGAGTTCGGCGGAAACCAGGCGCACCCCGGCGTGGTCGATTCGCAGTTCGGTCTCCTGAACGCGGTGCAGCGGCCGCAGGTCACGATGCTTGGACGTGAGGCGTACTCCACGTTTGCCGACAAAGTCGCCGCGTTCCTCTTCGCACTTCTCATCAACAGTCCATTCCGCGGCGGCAATCGTCGCGTTGCACTGGCCGCACTCTTCGCTTTCTGCGAGCTCAATCGCCGCGGCGTCGACTCGCGCATCTTCGATGAGAAGGCCGCCGAGAATCTTTTCAAGCGCGCGGCCGGTCATCGCGAGCTGGGAATCCCGCCCGAGAACGTTTTTCGTGAGATCCGCGAGACGATGACGCGCGCCATCATGCCGCTTCCGTAGAGTGGGCACGGGTTGTGATCTTCCTGCCGCGTCAGGAGGAGTCATGGCAACCAAAAAGAGCGGCAAGAAGTCATCGAAGAAAGCGGCATCGCCCGATGCGATCGCGCTTCTCAAGCAGGATCACGTGAAGGTCAAAGGTCTCCTCGGAGACCTCGAGAAATCCGCGATGCGCGGTGGCGCGAAGGTCGCGAAGCTCGTCACCCAGATCGCCACCGAACTCAAAGTGCATACCTCGATCGAGGAGGAGATCTTCTATCCCGCCTTCCGCGACGCCGTTCGCGCGAAAGACGACAAGCAGATGTACTTCGAGGCGAAGGAAGAGCACCACGTCGTCAAGGTGGTTCTTCCCGATGTCGAGAACTCAGAGAAGGCCGGACCGGAGTTCGCGGCGAAGTGCAAGGTCCTGAAGGAGCTCGTCGAGCATCACGCAGGCGAGGAAGAGAAGGACATGTTCCCCAAGGCGCGGAAGGTGATGAGCCGTTCCGAGTTGCAGGATCTCGGCGACCGGATGAAGCAGCGAAAGACGCAACTGCTCGCCGGTAAGTGAGCACCCCACATTGGGTAGGGCGGACGGTCAGTCCGCCCTACTTGTTCTTCTCGCGCTCCTCGCGCTCGTGCATTGCGGCGTTGATCCTGCCGAGAAGGATGCGTGCGACGCGCAGGTCGTGTCCCGCATCAATGACCAGAATCGTGATGTCGCCGCCCGCCCACAGCAGACCGGCCAGGACCAGCAGCCGCGTAGCCTCACCGAGGAGAGTCATGAACGCGGCCACACCACTGGTGATGACACCGGTGACGACTTCCCCGATCAGCATGATCACCAGCAGGACGGCCAGAACTTTGAACAGCCGCGCGATGTAGCGCAACGCGACGTACGGTTCGAGATCCTCGGTGCGGACCTCATTGTCCCGGTCCCGCTTCTCTCCAGCGCGCAACGGCGGTGCGCCACACGCGGGGCATACCCGCGATGCATCCGCACGCGCCGCACCACACTCGGGGCAAGTGATGGGAGCCCGGTTTCTTCCTTCTCCACTCGTTGCTGCTACGTCGACCACAGTCCCTCCTGAGTCTTTCCGCTATCCACTACCCGTTCCCCGCCACCGCGCGCGAAAGCCGCGAACGTCGATGTGCGTGAACGGTCCATGTCCGCAACATGCGGAATAAACGCCAACTCCACCCACGAGGGATGGATTCTTCCTTTCGACGCGCTCGACCGCCTGCATGATGACCTCAGCATCGCGCACATCGACGCGCCCGTCGCCGTTCAGATCGTCCATCGCGCCGTTTCCGTCGTTGTCGAGGAACGTGTCTGAGGCGTCACCGTACATATGACGGCTGAGGTTTGCTCGTCCCTGCGTGTTCCCCCCGCCGTGGTTGTATTCGGGCGTACGGAAGCCACTCATGATCCGGAAACGCCGGACAGGATGCCCCATCGCCTCGAGCTCCTGGATCGTCAACTCCAGCTTGTCCAGAAGCTTCGGGTTCAGCAGCAGATACTTCGGCCACACGTTCGGCTGATCCCTCGTCAGGAAATCGCGCAGTTTGAAATGTACGGAGATCGGAGTGTCCGCATTCTCGCGGGTTACTTCGATGAATCCCGCCGGGTTTGCGTAGGCAGGAGTCTTCGGCCTTCCCCCTTTTTCGAAGGGCCAGCTTCCGAGGTAGTAGGTACCGATGTGGCCGGCCTGCTTCTCGGAGAACGGGACCAGTGCGATGACGCTGAAGTTGTCGAGCTGGCGAACGGCCTGGTTGATCTGCACGGCCATCTTGTAGACGCCCGGCTTATCGGGGGCGGTGAAATCGGAGGCCACCGGATTCGATGCCCCGGTCAGGACCGACTTCGCGCCATTCGGGGCTCCGGCGGTGATGGTCGCACCAGGCGTGACCGTCGTGAAGTAAACGTTCCCGCTGTGTCCGCGCAGTGGGTTGAGGAAACCCAGCATGGCGTCATTGATGTAGGCCGTGGTCGGCGAATCCGGCTGCAGGATTTGCGTGGCGATGCGCTCCGGCGGCGGAGGCAGCACGTTCTTCAGTCCGGCAGCCTTCGCCTCCCGCACGATCTCCTGCTGCTCCTGAAACGCATCGTGAATGGCCCCGATCCATCCCGTGACATACACCAGAACGATGACGACCGTGATCCAGGTGAAGATGTGTTCCTGCCGGTCGGTGCGCAGACCTCGAAAGACGCGATGCCGCCGCCGCGCCGGCGGGAAGAGGTGAGGGGACTCGCTCTCTGCCACACCATCCGTGGTTCACGACCCATGCCGTGGAGTCGGCAAAGCGTCAGGTTCAACTTTCAACCTGACCACTTTCATGACCTACGTATACTCCGCGCGTGATCGAAGCGGAGCGAAAGGACCTCGCCGGAGGTGTCATACGGTCTCTCCTCTGGCTGGCAGCGTTCTGCTTCGCTGCCGGCGTCTTTCTCACCGCCACCCTCCTGCTGCGCGGGGTTCCCGCGACGCCACACGTAGCCGTAGGGCGCGTCACGGTCGAGAACGCATCGAAACTTCGTGACTACCTCACCGTCTTCCTCTTTTTTCTCATCGCACCCATGGCAACGATTCCGCTCTACCGCCTCGGCGTTCGTGAGAACGCACGGCTCCGCGCCGCGGTAGCCGACGACGGATTGCGCAACCTCGTTTCCATCCTGTTCGTGACGCCGTTTTTTCTCGCTCCCTTCCTTTATCTGACCACCTTCAAGCCTGCCTGGCCCGTTCTGATCCCGATCGCGATCTCGCAACTTCTTCCGCGGGCCGTGATCACGTGGCAGAACCGGCGGTGGATCCGCGATCTCTTCACACGCGAGATGGAGCCATTTCACGCGCTCATCGCAGTGGAGGCCCTGGCCTGGATCCTCTTTCGCTACATCGCCGTCGGAAAACGGATCGCGCACATTCCGACGCTCTTTCTGGAGATCGCGTTCATCGGATTCTTCATCGCGCTCTTCTGGCTGGCCTTTCTGCTCGTCGCGCGGATCGCCGCGTTTACCACCGATCTGACGACCGAGGCGGCGCTGCAACGTGTGGCGATTGCAGGACTGCCGTTGGTCATTCTGCCTCCGCTGGCCATCCTTTTCATTCCGGGTCATGTCGCGATTTCTCTGGTCCTGGTGATCGTCATCCTCGCACTGCCGCTAGCGTTGCAATCACGCACGACTATCGACGGCAGAGCGGTTCGCAGTCTCGTGGCGTTTGTTGCGCTCCCGTTTCTGCTGTTCTGTATCAGCTACGCGTCGACCGCCTCACTCACGCAATGGATCGACCTCTTTCACCGCGGCGAGTCGCTCGGACCGGCGTCCGATTTCCTGCGGGGCAAGGTGCCATTCCGTGATGTCTTCGCTCTGCACGGTCTGCTCGAGGACGGCTTGCTCGACACCTGGATCATGCAGGTCCTCGGGCGCAACGTCGATGCCGTTCTGCTCCGTCCCGTCGTGCTCGGATCGGTTGCCGTCGCCACACTCTGGTATCTGGGCATGGTGATCTTCGAGTCGATCCCGATGGCGCTGCTTTCGATCCTTCTCGGGGCCGTGACGACGGTCGACAATGAGCGCGCACTGCTCGAGATCCTCGCCATCGCGCTGCTCATCGCTGCGATCCGGCGGGAAAAGCGCTGGCTGGCCGTTGGCAGCGGGATCGCGGCTGGCGTGACCATCTTCTACAGCCTGGATATCGGTCTCTACACAGTCGGCGGCGGTGTGCTGTCGCTGATCGGACTGGCATTCCTGACGCGGCGCATCAAGGCGATGGTCCCTCCCCTGATTGCCTTTCTGGCGGGTGTCGCCGCCGGTATGGCGCCCTTTCTGATCTACCTGGCCGCACGCGGTGCTCTCGGCGCCTTTCTCGACACATCATTCGTTGCCATCCCGCGCATCATCGATGCGGTCTGGTCGCTGCCGTTTCCCGACCTGACCACGACGTTCCGTACGAACCTCAATCTCCACACGCTGTCGGACTTCGTCCTCTTCGAGCACTTCCGGTTCATCCTCAACCCGCTGGTGATCGGGATCGCCCTGATCCTGCTCGTGCAGCGAAGCCTGACCCGACAGATCGAATCACTCGACGTGGGCCTGACCGTACTGACTGCATTTGCGATCCTGACGCAGCGCAGCGCACTGGGCCGGGCCGATTTTCCGCATCAGTATTTCTCGGCCTTCCTCATCGGCCCGATGATCCTGATCCTGCTCCTGCTCCTCGCACGCGGAACGGGGCAGGTCTGGCACACGCGCGACCGTGGTGCGCAGGCCTTCATTCTTCTGGCCGCCGCGACGATCGTGCCGCTGCTGGCGGTGATGCTCTGGGTTCCCGACATCGCCAACATGCGGCTCGATGACATGACGCACTACCTCGGCCGCGTCAGTCACATCGGCTGGATCGATCCGGCCGCAGAAGAGATTCGGGCCCGGGTGGTGGGAGTCAGGGCGGCAGTCGACGAACTGAGCAAGCCGGGGCAGCCCATCTTCGACTTCTCGAATCAGCCCGCCCTCTATTTTTTTTGCGAGCGCCCCAATCCCACCCGCTTCTACCAGGTACCGATCCTTTCGCCACGCGACTATCAGGCCGAGACCATTCGCGCTCTGGAGCAGGCCAGGCCGCCGCTCGTCATCCGGCACTCACCGCAGGAGTTCGACGTGTTCGACGGCATCGACAACTCCATTCGCGCGCAGGCCGTCGCGGCCTACATCGACGATCACTACGTCTATGCCCGCTCGACGCATGGCGTCGAGATCTGGAAACGGCTTCCCGACTCCACGCCGGTCAATGTGCCGGCGTATCTCAGCCGCATCCACATCCCCTCGGTCGAGGAGCTCGGCGCCGTCGGTGAGCGGTCCCGGCTCGTCTTCCCATCAGCCGGCAGCCTGCCCGGAGCCAACGGCGCGTACTGGCGCAGCGACCTCACTCTCCACAACCCGTTCAAGGAGCGACTGACCCTCGGTCTCCGCTACGTCAGCGGAGACGTTCGTGCCAACCGTTCGGTCACGATCCTCGGCGGGCAGACCATGCGCTGGGAAGACGTCGTCCGCTCGCTGTTCCTTGCTCCGGAAGGCAGCGGGTTGCTCTGGATCGAGTATCGGGGCCCGCATCCTCCCGTGGCGCGGCTCAAGACGTACGATGCGGCACACAACGCACAAGGGTCCGTCGCCACGCCGCTGTCGATGCGCGACTCGGCCACGGCCGGAGGCGACAACGCGGAGCTGACGATCGTCGGCATTCCGGGCGGGACGAACCGGCGGGTCAACATCGGTGTCGTCAATGTCGGAAAAGTCCCTGCAAACTTCCGCATCACGGCCCGCACACGGACCGGTCAGGAGATCGGCAGAGCGTTCGAGGAAGGACTCGGTGAAGACGCCTCGCGGATGATCTCCGACATCGACAAGACCCTCGGCGTCGCGGTCGACGAAACGACGTCGGTGCACATCACTATCATCGCGGGCACCTGCGTCTCGTTTGCGAACATCGTCGATGCGGATGGCGACTCGCAGTTCCTTCCCGCAATCGCGCGATAACTAGGCGCCCCACTCACGCAGCAGCGCTTTCGCGTCTTCCTGCGCTTTCGCATTCTCGACCTCATAGCGCGGATCGTTCGGCGTACTGATCACCTCGCGCAGCATTTTGATCGCTTCCGGACCAGTCCTGCTGTCGTTCGAGACCATCGCGTCGGCGAGAAAAACCCGGGTGATCTTGTCGGAAGGATCGATCTTCCACGACTCGTTCAGAAAACGAACCGCTTCCTTGCTCGAGGCCCATCCGGTGAGAAAGGGGATGTGCGGCGTCTGATCGTGCAGGCGGCCCAGAACCCGCTGCGGTCCACCGCCTTCCATCTTCCCGTCGATGAGCATGGCGATCGTGGCCTCGCGCCGAATGCGGTCGGCAGCGCCCTCGCGCACCGCGGCCATCTTGCCGTAGGCCAGAGCCCATTCGCCCCAGTTCACCGAGTCCCAGAACAACACTTCGCCGGCACCCGGCATGGTGCGCGCGACGTCCGCGATCTGTTTTTCGGGGGCGTTGTTCTTCAGCCCTTTCGCCGCGAGCGCGCGGTTGATGAGCAGCATCGCGGCCTCGCCCTGCTTCTTGCCGTTGGCGTAGATCGCCTTCTTTTCTTCGGCGCTGGCGGCGACATAGGCCCCCTTGAAGCGGATTGCACGGAGGAGCTTCCAGCGCGGTTCGAGATTGTTCGGTTCCTGCGCCACTGCTTTCGAGTAGGCGGCGATCGCGGCATCGATCGGCACGGCTTTCGCGCGGCCACCCTGATGGCCCTCGGCGCGAGCATTCCAGTGCTGATCGCCGTCGGTCAGCTGGGCCGCTGCGGTGAACGTGAACGCCATGAAAACCGCGGAGAGAAGCAGGGTCTTGCGCATGAGGCGATTGTATGGCACATCACTTGAACCTCATCCGTATCCATGCGCACTACGACCGTTACCTCCCTGCTCTTCTTCCTCGTCCTGTCCGCCGCCTGCCGCGGAGAGAAGACCCCGCGGGACTATCAGAATGCTCCGCCAGCGATGATGCATCCGCCGACGTCGTCAGCGCAGACACCGACCGCAAACGGGATGCGTGGCGCAGCACCCGAGCCGAGTAAGGGCGTGGAAGGCATCAACGTCACGCGGGAGCCGGCAACCGGAACGTCGCCTGCCGGCAAGCTCGGGAACCAGGCCCCGACCACGGCCACGGCGGTGACCACTGCAACGCACACCTGATCATCGGACAACCGCACATACAATCGCCATAACGTGCGATTGATCTTCTTTGGTACTCCCGAGTTTGCCGTTCCGACGCTCGAGGCGCTGGCGCAGGAGCATGAGATCGCCCTCGTGGTGGCGCAGCCGGACAAACCGGCTGGCCGCGGAATGAAGATGCAGGCTCCCGCGATCGCCGTCAACGCGCGGGAGTTGGGACTGCGGCTTGCGCAACCGCTGAAGATCCGTAATGACGCGTTCCTTGAGTCCGTCCGCGCGGTCGACGCGGACGCCGGCATCGTGGTCGCCTACGGAAAGATCCTGCCGGCCAGTCTGCTCACGATTCCCAGGCGCGGCTTTCTGAATGTTCACGCGTCGATCCTTCCGAAGTATCGCGGCGCGGCGCCCATCCAGCGCGCCATCGAGCACGGCGAGACGTCCACCGGCGTGACCATCATGCGCGTCGACGAAGAGCTCGACCATGGGCCGATGCTCGCGATCGCGACGACGGAGATCGGCCCCGACGAACGAACCCCCTCCCTCGCCTCCCGCCTCTCGCGCCTCGGCGCAGAGGCTCTGCTGCGCGCGCTCGCCGAGGCGCCGCAGGAGATCCAGCAGGACCATGCTGCGGCGACACACGCGCCGAAAATCGAGAAGAGCGAGGGCGTGATTCAGTGGAGCGACACCACTGCTGCGATCTACAACAAGTTTCGCGCGTTCGATCCCTGGCCCGGGATCATCGCCGGCGACTTGAAGCTGATCGAGATCGCGCCCGCCGATGGGCACGGCTCTCCCGGAAGGATTCTCGGAAGCGATCATGACGGAGTGATCGCCGCGACGGGAGACGGCGCCTTGCGCCTGATCACGGTGCAGCGGCCGGGAAAATCAAAAGTTGCGGCGGCAGATCTGCTGCGAGGGTTGCAGGCGGTCGGCTGAGGCAGCGGGTTCGACTCGCCCCGAGCGGCGACGTCGGACCGGAGAGTCCGACCCCCCGTTTTCTCTCACGGTTCTTCGCGCTGCACGCGTTCCGGTTGCCCGCGATAGAGTGACCCGCGTGACCGATCGCCAGCGCGCTTTGCTGCTGCTGCAACGCATCGAGCGCGAGTCTGCATATGCTTCGCTGCTCCTGGCGTACGACACCGGCTTCGTGCGCACGCTCGTCCTGGGCGTGCTCCGGTGGCGGTCCCGGCTCGACTTCGTCATCGATTCGTTCGCGAAGCCTCCGATCGAGCCTGAGATCCGCGACCTGCTCCGGCTCGGCGCCGTGCAACTGCTATTCATGCGGGTTGCGCCGCATGCGGCGGTCGGGGAGACCGTCGGCCTGGCTCCGTTGCGGGCGCGCGGATTCGTCAACGCCATCCTGCGGCGGATCGCATCGAAGCCGGTCACAGACTGGCCCGATTTCGCCACACGAACGGCGCATCCGCCATGGTTGATCGAGCGCTGGAGCCGGACGTATGGGACGACACGGGCAGAGAAGATCGCGGACGCAAACCAGGAGCTGTCTTATCCCGACGTCCTGACCGACTGCCCCCCACCGGATGCCGTCCCCTCGGCCTTCGTACCAGGCATGTGGAAGCTCACCGGTTCGAGCGCTCAGGTCGAGGGTCAGGCCCTCGATGAAGGAAGCGCGGTCATCGCAGAGTTGGCAGCGGCGGCGGGCGACGAGATTCTCGACCTCACGGCTGCTCCCGGCGGCAAATCCCAGGTGATGCGGACTCGAGGGGCCCGCGTCATCAGCAACGACGTGTCGCTCTCGCGTCTGCGCCCGCTGGTCGGCAAGTCGGATGCGATCGTCGTCAGCGATGGCAGGCGTCCACCCTTTGCGCGAACGTTTCGTGTCGTCCTCCTCGACGCGCCCTGCAGCGCGACAGGAACGATCCGCAAAAATCCGGAGATCAAGTGGCGGCTGCGTGAAGGCGACCTGGCCGCATTCGCGCGATTGCAGCGCGAGCTGCTCGCCTCTGCCCTCAATCTCTCTTCAGAGACCGTCGTCTACTCCACCTGTTCGCTCGAGCCGGAAGAGAATGACGCCGTGGTTGCCGATGTCCTCTCCGCGCGCAATGACTTCGAGCGCGTCGACGCGGCCAGATTCGCGAACCCGAATGTCGCTCCCTGGGTGGAGAACGGCGTCCTGCGCCTGACTCCCGAGGCAGGCACCGACGGCTTCACTGCGCACGTCCTGCAACGTTCGCTTGTCATGCGCCCCTGACTGAATGGCGCGCGATGTTCTCATCGGCAACGGCTCCTTTGTCCCGCGCACGGGAACTCCTCTCTCCATCTCACCGTTTTCGTGGAGCCACGCGCAGGTTGTTTCGGTCGTTCGCGAGTACCTCGACCGGCTCCATTTTCTGCGCCAAAACGGCGCCGAAAACGGCTCCACCACGCGCGCAAAAAATGGTGCACGCAACTCCGTTGACAAACCATCATCGTTCTCATAGATTGCGAAAAACCTAGAGAACATCAGGGTTTTCACGCATCACGCGAAGGAGATCGTCTATGGCAGGTAAGGGTGACGTCATCAACGAAATCGCCGAACAAGCTGGTATTTCGAAGAAGGAAGCTGCGGCCGCATTCGACGCGTTTGTGGGCTACATTTCGGGGATGTGCCAGCGCGGCGACCGCTGCGCAATTCCGGGCCTCGGAAGCTTTGCCGTTTCACAGCGGAAAGCGCGCGAGGGCCGCAATCCTCGTACAAACGAGAAGATCACGATCCCGGCATCGAAGAACGTCCGCTTCAAGGCAGGCAAAGACCTGCGCGAAGCGGTAAACACCAAGCGCGGCAAGAAGAAGTAGCCTCGTTCCGCGCGAAGAATTGAAACGCCCCGTTCCGCGGGGCGTTTCTTATTTCGGCGGAAGGAAGAGGTCGCGCACCTCGACCAGCGAACGGCACACCCGCAACGCCATCCCAGCAACCTCCGGTGACGGCTCGATCAGGTCAGGAACCATGATCACATCCATCATCGCCGCGCGCGCCGCGCGCACGCCCGCCTCCGAGTCTTCCAGCACAAGGCAATCCGCGGCTGCGACGCCGAGGCGGCGGCCGGCCAACAGAAAGAGATCGGGTGCCGGCTTCGAATGCTCCACCTCATCACCAAATGCGGCCGTTGCAAATCGCGTCGAGAGATCGCCCAGGCATCGCAACGCCATGGCGCGAGGGGTTGAGGTGGCCAGCGCCGTGGTGATTCCGCGCTCATCGAGAAGATCGAGCAACTCGATGGCTCCCGGTTTTCGCGCGACCAGACCCCGGTCGACCCGTTCGTTCCAGTCGCGGCGCCAGCGCTCGCGAAATTCAGTCAGTGGCAGTGCGTCGCCGAAGCGCTCCAGGAGGAGACGCTCTGCCTCATCGTTCCCGCGTCCGACGAAGTGCGTGTAGAACGCGTCGTCGATCGGGCAGCCCAGCGCCGCGGATGCCGCCTGCCACGTCACGCGGTAGAGAGGCTCGCTGTCGAGCAGCAAGCCGTCCATGTCGAAGATGACGGCGCGCGGATTCAAACCCACGCTCGCGGGACGAAGAGCCGTTCGAAGAGATTGATGGCATAGCGATCGGTCATTCCGGCGATGAAGTCGATGGCGAGCCGCTCCACCGGCTCCGCGCTCGTCGTGTCGAGGAACTCCTCCGGATGCGCCGTGACGTACTCGAAGAGCGCGGTCAGTGTGCGCTGTGCCTTCTCGAACTCGTTGCGGACCGTCGGTGTCAGGTACATGTTCTGAAACATGTAGGTCCGCAGCTCTTCGAGCGCGCCGATGACCTCCGGCGTCATCGCAATCAGCTCGAAGTCCGCCGCGAGCGTGGAATCGATCACGTCGCGCACCATCCGGTCGATCCGCTCGCTGCCTGTTCTTCCGAGGGTGTCGCGGATCTCCTTCGGGATGTCGTTCTCCGTCAGCACCCCGGCGCGGATGCCGTCGTCGATGTCGTGATTGACGTACGCGATGATGTCGGAGATGCGCACGATGTCGCCTTCGAGCGTCAGTGCGCGCGCCTTTGGTCGGCTGCGCAGCAATTCACCTTTTTCGCCCTTGGAGTGTTTGAGGATGCCGTCGCGCACTTCGATCGTGAGGTTCAGTCCGCGGCCGTCGTTCTCGAGGATTTCGACGACGCGCACCGACTGGCGATAGTGGTCGAAGCCGCCCTTGACCAGCTTGTTGAGCGCTGCTTCTCCCGCGTGTCCGAACGCCGAGTGTCCCAGGTCGTGACCGAGACCGATGGCCTCGGTGAGCACCTCGTTCAGGCGCAACGACTTAGCGATCGTCCTCCCGATCTGCGTGACTTCGAGGACATGCGTGAGACGCGTGCGGTAGTGATCGCCTTCCGGTGCGAGGAAGACCTGCGTCTTGTGCTTGAGACGGCGGAAGGCCTTGCAGTGGATGATCCGATCGCGGTCGCGCTGGTAGGAGGGACGAAGATCGTCCTCCCCCTCGTCGCGGTCGCGCCCGCGCGTCTCTGCGCTGCGCGCCGCCCGCGCCACCAGGGTGTCGCGCTCGATGTTCTCGAGCATCTCGCGGATCGTGGTCATCTGCGCACTCTAGCAGCGCAGCTGTAACGGCAGCGATTCAGACGACGAGCTCGCCGCGGATGACTGTGACGGCCTGACCGGCCAGCTTCACGCGGTCGCCGTCGAGGCGCACGCGAAGCGCGCCGCCTCGCGGGGAGGCCTGATATGCAGTCATCTCCGTCTTCCCAAGACGCTGTGACCAGTACGGGGCCAGACAGCAGTGCGAGGAGCCCGTGACCGGATCCTCGTCGATGCCGGACCCGGGTGCGAAGAAGCGCGAGATGAAGTCGTATTCGCCTTCGGAACGGCTCGTGACGATGATGCCACGGACGGGCAGCTGTCGCAGCACGACATGATCCGGCTTCAGATTCCGCACTTCCGATTCGGACGCCAACTCGACGAGATAGTCGAATTGATTGCGTCCCACATGGATGGCGTGCCTGGTACCGAGCGCGTCGAGCATTCCGGCTGGCGCGGCGATCGGCTCTTCGCGCTTGGCCGGAAAATCGAGCTCGATGAGCCCACCCTCGCGCCGCGCCGTAAGCAAGCCGCTGCGCGTGTGAAACCGCAATACGTCATCTGCCCCGACGCCCTCGGTCCAGATTGCGTGCGCCGATGCCAGCGTGGCGTGTCCGCAGAGATCGACTTCGACGACCGGCGTGAACCAGCGCAGGGACCAGCCATCATCGCGCGGCGTGAGAAACGCGGTTTCCGCGAGGTTCATCTCCGCCGCGACGTTTGCCATCCAACGGTCGTCCCGCACGTCGTCCAGGAAACAGACGGCGGCGGGATTTCCCTTGAACGCTTCGCTGGTGAAGGCGTCGATCTGCAGCAGTTTCATCGACGCCGGATCAGAATCCCTGAACGCTCGCCGCTTTTGCGTACATCCAGCGGACGAGCAGAAAGCCGACAACGATCACGCCGGCCAGGATGCCGTCGCGCACCCACATACTCGCGCCATAGATGGTCGGATAGTGATTGCTGATCATGAGAAAGATCAGCGGCACCGACATGTACGTGTTCTGCCGGGAGCGCAGGCCAGCCTGGCGCACAATCTCCGCGTCGGCGGGATTGCCATCCTTGATTCCGCGGATGATCTTCTGCTGATACGGCCAGATGACCATCCAGACGTTGAGCGCCATCATCGTCCCGAAGATGCCGCCCGAATGAATGTAGAGAGCACGACCGGAGAAGTGCCCCGCCGTGGCGAGCAGGCAATAGACGCCGGCGAACAGGAAAAGATTGATGATGCTGGCCACAGTCACGTTCTTCACGGTCTTCAGGATCAGGTTGTAGATCACGAAGCCGACCGCCAGCGCGATCAGGACGATCGCCAGCCACAACCATGGATTACCCACGTGATCCTGCTCGAACAGCACGCTCTTTGTCTGGTAGTAGATGAGACCGAGCAGCAGAATGCCGGTGATCCAGGTCCAGGCGGCGCCCCAGCGGAACCAGAAGAGTGCCCGCGGCATCAGCTCGGGAACCACGAGCTTCTTGGTGGGCCCGTCCATCTTGGTGCCCAGCGGTCCGTTGACGAAGTTGAAAAACCAGAGGAGTCCAATCCACATCACACCAGCGACCACGTGACCCCATCGGAAAATGAGTTGTAACCAGTTGTTCAGATCGGGATTCATACGTTCTCCTCAATCGTTACGGTTTGCGATAGCCTGCGCCCGATTATATGCGCGTGCAGGAAGGCATCATTTTCGACGGCCGCATCGCCATCGTCACCGGAGCCTCCACCGGAATCGGCCGGGCCACCGCGGAGATGCTCGCTGCACGCGGAGCGCGCGTGGCGATCTTCGCCAGGACTGCGGGTGCTCTCAACCCGGTCGTGGCATCGCACGAAGGCCGCATGCTCTCCGTTTCGGGCGATGTGAGCGATCCGGCAAGCGTCGAACGCCTTTTCGCGGAGACGGAATCGCGATTCGGTCCGTGCGACCTCCTCGTCAACTGCGCGGGGATGATCGATCCAAAACCGCTGGTCGATGTCACCACAGATGACTGGGATCGCATGTTCGCGGTGAACGTGCGCGGAACCTACCTGGCGTCACGACGGGCGCTTCCGTCGATGATCGCAAAACGCGCCGGATCGATCGTGAACGTGGCCTCGATCTCCGGCGTCATCGGGCCGGAGAAGTTTCCCGGCTGGGTCTCCTACTGCGCCAGCAAGGCAGCCGTGATCGGGATGACCGAGGCGCTGGCGGTGGAGGTCAAGCAATACGGGATCCGAGTCAACAGCGTCAGCCCGGGCTCGGTCGATACCCGCATGTGGGCCGATGCCAGCGGCGGCGCGCCCGCATCAATGACTGCTGACGAAGTCGCAGAGGTGATCTGTTTCGTCGCCTCCGATCAGGCGCGCGCTGTGAACGGACAGGACGTGCATGTCTACTCTTCCTGAGCTTCGCCCGACGTACGCTGAGATCGACCTCGGCCGTTTCCGGAACAACGTCGGTGTCCTCGGACGATCCCTTCCGACAGGCGCGCGGCTGGTGGCGGTATTGAAGGCGGACGGCTACGGCCATGGTGCGGTCGAGCTGGCACGACAGCTTTCGACGGACAACGCCGCGATGATCGCCGTGTCTCTGCTCGAAGAGGGGCTGGAGCTGCGGCGTGCCGGGATCACGATGCCGCTGCTCGTCCTTGGACCGTTGAGCGCGGACCAGGTTCCCGTCGCTCTGGATCACGACATCACGATCGGGATCGTCGGCCCGGAAGAGCTGGCGCTCGCCGCGCAGATTGCGCGCACGCGTGACGTGCCGGTTCATCTCAAACTCGACTCCGGAATGGGCCGCATGGGTGTAGTCGAAAGTGAATTGCCGGAGGTGCTCGAGCTCCTTCGCGCCGCCCCGCGGCTGCAAATCGAAGGCATCTACACGCACCTGGCAAATGCTGACGACGCGAGCGATCCATTCACCACCAGGCAGATCACGACCTTCACGCGCATGGTGAAAGGTCTGCGGGACAACGGCATCGAAGCGCCCCTCCATCACTTTGCCAACTCCGCCGCGGCATTGCGTGGGCTGGTGTGGCCGGGCGATTTTGCACGCGTCGGAATTGCCCTCTATGGCCCGCAGCCGATCGCCCTCCGGGGCGGCACGATCGAGCCGGTCCTTCGCTGGCGCACCGAGATCATGCGACTGAAGGATCTGCCGGCCGGGCACGCCATCGGCTACGGGACGACCTTCCATACGAAACGGCCCAGCCGCATCGCGACGCTGCCCGTCGGATATGCCGATGGCTACGACCGCCTGCTTTCGAACTGCGGAGAGGTTCTGGTGCGCGGACGCCGCGTCCCGGTGGTGGGACGCGTCTCGATGGACCTCGTCACGATCGATGTCACCGACCTTCCCGACGCGCGCATGGGCGATGAAGTCCTGCTCCTCGGCGACGGCATCACGGCGGACGAGCTCGCCACGAAGACACAGACCATCTCGTACGAAGTCTTCTGCCGGATCAGCGCACGCGTTCCGCGGGTCTATCGCGAGGATGGCGCGTTTCGGGTACGCTCGCGCTTCGCTGAATGAAATTCCTAGAACGCATCGGCCAGACTTTCATCAACCTCTTCGAGGAGACGGGCCTCTGGTTCACGATGCTGTGGAAGACGGCCTTGGGCATCTTCACTCCGCCGTTCGAGGGGATGGAGTGGTTGCGGCAGATGGTCCGCGTCGGCGTCGACTCCATCCCCGTCGTTTTCCTGACGACGATGTTCACGGGCATGGTCATGGCGCTGCAGACGTACAACGGCTTTCATCGCGTGCACGCAGAGAACTTCGTCGGAAGCGTCGTTGCGCTGGCGATGCTGCGCGAGCTTTCGCCTGTCCTGGTGGCCTTGATGGTGACGGGCCGTGTCGGTTCGTCAATGGCGGCGGAGATCGGCACGATGCGCGTGACCGAACAGCTCGACGCGCTGCAGGCACTGGCCACGGATCCCGTTCAGTATCTGTTCGTCCCGCGTGTCATCGCCGGTGTGGTGATGGTTCCGCTGCTCACGATTCTGGGGGACGCGCTCGGAGTCGGCGGCGGCTACATCATCGCGGTGAAACTGATGGGTGCAAATCCGGTCGTCTATGAACAGAACACCTTCCAGTTCCTGAACATGAACGACGTCTGGAGCGGCCTGATCAAGGCAGCCGCGTTCGGCCTGATCCTGACACTCACCGGCTGTGTGCGCGGCTACTCCACCACGGGCGGCGCGGAGGGCGTGGGGCGCGCCACTACCGCCGCGGTCGTCAGCGCATCGCTCATCATTCTATTCACCGATTTCTTCCTGACGAAGCTCCTGTTCTGAGCTATCCGGCGACATGGCAACCACCGACACTCCGATGATCTCGATGCAGCACGTCGACAAGACGCTCGGCGGGCGGAAAGTCCTCGATGACCTGTCGATCGACATCGCCCGCGGCGAATCCGTGGTCATCGTGGGGGGCTCGGGCGTCGGCAAGAGTGTGACGCTGAAACACATCATCGGGCTCATGAAGCCTGACCGCGGACAGATCCTGATCGACGGTCAGGACCTCACGGCGATGAGCGAACGCGACCTCAACCGCTTCCGGCGCAAGTTCGGGATGTCATTCCAGGAGGGAGCGCTCTTCGACTCGATGTCGGTGTTCGAGAACATCGCCTTTCCTCTGCGGCGCCACACGAAATCTTCGGAAGCGGAGATCAAGGCCCGCGTCGATGAATGCCTCGACCTCGTCCACCTCGAGGGCGTCTCCTCGAAACGCCCCTCGGAGCTCTCCGGCGGCATGCGCCGCCGCGTCGGGTTCGCACGCGCCATCTCACTCAAGCCGGAGATTCTCCTGTTCGACGAGCCCACCACCGGCCTCGACCCAGTGATCAGCGACGTCATCGCCGAGTTGATCGTGGAGATGGACAAGACCCTGGCTACGACGACGGTGACGATCACCCATGACATGAAAGTGGCCTTCAAGATCGCCGACCGGGTGGCTATGCTCTACAAAGGCCGCATCGTCGAGCAGGGCACCCCCGCGGTCTTCCGGCAGTCGCAGAATCCGATCGTCCAGCAGTTCATCGAAGGGCGGGCGGAAGGGCCGTTGACCGAATGACGGGATTTGGAAGATCCCATTGATTGCACCGAGGAGATGCTGATGAAACGTTGTGCGTTCGCGCTGACCTTTTTCTTCACGGCCCTGGCTCTGACCGCCGCCCCAATCACGTTGCATGTCGATGCCACGAGTGTCGCGTCGAATGTCTACCACGCGCACGAGACGATTCCGGTGTCGCCGGGACCGATCACGCTCTTCTATCCCAAATGGATTCCGGGCGAGCATGGCCCGACCGGTCCGATCAACGGCCTCACCGGCCTGCAGATCACGGCGAACGGGAAGAGTGTCTCCTGGTCCCGCGATCCGGTCGAGATGTTCGCCTTTCAGGTCGAGGTGCCGGCCGGGTCGACGATTCTCGACGTCGATCTCGACTTCCTCGCTCCGGCTCCCGGCGCCAATTTCACGGCGGGCGCCTCCACGACTCCGAGACTGGCCGTCCTGAGCTGGAACACCGTGCTCCTCTACCCCCGCGCCGTCAGCAGCGACACGCTCCTGGTCGACGCCACCCTGCGCATCCCGGCCGGCTGGCAGTATGCGACTGCGCTCGAGACGCGCAGCCGGACGGGGGACGAGGTTCAGTTCGAGCAGGCTTCGCTCACGACCGTCATCGACTCACCCGTGCAACTCGGCCTTACGCTGCGAAAGATCGATCTCGTCAGCCGCTCGCCGCTGCGTCACACTCTGAACCTCCTCTCGGAAAGCACGGAGGCGACGCAGACGCCGGACGACTTTGCCACACAGTACGGCCGGCTCGTCGACGAAACTACCGCGCTGTTCGGCGCGAATCACTACCGCCACTACGACTGGCTCCTCACGCTCAGTGACGCAGTCGCGCACTTCGGCCTCGAGCATCACGAGTCGAGCGACGACCGCACCGGCGAACCCGTGCTCCGTGAGGACGTCAGCCGCAAGTGGGTCTCGTCGCTGATGGCACATGAGTTCGTCCACTCGTGGAACGGCAAGTACCGCCGTCCCGACGGCCTGGCTACGGGCAACTATGACAAGCCGATGACAGGAGAGCTGCTCTGGGTCTACGAAGGACTCACGCAGTATTTGGGCGATCTCCTGCCCGTGCGGGCGGGGATTCTGACGCCGGAGGATTACCGCGAGAACCTCGCCGAGACCGCAGCGAGCATGACCGAACACGTCGGACGGACGTGGCGTCCGCTGCTCGACACGGCCGTCGCGGCGCAGCTGCTCTACGAAGCGCCCGGCGCATCGATGAACTGGCGCCGCAGCGTCGACTATTACCCGGAAGGCGAGTTGCTCTGGCTCGACACCGATATGACGATCCGCTCGCTGACCAAAGGCCGGAAGTCTCTCGACGATTTCTGCCGCGCGTTCTACGGCGGCGCAAGCGGCCGTCCGGATCTGAAGCCGTACACGTTCGACGACATCGTGGCGGCGCTCAATGCCGTCGTACCGAACGACTGGCGCTCGTTTCTGAACCAGCGTCTGACATCGACGTCCGCAACGCCGCCTCTCGGCGGCATCGAGCAGGCCGGATGGCATCTCATCTACAACGACAAACCGAACAGCGTCCTCGTCTACACCGACGGCCGCAACAAGGGCGCCGATCTCAGCGCCTCCCTCGGCTTCTCCGTGAGCGAAAACGGTTCAGTCTCCGATGTCGTGCCGCAGTCGATTGCAGCGAAGGCAGGCATCACGCCGGGGTCGAGAATCGTCGCAATCAACGGCAGGGCGTACAAGATGGAGCGCCTCCGCGACGTCGTCAAAGCGTCCGCAGCTTCCAGCACGCCGATCGAAATCCTCGCTCGGAACGGCGAATTCTTCAGATCGGCGTCGATCGATTACCACGGCGGGGAGCGTTACCCTCATCTCGAGCGCGTGGCCAGCAAACCCGATTGGATGGAAACCCTCATCAAACCGCTTGCTCCACCTCCCGCCGCACCCGCGAAAAAGAAGTAGCCACCAAAGAAACAAGGGCGCGGTCGCCCGCGCCCTTGTTTTGAACCATCCGCTGGGGAGTTAGTCTTTGTGCATCCGGCGGTGATGCTTGGTGGTCTTCGTGGTCTTCGTGGTCTTCGTGGTCGTGGTGGTGGTCTCATCGGTCGTGCTCGAGATCATCGGCGCGGGTGCAGGTGTCTCGACGATCACCGGAGCCGGCGTCTCAACGACGACGGGCGCCGGGCTGTTCGTGACGACGGTCGTGTCGACGGCAGGCGACTGGGTGACGACAGCATCGGAGGTGGCCTTCCTGGGCACGAGATTCACGTTGGTGTTGGTGCCGACGCTCGAGCCGTTGCCGGTGCCACCGGCGGAGCTGCTTGTGTAGGCGCGGCCCGTGTTGTCAACTGCGGCCGGTCCGGAGATGACGGCCGGCGTGGAGGATGTCCCAACGCCCGCGGTGTTCACCGGTGCGTTGACGCTGGCAACCGTGGTTCCGCTGGCACCCGTGGACGCAGGCGTCTCGGTGCGGATCTGTCCGTACTGGTCTGTCGCCACATCATGATGCGCACAGGCACTTAATGCGATCACGAGCGCGGCCGATCCGATGCCGGCGAGGGTCTTCTTCAGAATCGATTCTTTTCTCATGTTCATGCTCCTTGCTGCGTTCAAAATGGCAGCTCATTGATGCCTTCATTGGCACTGACGAGAACAGCAACTAGCTTGCCTGAGTTGATTTATCTAAGATGCCGGACGTGTCTGAACGCATATGGCAGGTCAGCGAACTCATCCGCCAGATCAACGCGGACCTCTTTCGATACAACGACATAAGCGTCGAAGGGGAAGCGACGAACGTCGTTCGATCCTCGGCAGGTCACATCTATTTTTCGATCAAAGATGCGCGTGCGCAGATGCGCGTCGTGCTGTTCACGACCCATGCGCGTTTTCTCCGCTTTCGCATCGAGAACGGATTGCAGGTCATCGTCCGCGGCCGGCTGACCCTTTACGAACAGAGGGGAGAGTTCCAGCTCAACGCCGTGGCGATCGAACCGGCCGGCCTGGGCGCGCTGCAGCTCGCCTACGAACAACTCAAGAAGCAACTGTCCGAGGAAGGACTGTTTGACCCGGCGCGGAAGAAACCGATCCCGATGCTGCCGCAGCGCATCGCCATCGTCACCAGTCCGACCGGCGCCGCGATCCGCGACGTCCTGAATGTTCTCGGACGCCGGTTTCAGGGTCTCCACGTTCAGGTTTATCCGGTCCGGGTACAGGGAAGGGAGGCGTCGCGCGAAATCGCCGCGGCGATCCGCCATCTTTCCCGCTGGCACTTACACGACGTCGTCCTCATCTGCCGGGGAGGAGGATCGCTCGAAGACCTGTGGGCGTTCAACGAGGAGTCGGTGGCCCGCGCGGTTGCGTCGTGTGCGATTCCGACGATCTCCGCGATCGGACATGAGACGGACTTCACGATCTGCGATTTCGTCGCCGACCTGCGCGCGCCGACGCCCTCCGCCGCGGCGGAGATCGTGATCCGCGCCAAGAGCGATCTCTGCTCTCAGCTCGATCACATGACGCGGCGCGTGCGCCATGTCGTCGAATCGCGCGTCCGCAACTACCGTCACGAACTGCGGCATCTCGCGTCCTCGGACCGCCTGGGACTGATGCCGCGCCGCATCGCGATGCGGCGCGAACGTCTGAACCGAAGCCGTGTGACGCTCTTCCGCATGCTCGAGGCTCGTGCGCGGTCGATGCGGGCGCGCCTGCTGGCCGTGAACGCGCCGCTGCTCCGCTTCCCCTCGCTGGTCGTCCGCGAACGGGAGAAGCTTCGCTCCACCGTCGCGACATTGAGCGCGGTCTCGCCTCTATCCGTGCTTTCGCGCGGGTACGCGATCGCCTTCTCGCGGACGAAGAGGGGGCGTCGGGTTCCGATCCTCGATGCGAACGCTGTCCGCGTCGGAGAACCCATCGAAGTGCAATTGAAAAAAGGCCGCATCGAATGCACGGTTGACGCAAAGACACTGGGGCTTGAGACTGTGTGGCCGCAGCCGAAGGAATGAACCCCGACCATGGCCCGCAAGTCCAACGAATTCGAAAAGGCGTTTCAGCAACTCGAGACCATCGTGAAGCGGCTCGAGTCGGAAGAGCTCCCGCTCGACGAGTCGCTGCAGCTCTTCGAGGAAGGCGTGCGCCTCTCCCGCTTCTGCAACCAGAAACTGGAAGAGGTGGAGAAGAAGATCGAGCTGATCCTCGCCGACGCCAAGGGACAACCGCGTGTCGAACCATTCGAGAGTGAAGAACTGGACGAGGCTGCGGAGGACGACAGGGAGTGAGCGCAATCGACGCGTTCCTCAGCACCAACCGGCAACTCGTCGACCGCGTCCTCGACGCGACCCTGCCGCCCGCCACCACACCCCCCGCCCCTATTCACGAAGCGATGCGTTACGCGGTGCTGGGCGGCGGGAAACGCGTTCGGCCGATTCTGGCGATTGCCGCGGCGCAGGCCTGCGGCGCCGATCCCACCGAACTGCTCGTCCCGATTGCGGCGCTGGAACTGATCCACACGTACTCGCTGGTGCATGACGACCTGCCGGCGCTCGACAACGATGACCTGCGCCGCGGCCGGAAGACGACCCACGTCGTCTTCGGCGAGGCGATGGCGATCCTGGCCGGCGATGCACTGCTGACCGAGGCGTTTTTGTGGCTTGCGCGCCCGCTGCCGGGGGTAGAAGCCGCCCATCAGCTGCGCGCCGTTCGCGAGGTTGCTGAGGCGGTCGACTCGACGGGCATGATCGGCGGTCAGGTCGCCGACATCATCGCTACGGGCGCGAATGGGTCGACACCGGACGAGCTCGATTTCATTCATCGCAACAAGACCGGCAAGCTCCTGACCGCCTCGGTCGTGCTCGGTGGACTTCTGGCAAATGCTCCCGAAGAAACGATCGAAGCCCTCCGGCGATACGGCTTAGCGGTCGGACTGGCGTTCCAGATCGTCGACGATCTCCTCGATCAAGAAGAAGACGCCGCAACCCTCGGAAAGACGGCCGGGAAGGACCTCGCGCAGGGGAAACTGACCTATCCGGGCCTTTTCGGTACGGAGTCCGCAAGGGCCCGCGTGGGCTCGCTGCTCGCAGAGGCGTTACGGAACGCTGATATCATCGTCGGCCCTGTGAACTATCTCGCGGGGATCGCGCGTTTCATCTGCGAACGGCGATCGTAACCGTTTCTGCCCATGACGCTTCTCGACACGATCAACTCGCCGCAGGACCTTCGCAGACTCGATCGCAAGCAGCTGCACGAGCTTGCTGAGGAGATCCGTCACCGCATCATCGAGGTGGTGTCGAAGATCGGTGGCCATTTCGGCGGAAACCTCGGCATCGTGGAATTGACGCTGGCGCTCCACTACGTTTTCAACACCCCCCGCGACCAGATCGTCTTCGACACGGGTCACCAGACCTATCCGCACAAGTTGATCACAGGACGGCGCGACACTTTCGACACGATCCGCATGCACGGCGGGATCTCCGGCTTCTGCAAACGGGAGGAGTCGGAATACGACGTCTTCAACGCCGGCCATGCCTCTACGTCGATCTCGGCCGCCCTCGGCATCGCGGTGGCGCGCGACGTCAAGGAAGAAAACTACCGCGTGGTGGCCATCATCGGCGACGGTGCACTCTCCGGCGGCCTCGCCCTGGAAGGTCTGAACCAGGCCGGTCACCTCAAGCGCAAACTGATGATCATCCTCAACGACAACGACATGTCGATCTCGACGAACGTCGGCGCCATGTCGGGTTACCTGAACGGGATCATCAAGGGTCAGGCCTACAACCAGGCCAAAGACCTGGCGAGGGGAATGATGGACCGCATCCCGCTCGTCGGTGGGAAGCTCCACGGCATGGCCAGCGACATGGAGCAGCTCTTCAAGCACATGATCGTGCCGGGCACCCTGTTCGAAGAGCTGGGCTTCAAGTATCTCGGACCGTACGACGGTCACGATCTCGACTTCCTGATCGACCTGTTCGAGAAGAACAAGGACTACAACGGTCCGCTCCTCGTACACGTCATCACGAAGAAGGGCAAGGGCTACATCCCGGCGGAGAACAAGCCGATCTGGTCGCACGGCGTTTCCCCCTTCGACATCGATTCGGGTGAAGTGGTGAAGTCGACGAAGGCGTCGGCACCGAGCTACACCGCGGTCTTCGCGGATACGCTGATCGAGCTCGCAAAGCGCGACCCGAAAATTGTCGCCATCACCGCAGCCATGCCTGACGGCACCGGGCTCGACAAGTTCAATAAAGTCTTCCCGTCACGCATGTTCGACGTAGGCATCGCGGAAGAGCACGCCGTGACGTTCTGCGGAGGGATGGCCACGCAGGGAATGAAGCCGATCGCGGCGATCTATTCGACGTTTCTGCAGCGCGCCTTCGATCAGGTGTTTCACGACGTGGCCATCATGGACCTGCCGGTCGTCTTCGCGCTCGACCGCGGCGGCATCGCTGGCGCCGACGGCCCGACGCACCACGGCATCTACGACATGGCCTACCTGCGGATCTTCCCGAACATGGTCTGCATGGCACCGAAGGACGAGAACGAGCTGCGGCACATGCTCAAGACCTCGTTCGAGACGGGCCACCCGACGTCGCTGCGCTATCCGCGCGGCAATGGATTCGGCGTGGCCATGGATGCGGAGCTGCACTCCCTGCCGGTCGGCAAGGGCGAAGTCATACGCGAGGGCGATGCCGGCGTGATCTTCGCCATCGGTAACGAAGTCTGGCCGTCCGTTCATGCCGCGGAGATCCTGGCGAAGGAAGGGATCGAGGTGGCCGTCGTCAATGCGCGGTTCATCAAGCCGCTCGACGACGAGCTGCTGACCAGATTCTGCCGCCCCGCCACCCGCGTCATCACGGTCGAAGAGGGTTCGCTCGCTGGCGGCTTCGGCTCTGCGATCATGGAACGCGTGCAGGAGCTCGGAATCCAGGACGTCGACTTCCATCGCATCGGCATTCCGGACGAGTATGTGCATCACGGGACGCAGGACATCCTTCGCGCTCAGTACGATCTCGATGCGAACGGGATCGCACGGCGGGTACGCGATTTTCTGGCCGAGAAGCGGCCGGATGATGTCGTCTACGGTTTGCCCCGCCGCGTCGCCAAGTAGCGCGACGCCTCGCATCCTCCCGTCATGGCCAAGCAGCGCCTCGACCTCGCCCTCGTCGAGCGCGGACTGTGCGAGACACGCTCGAAGGCGCAGTCGCTCATCATGGCCCGGCGGATCCTCGTCAACGGGCAGCACGTCGACAAAGCGGGAGCCGGTATCGGCGTTGACGACAACCTGCAGATCGAGGAGCTGGAGCATCCCTGGGTCGGCCGCGGCGGGATGAAGCTCGCACACGCACTGCGGGAGTTCAACATCCGCGTCGAAGGGAGAGTCTGCGCGGACATCGGCGCGTCGACCGGCGGCTTCACCGACGTGATGCTGAAGAGCGGTGCAGCCAGGGTGTACGCCATCGACGTCGGCTACGGTCAGATCGACGCGTCGCTGCGGAACGATCCCCGGGTCGTCAACCGCGAGAAGGTGAATGCGCGGTTTCTTACGGCGGATGCGTTTGATGAGGTCATCACGTTCGTCTCGATCGACGTCTCGTTCATCCCTCTGAAACTCATCCTCCCCGCCGTGGCCACATTCCTTCGCGGAGATCTCGTGGCACTCATCAAGCCGCAGTTCGAAGTCGGCAAGGGCGACGTCGGAAAAGGCGGAATCGTTCGAGACGAGACGAAGCGCACCGCTGCGGTCGACGCCGTCGTCGCGTTCGCGGGCGATCAGGGCTTCGAGGTCCAGGGGCTGATCGAGAGTCCGATCAAGGGCGCCGAAGGAAATGTCGAATACCTGATGTTCGCGAGAACGACGAACATCAGTCCGGCTTGAGCTGCCGGTACTCGCTCAAGCCTTCTTCCCACGACTCGGGCGCCACGCCGGTAAGTCTCTCGTATCGCTCGGTCGAGAGGACGGAGTACGCCGGACGCTGCGCGGGACGGGGGAAGGCGGCGCTCGGCACGGAATCGACCGTCGTTCCCGGCGACACGATCGCCTTTGCGAAGTCGAACCAGGTGCATTCCGGACTGTCGGCGTAGTGAATGATCCCGCGTGCGTCCGCCGATTCGCTGGCGATGCGCGCGATCCGTACGATCGCGTTGGACAGATGGGGGGTGTACGTCGGCCGTCCCCGCTGGTCGTTGACGACGCGCAGCGGATTCGTTCCCTTGCGCACCTGATTGCGGATCGCTTCGACGAAGTTCGGTCCATGAGTACCGAACAGCCACGCGGTGCGAAGGACGACGTGCTTTTTTGCAGCGCTCGCGGCTTGCTCTCCGACCAGTTTGGTCCGCCCATACGCGGAGAGCGGTGCGGGCTTGTCGTTCACCTCGTACGGCGTGCGTTTCGATCCATCGAACACGAAATCGGTCGACAGCTGCACCAGCAGTGCGTCCGCGGTGTTGGCGGCGTCGGCGAGAAACTCGACCGCGGAGCCGTTGATCGCCATGGCCAGATGCTCGTTCGTCTCGGCATCATCGACCTTCGTGTATGCCGCGCAGTTGACGATCACGTCGGGAGTGGCCAGCCGGACGGCATCGCGAACGGCTGTCACGTCGGAAATGTCGAGATCGGAGTGGCTCAGCGCTACGACGGTCTCACCGCGTGATTCCAGGGATGCCAGCAGATCGTGGGCGACCATGCCGCCGGCTCCTGTGACGAGCCAGCGCAACGTCACGCGTACTTTCCGCCGTCCGTCTTGAGCTGCACCTTGATCTGCCGCGGCTCGCGCGGAACGATCAGTCCGAGGGCGTAGAGGGCGTAGAGGATCCGGGCGTTCTCGGAGGTGGTCAGGGGCGGCGTGTTCACAAGCTCGTATAAGACCCGTCGTCCGTCGGCCGCGTCGAGTAGCAATTGCTCCTCGGCGTTGAGGACCAATCCCTCGACCTGCTGTTCCGTCTGCGCGAACAACGTCGTCTTCACTCCGAGCCGCGCGACGAGCGAGCGGGCTTCGGCAACATGACGAACGCCGCGCATGATCGCCATCGAGACGGGAATGTCCACCTTGATGAATTCGAGGCGCTTGTCGCGGCCGGGCGTGAAACTGACCGTCCCGGAATCCCAGCCAAAGATGGGCCAGATGATCTCCTCGATCTGTTCGTGGACGGCGATGAAGAGATCCTTCGCGGAGAGGGCGCCCATATCCACGAGCGAGGTCCCATGCCGGTTCCCGCTCTGACGGGCCAGCGTCAGGCCGTCATCGTATTGCTGTTGCGTGATGCGTCCCTCGCGGAGCAGCTTGTCGCCCAGCGACTCGCTGACCTGGTTGGTCGTCGCGAAGACGATCTGCCCGTGATCGAGATAGATCCGCTTGACCTCCTGGTCGCGCCTGCAGTCGACTCGGCCCGGTGCCCGGTATCGATAGATCTTCACCAGCACCTCCGCAAGAGGCATCTGCGAGATCTCGGATCGATACAGCGGTGTAGCCGGCTCGGGCGTCAATGGCACAGTCGAGGCCTTTCGAAGCGGGTGACCCTACGCGTTCTTCTTTTCGTCCAGTGTTCCAGACTTTTTATCGTCGCGACCCTTGAGTCCGTCGCGGAAATTGGAAATCCCTTCGCCGAGACCCTTGCCGAGTTGTGGCAGCTTTCCGGCGCCGAACACGACGAGGATGATCGCGAAGATAACGAGGAGCTCAGGCAATCCCAGTGAACCGAACATTTTGACTAGCCTCCGAAGTGGTTGCCGCGGCGGCCCCTGAGCCCGCGTTGACGAACCTGCAAAGTGTATTACGGAACCGCATTCCACCCACAGAACACACTGTTCGTGCCGGTGGATTTCGTGTCAGAAAACGGCTGTTACCATGCGCCCGATGCTCGACCTCTCCGGACTCAATGCACCCCAGCGCGACGCCGTCACCCATGGTGAAGGCCCCCTGCTTGTTCTGGCTGGCGCAGGGTCGGGCAAGACACGGGTCATCACCTATCGTATCGCCTGGCTCATCGGCGAGCTCGGTGTGCATCCGACGAACATCCTGGCGGTGACGTTTACAAACAAAGCCGCCAGCGAGATGGTCAGCCGCGTGGGGCATCTCGTCCCTTCCAGCGGCGCCCGCTCGCACGGAAGTCTCTGGATCGGCACGTTTCATTCGACTTCGCTCCGGATGTTGCGGCGTCATGCCGACCGCCTTGGGTACACCAAGTCGTTCGCCATCTATGACACGTCGGATCAGCTCACGCTCATCCGCCGCTGCATGCGCGAGCTGCAGATGAACGACGAGGCGTTTCCGCCCCGCTCGATTCTGAACCGCATTTCGAATGCCAAGAACGAGCTGATCGGACCTGCGGAGTATGAGAAAGAGACGCTCGACTTCTTCGGCTCCCGCGTGGCCGAGGTCTACCGGATGTATCAGCGCCGGCTCAAAGAGTACGACGCGATGGACTTCGATGACCTCATCGGCAACTACGTCCAGCTCATCGAGAAGAACGAGGACATCGCGGAAGAGATCCATTCACGATTCCAGCATCTCCTGATCGATGAGTACCAGGACACGAACCGCGCGCAGTACATGCTCATCAAGGCGCTGGCCGGCAAACGCCAGAACATCGTCGCGGTCGGTGACGAGGATCAGTCGATCTACCGCTTTCGCGGGGCGGACATCAACAACATCCTCAATTTCGAGCGCGACTTTCCCGGCGCCCGGATCATCAAGCTCGAACAGAACTATCGCTCCACCGGCAACATCCTCGATGCCGCCACAGGCGTCGTCGCCAACAACATCGCCCGGAAGGGCAAGACCCTCTTCACCGACTCCGGCAGCGGCGAAAAGGTGCGCGTCGTCACCTGTGGAAATGAGCGCGAGGAAGCGCAGTTCGTGATCGAGAAGGTCACCGGCATGCGTTCGCGCTACAAGCTCTCGGACTACGCCATCCTCTTCCGGACGAACGCGCAGTCACGGCCGTTTGAAGAAGAGCTGTTGCGGGCGAACATCCCCTACTCCGTCGTCGGTGGCGTGAAGTTCTACGAGCGCGCCGAGATCAAGGACGTCCTCTGCTTTCTGCGGCTGGCCATCCGCCCGCACGACACACCCTCGATCGAGCGCGTAATCAACGTACCGTCGCGCGGAATCGGCGACACCACGACCAAGGCTCTGAACGATCAGGCCACAGCCCGGAACGTCACGCTTTGGACGGTCATCGAAGGAGATCTCTCGTTCCTGCCGGCACGCGCGGCCAAAGCTGTGCGGGAGTTCCGCGAGATCGTTCACGACTTGCAGCGCGCATCGAACAATCCGCTGCCGGAGCTCTACGACTATCTCTTGCTGCGCACCGGTTACCGGCGAATGCTGTCCGAGTCTCGCGATGTCCAGGACGAGTCACGCCTGCAGAACATCGACGAAATGATGAACTCCGCCCGCGAGTACTCCGAGCAGAACCCCACCGCCACCCTGGGCGACTACCTCGATTCGCTGACGCTGATGTCCGATCTCGATCGCTACGAATCGCAGAAGGGCGTCACGCTGATGACCCTCCACGCCGCCAAGGGGCTGGAGTTCAAGGTCGTGTTTCTCACCGGCATGGAGGAAGGCATCCTCCCGCATTCGCAATCGAAGGATTCGAACGAAGACCTCGAGGAAGAGCGGCGCCTCTGCTACGTCGGCATGACTCGCGCCCGCGAGCAACTCTGGTGCGTGCACTGCCTCGAGCGCCGCCTGCATGGCCAGTTCCGCGAGCAGAATCCGTCGCCGTTCATCACGGAGATCCCTGAGACCGTGCGAGAGGAAGTGCGGCTCGCGCGCGCACGCTACGTCCCCGAGACCCCGTCCTGGCGCGAACGGCCGGTCGGCGCATACGACCGCTATTCGGGTGAGCCGCGACGCCAGCAGACCACGTATTCACGGCCTCCCGCCTCGCGTCCCTCGGCGCCACCACCCCGCTCCCTCCCACCCGCGCCACCGCCACCTCAACCGCGCAAGAACGAGTCTCTCAATGGCGTACTGGCGTTTTTCAAGGAGTCGCCCGTGCAGCTCGACCCCGCCGCACTCCGCCCAGCCACTCCGCCAAGCGCCCCGGCGGCGCTCAAACGCGGGCAGCGGGTGCGGCATGAGCAGTTCGGCGACGGCACGATCCTGACGATGGAAGGCTCCGGACCAGACGCGAAGCTGACGGTCTATTTCGACCGGATCGGCTCCAAGAAGTTCATCGCCAAGTACGCAAAGCTGATTCAACTCTGACCCCGGTTGTAGCATGGGCGTCATGCCGCGATGCAAGACCCAGCTCCCTCTCGAGGGCCTCCTCGTCGCCGACTTCTCCCGAGTGCTTGCGGGTCCTCTGGCCACGCAACTGCTCGCCGACTGGGGCGCGCGCGTCATCAAAGTCGAAGAGCCCGAACATGGCGATGAGACCCGGCGGTGGGGACCTCCGTTCATCGAGGGCGTGAGCGCGTACTTCCTCTCCATCAACCGCAATAAGGAATCCGTCGCGCTCGATCTGAAGTCCGAAGAAGGAGCCCGGGTCGCGCGGATGCTCATCGAACGGGCAGACGTCGTCGTCGACAACTTCCTTCCGGCGCAGAAGGAAACCCTGCACTTCGCGCCGCGCGCCATTAATCCGCGCGTCATCCATTGCACGATCAGCGGCTTCGACAGCGACACACCCGACGGCGCCATCCCCGGCTACGACCTGCTCGCCCAGGCGGGCTCCGGGCTGATGTCGATCACGGGCGAAGCCGGCGGCGAACCGATGAAGATCGGAGTCGCGCTCGCGGATGTCCTGACGGCGCACTACGCATTCGGAGCGATCTGCGCGGCGCTGCGTGGGCGCGAGCGGACAGGCGAGGGGGCATCCATCGAGGTTTCACTGTTCAGCGCCGCGGTCGCCTCGCTGGCCAACATCGCACAGAACGTGCTCGCGTCGGGCCGCGAAGCGCCGCGCTACGGCAATGCCCACGCTTCGATCGTTCCGTACCAGATTTTTCACGCCAGCGACCGGCCCTTTGCCGCCGGCGCGGGCACGGACCGGCACTTCGAACAGCTCTGCGCGCGTGTCCTGCGACGCCCCGACCTCGCGCGGGACGTACGGTTTCTCACGAATGCCGACCGGGTCAGACATCGCGAGGCGCTGGTGGCAGTCCTCGAAGTCGCGTTTCGCGAACGCACCGCCGCGCAATGGGTTATGCGCTGCCGTCGCGCCGCCGTACCCGCATCCCTCGTCCGCGGCGTGCGCGAAGCGCTACGCACGCCGGCCGCACGCGCGCTTGTCGAGACGGTGCTGCATCCGGAGATCGGCTCCTACCAGACCGTATGCAACCCGGTGATACTCGACGGCCGACGGCACGGCGCCGGCTCGGCGCCACCCGTCCTGGGACAGCACACCGCGGCCGTTCTTCGCGAGCTCGAAGGCGGCGTCAGCGCTTCGAATACGAAAAAATCAACAGCACGAGGCAGCCGATCATCACCACCGCCAGCACGGCGATGATCGAGACCACGGCGCGGAAGTCGCGCCCGGGTTTTTCCCCCGGTGCGAACGACCGAAAGGCGAAGAAGAGCAGTGCAGCGCCGACGACCATGATCGTCCCGCCGACGAGGGCCACGCGGAGCAGGATCTGCAGAAACTCCGGATCGACGCTCACGAGCCCGTGACGGAGAGGACGCTCAGCTCGGCGACGAGCCGGATCAGCTGGCGTCCTTCTTCATCGGCGGCCTCGTACGTGCGGCAGAGAACCTCGAGGTCAGCCTCGTCTTCATATGCGGCAACGGTAAACCCGTCGACGGGCTGTTTCGGATTCGTGGTCGACGATCGCCACCAGGAGCGATTCGGAGCGAGCCGATAGCTCACCAAGCCACGCATGCGGGTGCGGCGTGCACCGCCGATCTCAGCCAGCGGAACGCCGCTGGTCTCCGTTGCTTCCGCATTTGCCTTCTGCGCAGCGAGCACCGTGCCGACGAACGACGCCATGAGGTCGTACAACCTCGCTTCGGAATCCCCGATCGCCTCGACAATGCGAAGACCCGTGTGGGAGAGTGCGTCCTCGCCCGCCCGGCGTACAACATCGGTCCGCACGACGACGCAGGCGAACTCGATGTCCTGGTTCTGCCACCGGAACTGCAACCGCACTTTCGCTTTCGCCGTCGTACTTCCATAGTGTTCGACGAATGCGCCGGTGACGCCCAGGTCGAGAAGAAGGGCATTCTGGCCATCGAGCGTGCCGAGGATCGGCTTTGCGAGGCGGAGACGCTGAAACACTCTACGGTCTTGTGTAAGCATGATGGTTGATCCGAAGGCAAGCATATTGCTGCATTTCGGTCCGACTCCCAAGGATGATCTTGACTGAACGACTACATGAGCGCCGCAGCATATGGCGGGTTGGCCCGGAAAGCACGTGGACGACCGTCATTCCTGTGGCGTTCATCATCACGTCGCTCCTGACGCTGGTTCTCCTGCCGATCTTTTTCGGCAGCCATACGTCGCAGATGCGGCGAGAGATCACGAATGTGGCGGAGCCTTCCCGCCGGGCCGCGAACCAGATCCAGACGGACCTCTCCACCGAGCTCGACATGATCATCGCCTGGGAGGTGACCGGTCAGCCGCAATACCGCGACAGCTATCTTCGCCTCCTGGCCGAGCAGCGCCGCGACTACGACCTCCTTCGTCACCTCGGTCCCAAGCTCGGTCCGGCCGTCGGGCAAAGCCTCGTCTCCTTGATCAAGGAGACGAACGAGTGGCACGGAGACGTCGGTTCCAACGAATTTCTCGCCAGGCAGATGCCGGCCGAAGTGTTCATGGCCCGCCTCTTCGAGAAACATCCTTCGTATGACGAGGCGCTCGCTGCTTCCTCCGCGCTCGAGGTATCGATTCAGGAAGCGATCGACGACCGGCTGGCGAAGATTCGTGATGCGGAGAAGCTCAGCGCGTCGCTGACGATCATCCTCACGCTGCTCGCTCTGACGTCCGCCATGCTCGTGGCCGGGCTGGGCCGGCAGATGCGGCTCCTCGCGCGCGAGGCAGTGGCAAGACGGCACGAGGCAGAATGCGAGGCCGCCGATGCGCAGCGCGCACGCGCCGCCGCCGAGCGCGAAGAGCGGCGAGCTGCATTCCTGGCGACGGCCGGCGAGGAGCTGGCCTCAACGCTCGATTACCAGCACGCCATCGCCTCGCTCGCCAGACTGATCGTGCCCAACATCGCGGAGATCTGCGTCATCGACCTCATCGAGGCCGAGGGTGCTTTGCGGCGAACGGCCGTCGCGCATCACGACGCCGACCAGGAGCGCGAAATGCGAGCGCGAAGCAACGATCTCACTCCGACGGTTCCCGAGGCGCTGACGCGGGTGATCGAGGAGCGGGAAACACGCATCATCGGCTACTCATCGTCGCTGCTCGAATTCGCCGGCGTGCCGAAGGAAGAGCACCGCTCGCTGCTGGCGGTGCCGCTCGTGAGCCGCGGCCAGACCCTCGGCGTCATCCTGGCGGCGTCGGGGGAAGGGAAGCGATTCGAGCAGGAGGATGTGGCGCTCGCCGGCGAGCTGTCCCGGCACGGCTCGCTTGCGATCGACAATGCGCGCCTCTACTTCGATTCGCAGCAGGCGGTGCAGGCGCGCGACGAAGTGCTGGCCATCGTGTCGCACGACCTCCGCAACCCCCTCAACGCGGTGATGCTTGCCGCGTCTCTGCTCCAGATGTCGACCCGCATTCCGGAGGAAGACCGCGAGCAGCTGGAAGCGATCAACGTGTCTGCGAAACGCATGCAGCGGCTGATTGAAGACCTCCTCGATGTGAGCCGTCTCGAGGGTGGAAAGCGGCTGCCGATTCAACCGGCACCGTTGGCGGTGGAATCGCTCTTTGCGGAGACCTATGAACTGTTCAAGTCCCAGGCGGCAACCACGTCCGTTTCTTTGCGGTATCACGCTGGCGACCATCTGCCACCCGTCTATGCCGACCGTCATCGGGTGCTGCAGGTGCTCTCCAACCTCATCGGCAACGCGATGAAGTTCACGCCGGCCGGCGGCGGCATCACGTTCCGCGCCGAAGCAAACGGCGAACACGTGCTGGTCATCGTCGCCGACTCCGGTCCCGGTATCCCGAAAGAGAATCTGGGCGATATCTTCAATCCCTACTGGCAGGCCAAACGCACCGCCCGTCTCGGCGCCGGCCTCGGGCTGCCAATCGCAAAAGGCATCGTCGAATCCCACGGCGGTCGGATCTGGGTGGAGAGCGATCCGGGGAGCGGCACGAAGTTCTTCTTCACGCTTCCTGTCGCGGTAGAGGCACCGTCTACGGCACCGGTCAGCGCGCGATAATCGCCGTCTGCATCCGAACGGATGCCACGTAGCGACTCTGGATGCGCTGCCGGTACTGGCGCGCGCGGGTGCCGACCCGGCTCACGTAGTCGAGCGTCTCTCGATACTGCGGGATCCCTCCGAGACGTTCGACCTTCCCTTCGCCTGCGTTGTACGCGGCAAGCGCGATCCGTTCATCCCCAAAACGGTTGATGAGGTACCGCAGATACCGCGTTCCCGCCGCGACGTTCGCGTGCGGGTCGAACGGGTCGTGGCAACCCATCAGCCGGCCGGTCTCCGGGATGATCTGCATCAGGCCGCGTGCGCTCTTTTCGACACGAGGCGGGGACGAAAGTCGGATTCGGACTCGACGACCGCGGCCACCAGTTCGGGGGCAAGACCGTTTCGCACCGCTTCACGATAGATGATCGCTCCGTACGGAACCTGCGTCCGGAAGAACTCTTCCCTGGCCGTGTCGAGCGAGAGGGACTCCACGTTCGGATCGGGGTTGAGAGCCTCAGGGACATTGTTCGCGATGAACGTCGGGAAAGGACGACTGGCCGTACTCATGTCGATGGCATGTTGCGCAAGGGCGGGGATCGACACATTCATCGCTTCCATCCCGATCGCGCCGAAGGCAAGAGGCACCGTTACGAGCAGCGCCACGCCGCGCCGTTTCGCGCCACGCAGGGCGCGACGCCACAGCGCTCGCTCCTGCCTTCCGTGTCTCTGACAGGCGCAGATTTCGCGGTACTCCCAGGGCGGGGTCCACGTGTCGCCGGCTGCGTGTCGGATGAGCTTCATGGCTGAGCCGAGGGCAAAAGACGGACCAGTCTTGCGGTTATTGTCATCAAATCGTTCATTCACAGTGAGATAGAATTCCGTGTCATGGCGTTTGACGGAATCGACCGGAGACGTTTCGTTCTCCTCGCCGCTGCGCCGCTACTCGCGGCGAAGAACGCCGCCGCCTCTCACACCCGTGAATCCATGCTGCAGATGAATGGGTATGCGGTGAATGCGGAAACACCGCTCGAGCTGCTTACCGATTACGTGACTCCGAACGAACTTTTCTTCGTGCGAAGCCACTGGATCCCGCGCACGCCCGACCCCACCAGGTGGAGGCTGACCATCGACGGCGATGTCGATCGTCCGGGACAGCTTACGCTTTCTGAACTGAAAAAACTCCCGCGCGCCGAGACCACGTGCGTTCTCCAGTGCGCGGGGAACGGCCGCGGTCTCTATTCACCGGTGCTTCCCGGTGTGCAGTGGCGGTATGGCGCCGTCGGCAATGCACGCTGGAGTGGAGTCCGTGTGCGCGACGTGCTCGAACGGGCCGGAGTGCAATCGTCGGCAAAACATCTCCACGTCTTCGGCAGCGACGACCCTCCCGGAACGGTTCCGCCGTTTCACCGGAGCGTCGAGCTGGAGAAAATCCTCGAGGACGGGATCCTGGCCTTCGCGATGAATGGGGTGCCTTTGCCGGTCGCTCATGGCGCGCCCGTCCGTCTCGTCGTTCCCGGCTGGGCCGGGGATCACTGGATGAAGTGGCTGATGCGCCTCTCGCCTGGGGCGGAGCGGCAAACGGGGTTCTACATGGAGACGGCGTATCGGTACCCGCTGGCTCCGGGCCCACCCGGCGTTACGTTCAAACCGGAGGAGATGGCACCCGTCACGGAGCTCTTCGTGAAGTCGAACATCACGACCGCGCCGAAGCGCGCGCGCATCGGGCATGCGTACGACGTCGCGGGGTTCGCGTTTTCCGGAGCGCCCGACATCTCGATCGTCGAGATCAGTGACGATGACGGGGCAACGTGGCAGAAGGCGACACTCGATCCGCGCCATGAGCCATACGCATGGCGTCTGTGGTCGCATCGCTGGACGCCGGCTCGTGCGGGCACGGCACGCCTCTGCGCGCGCGCGACCGACATCCGCGGACGCGTCCAGCCGCGCCAGGCAATGTGGAATCAGAGTGGCTACCTCCACAACGCGTGGCAATTCGTCGATGTGAGGGTGACCGCATGAAGCGCTCGGCGCTCATCGTGATGGCGGTGACGATGGCGGCTGCGCTCGCCTCTGCGGCAACGAAACAGCACTCCGGATTTGACCCGGCACTCCCCGCGCTCGGGACGAAGTTCCACTCGCTGCCGCCGGGCAGGGGAAAGCAAGCGGTCGAGGCAAGCTGCTTTCCCTGTCACTCCGCCGACATGCTCGCGCAACAGCGGCTATCGGAAAAGCAATGGACCGCGGAGCTGGACAAGATGATCCGATGGGGTGCGGTCGTCAAAGACGCGGACAAGCCCGCGATGATCGCCTACCTTTCCAGCCACTTCGGCGCCTCGAACCGCTTCGTACCGATCCGGACCCGGCCGTCGGGTTACTGAACGCGCCGCGCGTTTCTACGCAATCGCGACCTGCTGCCCGCGGAACAGTCCCTCGGTCTCCGGATTCAGCAGCACCCACAACGTGTAAACGGCGAGTGCCGTTCCAAACGGGAAGCTGAGGACGTGCAGCACGCCGACGATGATGGCTGCGATGCGCCCCCAGGGCTGCATCTTCAGGAGCCCGATCGCCGCGAAGAAACCCGGCAACGAGACGATGATCAGCAGAACCGCGATGGCGGCGCCGACCGCCCCGGTGATGAACATCGCCTCGCGGTCACCCGAGATGGCACCCCCGAACAGAACGATGCCGCCGACGCCGAGGCCGACGAGAACGACGATGGCGCTGTGAACGATGAAGCACCAGGCGAGAATGCGGACGTGGTCTCTCATGATGGAAGAGTGTACGGAAGCAGGCCTTCATGGTTGCGCGAGGGAACATGCTAGGCTCCCTCGAGGTTTTTGCAATCGAGTTCAAAGGAGGCTCACCACAACATGCGTCCATTTGTTGTCGCAACCGCAGTGGTCTGCGTCCTCGCAACGGGACTGGCCACGGCCCAGATGAAGTCAGCAGTGCCACCGGGATCTCCGGGATCCGCGTCCACACCCAAGGTGAACGTGGCCACTCCGATTCCGGCAGCTCAGGCGACGCTCGAGTCAGCCCGGCGCATCACCCGCGAGGAAGCGATCAAGCTCATCAAGGAAAAGAAGGCCATCTTTGTCGATGTGCGTGCCAAGGATCAGTACGACGGCGGCCACATCGTCGGAGCGATCAACATCCCGCTCGGCGACATCCTCAAACGGGTCGGCGAGGTCCCTCCCAAACGCCTTATAGTCACGTACTGTGCTTGACAGAGCGAGCACACAAGCGCCCGTGCGGTGCTGGACCTCAACTCTCACGGAATCAGAAATGCGGCTGCCCTTCTCGGCGGCTGGAACGGCTGGAACGAAGCGCGGCTTCCGATCACGTCGTCCACAGTGAAACACTAGAGTCGCCCTGAGGTTGGCTCGGACCCCTTGAGCCAACCTCACCTGCGGCGGCTTACCGCAGACTCTTGAAGAATCGGTCGAATCGCGGACGGAACCAGTGTGCCCGGTCGAGCGAGAACGCCACCGCCGTGGCTTTGCCGACGATGCGCCGGCGTTCGATCGGATCGATGTAGCGGCTGTCGTTGCTGTTGTCGCGGTTGTCGCCCATCACGAAGTAGTGGCCGGCGGGAACGACGACCGGCCCGAATGTGCTCCGCGGCGACGGGTTCTGCGGTGTGAACAGAACTTCGTGGCTCTTTGCGTTGAGCGTCTCCTCGACGATCAGCGATGTTCCCTGCTCCTCGTCTTCGCGCGTGCCCATCGGTTTCCAGCTCGCAGGTTTGTCGTTGACGAGGAGGAGGTTGTCGCGCAGCTCGATCTTGTCGCCAGGAAGTCCCACGACGCGCTTCACGAGGCGTACACCGTCCGCCGGTGAAAAGAGCACCACGATGTCGCCTCGCTTCGGATCGCCCCACTTCATCAGCTCGATCATCGTGAAGGGCAATTTGAGGTCATAGGCGAGTTTGTTCACCACGACACGATCGCCCTCCTCGATGGTCGGTTTCATCGACCCCGTGGGAACGTCGTTCCAGTCGGCGAGCGCCGAGCGGAGCGAGCTGATGACCAGCAACATCAGAAGGAAGACGCGTGCTTCGTAGAAGATCTTTTTCTTGTCCATGAGTGTGTACGCACTTTTCTTTCGAGACAGTCTGATCAGCAGGTCGCTGTCAGCAGATGAAGCGTGTGACCGGCCGGGAATGGCCACCAGTTCAACGCGCCGCAGGCTTCATCGTACTTGTGAATAGCAGTAATCCACGGAGGACTCAACGTCATGAAAAAGTTTGTCATTGCACTGGTGATCACCGCATCGTCTTCGATCGCCTTCGCTCAGGCGCCGGAAGCCGGTACGCTCCGCCATCACGCACGTCGCGAATCTCTTCAGCAACTCGGCGCGAAGCTCAATCTCACCGACGTGCAGAAGCAGCAGATGAAGGATATCCGCACCGCGGAAGGCGCGCGCAACCAGCAGCTCTACGCCGATTTTCACGCGAAGTTGCAGGAGCTCCGCACGCTCCGGCAGTCCAACGATCCCCGCGCGGACGCGGTCAAGACCGAGTTGAAGTCGATGAGGCCTCAGATTCGTGAGGCCCGCAAGGCGAGCCACGAAGCGCTCCTCGGCATTCTCACGCCCGAACAGCGCTCCCAGCTCGCCTCCATTCGTCAGTCGCACCGGGGCAACCGCGCTCAGGCTCGCGGAATGCGCCGGCACGTCATCGCCCAGAAGCTCAACCTGACGGACGAGCAGAAGGCGCAGATGCGGCAGCTTCGCGAAAGCAACCAGTCCGCGAACGCGGAACTGTTCGACAGCGCGCACGCAAAGCGCGAGGAACTCCGCAGGCTGACGCGTGCGAACGACCCGGCAGCAGCAGATGTGAAGGCGCAGCTCGAAGCGCTACGCCCTCAACTCAAGGCCGCGCGGACGCAGCAGCACGACGCGTTCCTCAACATCCTCACCCCCGAGCAGCGCACACAACTCGAGCAGTGGAAAGCCACCCGACAGTCTCGGCGTTCCGCCCTCGGCGCGCGCCGCCGCGCGTTCTAGCGAATCCGTCTCCGGGTGCAAGGTGGGAAAACTCTCACCTTGTACCCGGATAGACGATGTCCCCGCCGACCACCGTGTAGCGCACCTTCGTCGCGAAAAGCTGCGACAGTGGCGCCGCAGACAGATCGCCTTCGACGATGGTCAGGTCAGCCAGCTTCCCCGGTTCGATCGTTCCCCGCGACGACTCTTCGAACGCGGCATAGGCCGCACCGGACGTGAACCCTCGAATCGCTTCCGCGAGCGTCAGTTTCTGCGCGGGGTACCAGCCTCCGACGGGGTTTCCATGATGATCCTGGCGGGTAGCAGCGCTGTAGAGACCGAAGAAGGGGTTCACGGATTCGACCGGAAAGTCGGACCCCAGCGCCAGCCGCGCACCCGAATTCAGGACGGTTCGCCAGGCGTACGCACCCTTGATGCGTTCCGGCCCGACGCGCGCCTCGGCCCACGGCATATCGGACGTCGCATGCGTCGGCTGCATCGACGCAATGATGCCGCGAGGAGCGAGCCGCGCGAAGTCCTCCGGCGCCACGATCTGAAAATGCTCGATGCGAAAGCGATCCGCGGCCGTCGTTCCGGCCTGCTCATACGCGCCGATCACATTCCGCACGGCGCGATCGCCAATCGCATGCGTGTTGACCTGAAATCCGGCGGCTTTCGCCCGCCGGGCGATCGCCAGCACATGCTCCGGCCTGCTGAGGATCAGACCAGAGTTCGAAGGATCATCGCTGTAGGGCGCCAGCATGGCCGCGCCGCGACTCCCCAGGGCTCCGTCAGCGTAGACCTTCACCGAACGGACCGTGAGCCGGTCGCCATAGCTGATCAGCGGCTTGCGCGTGAGCCAGGCGTCGAGCAATGCCGCATCGTCCGTCAGCATCACGTACACGCGGATCGGAAACCGGTGCTCGTCGATCAACTGCTGAATGGCGGTAATGGTCGATTGCGATGCCCCCGCGTCGTGAATCTCGGTGAGGCCGTTTTTGGCGATCGTCTGTGCTGCTGCGAGCACGCGGCTCTTGTAAACCTCGAGCGAGGGCTCCGGCACGGTGCCATCGATCAACTTCTGCGCGGCGTCGATGAAGACGCCGGTCGGATTCCCAGCGGCGTCGCGAAGGATGCGGCCACCCTCCGGATCGGGGGTCGCGGCAGTCACGCCGGCCGCGCGCAGCGCAGCCGTGTTCGCGAGCCCGGCGTGCCCATCGACCCGACGGATCCACACGGGATGATCCGCCACGAGTGCGTCGATCTGAGAGGCGGTCGGATACTGCTTGTCCGGCCAGAGATTCTGATCCCAGCCACGTCCGAGGATCCAATCCCCGGCAGCGGTGCGCTGCGCGCGTTCGTGAATCTTTGCCGCCACTTCCTGAACGGAACCTGCTCCGATGACGTTGACGGTATCCAGCGCCAATCCCAGCCCATAGAGGTGCCCGTGCGCGTCGGTCAGTCCGGGCATGATCGTCATCCCGTGAACATCGACGACCCGGGCATCCGGGTGAGCTGCGCGGATCGCTTCAGCTGGACCGACCGCGACAATCGCCGCGTTCGCGACGACGACGGACCAGTTCGCTTGCGGCGTCTGGTCCTTCCCGGCCAGGACCATTCCTCCGGAGAACACCGTCTCGGGGACGGTCATGTGGGGCGAACTGGTCGGCATCGTGCAGGCGGTAATGGCGGAGAAGAGTAGCGCACCAGCAGTTCGCGCAAGCGTCATGGACGAATCGTACCGGAATAGCAGTCTTCAAGGCAGGCGTTGCTCCGTTCCCTTGCGCATCTCATTCACCATCGCAGCCGTCCTCATCGCCGCCAGCGCAAGCGCGGGAAATTTCAGCGCCGCGGATGTTCCCTCAGCACACTTCCGCCAGCCGGGCAAAGTGACGATTCGCAACGATGGTCATCGCATCACCGCCTATCGGTTTTTTGGCGATATCCGCGAATCGCTTTTCTCGCTTCGTTCGGTGCGCGCGGTACTCCACTACACCCCGTTCGGGACGGCGCTCTTCAATGCGAACGCCCAGGTCACTACGCCGATGCCGGCGTATCTTTCGTTACTGATCGCGGATGCATCGAAGCTGCATGGCGTCGATCCCCGTCTGGTGGCCGCGATCGCCGCGCGCGAGTCTTCGTTCAATGCGGCGGCGGTTTCGCCGGTTGGCGCCGGCGGCATCATGCAGCTCATGCCTGCGACGGCGCGGTACATCGGCGTGAACAACGTGTTTGACGCGCGCGAGAACGTTTTCGGCGGAGTGCGCTACCTGCGCACGCTGCTCGATACGTTCCATGGAGATCTCGATCTCACACTGGC
Source organism: Thermoanaerobaculia bacterium (assembly GCA_038244715.1). Lineage (GTDB taxonomy): Bacteria > Acidobacteriota > Thermoanaerobaculia > Gp7-AA8 > Gp7-AA8 > JADGNZ01. The sequence goes on from JBBRTE010000002.1 coordinate 128,536, forward strand.
CGCGTACAACGCGGGACCGGGTGCCGTGCAGAAGTACAACGGCGTGCCTCCCTACCGCGAGACGCGCGAGTACGTTCGGATCGTCCGCGCGAAGTACGAAGCAGCGCTGGCGAAGTAGGTCTACCCCTCGCCCCACTTCAGTTTCGCCCGCAGCACGTCGAAATAGCTGGTCCGCGGTGTGCGGACCAGCGTCACGGAGTTCGGCGACTTCCTGATGCACACCGTGTCGTGCTGCGCAATCGGGAGACCTTCCTGTCCGTCGAGCGTGAGGAAGATCTCCTGATGCGGCGTGGCGATCCCGATCTCGATCTCCAGTGAGTCCGGCAGGACCACCGGCCGGTTCGTGAGCATGTGCGGGCAGATCGGCGTGAGCACGACCGCCCCCATCGTCGGGTAGATGATCGGGCCGCCCGCGGAGAGGTTGTAGGCCGTGGAGCCTGTCGGCGTGGCGACGATCAGCCCGTCCGCGCGGAAGGTGGACATGAACTCCCCTCCCACCGTCACCCGCATCTCGATGATGCGTGCGAGCGCGCTCTTGTTGATGGTGGCATCGTTGAGCACGCGATAGGTCCGGTAATCGCGACCCGGGCCTCGCACGTTCACCTCGAGCGCGACGCGCTCCTCACTCTGGAAATCCCCCGCCAGCACGCGCTCGATCACCTCGGGAAACTCCTCGACACGCACTTCGGTAAGAAACCCGAGCGTCCCCATGTTCACGCCGAGGATCGGAACGTTCTTCGGGGCGTGGCGGGCGACGGAGAGCAATGTGCCATCCCCTCCGAACGTGATGAGGAGATCGGTGTGTTTGCCCAGTTCGCTCTTGGCTACACACTTGCCCCGGTCATTCAGTTTGTCGGCGGTTGCGAAGTCGAAGCAGACCGTGAAATCGCGGGCACGAAGGTCCGCCGCCACCGTGGCCGCGAACTGCAATGCTTCCTCGGAGGTGATCTTGGCGGAGATGCCGATCGTCTTCACAAAGGAAGTCTACGCGATCGCTCGACGCACATCGTCCGGCTCGATCACGACGCGTTCACCCGCTCGTTCCGGTCCGACGAACAGGACCGGATGAAGGACCTTCTCCAGAATCGCGCGCAACGCCCGCGCTCCCAGCTTCTGGCGCAGCGCGGCCTCGGCGATCGCGTAAAGCGCGCCGCTCGAGAATTCGAGCTGGATCTGATCGAGCGCACAGAGACGCTGGTATTCAGGAATCATCGCCTCGCGCGGCTCGGTGAGGATGGTCACCAGGTCGCGCGCACTCAGTGTCTCGAGCTCCACATGAACCGGAAGCCGGCCCAGAAGCTCCGGCAGGAATCCGTACTTCACCAGGTCTTCGGTCGAAACTTCCTTTGCATGCGCATCGCCGTCTCCGAAGAAGCCGATCGCTTTCGTGTCTGCGCTTTCGCCGATGTCACTGAACGCGCCGGCACAGATGAAGAGGATGTTCGAGATATCGACCTCGACGTAGTCGTACTTGTTCCAGTGCGATGTCACATTCAGAGGCACGAAGAGCTTTTCGCCTTCCAGGATCTTGAGCAAGGACTGCTGCACGCCTTCACCGCCGATGTCGCGGGATCCGGAGCCGGTACGGGTTCCGCCGGAACGCCTGGCGATCTTGTCGATCTCATCGATGAAGACGATTCCGTTTTCTGCGGCGTTGACGTTCTGATCGGTCGCGAAGAGCAGCCGCCCGATCGCCACTTCGACGTCCTCGCCGTAGTAACCCGCTTCCGTGAACGACGTCGCGTCGTTGTAGGCGAACGGAACATCGAGGATCTTCGCGAGAGTACGGGCCAGATAGGTCTTTCCACATCCGGAAGGGCCGATCATCAGGATGTTCGACTTGCGGATCGAAACCTCGCCGCCGAACTTCAGGTATTCGATCCGTTTCAGATGGTTGTACGCGGCGATGGCCAGCACTTCTTTGGCGTGCTTCTGCCCGACCACGTACTGATCGAGCTGTTCGTAGATCCGCCGCGGGGTAACATGCAGGAAGCGATAGATGTCACGCTTTTCCTTCATCGCGTCGCCTGAAGTATAGCGTTGGCGCAACCCTTTACCGAGCGTTTAGAAACCCTGTGAAACGCTGCTCGTGTCGTCATGTGTGGAATCAACGGTATCGTCTCGCTGCACCCCGCCGCACCACCGGTTGACGTCGGTGAGCTGATGCGCACGCGCGAGATGATGCGGAGCCGCGGCCCCGACGCCGCCGGGTCGTGGATCTCGCCGGACGGAAGCGTCGGTTTCGGTCATCGCCGCCTCTCCATCATCGACGTCAGCGAACGCGCCAACCAGCCGATGGTCAGCCGCGAGGGCGACATGGTGCTGACCTTCAATGGCGAGATCTATAACTTCGTAGAGCTTCGCGCGGAGCTGGAGCGCAGCGGTGAGACGTTTACGACATCGTCGGACACGGAAGTCGTCCTTCGCATGTATCGGAGATGGGGTGCGGCTATGCTCCCGCGGCTGCGCGGCATGTTCGCCTTCGCCCTCTGGGACGCGCGGAACGAAACGCTTTTTCTGGCCCGTGATCCCTACGGCATCAAGCCTCTCTACTACTCCAATGACGGGAGAACGTTCCGGTTCGCATCCCAGGTGAAGGCGATTCTTGCCGGAGGCGGCGTGTCGGGCGCACACGACCCCGCCGGGACGGTCGGCTTCCTCCTCCGCGGCAGCGTGCCGGAACCGTTCACGATGTACGAAGCGATCCGGCAGTTGCCCGCAGGAAGCTCGATGCGGGTAACCCGTGGTGGGACGCCGGACATCCGCGCGTACTTTTCGATCGCCGGCGTGTTGCGCGACGCGGTGAGAGACCATGTTCACTACAGCGAAGATGAACGCGCCGCCATCATCGCGGATGGGGTACGCCAGTCGGTCCGCTACCACCTCACCTCCGATGTTCCCGTGGGCGCGTTTCTCTCCTCGGGCCGCGACTCGGCAACGATCGTGGCGCTGGCGAGGGAGACTGGTCAGCATCTGGAGACGGCCACGCTCCGATTCGAAGAATACGTCGGCTCGGAGCGCGATGAGGCACCACTCGCTGCAACCGTGGCCTGCCAATATGGTACGAACCATCACACATCGACACTGAGCCGCGAGACATTCCTGCGCGAGCTGCCGCACGCGCTCGAGGCGATGGATCAGCCGTCGTTCGACGGACTCAACTCCTACTTCATCTGTCGCGCTGCGTCGGAGCTGGGTTGGAAAGTTGCGCTCTCGGGCACGGGAGGTGATGAGCTCTTCGGTGGGTACTCCACGTTCCGGATCATTCCGCGCTTCGTGCGAGCGTTTCGCACGTTCAAGCACATGCCAAACGTGGCCGCGGCGTTCCGTCACGTTCATGGACGACTCAGTACGAACCCCGCGCGTTTCAGCCCGAAGACCGCCTATACGCTCAAGTACTGCACATCCTACGAAGGGGCCTACCTGATGAAACGCGGCCTCTTCCTTCCGGAGGAGCTCCCGGCATTGATCGGAGAAGAGCTCGCCGCGGAAGGATTGGATCGGCTCAGGATCCTCGATCTCATTCGAGAAACGATCACTCCCGATCCGGGATCGCCATTCGCGCGCGTGGCCGCAATGGAGTCGGCGCTCCTGATGCGAAACCAGCTCCTGCGTGACATCGACTGGGCATCGATGGCGCACTCTCTGGAGGTACGTGTGCCGCTTGTCGACGCGTTTCTCCTCCGTCAGATCGCGCCTGCCATCGTCTCCACGAAGAAGCGCGACGGGAAGGAGCTGATGGCCCGCGCGCCGCACCGCGCCCTCCCCGACGCGGTCGTCAATCGAAAGAAGACCGGGTTCACGGTTCCGATCATGTCGTGGCTCGCCGAGCATCGCCACGCCGCGAAACATTTCGGCATGCGCCCCTGGGCTCTCTACCTCCTCGAAGCAGGCGAGTACGCCACAATCAGCTAGCGGTCTCCGCTGACGTTCCGCCGTTCGCATCCTGCGAACGCGCTTTCCCCCAGGCTGTCAAAAAGCCTTGGCATCCTTCGCACTTCTTGACGCGCAGGGATCGCTAAATCAGACATAAAGCATTTAGCTGCAATAGCTTAAACGTATCGGCACGCTGGCCGTTCGATCGCACTACACGTCCCCGAAAGGAGGTGGTGCTAACGGAGAGAGCGATTTCCAACTGATGCAGAGGATCAAAGGTCCTCGTGTGGGAAACAGCCAGAAACACCGAAACGCGTCAACAGTCAACAGAACAAGAAACCTCAACAAAAAAAGGAGAAGAAGACCATGCGGAAGTCCCACCTCATCGTCCTCTCGGCGATTCTCATCCTCACGATTTCGAATGCAGTCATGGCGGCCGAAGTGCAGCCGGCCATGGCGACGCCCGCGGGCGTCGTCAACATCAACAGCGCGGACGCATCCGAGCTCGCGTTCCTGCCCCGCGTCGGCCTCAAGGCCGCGCAGCGAATCATCGACTACCGCAAGGAGCACGGTAGCTTCAAGAAGCCCTCCGACCTGATGCAGGTGAAGGGCTTTGGCGAGAAGTCGTTCGAGCGGCTGTCGGCCTGGCTCACCGTCGACGGCAAGACGACGCTCGCGGCCAAGGTCCATACGCACAGCACCCGCGCCCGCAAATCCTCGAAGAAGTCCTCATCGCCCTCCCCCGCGGCGCGATAACGCGCCGTCCCTCCAAAAGGCCGCCTCGCGCAAGCGGGGCGGCCGCCTTCCTACCCGTTTCACCAGAAGGAGATCGTGTGCTCAACCGTCTGCTGCTATCCCCCGCTCCGCCGCACAACGAGGTGCTGCGCCTCATACGTCTGCACCAGCGACAAGGGGTTCGCCCGCAGAAACTCCTCCGAGAACCCCTCAGAGAGCACGCTGCCGTCCATGTCACGGCCGACCGGAAGCCCCGCCAGGTAGAGGACGGTGGGCACGATGTCCACCGCGAGCGCGGAGCGCGGCTTCTCGTGATGCACGACGCCGGCACCGCGAATGAGCACGAAACCATCGTCCGAGCTCGGGTCCGCGGGATCGATCAAGTCGCGCGTGAACGCGTACGGCGTCGAGGGCAGCTGCGGAGGAACCGGACCCGCCGGAGAGACGACCACGATCATGTGATCGGGGTAGTCGCGCGCCAGCGCGATGAGCATGCGATCGAGCTGTTCCATGTAGGCGCGGAGGACCAGTCCTTTCACGGTCGACCGCGGCGGGAGTTCGTCCGTAAAGATGTGAATGGCGCGCTGGGCCTGCTCGAATCCGCCGAGGGTGCACGCCGTCAGCGGGAAGGAAGGGGCGGAGGAGCGGACGATGGCCATCGACGTAAGGTCGGCGCTCAGTCCACTGACGATGCGCTGCCGGGCGTTGCCGGTACCGTTGAATCGCTGGGTATCGGAATCGGGAGCCATCGTCTCCAGTCTCGCAATGTCCGCGGCGAACGGAGGCGGAGTGACGTCGCTCGCCTTGTGCTGCGGATTCTCGAAGTAACGGTCGGTGACGACGCGCGCTGCGCCGGACGGTTCCGACCAGGGCCAGCCAATCACAGCCGCTTTCAGACCGAGCCGTTCGAAAAGAGTCCACAACGGAAGCGAGAGTCCGGCTGGCAGCGGCGTGGCCACGCGCGTGACCGGCGGAATGAGCCCCCAGGCCAGGAATCCGACACCACCCGGCGTGATCAGGAATCGTTCGCCCGGGCGGTTGAGCGGTGTCCGGTAGCCGAGCCTTCCCGTGACGCCGTGACGAAATGGCAGCTTCCCGGTCGCCACGGAGGCCCACAACGACTTCGCGCTCATCGTCGGGAACGGCTCCAGCCGCGTGAAGTAGCCACGGGTTCGGGCCTGGTCGAAGAACGGCAGGGATCCTTCGCCGGCCACCGTGAGAATCCAGTCGTAGGGAAGATTGCGGATGGTCACAAGGATGACTGGCCGTTGTCCTGCGACCGTGCCGATGTCCGCGACCACGACCGCGTGCTGCTCCGTCCGATAACTGTCGCGCCTTTGGTAGAGAAAGAACGAGGAGATCGCGATCAGAACGACACCGGCGACGAAGAGGACGCGCGACGTCCTGCGGTCGGCATTCCGCTCGGCGAACCAGATGAGAAGCAGCGCGAACGCGGTGGCCGTGATGACATTCGTGGCCTTCGACAAGACGCGTACGGCGCCGATCGGCAGGTAGATCCGGAACACCTGCAGGTGCATCCAATAGATCGCCGCGGCCAGGAATGCAGCAAGGACGACGAAACCGAAGCCGTGTGGCCGGAATCCGCCATTCGTTTCCGGTTTGCCGACGAGGCGCACGCGGAGGGCGCGCAGGAGCCAGAGCGCGGAGCCGAACAGTACGCCGCAAATCAGACCGTAAACGATCGTGACGGTTGCGAGACGACCGGGCGTGATGTCGATCTGCGGATTGAGGAAGTAGAGAAGATTGGCGATGTAGAGACCGAAGATCGCGCCGGCGAGTACGCGCTTGAGGTAGGCCCAGCGTATCGGCATGGCGCGGTCTGCAGTGTACCGCGAGGTGTGCGGTGATCACCGCCGCGCGGCTCCGCCGCTGCGGTTCGGCCGGCGAAGTCTTCGCGCTCCTGCAGGAGCTCGGCTACGACGCCGCACCGATCGCAATCGACGCAGCGGCGTGGCGCCGCGCCGGAATCGACATCTCGTGGACGGACGACATCGCCCTCCACCTCGCGGCGCGAATGCCGCAACTCGACCTCTATGTCCTCAGCGCCGCAACCGATCCTCCAGACCCACCTGCCGTCACCGCGTTCCTTCGCTCACTGGTCTCCTACAACGCGTTGGTCAAGCCGGTTGCCATCTGCGTGAGCCCACGTCGGGTCACCGTCCACGATCTCTCCCCGCGACGCGACGCGCGGCGTCTGGATCTCGATCTCGAATGCCCGACCGTGTACGCCATCGATCGGCTGAACCTCCTCGGGGCCGGCGGAGATCCGGGACGCGTGTTCGACCGCGCCCTCGATCGTGAATCGCTCACCCGTCAATTCTTCGAGCACTTCCGCCGGTCGGCGCGCGATCTCTCCCACCACATCCGTGCCGCATTGCCCGACGAGTCGAAGGACGCCGCGGACGGGCAGGCCTTGTTGCTCCTCTCCCGTCTACTCTTCCTCTACTTCATCCAGCAGAAGGGCTGGCTGAACGGAGAGCGGCGTTTCCTCGTCGATCGGATGGACGCGGCAGTGCGTGAAGGACGCGGCATTCATGCGACGGTCCTGACGCCTCTCTTCTTCGGCTGTCTGAACACGACAGCCAGCGAACGGGACGACGTTGCACGCCGGCTCGGCAACGTCCCTTATCTCAACGGTGGTCTGTTCGAGCCGTCTCCGTTCGAACTGCGTCATCCCGAGCTCGCGCTGCCGAATGACCTCCTTCGGCGCATCGTCGATGAAGGGTTCGAGCGGTTCGCATTCTCCATCGACGAGTCGGATGTTGCAGGCACGCACATCGATCCGGAGATGCTCGGAAAAGTCTTCGAGTCGTTGATGGCGGCCGACGAACGTCTTTCCTCGGGCAGCTTCTATACGCCGCGCGCAATCGTCGACGTCCTCGCTGCGCGCGCGATCGTGGCCTGGTTGAGCGAAGGCGATGGAGCCACTCGCGACCTCCTCGAGAAGATTCTGCGAGGTGAGTCCGTCCTCCCTCCTGCGAATACCTCTTCGTTGGCGCGGAAGCTCGACTCGATCGCCATCCTCGATCCGGCCTGCGGCTCCGGCGCCTTTCTTCTGTCAGCACTGCGCATCGTGGAGCGCCTCATGATCGCGTTGAGTCCTGATGACCCATCACCTGACCGACGCCGCGGCATCGTGGAACGGTCGTTATTCGGAGTGGATCTGAAGCCCGAGGCGGTCCGGCTGTGCGAGCTGCGCTTGTGGCTGGCGATCGTCTCGCAGACAGGTGAGCCTGCCGAACGCGTTCAGCCGTTGCCGAATCTCGACCGGAACATCCTGCAGGGCAACTCGCTCCTCAGCCCCACGGATTTTCTTGGCGACAACCGCGGTGACGTCTATCGCGAGTGGGTCTACGCGTTGCGGGCGCAGGCGGATCTCATCGCCCGGTACCGCAACGCGCCACAGCGAGAGCGCGCTACGCTGGCGCGTCTCATCCGGGCCAATGATCAGAGGCTGGCGACCGAGCTCCTATCCAAGGCGATCGACCTCGATGAACGGGAGCTGGAGCAGTTGTCCGCTCCTCAACGCGACCTGTTCGGCCGCATGCGCGCCTTGAACCTCGATCGGTGCCGCGAACTGTACGAGCGCATCGCGTTGAACCGTCGCATCCTCGAGCGTACCGAGGACGGCGAAGTCGGATTCTTCTCGTTCGACATTCACTTTGCACCGGTGATGGCGCGTGGCGGCTTCGACGTCGTGGTCGGCAACCCGCCCTGGGTCCGCAACAGCCGCATCGAACCGAACGCCAAACGGATGTATGCCGAACGCTTCGCTCTCTTTCGAGGCGAAGGCGCTCAGCGCGTATCCGCCTTTCATCAACCGGACCTGGCCGTCGCCTTCGTCGAACGTGCCCTTGCGTTGGCGGGATCGGGCGGCGTGACGGCACTACTCGTACCATCCAAGTTTCTCAATGCGGGCTATGCAGCGCCTCTGCGCAGGCACGCCCTCTCCCACCTCAACATCCTCGCTCTCGATGACTGGTCCTCGGACTCGCGCCGCCACTTCGAGGCCGACACCTTTCCGCTCGGAATGACTTTGTCCCATCGCGACGACCGAACGGCGAAACAACCGTGTATTTCGATCACGTCAGGGGGAGACTCCTTCGCGCTTCCTGCCTCCGCACTCTCGGTGGGGGGAGCGGAGTGGGCACTGCTGCCACCCGAGATCCAGACCATCGTGACGCGCATGCACGCGGCGCACGCGCCACTCTCCAGCACGTTGGAACGCATGCCGATGATGGGTGTGAAGACCGGAGACAACGGTACGTTTTTTCTCGAGATCAAGCGCATTCGCGCGAACGCGGTCGAGACGACCGATGGCCTTCACGTCCCCCTCGGCGCGGTCTGCCGCTGCGTCCGTGGGCGCGACGTACGCCGCTGGCGGGTCGCGGAACCGGCGTGGATGCTCTGGCCTCCGCAGGGAGGGTGGCTGAAGCCGCCGCGATGGGCAGAACGTTTCGCGGAGTCACGCGGCGTCGCGGCGGAGACGCTGAAGTTGTCATACGTCCGACCGGAGCACGTTGGAGTCAAAGTCATCTGGAGGGATCTCTCACGCGGCCTCTGCGCGGCCGTGCTTGATGAATCCATCCACTGCGGCGCAAAACGCATCCCACTGGTACCGAACCAGACGCTCTACGCACTCGACGCCGCATCGCTCGACGAGGCGTATGTTCTCGCCGCGCTGCTGAACTCAACCATCGTCAACGTCCTCGCGGTTGCGATCGCTGAACGGGCAAAGGATTCCTTCTTCCGCTATTTCGGCCGGACGATCGCAAGACTGCCGCTTCCTGCCGTCGCTCCATCGAGTGATGCCTGGGTGCGTCTGCTTCGTGCGGCTCGTCGCGCCAGCCGGAGTCCGGATGGTACGACCGGGGACATCGACGTCACGGTGGCGGCCCTGTACGGCGTCTCCGCCGATGAACACGCCCGCCTCTCCCGCTTTCTCCAGGGGCGGCTCGGAATGTCCGGCGATGCCTGACCTCGCGCCGCACCAGCGCGACGCGGTCGCCGGCGTTCAGACCTGCATTCAACGGTATGGCGGCGCGATCCTCGCTGACGACATCGGCATGGGGAAGTCTTACGTTGCTGCGGCCGTCGCGGCGGCGTGGCAACGGCTGGGAAGCGAAATCGAAGTCATCGTCCCGGCATCGCTCGTTTCCCAGTGGCGCGAGACACTCTGCCAGTTCGGCCTTGAAGCGCGGATCATCACCCATGACGGCCTGGCCGCCGATCCGTCACTGAGCGAAGCCGATCGACTCCTCGTCGTCGATGAAGCACACGCGTTTCGCAACCGCAATACGCAACGTTGGTGTGCGCTGGCACGACGTTCGATCGGAGCGAGGCTGCTGCTCGTGACTGCGACGCCGATCTGCAATCGTTCCGACGATCTGCTCTCGCTCGTTTCGCTGATCGCAGCGGATGATTCTCTGCGTAATCGCGGAGTCGCATCCATCGATGATGCGTTCTACGCGCGGGACGGTCCATCGCTCAACGTCATCGTTCGTGAGCTCATGATCCGGCGCGGACATGCTGTTCTGCCGCTCGCATTGCACTGCGGCACGCTCGAGCGTCGCGTCGTTCGTCATCCGTTGATCGATGCGCCGATCGATACCCTTCGGTTCCCGCTCAGCGCGAACGCACCTCTTCTGCGACAGTTTCTGCGCCGGCGCCTGGAGTCGAGTCCCGCCGCCCTGCTCGAGTCGGTCCGCCGCCAGCTCCGCTTCTACGAACGGGTGGTGGAGAGCGGCCGGGCACTTTCCCGGCGAGACTACCGGCAGGCGTTTGCGGCAGAGGAGGATGCGGCTGCGTTTCAGCAGATTCTGTTCTGGGACCTGCTGATCCCCGCTGCCGATTTCGATACCACCACCGTCCATGAGGAGATGGAGCGTTTGATCGCGCTACGCTCGCGAGTGGATGCAGCCACGGACACGAAGGCCGAACTGCTCGACTCGGTGCTCACTGAGGAACCGACGCTCATCTTCACGGGTGCAGCGGCGACGGCGCGTGTTCTCGCTCACCGGCTCCGCTGCGGGCTGGCGACGGCGCGCGACGGAAGCGCTGCGATCGAAGCGTTTCGCCGTGGTTCCATCGATCGGCTGGTGGCTACCGACCTGGCCTCCGAGGGTCTCAATCTTCAGCGGGCGGGGGTAGTAGTGCACTATGACATCCCCTGGAATCCGGTAAAGCTCGACCAGCGCAACGGACGTGCGCACCGGATCGGTCAGACGCGCCCCTCAGTCCGCGCCATCTACTTTCTTCCGCAGTCGCGGAGCCACGTGGTGGCGACGATCGCTGCAAAGAATCGTACGCGCCGGCGGATTCTGGACTCGCAGCCGCAACCATGTCCGGTCGCCGCAGGGTCTCTGGCAGGACTGCCTCAACGTCTGCCGCGCGACTCCGGAGCGTTCGCGCTCGTGCACGCCCTGCGAGTGCAGGGACTGGTTCCGCCCCTGGACCTCTGGCGCCGCCACCGGGCGGGGATGGAACAACTCTTCCGCGAGATGGCGCGCGAGTACCTCGACGCCCGAAGAGTGCGCGACCTCGAGGTGACGCTGGAACGGGAGAGCACGATTCGGGTAGGCCAGGCACCGCGTCGTTCTGACCCAGCGCGGGGTCGCCTGGTCAGGCATCCCGGGTCATTCTGACTCACAAGATCGGATTCCTACCCTGCGCAGGCGTGGCATCCCGCTTGGTCTATGTCCTCCCCTGAAAAGGAGACTCACCCCGATGAAAAAGACAGGCATTGCAGTTCTCGCACTCTTGATGGCCGCGACGTTCGCAGTCGCGAACGAGCACGGTGGCGGTCCGGGCTGTCCGGGCGGACATGGACCGGAGGGTGACGGCGGCCGGATCAGCGTCGCCGCCGATGGCACGGTGATCATCACGCGCGCCGCCGCCAGCAGCACGGCCGCCGCACCGGTCGCAGAGATCGCGGCGATCCGCAACGGAGCAGTCGTCTGGACGTCCACCCTGCCGTCTGTTCACACGGACATCGAGCTGTCCGGCGCACAGGTGATCGAGGTCTACGACACGACCGCCACCGGTGCGACGACTCCCACCACCACGCTGAAGGCGCTGGCCACGTCCACTGGCGCCGCGGCCTGGACCCTCGGCATCAACGGACGGGTCAGCGATCTGACGCCGTTCAGCGGCGGCACCTACGCCGTCGTCACGGTTCCGGCAACGACCACGGGCGGCACCGCCACCCGCAGCATCGTCGCGATCAGCAGCAGCGGCACCATTCTCTGGACCGTTGCCATCTGATCAGTCCTCCTTAGGTTGGGGCGGCGGCGCGTGGCCGCCGCCCGATTTTTGTCGAGCGGAAAAGGAGCCCACCATGTCCAGACCCCCCAGCTTTCCGCTTCCCTTGATCGGTGCCTCGCGGCGTCCATCGAGAATCCGCTGTGAAGGGTGTTTCGACCTCGGCGCCGCCGTGCGCGTCGACGGCAAGCTGCTCTGCGGTGTCTGTTTTCACGCGTTCGCCGCGCGCAAAGAGGCGAGCCGGTCCGATCCGCAGCCGGAGTCCAGAGCAGCCATCTGACCTTTGCAGCCCGGTTCGGCCTGATGGTTGCGATACGATCGTCCGCCCATGGCTCAACCCCGCATTCGATCGACAACAGTCCTCTGCGTCCGGCGCGACGGAGCGGTGGCGATGGCCGGCGATGGACAGGTCACCGTCGGCACCACCGTAATGAAACATGGGGCCGCGAAGGTGCGCCGTCTCTATCACGACAAGATCCTGGCCGGATTCGCCGGCTCCGCCGCCGACGCCTTCGCGCTCTTCTCGCGCTTCGAGGCAAAACTCGAGGAGTACCGCGGCAACATGGAGCGCTCCGTGGTCGAACTGGCCAAGGACTGGCGGATGGACAAGTACCTGCGCCAGCTCCAGGCCTTTCTCATCGTCGCCAACGCCGAGCGTGCGTATCTGATCTCCGGAACCGGCGACCTGATTCAGCCGGACGATGGGTTGCTGGCGATCGGATCCGGCGGGCCGTACGCGCTGGCCGCGGCGCGTGCACTGATGCAGCACTCCGACCTGAGCGCGGCGCGCATCGCCGAGGAAGGGCTGCGCATCGCGTCGACCATCTGCATTTACACGAACGATCACATCACGGTGGAAACTCTCTGAGTCATGGTCATCCAACTTCCCGGAAGCATCGACGATGCGAATCAGATTGAACGGCTGACGCCGAAAGAGATCGTGCGCGAGCTCGACACCTACATCGTCGGGCAACATGCGGCCAAGCGCGCAGTGGCGATCGCGCTGCGCAACCGCTGGCGGCGGCAGCAGCTCCCGCCGGACCTGCGCGACGAGATCGCGCCGAAGAACATCATCATGATCGGACCGACCGGCGTCGGAAAAACGGAGATCGCACGGCGGCTGGCTCGCCTGACCCGTTCGCCATTCCTGAAGATCGAAGCCTCGAAGTTCACGGAGGTCGGCTACGTCGGCCGCGATGTCGAATCGATCGTTCGTGATCTGACCGAGATCGCCGTCAAGCTCGTGAAGGACGAGAAGACGCGATCGAACCGGGAGACCGCCGAACGCAACACGCGCGAACGGATTCTCGACCTGCTCCTCCCCGATTCCCGCCGCCCGGCCGCCCGACCCGCATTCGTCGGTTCCACCGAAGAGCAGCCGACTACAGAGACGCGCGAAAAGCTCGGAGTCTGGCTGGACGATGGACGCCTCGACGAGCGCGAAGTCGAGATCGACGTGAAGGAACAGAGCTTCCCCTCATTCGAGATCTTCTCCGCGCAGGGAGTGGAAGAGATGGGCGTGAACGTCAAGGACATGCTCCCGGGACTTTTCGGCGGCAAATCGAAGCGGAAGAAGATGCGCATCGGCGACGCCCGTCCGATTCTCCTGCAGGAAGAGGCGGAGAAACTCGTCGACCAGCAGAACCTGGCCCGCGAAGCGATCGAGCGCGTCGAACAGAGCGGCATGGTTTTCCTCGACGAGATCGACAAGATCGCTGGACGTCAGAATGCGGCAAACGGTCCCGACGTCTCGCGCGAAGGTGTGCAGCGCGACCTGCTGCCGATCGTCGAAGGCACCACCGTGAATACGAAGTACGGAATGGTGAAGACGGACCACATTCTCTTCATCGCCGCGGGCGCCTTCCACGTCTCCAAACCCTCGGATCTCATCCCCGAGCTACAGGGACGTTTTCCGATCCGGGTCGAGCTGGAATCGCTGACGGAGGAAGACTTCGTCCGGATCCTGCATGAACCGAAGAACGCGCTGACGATGCAGTACTCGGCGCTTCTTCAAACGGAAGGAGTCACATTGACGTTCGCCGATGAAGCGATCGCCGAGGTAGCGCGCTATGCCGCGCTGGTAAACGAGAAGACCGAGAACATCGGCGCGCGCCGGCTGCACACGATCCTGGAGCGGCTCCTCGACGGGCTGTCGTTCGACGCCAGCGAGATGAGCGGGCAGTCCGTTACCATCGACGCCGCGTACGTGCAACGCGTGCTCGCGGAGACGGTGAAGGACGAGGACCTGAGCCGGTACGTATTGTGAGGGAACTTCCAGCGCTTCCGGTGTTCATCGAGGCCGAATGCCAGATGACCCTCCACGTACTCACGGCGATCGTCTCGCGAACGATGCGGCTCTCGTCGACTCCTTTGAGCGCGTTCTCGCGATTCACCTCGAGCATCAGCGCGAGTGCCTCTTTCAGGTTCTCACGCGCCTCGTCGAGTGTTTCGCCTTGCGAAATCGCACAGGGAACCTCTTCGACAAACGCTACGTAGCCGCCCTCTTCCGAGGCCTCAAACACAGGAGTGAACGTTTGCGTCGCGAGCAGAGGCTTACGGCATACTCTCCAGCCATGCGACGCCTGGCCGCTTCCATTTTCCTGCTCGTCAGTTCGCCCCTTCACGCCGAGTCGATCGCTGAGATGCGCGCCGCGATCTCCCAGCTTCGTGCGACGAGGCCCATTCACGTTTCGCTCGATGTACAGCGCTCGCGAAAGAACGAAGGACGGTTTGCAAACCAGCAGTTCACCGGCACAGCCTCTCTCGACGTCGTCGAAGATGACTCCGGCCTGCGCATTACGTTCCCTCGACCGATCCTCGAGAAGGCAGAGCGCGAGTCGCGCGAGCACACAGCCGATCCTCGGAAGACAACCCCGACACGTGCGGCGATCAACGACACGCAGGCCACCGAGGTAGCGGACGCCATCGACTTCGCCGGACCGTTTCTTCGGATGCTCGAGACTGCGACAAAGGTCAGTGAGGTTCGAGGCGTGCGCGAAGGGCGGCCCGTGCGCGTCGTCGTATTGAAACTGACACCAAAGCTGCCACCGGAAGCGACGAGCATCTTCAGCGTCAAGTTCACTGAGGACAAAATGACCGTCTGGATCGGCGAGGACAACATCCCAGTCGCCGCGGAACGCATCCAGCGCGGCACCGCAGGATTCATGTTCATCAAAGGATCGATGACGAATCGCGAATCGTGGATCTTCACCCGCTACGCTGACCGGATGGTCGTCGTGCGTGACGACACCGCCTATGCCGGATCCGGGTTCGGGCAGAAAGGCGAAGGTCGAAGCGTGCAGGTGCTCACGGTTCGGTGAGTGAGTTTTGCTCCACGTCCGACAGCTTCGTATCTTCCAGCACGTCCGTCGGGCTTGCAAATTCGATCCGATAGCCGTCGGGATCCGCAACGCTGAAGGTCCAGAGGTTGTTCGAGACCTCCGGCTCCGAAGCCTTGAGACTCCGGGACGTTACTTCCCGAAAGATGGTCACGGCGTCCTCACAGGAGAAGTTCAGGGAGACTCCACCGCCCAATTCGGATGGACTCGGTTTCGCGAGCTCCTGCAACATCATCGAAGCGCCGCCGAGGGTCAGCCAGCACCAGCGTACTTTTTCATCGACGACCCATTTGTTCCGCATCGTGAAACCGAGGCCGTCGATGTAGAACGGAAGCGACCGCTCCATCGAGGTGACCCGCAGGAAGGGAACCACTTCCTTCACGTTCATGGCTGGATTCCTTTGTCGAGCAGGTACTCGGCGATCAACACACGCCCCATGAACTCGGCCCAATCGAGAGGCGTTCCGTCGTAGATGCGATCTCTGAGATCGAGGCGCGCGCCGGCCTCGACCAGCACCTGCACCGCTTCGAGTGAGCCGGAGTCGACCGCATGATGGAGTGGCGACGCATGCGGGTGAATCACGGGGCTGGGCTCATTCACGTCGACACCGAGGAGGATCAGCGCGCGAACGGCATCAGCCTTTCCGTTGAACGCGGCAGCGACCAACGCCGTTTGCCGGTCTTCCCTGGTGGCCTGGGGCGCCAGTCTCGCCGCTTCGTCGAGACGTCCGGTGCAAACCGCCGTCGCAAGCGTCACGGGCGCGCCCAGGGCAATCAACTGTTTGACGGCTTCCAGGTTGCGCCCGCCGAGTGCGGCGTTCCCTTGACCGGGCGTTGCTCCAGCATCGATCAGAACGTCGATGAGATCGTGCTGCACGCCGCATTCGAGTGGCACACGGCCACTGACGACCAGCCCGAGGGTGTACTCGAGTTGCTCGATCAGGTTGCCGACTTGCTCACGCTTCGCCGCCTCAATGATCGTAGTGGTGATCTGCGCGATGTTCGGGGGGAGCCTTTCGTTGCGGATCGGATTTTCTGCAACGAACCAGAGCAGGTACGGACGGCGGAAGTAGCCATCGAGCGCGCCACCAACCTTGTCACGCAGCCACTCGTTGGAAGACTCGAGCCGCTCGCGCAACAGTTCGGGATGCCCGGTCAGTAACTGCTCGAGCGCAGGCACGTCGCCGGCGTCGATCGCGGACACGGCTTGTCGGAACAGTGAATCCATGTTCAGAAAATGTACGACGACGCTGCCCGTGCGCCGAGCAACAGCCGGTCAATCGTCCATTCGCCGCCGTTGGTAGCAAAAATCATGAGTGCGATGAGGAAGAATAGCAGGTCGTAGTGCCAGCCCTGCGAGCTTTTGCCCCAGAAACCCGAGTGCCACACGAAGGCCTTCCGATGCATGGCGCCGAGCATGACGATCATCAGCCCGAGCGCGGAAAGGTGAGTCAGCAGGCCGCCAGCGACGCCGAGCCCGGCCAGCAGTTCGACGATGCCGACCAGGAGCACGATCGGCTTCGGCAGACCGAGGTCTTTCGAGCTCCCTTCCGGATCGCGCGCGTGGCTGGCGCCGCTCCATACAAAGACAAGGCCGGTGAGCGCGCGAAGAGCGAACAGTGCGATCTGGCTGAGCGTGAACATAACGGTCAAATTAGGTCACCGTCTTCTGAAATGCCCGCGCACTGGCGGCGATGAGAACGATCGAGATGGCCAGCATCGCCGCCACCGGCTCCCAGAGATCGAAGAACGTCGCACCCCGGATCACGATCCCTCGCGCGATCTTGATGAAATGCGTGGCCGGCAGAAGATACGAGACGACCCGCAGCGGAAGAGGCAACGACGCGATCGGAAAGATGTAACCGGAGAGCAGCACGGACGGCAGCATGATCCCCATCGCTCTCTGCATCGCCTCCATCTGCGACTTCGCCCGGGACGAAACCAGGAGCCCGACCGACAACAACGAGAGTAGATAGACCGGCGACAGCGCCAGCAACAAAGTAAGGCTGCCGTGGATCGGAACGCGAAAGAGCACACGCATCAGAAAGAGGATCATCAGAAGCTGGACATAGGCCAGGCCGAGGTAGGGAAGAAGTTTGCCGGTGACGACTGCCAGCGGCGAGACCGGCGTGACCATGAGCTGCTCGAGCGTGCCGCGCTCGCGCTCCTTCACGATGGCGAATGCGGAGAGAATCGTCCCCGAAAATGTGAGCAGGATGGAGATCAACCCGGGGATGAGCAGGTTCGCACTGCGCATGTCCGGGTTGAACATCACCACCGGATGCGCTTCGATCGACGGCCGCCCCGCGTTCTGTACCATCAGCGCATTGATCGCGTTGGAAAGGACCACTCCGTTGGCCGCCGACAATGCCTGCGACGCCACACTGGAATCGGAGCCGTCGATCATGATCAACACGTTGGCCTGCCGCTTCGCCGCGAGGTTTCGTGCATAGTCCGGCGGGATCTCGATCGCGACCTGCGAGTGGCCGGCAACGATCTGATGCTGCAGCTCCTCACGAGAGTGGACGAGCTCCATCACGCGCAGATACGACGTGTTGCCGAACTGTTCGATCAGACGCCGGCTCTCCTGCGAACGGCTCAGATCGAGGACCACCGTCGGGATGTTTTTCGCATTCATGTCGATGACGCCGAAGAGGATCAGCTCGAAAACAGGTACGGCGATCGCGAAAAACAGCGTGCCCCGATCGCGCAGCATCTGCGTCAGCTCTTTGCGGAACATCGCCGGGAAGCCACTCACAACGATGCCTCCACGTCCCGCCCTCGCGTCTCGGTGAGCCGGACGAAGACATCCTCCAGAGACGCATCGATCGGGTTCACCGCCACGCTGCCGAGGTGGAACGCTTCGAGCTCGTGCGCGAGTGTCTCGTTGGAGACACTGCTGTCGATCAGCAGATGCAAGGATGTCCCGAAGATCGTGGCCGCGCGGACGTAGGGCAGGGTACGCGCGCTGGTCATCAGGCGCGCCACCCCATCACTCGATACCGCTTCCACGCGACGCGTTCCCTCGGGCGTGACCTCTGGCAACTCCTTGAGCGTGTCCGGCCGGCCGACCACGATCAGCCGAGCCATGTAAAGGTACGCAACGGAGGCGCAGCGCTCGGCTTCGTCCATGTAGTGCGTCGTCACGAACATCGTGACGCCGCTGCCGGCGAGCTCGAACAACAGATCCCAAAGCTCGCGCCGCGCGACGGGATCGATACCCGCGGTTGGCTCGTCGAGAAAAATGACGCGCGGCTGGTGCATGAGCGCGGCGGCTAGTGCGAGCCGCTGCTTCCATCCTCCGGAGAGCGCTCCGGCAAGCCGGTCTCGGTATGGTCCGATATGCGTTAGTTTCACAGCCCAGTCGATCCGTTCCTGCCTCTCGGCGCCTTTGAGCCGATAGATCGCGCTGAAGAAGTCGAGGTTCTCCTGCACCGTCAGGTCGCGATAAAGAGAGAAGGCCTGCGAAACGTAGCCGATGTGCTGGCGGACCAGCTCCCCTTCTTTTTCCACGTCGTAGCCGTCGACTGTGGCATGCCCTTCGGTCGGCACGAGCAAGCCGCAGAGGATACGGATCAGCGTCGATTTGCCGGAGCCGTTTGGGCCCAGAAGACCGAAAATCTCGCCACGAGGAACCTGGAGCGTGATGTTGTCGAGGGCCCGAAACGTGCCGAAGTCTTTCGACACGTTCTGAATGTCGATGCCGACATCGCTGCTCAATCCGGTCGCCCTTTCACACCGAGATCAACGGACGCAGCCATACCGGCCTTCAGCTTCGGGTTGGGATCGACGAGCACCTTGACGCCGAAAACCTGCTCCGCGCGTTGAGCGCGAGTCTGCACGTTGCGCGGTGTGTACTCGCCCTGATTGCTGACCGAGGAAACATGGCCGTCGAATGATTCCCTCGGAAAGGTGTCGATGCCCATGCGTACGTGCTGTCCCACGGCGACGAGACCCAGTTCCGTCTCGGGCACGTACACCCGGACCCAAAGCTGGCTCGACTCCAGAACCTCGGCCACGGTCTGGTTCGGCGCGACGATGTCACCAGCCCGCAGTCCGAACGACTGCACCGTCCCGTTGACCGTCGAGACGACGTTGGTTTCGGCGCGTTGTTTCATCAGCGTATCGAGCCTTCGTTGCTGCGCCTCGACCTCGGCGCGCGCCGCGTCCAGGTCTTCCCTGCGCGTCCCCTTCTGCGCGATCCGAAGGTCCTGCGCCGAGGTCTTTGCCTTTGTCGTGGCGTCGTCGAGCAACTCCTTCGCCACGATTCCGGCGCGGTAAAGGCGCTCCAGCCGGTGACGCTCGACCTCGTCATTGCTCGCGACCGCCGCAACCTTTTCGATCTCCTCAGGACGCGGTCCGGCGATCGCTTTCGCGAGCGCAGCCTGTGCCGCGGCAATCGCAGCACGCTGTTCACTGAGCTGACGATCGATCGTCTCCGTCTCCAGGGTAACCAGCAACTGTCCGGCACTCACCTTCGCTCCCTCGTCCACGAGCGTGCGCGTGACGCGGCCACCGACCAGTGACCCGAGGTTGACCGTGCGCGCCTCCAGGGTGCCATTGAGAATGATCTCGACGGGCTTGCGGGACTCGCGGAAGTACACGGCGCCGCCGGCCGCTGCAATCACGATCACCGTGACGACGAGCACGATCCGGATCAGGGACTTCCTACCAGCGGGCACGCGGAGACCTCCGTACGCGCGAAGGATGACAGAAAAAAGCCGCCGGTCGGAACCGGCGGCTTCGAATTCAACTGCAGTGAATTGATTCTAGAACGTGACCTTCGCCGCGAACTGCAGAATGCGCGGCCCGAAGGAGGACAACGGGAACCCGAAACGAGGGGTCGTGGCCTGATCCTGCAGGGTGAACTTCGACGGAACACCGGCAGTGTTCGTCACCGCGTAGTAGTTGTTGCGGACGCTCGTGACGTTGCTCCGGTTGAGCAGGTTGAAGGCCTCGCCGATGAGCTGGATCCGGGCGCTGGCGAAGACTCCGATCTCCTTGGTCACACGCGGGTCAACGGAGAAGACACTCGGAAGCCTCCTCGAGTTGCGTGCGAAGCCGGGTGCCCGGTCGCTGCGCGCATTGCCATCGTTGTTGATGTCGGTGCTCACGACGGGCGAGTACGGCTGACCGGACTGCCAGCTGGCGATACCACTGAGCGACCAGCCGCCGAGGATCGCGCGGCTGAAGCCGTTCATATGCTGCGCGTACGAGTCGAGCGTCCACACGCCGCTCAGAACGACGCGGTGCGGAACGTCGTTGTCGCCCGGCGCCCAATCGCCGTGCAGATTGAGAGGGTCCTGCGCGTTCTTCGCATCGTCGGTTCCCGGAACGACGGACGTCGCGTCCGGCTTGTCGTCCTTGACCTTCGAATAGGTGTACGCGAGACGCATCTGCCAGTTGTTGGAGAAACGCTTCTGCAGGTCGAGGGTCAGGCCGTGGTACTGCGAGCTGGCGCTGGACTGGAACTCCAGGATGCGAGCGAAGTTCGTGAATGGACGCCCGGTGTAGCGGGTAAACGTGCTCGTGCCGATCTGTGCGCCGCTGGCGGCGCTGAACACAGGAACCGTGACCGTCGTTGGATTCGAGACGTTGATGTCGATCGTGCGCGGAAGATCGGAACCCTTCACGTACTGGTACGTCACCGACATCGCGATGTCGTTCGTCAGGGCGCGCTCGTACCCGAGGCTGGCCTGCTGCACTTTCGGATTCTGGAAGTTCGGGTCGAATGCGAAGATCGTCGGCTTCGGAAGGGTGACTCCCGTCGGGATCGACGTGTAGATCGCCGGGTACTTTGGAATGAGCGCGCCCGTGAAACTGAGCGTCTGCACATTGATACCGTTGTTCGAGTGCGCGGTTCCGATCATGATCGCCGGCGTGCGGCCGTAGAAGATGCCGTAGCCGCCGCGGATGACCGTGCGGCTGGCCGTGTTCGGCGTCCACGCGAATCCGAGCCGCGGCGCGATGTTGTTGTGATCTTGCGGAACCTTACTGGTGTCGATCCCCGCGGCGGCGAGCTGCGCGTCGGGATTGCGGACCGACGGTTGCGCGATGCTCTGGAAGTCGTAGCGGAGGCCGGCATTGAACGTCAGCGTCGGACGGAACTGCCATTCGTCATGAACGAACGCCGCGTATTCCGTCATATTCGGATGCGTAATCGGTCCTGACGTTCCCGGTCCAGCGAACGCCTGCAGGTAGCTGGCGGCGAGCCCGTTCTGGAAGTCCGCCAGGCTGTTGAAGGAGTAGGAGCCGAAGAAGTTGCCCGGGAAGTAGTTGAGGATCTTGTCCTGGTTGACGTCGACCCCGCCCTTGACCGTGTGGGCGCCGATGACATCCGTCAGGGTGTCGGCGATCTGGTGGCGCTTGATCGTCGTTTCGCGCGGGCTGAACGTGTTGCGGCCGATGTTGATGACGCGGATCGTGTTCTGGTTGATCTGCGCTTCCGGATCGGTGCTGTTGGCCTTGCCCGGCTCGCTGTCTTTGGCGTATTGCGCCCGCACTTCGTTAAAGAGCGAGTTCGTGATCACCGTGGAATTCGAAAGCGAGAGGGTGTCCGTCTGCACGAGCGAGTCGCCCGTGTGCTGGAGCGCGTTCGAGGAATTGCCGTTCTCGAAGTTACCGCCCGTGAACTTCTGCCGGTTGTAGCGCAGTGAGAGGTGATCGTTCGCGAAGAGCTCGTGATCGGTCTTGAGCAGGAAGACGTCCTGGTTCTGCTTCTTCTGATACGTGTTCGCCAGGGCCAGGATCTTCTGATAGCCGGCCTGCGAGGCGGCGTCGGCTGGAACCTGCGTCGCGGCGATGCCGAGGAGGATCGGGTTGTCGATCGAATTGCGCTGGGCGTCGTAGTTGGCGAAGAAGAAGTGCTTCTCCGGGACGATCGGGCCGCCGAGGCTGAAGCCGTACTGATCGAAGTGATACGGCCCCTTCACGCGCGCGGGGGTCTGAATCGTGTTGATGTAGTCGTTCGCGTTGTAGCGGCGGTCGCGAAGAAAGTCGAACGCGGTGCCGTGGAACTCGTTCGTGCCCGACTTCGTCACAACGTTGATGACAGCGCCACCGGCGCGTCCGTATTCGGCCGAGTAGGAGTTGGTGTTGACTTGAAACTCCTTCACAGCGTCCTGCGAGAACTGGTACGGCGCGCGACCGGAACCGGTGCGGCCGAGCGACTGACCGAAGAACGTGTTGTCGTTGTTCGCACCGTCGATGACCAGAGAGTTGAGCGTACCGCGCTGTCCTGCAAAGCTGATGTCACCCTGGCGGACGTCGCGGACAACGCCGGGAGTCGTCAGCACGAAGTCGATGAAGTTCCGGCCGTTCGTAGGCAGGTTCTCAATCGCCTTCTCCCCTACGACCGAGCTGACCTCGGAACGGGTGGTGTCGACGAGAGGCGCTGCCGCCGTGACCGTGACGGTCTCGGCAACCCCCGCCTTGATCTTGAAGTTGACCCCCGAGTCGCTGCCAACGTTGACGACGATCTTCGGGTACTTGATAGGCTGAAACCCGGAGAGCTCGCTCGACACGGAGTAGGTGCCGGGCGGCAGTAGCTGCAGTTCATAGTGGCCAACCGCGTTCGACGCCGTGCTGCGTGTCAGGCCCGTCGACGTGTTGAGGGCCGTCACGGTGACGCCCGGCAGTACCCCGCCGGCATCATCGGTTACGGTTCCGGAAATGGAACCATTACTGCTCTGCGGGAACGCCGAAAACGGCACGATTGCGACGAGCAGAGTGATCGCGAACAGGAAGCGGATATGCTTCGAGTGGCTCATGGAAGCTCCTTGCATGAGGGTTGAGTTGGACTTCAATTCAGGATGAATGCGACGGAGGATAACAGAGGTTTCTGACGATGGCGATTGCATCGATTAATCCAGCGACGGGCGAAACGATCAGGACATTTGAAGCGCTCGATGATGCCTCGATCAGCGCGGCACTCGAGCGCGCTGAAGGTGCTGTACGTGTAAATCGTGCGCGTAGTTTTCGTGAGCGCGCGGAACGCATGCAGCGCTCCGCAACGCTCCTCGATGAACGGCAGGACGATCTCGGGCGGCTCATCACCATCGAGATGGGAAAGCCGATCAAGGCAGCCATCGCCGAAGTCACCAAGTGCGCAAACGCGTGCCGCTACTACGCCACCCATGCGGAACGCTACCTGGCGGATGAGCGCGTGAAAACCGAGGCGCTGGAGAGCTTCATTCGGTACGAGCCCTTGGGGGCGATCCTGGCAGTGATGCCCTGGAACTTCCCTTTCTGGCAGGTCTTCCGGTTCGCCGCTCCAGCGCTCATGGCAGGGAACGTGGCACTCCTGAAGCACGCGTCCAATGTGCCGCAGTGCGCGCTCGCCATCGAACGGGTGTTCCGCGACGGTGGCTTCTTGGATCACGAGTTCCAGACATTGCTCATCACCTCGGACCAGGTAGAGCGCCTGATCGCTGACGAGCGCGTGAAGGCGGTGACACTGACCGGTAGTGAGCCGGCCGGCGCGAGCGTCGCGTCGATCGCGGCAAAGCACATCAAGAAAGCAGTTCTCGAGCTCGGCGGAAGCGACCCGTTCATCGTGATGCCGTCCGCCAATCTCGATGAAGCGGTGTCGATGGCGGTGAAGGCACGCGTGATCAACAACGGTCAGTCGTGCATCGCTGCGAAACGCTTCATCGTTCACGAATCGATCGGCGACGCCTTCGAACGGAAGTTCGTGACCGCGATGGAGGCTCTCAAGGTCGGTGATCCACTCGACGAGTCGACCGACATCGGTCCCCTGGCCACGCCGCAGATCGTGGACGACATCGAGGAGCAGGTGCGCGAGTCCGTCGCCGCGGGCGCCACGCTGCTCACTGGTGGCAAGCGTCTCGGTGAGCGCGGGAACTACTACGCGCCGACCGTACTCGCAAGGATCCCCGCGACGGCTCCTGTCGCGCGCGAAGAGACGTTCGGGCCGGTTGCGTCGCTGTTTCGTGTGGACGATGTTGCGCAGGCGATCGCCGCTGCGAACGACTCACCGTTCGGTCTCGGCGCTTCGGTCTGGACCAGCGATCGCGAAGAGGCCAATCGATTCATCGAAGGGATCGAGACCGGTCAGGTCTTCATCAACGCGATGGTAGCGTCCGACCCACGCGTTCCCTTCGGAGGCACGAAGCACTCCGGCTTTGGCCGCGAGCTCGGCGCATACGGCATCCGTGAGTTCGTGAACGTAAAGACGGTGTGGATTGCCGCATGGGAAACCGGCCGCCCGGGCAGCGTCGAGTAACGGTGACGCGGACTACGTCTCTTTGTGGTGGGGCAGTTCGCTCTCGAGCTGGAACTCCCACTTGCCGGCGTCGATCGGCTCGTTCTCGTAGATGTGGAAGACGCAACGGCCCGCACCGGCCTGGAACGTTTCATCGCGCTCCACGCGAACACCGAGAAGGCGCGTCAGCGCGTTGACCGAGACACTGCACAGCACCGGACGCCGCATCGCGGTGTTGAAGAAGGGGCAGTTACGCTCGACCAGCAGGAACCCATCATCGACGCGCTCGGTCGTCATGTAAGGATCGGCCGATGCGTACAGACCTTTCAGAGCCTCGACTTTCGTTTCGAGCGGGAGACCCTGAATCGTCTTTTCCTCCATCGCCACCCGATCGTCGCAGACACGTTTGAGCACCCGTACGGCGGCGTCGGGCCCCAGCTCCTCGGCCACGGCGTCGATGACGGCCACGTTCAGCAGGTCGTAGCTCTTCGGGAACAGGTGGTCACCGGCCTCGGTGAGGTTGTAACGGGTGGCCGGACGGCCTGTGCGTCCGCGCTCGTCGCCACGCGCCACGCGCGCGTCGATCCACCCTTCCCTCTGCAGTTGGAGAAGCTGCTGGCGAACCGCTTCGCCCGTGAGCTGCAGCTGATGAGCGAGAACAGCGATGGTGGACGGACCCTGCCGCTTCAGCGCGAGGAGAATCGCACGGCGGCTGTCGGGAAGCTGGTCGACGGTAGTAATGGGAGGTCTCCTGGAACGGCTAGAAACGAAACATTGGAGTCCAATGGTCGAATTGTCAAGTGCCTACTTGCAAATCGGCCCTCCGTAGGCCACTACGACGCTCCGCTCGGAACGTTGAAAGCTGGGCGGAATCGCGACGGCGCGTCTGCTCGTGGAGCTGGCGAGGAAGTAAAGTAGGGCACATGACTGCCGCCGAGCCCCGCCGCGTACTGATCGCGACGATCGGAGCGACATCCCGATCCGGCACCGATCTCTACACGCGCGACCTCGCGCTCGCGCTCCTCCGTCACGGATGGCAACCCGTGGTCTACGCGACGGTCCTTGGCTCTGTCGCCGAGGAGTTGCGAAACGCGACGATCCCGGTGACATCGGAGATCACCCGAGTGGGCGCCGTGCCGGATGTCATTCACGGGCATCACCATCTACAGACGCTGGCGGCCCTGGCTCGCTTTCCGGGGGTCCCGGCGCTCTTCGTCTGTCATGACGGACTGACCTGGCACTCTGTACCGCCACGAACGCCGCGGATCGGTGCGTATGTCGCCGTCGATCGCAACTGCCGTGACCGGATGTTGCTGGAGCACGCGATCCCCGAGGAGCAGCTCCACATCGTGACGAATGGGGTCGATCTGCAGCGCTTCCGCCGACGCGCCCCCCTTCCCGCCCGCCCAGGGCGCGCGCTCGTCTTCAGTAACCAGGCCACGCCGAACAACTTCGCCGCGATCGTCGGGGCGGCATGCGCGGAGCGGGGCATCTCCCTCGACATCGTCGGGGTAGGCGCGGGAAACGCCACGGACTATCCGGAGGACTTGCTTCCTCAGTACGACGTCGTGTTCGCGAAGGCGCGCTGCGCGCTGGAGGCTGCCGCGGTCGGAGCCGCGGTGATCGACTGCGACACGCAAGGGCTCGCCGGAATGATCACCACTCGGGATCTCGCATCGATGAGACAGCTCAACTTCGGGGCACGTCTTCTCCAACGCCCGATCACGAAAGAGACGATCGGCGCGGAGCTCGAACGCTACGATCCGGACGACGCGGCGAAGGTGACCGACACGCTGCGCGAGACCGCCGGAACCGACCAGCTCGCCGAGTCGTTCATCGATCTTTACGAGCAGTTGTGCCGGACGCCGGTCACCATGACGCCCGAGGAGGAGCTCCGAGCCACGGCGGAGTCGCTCTCGAATCTGTCCGCACAGATTCAGTTGCGGCCGCCGCTTCCGTGGAGCGTGCGGAGCGCTCTGCGACGTTCGCCCGTCTTCGGCGCGCCCGTTCGTTTTCTCGATCGCCTTCGGGAACGGCTGCGCCAGCGAACCTCCGTCGTTTAGCCTTTCCCCATCGCCGCCAGACGACGTTGTGCAAGCTCCCAAACGGATGCGCCGTCGTTCTCCTTCTTGACGACTCGCTTGTAGGCGGCGAGCGCGGCATCGCGAACGCCGTAGTTCTCGGCCATCCGGCCCAGAACGTACCAGTCGCTGCTGTCGGGCTCATCGCGCCGGCTCTTGTCCAGCGTTCGCAGAAGGGCATCGCGTGCCTCGATGTTCTTTCCTGTCTCGGCGTAGAGCGTTGCCAGCGTGTGCAGTGCGGCGGCAGACGTCTGCGACTCTTCCGCGGTGGCGCGTCGCGCATTTTCCATGGCATGGGTGAGGTTGCCGACGAAGAGCTCGAACCACGCGGCATTGTTGTAGTCATTCTGCGTCGGTGACAACTCATCGACGATGCGCTCCGCGTACTTCGCGGCAGATGCATAGTCGCGTGCTGTGGCCGCGTTCGACGAGAGCGCTCGCAGGGCTTCGTCATCCTTCGGCTTCTTTGCCAGGCGCTTCTTCGCCAGGGCCTCGGCGTCCGCCGTCCGACCGCTGAACGAGAGCGCGAACACGTGGGTGCTGAACGCACTGTCGGAGTCGGGATAGGCCGCGTCCAGCCGCTCCGCGATCGGCACGACGCTCTTCCAGTCCTTGCGATTGGCGTATGCCGCACTGAGCGCGACGTCGATCCACGACTTTGCATGGTCGTT
Source organism: Thermoanaerobaculia bacterium (assembly GCA_038244715.1). GTDB lineage: Bacteria > Acidobacteriota > Thermoanaerobaculia > Gp7-AA8 > Gp7-AA8 > JADGNZ01. The sequence continues at coordinate 155,740 of JBBRTE010000002.1, forward strand.
TGCCTTCTCGCGCATTGCCAACAGCGTGCGAACGCCCCGTTCGTCGTTTTTGCGCAGCATCAGCGAGGCTGCAGCGGTGCGGATCTCGTCGGCGTTCGTGGCCGCATTGTCTTTCGGCCAGAGGGACGCAAATGGTGCACCGTGAAGCGGATCATCACCGCCCCCGGCCTGCACGTCTTCGCGAACCCAGTTCAGCCACGTACGCGCGGACTCGAGGTCTCCCGCGTCGGCAAATGCCATGACCGCGGTGCCGACGGTATCGACCATCGCGGTGCTGGCGCGGACGTACCAGGCGCCGCTCTGGCGTGCCACGAACAGAGTGGGCATGCTCATCCCGTTCTCCCCGCGCAGGCGCAGGCGATAGCCTGTCTTGTCGTCGCCATCACTCTGGATTCGCAACGTCCCGAACGAAAGGTCGCCGACCACTGCGGGCGGCATGGAATTCGCCGACGTCATCGACCGCATCGTGCTGAGCGGGTCATCCTCGCCGTCCTCGGTGTCTGCCGGCTTTGAATCAAATGGGAAGAGCTTCCTCAGCGCCGCGTTGTCGTTGCGCACGATCGCCAGGATCATCTTCTGCACGATGGAGCGCGGATCCTTCTCGTCGATCGGGAGCTCTTCGAGCCGCTTCGTCTTCCGCAACGCCTCGATGAAGGGCCTCGCCGTCGAAGCGTTCGGCGCACCTTGTGTTGCCGCGTCATAGAGCTCGGTGGCCTGCTGATAGAGACGCAGGTTGAGAAGCGTCTGCGCGACAGTCTGCGCGTAGGCGCGGCGGGTGCTCGCGTCGAACGCACCAAGCTCATGCAGCGCCGCCGGCGCGCCTTCGGTCGCGGCGATGGCCACGATACGCCCCGTCTCGCGAAGCTGCGCATCCTGTACCGTCTTCGCGAGATCCTTCATCTCGGCGAAACGGCCTGCATGCGCGAGCGCCGTCATCAGATCGCCGTCGAACGGTTTCGCTTCCTTTTCCCCGACCTCTTTGGCGACCGCACGGAATTCTGCGATGGCCTCGTCCAGCCTGGCACCCGTACCGTACTCCGATCCGTCCGTGCCATAGGTCAGCAGCTTGCCCAGCGCACCGCGGTAGTCGGCATTCTTCGGATCGAGCTCCTTCGCTTTGCGCAAGGCGGCCAGCGCGCCATCCATGTCGAAGCCCTTGCGGAGCAAACGCCCCAGGAGGTCGTATTCGAGAATGCCGGCCAGCGCGAATTGCGCGTGCGCATTCGACGGCTCGAGGGTCACAGCGCGCCGGATTTCTTCACGTGCTGCGTCGCCGAGACCACCTACGAGCAACGCGCGCGCGATCTCCATGTGGTGCTGCGCTTCGGTCGGATGGAACGCGGCCAACTTGCGGAACTCCGCGAGCGCGCCGGTAACGTCGCCGGCATTCAGCTTTGCCTGGCCGACGAGATCGAACCCGATGATGGTCGGTTTGGCTTCAAAAATCCTCTTCATCGCCGCGCGGGTCTCTTCGAATTCCGACGCGTTGATCCTGCGCTTGCCACTGTCGAAGCGAAGCACGGCCGTGACCGACCCGTCGGGCTGCGTCGCGTACTCCTTCGTCAGTGTCGTCGTACCGATCTTCGTCGTTTCATTCGAAGGAAGTGTGCGCACCGCGTATCCGACGGGTGGCACGATGCGATACGTCCACTCGCGCACTCCGGCCGCGGGGAAGACGAAGTCACCCACACGTCTGCGTCGTGCCTCCTCAGCGTGATCGTCCCCGTAGTTGCGCAGCGGGATCGGCAGCCAGTTCAACAGGTTCGCCGGATGGAACGCGACTGCAGCGTCGCCGTCACGCGCGACGCCGGTGTCGGCATCGGCCGCTTCGATCGTGACGCGGAACGGCTTCGTCAGGTCGTGCGGATCGGTGGCGTCGATCTTCTCCAGCTTCTTCGCCGCGTAATACGACTTGACGTAGTTCTCGATCTGATCGTGATACTTCGTCCGGTCGCTCTCCGCGTAGTAGTGCCTCTGAAACGAGTCTTCTGAACCCGTGACCGTCTCGCTGATCTCGGTCACATGCGCCTTCCCGTCTTCCGGCAAGGTGTAGATCCGCGTCTCCGAATACTTGTTCGCCGTCGATGGCGTCTCCGGCGTCTTCATCAGCGCGGATGTATCTCCGGCCGCCACGAGCGCGAGCCGTCCCTGGTCCTGCGATGGCAGATCGCCGGCGTGGGCGAAGTCGTCCGTCGGATCGACCCACATCGGTGCGTCCTTGTCAGTTCCATCGACCCGGACGATGGCGTGATTGAACCGGCCCATCCCCGGCAGATCGGGATGCACGTCGAAGTCCTCCCCCGCACGGAGCAGCGCCACATGCGCGGAGATCCCGGACTCGCGGAGCATGGCCACGAGCAGCGTCGCCTTGTCTTTGCAGTCGCCGTATTTGTTGCCGAGGACGGTGCGTGGGGAGCGGGGGATGATGGAGGATTCGCCGACTTCGACACCGGCATAGCGAACGTTCTTCTCCACCGCCGCAAGCGAACGGGCGATGACCTCGCGGCGCGCCGTGACGTTGCCGACCGCGTCATGAACGAATTTCTTGAGATCGTTTCCGGCGATCTGCTTGTCGACGATGTCGCTATAGCGCGTCGCCAGATTCCGCCACGACGAGCCAGTGGAAAACGCCACATAGGGGAGCGAGATCGTGTCGAAGGGAAGGTAGTTCTCGAAGTCCTTCCGCCCTTCGATACGGCCTGTCTCGAACGTGGTGATGCGGCGTCCGTTCTTCTCTTCCGTCTTCGGCTGAACGTCGGTCTTGTTGACGATCCGCGGCTCGAGCGAGAGAGGACCGTCGATCGTCATCCTCGTCCGCTGCGTCGGCGCATAGCCGCCGAAGATGAACATGTCGGACGCGCCGGCGTCGCCGATTGGGTTGTTGCCGTTGAATTCGACGACGTACTCGATGACCGATCCGACCGCAACGCCAGGAAGCGGTGCGCGCAGCACCCGATTGTCACTGAAGATGTCCAGATCCTCCCGCGACGGCGCCTCGGTGATCGCCTTGGCGTCGAGCGTGTGCACGGTGCCGTCTTTCGACACGATGCGCGCCGCGACCGTCGGCCGGTCGTTGTACCAGGGAGCCCACGGCACCTCGATCGTCCCGAGTTGCTCGATCGCTGACTCATCCACGATGCGGTAGATGTGACGCTGCGTCGTGTGCGACTTGCCGTTCGCTTCGAAGGAGTAGTTGCCCTCGTCCAGGAGCACGACGAACCCGGCGTCACCGGAGGAGACTTTCTCCGCGGCAGCGACGAGCTCTTTCGGGTCGGAGGCGAACGCGGGCCCATCCCACGGATCGGAAGCGAAGATCGAAGAAACACCAAGACCAAGAGTACAAACCGCCGCAAACGCGATCACGCGCAGCCGGAAATGAAGATGCATGGAAGCTCCGAAAGAAAAATTATTAGGACCGGCTATCGATGGTAGCACGCGCGGAATTGGAGGGGATCCGCCGATCCATCGCGCCCACGGGTTTCGGCCTCGTCTGTGCACTGGCGACATCCCCGCCAGGCGACGGCTAGAAGCACACGTACATCCGCTTCAGCTATCAGAGATATTTCGGAGAGAAGAGACCGCTGCTGGCAAGTGGCTCCGGCAGTAGGACTCGAACCTACGACCCACGGATTAACAGTCCGTTGCTCTACCAACTGAGCTATGCCGGAATACTTGCGCGCGGTGGGCGGGGGAACATAGCAAACGACCCCGGCGCCGTCAACGTGGCTGCAAACCGGGGCGGGCGGCGGTGTATTTCGCGAGTGTGGCCGTCAACCGCGGCAGCAAATCGGACACCTCGACGTACTCGATCAGCTCGATTCCGCGGTCGCCGGCGACCATTGCCGTGCAGCGCGCGGTGTGGGCGGGACGGTAGAGACAGATCACGGGAATACCGGATCGGTATCGCGCCGTGGCGATCTCGTAACCCACTCCCGTCGACGGCATCGACACCTCGGCGACCAGGAGGTCCGCGTCGGCGATCCATCCGAGGTCACGGTCAAAGATCGCGGGCGCATCGAGCGCTTCGCCGGATGAGGTGACGTTCTCCGCGGCCACCGCCCCGGCCAGCACGCGGTGCCCCTCCTGTTCGAGTGCGGCGATGATCACGCGGTAGAGGGCGACATCGTCACGTCCTCCGCTGATCGAGCCGGCGAAATAGAGGGTCAGCATGTTCCGAAGAGTATCGCGGACAGACGTGTGGCGCCGGGCGGCCTCTCCGGCGTGTGTGTCGAAGAGCTCGAGAACAAAACCCCTCATCCGGCCTTCGGCCACCTTCTCCCCGCAAGCGCGGCGAAGGCCCTCGCGATTTTGAGCGTCGGAGAAGACGAACCCCTCATCCGGCCTTCGGCCACCTTTTCCCCGCACGCGGGGCGAAGGCCCTCGCGATCTTGATCTGTCCGACTCCGCCGGCGAGGCTGCCCGGCGCCACACCGAGCCGTGAGTTGACACAGTCTGGTGTCAGGTGGCCGGCGCGTCGCGATAGACTCCCCCCAATTGTCCCGCGAGATCGTCATCAATGCTGCCAAGCACGAGTCGCGCATCGCCGTGCTCGATGAGGGGCAGGTCGTCGAGTTGTGGGTCGAGCGCACGCGCCACCGCACGATCGTCGGGAACATCTACAAAGGCCGCGTCACCAAAGTCCTCCCGGGGATGCAATCCGCCTTCGTCGATCTGGGGCTCGAACGGGACGCCTTTCTCTACGTTTCGGATGTCATCGAAGATCTCGAAGAGTTCGACAACGCTGACTCCACCGACGACCTGACGCTCGACGACGTCCCGCAGCACCGCGCTGAAACGTCGATCGCCGATCTGTTGCGCGAGGGGCAGGAGATCGTCGTCCAGGTCTCGAAAGACACCATCGCCGGCAAAGGTGCGCGCATCACCAGCCACATCACGTTGCCGGGCCGGTTTCTGGTCTACATGCCGACCGTGAATCACATCGGCGTCTCCCGCCGTATCGAGAACGAGGCGGAGCGCGCGCGGTTGAAAGAGATCCTCGACCGCATCCGTCCCGCGGGCTCCGGCGGTTTCATCGTTCGCACGGCGGGCGAGGAGCGCGAAGAGGACGAGTTTCGCGCGGATCTCAAGTACCTCACCGATCTCTGGGAACAGATCCGCCGGAAGGCCGAGAAGGCCTCCGCACCGACGGCGATTCACCACGATCTCGACCTCGTTCTTCGCACCATCCGCGACGTGCTCTCACCCGAGTTCAAGAGCGTCTGGATCGACTCCGTCGATCAGTACCAGCGCATCGTGGAGTTTCTCGATCAGATTCAGCCGAACCTCGTCTCCCGCGTGCGCCTCTACCGCCGCGATGAGCCGATCTTCGAGGACTTCAGCATCGAGGCGGAGATCGCCAAGGCCCTCAAGTCGAAAGTCTGGCTGAAGTCCGGCGGCTACATCGTCATCAACCAGACCGAGGCGCTGGTGGCGATCGATGTGAACACGGGGAAGTACGTGGGAAAGCGCAATCTCGAAGAGACGGTCTTCAAGACGAACCTCGAAGCCGCCAAGGAAATTGTCCGCCAGATCCGTCTTCGCGACCTCGGCGGGATCATCGTGCTCGACTTCATCGACATGGAGGATCTCGCCAATCGCATGCGGCTTTTCGAAGCGCTCGAGATCGAGATTCGCAAGGATCGGTCGAAGACGAAGATCCTGCAGATCTCGGAGTTCGGCCTGATCGAGATGACGAGGAAGCGCGTTCGACAGAGCCTGGAGCGGTCCCTGACCCAGGCGTGTCCCTACTGCGGCGGAAGCGGACGGATCAAGTCGAACACCACGATCGCATTCGAGATCTGGCGAGAGCTGATGAAGCTGCGCGACCTGCACGAAGGGCAGGACGTCATCGTCCGTCTGAATCCAACCGTCTACGGGTCTCTGAACAGCGCCAGCGATCCCATTTTTGAAGATCTCGAACGCATTCTGGGTGTCCACCTCGTTTTCAAGCCGGACGATTCGCTCCATCACGAGCAGTTCGACGTGATGCGGATCTGAGGGGGCTGGCAGGTCGGCACGTCGCGTGCACTTTGACCGCCCCGAGCAGTCATGTCTCTCGAAGATACCTTCAGCAACCTCGCCTCCTTCCTGAACAACCTCGACGCCGAGGGTGAGCAGAAGTTCGAGCTGTCGCATTCGCTGGTGATCATCTGTCCCGACTGCGGGAAGAACATCGCCTTCCGTGGCCGCTGTCCGAAGTGCGGTGGAAACTCGTGGATCCCGGCGGGACACTCGGGCGGCATCTTCGAGCAGATGAAAGCGCAGCGGTGGCGGACCGAGATGCAGAGCGATGAAGGCGATACCGATGTCGCCATGCGCGAGCCGATTGCGGCGCGACCCGACGCGTAACGCGGTTTCGCGCTAGTTGTCCAACCCCTCGCGCAGGTACTCCTCCTCCATCAGCTGACGGAACAGGAACTCGTACTCTCGGGAGCGTGACGCCGGCGGCTTCTTCATCGTGGCGATGCGGCGCCGGACGTTCTCCTCACGCTCTTCCTCGCGTTTCAGCTCGTCCGCCAGGGCGTGGGCGATCGACTGCCGGACGACTTCGCGCTCCTTGAGCAATGTCACGGACTTGGTCCGCGTCATCGCCTCGAGGAGGTCGCGCGCAAGCTGCGTCACACGCTCGCGCGAGATTTTGTGCATGGGTGATTGTACGTCGGCGCTTACTCAGTGAATCATGTCGTCATCGGGCGCTTCTGAATCCACCACCTCGGAATCGGCGGATTCCGGATCGAGTGGTGCAATCTCTTCGTCCCCGTCGTCTGTGTCGACGAGTTTGACCGCGGCCACCACGAGATCGTTCTCGTCGATGTTGATGACGCGAACACCTTGTGTGTTGCGTCCGATCGAGCGGATGTCGGCGACGTTGGTCCGGATGATCATGCCCTGCTCCGTGATGAGCAGCACCTGGTCATCCTGGAAGACATACGAGATGCCGGCGACCTTGCCGTTCTTGTCGGTGGTCTTGATGTTCGTGACGCCGATGCCGCCACGCGACTGCAGGCGGTATGCGGAGACCGGCGTGCGCTTGCCGAATCCCTTCTCCGTGATCGTCAGGACCTGGCCGCGGGTATCGGAGGCAGCGAGCTCGGATCCCAGCTCTGCATCTGTGTCGATCTCGGGTTCAGTCTCCACGATCTCGAGCTCTTCACCTTCCGGCAACGGCTCGGGCGCGGGCTCTCCGGAGGCCGGGAGGACATCCATCTCCACGACGTAGTCGCCCTTGCGAAGAGAGATCCCCTTCACGCCTGCCGCGCCACGGCCCATGGGACGGACGCCGTTCTCGTTGAAGCGGATGGCCATGCCGTCATGGGTGCCCATGAAGATCTCGTCGTCGCCCTGCGATAGGCGAACGGCGTAGAGGTCGTCGCCTTCGTTGATGTCGATGGCGATGATCCCGCTGGCGCGGACGTTCGAGAACGCCGTGAGCTCGGTCTTCTTGATCTTTCCGGCCCGGGTGACCATCACGACGTACTTCGCGTCGTTGAAGTCCCGGACGGTGAGCAGCGCGCGAACGCTCTCGCCCTGTTCGACAGTCAGCAGATTCACGATCGCCTTGCCGCGGGCGTTCGACGCAACCTCCGGGATCTGGTGCACCTTGATCCAGTAAAGACGGCCGCGATCGGTGAACACGAGAACGTACGAGTGCGCGCTGGCAACAAAGAGGTGCTCGACGATGTCCTCTTCCTTCGTCTGCATTCCGATGCGGCCCTTGCCGCCGCGCCGCTGCGCGCGATAGAGCGAGAGCGGCGAGCGCTTGATATAGCCGCCGCGCGACACGGTGATCACCATGTTCTCGTCGGCGATCATGTCTTCGATCGTGATGTCACTCGCCTGCGGGACGATCTCGGTGCGACGTGCGTCGCCATAGGCCACCTTGATGTCGCGCAGCTCCGCGCTGATGATCTCGAGCACGAGCTTCTCGGATCCGAGGATCTCGAGGAGACGGCGGATCGTGGCGCGGACCTCTTCGTACTCGGCGATGATCTTCTCGCGCTCGAGACCCGTGAGCCGCTGCAGTCGCATCTCGAGGATGGCCTGCGCCTGGACCTCACTGAACTGCCAGCGCTCGATGAGACCTGCCTTCGCTTCCGGCGGCGTCTGACTGCCACGGATGAACGAGATCAGCGCATCGAGGACGTCCAACGCTTTGACGAGACCTTCCAGGATGTGGGCACGCTCTTCCGCTTTGCGCAGGTCGAAGCGCGTGCGGCGGACGACGATTTCCTTCCGATGCTCCACGAAGTGATGGAGGAGCGTCGGGAGGTCCATCACCTCCGGCCGGTTGTTGACGATGGCCAGGAAGATGATTCCGAACGTCGTCTGCATCTGCGTGTTGCGATACAGGTTGTTCAACACGACCTCGGCGATGGCGTCGCGCTTCAGCTCGATGACGATGCGCATGCCTTCGCGGTCGGACTCGTCGCGCAGATCGGAGATGCCTTCGATGCGTTTGTCGTGCACCAGCTCGGCGATCTTCTCGAGCAGACGCTTCTTGTTCGTCATGTACGGAATCTCCGTCACGACGATCTGCTCGCGGTCGGCCTTCTTCATCGCCTCGATGGCGGCGCGGGCACGCACCTGGATGATGCCTCGGCCCGTGTTGTAGGCCTCGTAGATCCCCTCGACGCCGAAGATGAATCCAGCCGTCGGGAAGTCGGGGCCGGGCATGACCGACATCAACTCCTTCACGGTCGCGTGCGGGTTCTCCATCACCATCAGGCAGGCGTCGATCACTTCGCCGAGGTTGTGCGGAGGGATGTTGGTGGCCATGCCGACGGCGATGCCGGAAGAGCCGTTGACGAGCAGGTTCGGGTACTTGGCCGGGAGCACGGACGGCTCGCGCTCGGTGCCGTCGTAGTTCGGGACAAAATCGACGGTCTCTTTGTCGATGTCGTCGCGCATGAGCTCTTCGGCGAGGCGGGTCAGTCGCACTTCGGTGTAACGCATTGCCGCCGGGTTATCGCCATCGACGGAGCCGAAGTTTCCCTGGCCGTCGACGAGGCGATAGCGCATCGAAAAGTCCTGCGCCATGCGCACGACCGAGTCGTAGATCGCGCTGTCGCCGTGCGGGTGGTACTTACCCATGACGTCACCGACGATGCGGGCCGACTTCTTGTACGCCTTGCCCGCCGTGTTCCCCTGCTCGTACATCCCGAAGAGGATGCGGCGGTGAACCGGCTTGAGTCCGTCGCGGACATCCGGCAGCGCGCGCCCGATGATGACCGACATCGCGTAATCGAGATACGACTTGCGCATCTCGTCTTCGATGTTGACCGGGTTCCGCTGCTCGTTGTGAGTTGTGTAATCGTATTCGTTCATTCTCGAGTTTTTCCTGCTCGTGCTATCGAGCGCGGCGAGGGACGACGGCGCGCGACGACGCGCCGGCCTGCTCAGATATCAAGGTTCTTCACTTCCAGCGCGTTGTCCTGAATGAAGAGGCGGCGTGGCTCGACCTGATCGCCCATCAGAACCGTGAACAGCTCCTCGGCGCCGATTCCGTCTTCGACCGTCACCTGCAGCAGGCGACGGCGCTCGGGATCCATCGTCGTTTCCCAGAGCTGCTCGGGGTTCATTTCACCGAGGCCTTTGTAGCGGCTGATGGAGAGGCCTTTCTTGGCGAGCTCGTAGATACGTTCGATGAGATCGTCGACGGTCACGACGACATCCGTGTTGTCGTTGTGTTTCAACGTGTACGGCGGGAGGCCGAAGGCGGAAAGCGCCTCATACGATTTGGCCATCTGCCGGTATTCGTACGTCGACAGCGTCTCGCTGCTGATGGCAATCTTCTTTCCGGTTCCGTTGCCGCCGGCCGCGAAGTGCACAGTCGGCAGCGTGGTCTCCTCGTCGGTGACGACGTGGACTCCCTCGAAGCCATGGGTAGTCAGCGCCTTCACGAGACCCGCCACCCGGTCGGGGTCGGCCATCGCGGTGCGGTCGTGGAAGCCTTCGCCGAGGAGCACTTCGAGCGCCTCCCGCGGAATGCCGCGCGACTGCAACTTCCGGGCGTGACTCTGATACTCCTCCATCCGCTGGAGCATGGTTCCGAGGGCCTCGCCCTTCAGTGCGGGACCGGCTTGCGGCGCAACTTCGATGTTCTCGGAGACGCGTGACAGAAGGAACCGCGACAACTCTCCTTCGTCCTTGATGTAGGAGTCCTTTTTGCCCTGCGAGACCTTGAAGAGGGGCGGCTGTGCGATGAAGAGATAGCCGCGGTCGATCACCTCGCGCATGTAGCGGAAGAAGAACGTCAGGATCAGCGTGCGGATGTGCGATCCGTCGACGTCGGCGTCCGTCATGATGATGATCTTGTGATAGCGGAGCTTGGCGATGTCGAAGTCGCCGGCGCCGATGCCTGTTCCGAGCGCCGTGATCATCAGCCGGATTTCTTCGGAGGAGAGCATCTTGTCGAGGCGTGCGCGCTCGACGTTCAGGATCTTCCCTTTGAGCGGGAGGATGGCCTGGAAACGGCGATCGCGTCCCTGTTTGGCAGAGCCGCCGGCGGAATCACCCTCGACGAAGTAGATCTCGCAGAAACGCGGATCGCGCTCCTGACAGTCGGCCAGTTTGCCGGGGAGCGATGCGGAGTCGAGGGCACCTTTGCGTCGCGTCAGATCGCGAGCCTTGCGTGCGGCTTCGCGCGCACGCGCAGCTTCGATGACCTTGTCGACGATGCGGCGGACTTCCTTGGGGTTCTCCTCGAGGAACTCGCCGAGACGCTCGCCGACGACCTGCTCGACCCAGGTCTTCACGTGGGAAGAGACCAGTTTGTCTTTCGTCTGCGACGAGAACTTTGGGTCGCGGATCTTGACGGAGATCACGCTGCTGAGACCTTCGCGGATATCGTCGCCCTCGAGGCTCAGCTTCAGCTTCTGCAGGATACCGGACGCTTCGATGTACTTGTTCATCGTGCGCGTCAGCGCGGCCTTGAATCCGACCAGGTGCGTGCCGCCGTCGAGGTTCTTGATCGTGTTCGTGAAGCAGTAGAGGTTCTCGGTGTAGCCCTCGTTCCACTGCAGCGCGATCTCGACGGCCTCGCCGTCCTTTTCGTCGCGGATGAAGATCGGCTCGTCGTGCAGCGGCGTCTTGTTCTTGTTCAGATCCTTGACGAAGGAGACGATGCCGCCCTGGTAGCAGAACTCGTGCTTCTTCTCCGTGCGGTCATCGGAGATGGCGATGAAAACGCCGGAGTTGAGGAACGCCAGCTCGCGAAGACGCTGCGAAAGCGTCTCGAAATTCATCTCCGTCACCGAGAAGATGGCCGGGTCAGCCTTGAACGTGACATGGGTGCCGCGCAGCGTCGTCTTCTCGCCACGGGCAATGGCGCGCACGGGAACGCCACCTTCGTATCGCTGCCGCCAGATGTAGTCGTCGCGATGGATCTCCAGCTCGAGCCATTCGGAAAGGAAGTTGACGACGGAGACACCGACACCGTGCAGACCGCCGGAGACTTTGTAGGAGTTGTTGTCGAATTTTCCGCCCGCGTGCAGCTCCGTCATGATGACTTCGGCCGCGGAGCGATTCTCTTCCTTGTGCAGATCGACAGGGATGCCGCGGCCGTTGTCTTCCACGGTTACCGAGTTGTCGGTGTGGATCGTGACGAGGACCTTGTTCGCGTACCCGGCCAGCGCTTCGTCGATCGCGTTGTCGACGACCTCGTAGACCATGTGGTGCAGGCCCGTGATGTCGTCGGTATCGCCGATGTACATGCCAGGGCGCTTGCGAACGGCGTCGAGACCCTTGAGTACTTTGATGTCTTCCGCGGTGTAATCACCCGCGACGGACGGTGTCTGAGGCGTGATTTCCGACGCGTCGTAGGTCGTGTCGTCTGTGGTGTAGTCGTCTGCCATTCTTTGCTTTCCGGCGCTGGATTTTGCGGTAGGTTGGCTCGTCTCCCGACGTGCCATTTTCGCGAGGATAATGCCGCGATTGAGAACGTCGAATGATACCGCGAATATTGCGTTCCACGGAACGTTTCACGGCAAATCGGACGATGCGGTAACTCTCCCGTTTTCAACCAGTAAGCGGCGGTGCGGACCTGCCTCCAGCGTCCGGAGGAACTGCTCCTTGGCGGAGGTCGCGAAAACCTGCGTCCGGGAGGGTAGTTTCAGGAGCAATTGTTCGAGGATTTCAAGGTCGAGCTCGGCATCGATATCGTCCAGAAGAAAGACCGCAGCCTCCTCGAAGCGCCTTCGAAAAAGGGTGAGTTTGGCGAATTTCAAAAACAGCACGACCATCTTCTGCTCGCCGCCAGATAACACCTCCGCGGCCGGCCGGCCGTCGATCGCGAACTCGAGCAGATCGCGTTGCGGCCCGACGAGCGACATGCGCGCGCGCACCTCGTCGCGCCGGATCCGCGCAAGGTCGTCGACGAGACTCGGTTGATAGGAGATCGTCAGATTGCGAACGTGGTACCCGTGCTCCGCCACGATCGCATCGAAGGCCGCAAACAACGCCGCGGTATAGGCCGCGCGCCCCTGGTGCAGCGGCGCAGCCGCCACCACGAGCTCTTCGTCCCACGCGTTCAGCGACGCCGCGGTTCCACTCGCCAGCAACGCGTTCCGCTGCCGGAGAACACGGCCATACCGGCTCACGGCTTCCAGGTACGCGGGATCGACACTGGCAATCCCGCGGTCCAGGAAGCGTCGCCGTTCCTCGGGCGCTCCGCGCAGAATATCGAGCCGCGCGGACGAGTACGCAAAGACGCTCATCGCGTTGACGTACGGCGCCAGCCCGACCCGCTCGCCGTTGATCATCAACGCACGCCGGCGCGTCTCACCAGTCTCGAGTCCGATCGAAAGCGTCTTCTCGACATCGAAGCGGTGCAGCAGCCCGGAGACGAAAACACTCGGCGATCCGAATTGGAAAACGCTCGCTACCCGCGACGTCCGGAACGATTTCGTGGTGGCGAGGAAGTAGATCGCTTCGAGCAGGTTGGTCTTTCCCTGCCCGTTGCGGCCGACGACGATGTTGACGTGGTCGTGGAACGCCACCTCGTCCGGCGCGAGATTCCGGAACGCCTGGGTCGTGAGGCTGCGGAGAATCACAAGCGCTCCAATACTGGACGCCTCGCAGCGGAAGCTGCTCGCGGGAAACGCGCCGTCGGGCCACTGCGACGCAAACCGGCTATGCGGTCAGGCGCATCGGCATGACCACGTAGAGGTACTCGTACGCAAGATCCGCGTCGTTCGTTGCGGGACGTCCGATGCACTGGCTGTTCTCGTCCTTCAGATCGAGCGATACCTGCTGCGTGTCCACGGCGCTTAGAAAATCCGTGACGTAGGCCGCGTTGAGGCCGACGAAAAACGGGTTGCCGGCGTAGTCGATGGGAACCGTTTCGCGAGCGTCGCCGAGCTCCGGGTTCGTGGACGAGACCGTGAGCTTGCCCGGCGCGAAATCGAAGCGCACCGCGCGCGTCCGCTCATTCGCGACCAGCGAGATGCGGCGGATCGTGGCAAGGAGCCGCTCCCGGTCGACCAGCACGCGACGGTCGTTGTCGCGCGAGATGACTTCCATGTAGTTCGGAAAATTTACATCGATCATGCGCGCCAGCAGGCGGCGCTCGGCGGCTTCGAAGAAGAGGTGATTCTCTGAGATCCCGAAACGTACCGTCCCATCCTCTCCAGACTCCAGCCGCATGATCTCTTCCAGGGCCTTGCGCGGGATGAGGATGGTGAGGTCCGTTCCTTTCTTCGCGCCGTTGTTGCCCTGTGCGAAGTTGATCAAGGCCATGCGATGGCCGTCCGTGGCCACCATCTCCATCTTCGCCGGCTGCACTTTCAGCAATGCGCCGTTGAGCTGGAACCGCGTCTCTTCATGCGTGATCGCGAACTTCACTTTCGCGACCATCGTCTTCAACTCATCCAGCGGAATGTTGTACGACTCCGTCGCGGTCACCGTCGGCAGCGTGGGGTAGTCCTCGGCGGGGAGTCCGAGGAGCCGGAACTTGGCGGTGCCAGAGTCGAGAAGGAGCGAGTTGTTTTCCTGAAGCGTGATGTGCACGTCTTCGTCGGGCAGCGACCGCACGATGTCGAAGAGCCGTTTCGCCTCGATCGTCACACCGCCGGGAGTGATGATGCGCGCTGGGCACGAGCTGAGAATTGTGACGTCGAGATCCGTGGCAGCCATTTGCAGCCGGCCATCTGCGGCACGGAGGAGTACGTTCGACAGGATCGGAATGGTCGAGCGTTTTTCGACGACTCCCTGGCAGAGCTGAAGCTCCTTCTGAAGATCAGCTTTTGCGACGGTCAGCTCCATGTCTCTTCCTTCAGAACAAAGTCTTTCTTAGTAGTAGTGGAAGCAGGGGATGCGTGCGGAAAAACTCGGCATCATGCTGCAAAGGTTTCGAAAGTATAGCAGTTCCTTCTACGTCAGGATTGCGGGTTTTGGTGCGGAAAAACGATGGAGATTTCTTCCGTTTTCCGCAGTCGTTTCGAGTCCGGACTTCGGGACGAGTTTTGTCCGCAGCTTTTCGACGGATCTTTCCGCAGGGTCTGTGGAAATGGCGTATTGCGACGCAAAACGTACGGGAAACGAGTCACTGAAACTGCTTCATCAAGCCTTCCAGCACGCGCGCGAACTGAGGGTCGTTCTGCATCTTCTCGTCGATCTTCTCGACCGAGTACATCACGGTCGAATGATGCTTGTTGTTGAAGATGCGGCCGATCTCCGGATACGAGAGATCCGTCAGATGCTTGCACATGTACATGGCCACCTGGCGCGGGAAGGCGATGGTCTGCGCGTTCGACTTCGACTTCAGATTCGTTACGGTCGTGCCGTAGTGCGCGGCCACAACGCGGACGATCTCCGGCGGCGTAATCGGCTTGTTGTCTTTCGACAGAAGGTCTTTCAGAGCCTCGCGGACGAGCTCGACAGAAAGCTTGTTCCCAGTCATCGAGGCAAACACAGCGATGCGATTGAGCAGTCCTTCCAGCTCGCGGATGTTCGTGCGAACGCGCTCGGCGACGAACAGCGCGGCGTCGTGCGGTAGATCGATCTTCTTCTCTTCCGCCTTCTTCCGCAGGATGGCGACCTTCGTCTCGAGGTCGGGCGGCTGGATGTCGGCGATCAATCCCCATTCGAAGCGGGAGCGGAGACGATCTTCGAGTGTCGGAATCTCTTTCGGGGGCGCGTCGGAGGTGAACACGATTTGTTTCTGCGCTTCGTAAAGCGCGTTGAACGTGTGAAAGAACTCCTCCTGCGTCCGCTCCTTGCCAGCGAGGAACTGGATGTCATCGAGAAGGAGCGCGTCGACCTTCCGATAGCGATCGCGAAACTGCTGCATCCGGTCGTAGCGGATCGACGTGATCAGCTCCGTCACAAAGGAGTCGGCCGACATGTAGACGACCTTGGCGCGCGTGCTGCCGTCGCGCAACTGCTGACCGATCGCCTGGATGAGATGGGTCTTTCCCAGTCCGGCACCACCGTAGATGAAGAGAGGATTGAACGAGCCGCTCGGGTTTTCGGCGATGGACTTCGAGGCGGCGAACGCCAGCTCATTCGATTTGCCGACGACGAACGTCTCGAACCGGTATCGGGGATTGAAGATGGAGGTTGGGAGGTCGACAGAGGGCGGCGCGGCGACCGAGCTCGTCGTTTCTCCACCGGCTTCCGTATCCGCGACGAGATGAAGGTTGATGTGGTCGGTCGAAAGCTCGTCGAGGATCGTTCGGATCTGCCCCGCGTAATTCTGGCGAATCTCGGTGACGAAGCGCTGCGACGGCACGCTCACATCGATCGTGTCGCCCTTCTGGGCAAGGAACCGGGTTGGTGCAAACCATGTCTGGTACTGCGTGTTGTCAATGGTTTGCTCCAGCCGATCGAGGACTTTCTTCCACAGATTCATCGCAGGTTCACGGGAGAGGCGGGGCGTATCCCTCTGATAATCCACAGCTTTTCCACATCTGTGGAAAATCCGGAGCTGAAAAAGGGGTTGCGAATATAGCACAAAGAAAAGGGGTGGCGCGCGCGATCAGAATTGCGCCGGCGGCTTGATTCTCGGACCGCCCCGTCGCATCGGGCCCTGTAGACTGGTCGCCGGAATAGCCCACCACCACCCCACGTTCCGCCCGGTCGCTGGCTGGTTTGACGACCCTCCGACCCGCCGCTATACTCGCCGCTTTCTTTTCAGAGGCTTAAGGAAATCATGAAGCGTACATTTCAGCCGAACAACCGCCGCCGCAAGCGCACGCACGGCTTCCTGGTCCGGATGCGGACCAAAGACGGGCAGGCGGTGCTCTCGCGCCGTCGCCGCAAGGGCCGTAAGCGCCTGGCGGTCTAGCCCTTTGCCAGCCGATGCGGGCGGACTCTCCGCCAGCTCTGAGGCGTTGCCGAAAGAGAAGCGATTGGTGAAACGCCGCGAGTTTCTTCGCGTGTACGACGCTGGTCGCAAACTCTTTTCCCGCTACAGCGTTCTCTTTTTTTTCGCCAATGGCCTGCCGCACTCCCGGATCGGGATCACGGCGACCAAGAAGAGCGGGAAAGCCAACGTGCGCAACCGCCTGAAACGGTGGACCCGCGAGGTCTACCGCCGTCAACGCGGACCTCTCGATCTCGACAGCCGCTCCCTCGACGTCGTGGTCAATCTCAAGCCGAATGCCGCTCAGGCCGCCTGGAGCGACTTCAGTGTCGACCTCCAGCGTGTCCTGCAACGTCTGGCGTCGGACAGCGGCGTTTCCCGATGAGCCATGCGCAGCCTCGTTCTCGCACCGCTTCGGTTTTACAAACGATTTCTCTCGCCATTGCTGCCACCGATGTGCCGATTCGATCCCACCTGCTCGATCTACATGATGCAGGCGGTCGAGAAGCACGGGTCGGTGCGCGGCGTGTGGCTCGGCTTGCGGCGGCTCGCCCGCTGTCACCCGTTTAACCCTGGAGGTTGGGACCCCGTCCCTTGAGATGGAAAAACGAATCTTTGCGGCAGTCCTGATCTCGATCGGATTTCTCTGGCTCTGGGCGGCGGTCGCTCCGAAGCTGTTTCCCGATCTGATGAAGAAGCCCGTCCCCGTGAAAGAGGCCGTCACACAGACGACCTCGGCAACGCCTCCGCCGGCTGCCGCTCCGCAGGCCGCCACCGTGACATCCAGTCCTCAGCCAGTTGCGTCGCCGGAGACGCCGGTCACCGTGGCCCCCATCACGGACACAGCGCAGAAGATCGCGACGATCGAACGCGGCGAATTCATCGCACGCCTGTCCAACCGCGGCGCGCAACTGATCTCGTTCCAGCTCGTCCACTACAAGGCCCGGCCCAGCTCCAAGAGCGATCAGACGCGGGTCGAGCTGGTGAAAGAGCGGGAGTCGAACCGCACCGACTACCCCTTCGCAATCGAAGCGACGGACGCCGGCTTTGCCCGTAGGGCGAACAACGCGCTCTACACCGTTCGGGAGTTCGACGAGAAAAATATACACGCCGTCGAGTACCGCTGGTCGGATGGGGTGCACACGGTTACCAAGACGTTCCGCTTCACGGGCGAGTACCTCTTCAACTTCAACGTGTCGGTGACGCCACCTCTCCCGTACCGCGTCGCCATCGGCCCCGGCATCCGGACCCTCGGTGCCGATGAGAAGGACAACCAGTTCATCATCACGGGAAACGGGGTCGTGCAGCGCGACGACAGCCTGAAGATCATCCGCCGCGAGAAGGCAGAGACGCTGAGCATTTTCCCGGCGGTGCAGTTCGTCGGCGTCGAGGACAACTACTTCCTCGCGGTGCTCCGTCCTGAGAAGTCATCGGGTGCCATCCTGCGGGCGATCGATGTTCCCGCCGGCGCGAAGAATGAAAAGCGTCGAGAGCTCTATGCCGCGGTCAACGCAGCGCCGGACGGTGTGGTCTCGGGCGCTGCCTTCTTCGGTCCGAAGGAAGCGAACGTCGTCGACCGCTACGGGTTCGAGAAGACGCTGCAACTCGGCGTCTTCGGCATCATCGCGCGGTTCTTCCTGGCCGCGTTGTTGTGGCTGAACCGGTTCACGAAGAACTACGGGTTCGCGATCATCGTGCTGACCATCATCATCAAAGTCGTGCTCTATCCGCTCCAGCACAAGTGGATCGTGGGCATGAAGAAGATGCAGAAGATGCAGCCGAAGATGGAGGCGATCAAGGCCCGCTACAAGAAGGCCAAGACCGACGCCGAACAACGGCAGAAGATGAACACGGAGATGATGAAGCTCTACCAGCAGGAGGGCATCAACCCTGCCGGAGGCTGTCTCCCGTTCGTGCTTCAGATCCCGATCCTGTGGGGCTTCTACGGACTTCTTACGCACGCGATCGAGCTGCGTGGCGCACCGTTCATCTGGTGGATCCACGACCTCTCGATGAAGGATCCGTACTACATCACGCCGATCCTCATGACGGTGACGATGTTCATCCAGCAGGCCATCACCCCATCCACCGCGGACCCGGCTCAGAAGAAGATGTTCCTGATCATGCCGCTCGTCATGGGTTGGATTTTCAAGGAGTTCCCGACCGGCGTCGTGCTTTACTGGTTGATGCAGAATGTGCTCACGATTGCCCAGCAGCTCATCATGAACAAGTTTTGGAAGGATCACCCGTCGGACCCGGATCCGGCGTGACCGAGCGAACGACCATGGCGCAACAATTCGAAGGCAAGACTCTCGACGAAGCACTGACGATGGCGACGGAAGCGTTCGGCGTCGAGCGTGTCCAGCTCACGTATCACGTCGTCCTGGAGAAACGCGGGTTCCTCGGCGGATTCAAACGCGTGGTCGTGGAGGCCGAGGTCAATGAGCCGGCTGTGGAGACCGCGGTTTCCAGGCCGGCGAACGTGGCTGCGGGTGAGGCTCCGCGCCGTTCCGGAAATGCAGCGGGAGGGGGCGGTCGGGACCGCGGGCGAGGACGGGGCCGTGGTGCGGACGGGCGCGACCGCGGAAATCGTTCGGGTGGCGGTGGCGGGCGGGGACCGCGCCGCGCGACGGCGAACGATTTTCAGACGGGTGACTTCGAACGTTTCGCGGGGGAGATTCCCGCGCAGG
Source organism: Thermoanaerobaculia bacterium (assembly GCA_038244715.1). GTDB lineage: Bacteria > Acidobacteriota > Thermoanaerobaculia > Gp7-AA8 > Gp7-AA8 > JADGNZ01. The sequence continues at coordinate 174,730 of JBBRTE010000002.1, forward strand.
GTCCGGAATCGGAGCAGGCCGGCGTCGTGCGCGCGTGGTATGCGCGGCTGCTCGCGCTTGCAAAGCTGCAGCTCGAGATTCGCACCGAAGAAAACGAGACGCAGATCATCCTCCGGTTGTTCGGCAGCGACGCGCACCTGTTGACGGAACAGCACGGCGAGCTGCTCGATGCGATCCAGGTGCTGGGCAACAAGGCACTCGTGGGACGTACGCTGGAGAAAGAGATCGAGCTGAATTGCGAAGCGTTCAAGGAGCGCCGGGCCGAGCAGCTGGCCGAAACGGCGCGTGAGGGTGCCGAGCGGGTCCGGTCGGGCGGCCGGGAGCAGCTGCTTCCTTCCATGACGCCGATCGAGCGCCGCATCGTTCACCTCACGCTCCAGGAGGACGCCGACGTCACCACCGAATCGCGAGGCGACGGATTCTACAAACGCGTCGCGATTGTGGCCCGGCAGAAGCCCGCCCAGTAGCTGCCGGGTTGCCCGGTTGCCGAGCTGCTGACCGGTTCCTCGGCAACCAGGCAACTTGGCAACCACGTCCGATCAGTTTCACACCATCGTTGCGCCAGCCACGCCGCTCGGCCGAGGCGCGTTGGCCATCGTGCGCATCGATGGAGCCGGGAGTCCCGCGATCCTCGAGACGCTTGCCGGCACCGTGACGGAACCGCGAGCAGCCACTTTCGTCCGATTGAATCATCGCGGACTGTTGCTGGACGAGTGCATCGCCATCCGATACGCGGCGCCGCATTCGTTTACAGGGAATGACCTCGTCGAGCTGACCCTGCACGGAAGTCCGTTCCTGGTGGAGCGCGTCGTCTCCGCGGCGATCGCGTGTGGCGCGCGGATGGCCGAACCGGGAGAGTTCACCGAGCGCGCCGTTCTGAACGGCAAGATGGACCTCGTCCAGGCAGAGTCGATCTCGGATCTGATCAACTCGCGGACCGTGCTGCAGGCGAAGCTGTCCCTGGGGAACCTCGACGGCATGCTCAGCCGGCGCGCGGCAGGCGTTCGCGAATCCCTTCTTCATGTGATCTCGCGACTCGAGGCCGCGCTCGATTTTTCGGAGGAAGGCTACGAGTTCATTACCCGTGACGCCGCGCGACTTGAGCTGACCGCCGCACGCGAAGCCCTTGACATGCTCTCGGATACCTATCGCCGCGGACGGGCGACAGCGAACGGATTGTCGGCTGTGATTCTCGGAAGACCGAACGCCGGGAAGTCGACGTTGTTGAACCGGCTGGTCGGCAGTGAACGAGCGATCGTGACGGCCATCCCGGGAACGACGAGAGACATCCTTCGCGAGACGATCGAGATTGGAGGATTGCCGGTCACGATCGTCGACACCGCCGGGCTGCGAGAGAGTGGGGATGTCGTGGAGCAGATCGGAATCGCGCGGGCGCGGGACGCGGCATCAGGGGCGGACATCATTATCTATGTAGTGGACGCCGTGGAGGGTCTGACGCTCGAAGACTCGGGCGAGCTAGCACAACTCTCGAAGCCGATTATTATTTATAGTAAGATAGACCTTGCTCCTGCACCTGCGGATGCGCTCGGTATCTCGGTGCACGGGGATGTCGGGATCAGGCAATTGCTCAGCCTGCTGGATTCGGTGGTTCGGGAGGAGTTCGCCGCTCCGGAAGGCAGCCTCGTCAGTCAGCGGCAACGGACTGCTGTCCTCGCTTCGCGCGACGCCATCGCATCCGCGTTACGTGCGATCGACGCCGGTCTCGAGGAAGCGATCGTTCTCGTCGACCTCTACCGGGCAGCGAGCGCGATGGCGTCGCTGACCGGTGGTGTCGGGCAGGACGACGTCTTCACGGAGATCTTCACGAAGTTCTGCATCGGGAAGTGAGTGAGCGCGCGTGGATGTTCCACGTGAAACATGCATGACGTGATCGTGATCGGCGGCGGCCACGCCGGTGCGGAAGCCGCCAGAGTCTGTGCCCGCGGCGGCGCAAGCGTGGTCCTGGTCACGATGGCTCGTGATGCGATCGGCCGCATGTCGTGCAACCCTGCCATCGGCGGCCTCGCCAAAGGCAACCTCGTCAAGGAGATCGATGCTCTCGGCGGATTGATGGGCGAAGCTACGGATCGTTCAGGCATCCAGTTCAAGGTCCTGAACCGCTCCAAAGGCCCCGCCGTCCAGGGTCCTCGGGCGCAATGCGACCGCGAACTCTACGCGTCGGCCGTTCAGGAGATTCTCGCTGCCGAGCCGAACCTCTCGATCATTGAAGGTTCCGTCGCATCCCTCATCGTAAGTTCGGGATCCGCCCGCGGCGTCGTCCTGACGGACGGCCGTCGACTCCCGGCGCGAGCCGTCATCATTACGACCGGGACGTTCCTGCGTGCACTCATGCACTCCGGCAACGTGAAAACGGTCGGTGGCCGCTTCGGCGAGCCGGCCGCGGAATCACTCTCCGATGCTCTTTCCGCGCTCGGCCTCAAACTCGGCAGACTCAAGACTGGAACACCGCCGCGCGTTGAACGAAGCTCAGTCGACTTCTCGAAGCTGACCGAGGCGCCCGGCGACGACATTCCCCGTCCGTTCTCGATCGTCACGGACCAGTTGCCGCTGCCTCAGGTGCTGTGTCATCTGACCTACACCGGCGCCATCGCGCACGATCTGATTCGCGCAAATCTTCACCGCGCGCCGATGTATTCGGGACAGATCGAAGCGACCGGTCCCCGCTATTGTCCGTCGATCGAAGACAAGGTGGTGCGCTTCGCGGACAAGGAGCGCCACCAGGTCTTCGTGGAGCCCGAAGGGCTTCAAAATCCCTGGCTTTACTTGAACGGTGTTTCCACATCGCTTCCTCCGGACGTGCAGGACGCCGTCGTTCGATCGCTGCCGGGCTTCGAAAACGCGGTCATCGCCCGTTACGGCTACGCGGTCGAATACGACTTCGTCAATCCGGAACAGCTCGATCCGACGCTACAGGTCCGAGGAGTGGACGGCCTCTATCTCGCCGGCCAAATCAACGGAACGTCGGGCTACGAAGAGGCCGCTGCGCAGGGGCTGCTCGCGGGAATCAACGCGCTGCAGAAAGTGCGGGATGCGGAGCCGGCGATCCTCCGCCGCGATCAGGCCTACCTCGCCGTGATGATCGATGATCTGGTCACGAAGGGGACGACCGAGCCGTACCGCATGTTCACGTCACGGGCCGAGTATCGGTTGCTTCTTGGGTGTGACTCCGTCTACGAGCGCCTGTCCCCCGTCGCGTCCCGGCTCGGCATCCTCGATGACGAACGCAGACGCAGGATCGAGGCGAGAGTGTCGCGGATGCAGCGAGCAACTCGTGTTGCAGAGTCGACGTCTCTTACCCCCGACCGGGAGACGCTAGCCTGGCTCTCGCCGGCGAACGTCTCGTTGACGGAAAAGGCGTCCGTCGCGCGGCTGCTCCAGCGGACCGGCTTCGACCTGGAGGTGTTTCTCGCCGCCTGCCAGGCGTCCCTTCCCGATGTTGCCGATGCGTTCGCGCAGTTGAGCGTGGAAGAGTCGGATGGTGTGGTCAGCCAGCTGCGTTACGAGGGGTATATCGATCGCCAGCGGCGGGAGGCGGCGCAGCAGGCTGAAGAGGAGGGGATGCGCATTCCGGCCGAGATGTCCTACGCGCTGCCAGGACTCTCTCGGGAGATGGTGGAGAAGTTCAGTTACGTGCGTCCTGTTTCCCTCGGTCAGGCGAGCCGGATTCCGGGGGTGACGCCGGCCGCGATCTCGATCGTGCGGTTGCACCTGCGACGCGGCGCTGTCCGCTCGCTATGAACGCGCGCCTGGAGACGTATCAGCGCGAGCTGCTGCGCTGGAACGAACGGATCAATCTGATCGGTCCTGAGGCGAAGGCGAATCTGGAGGATCACGTCGCGGAGGCGCTGGTTGCAGCTGAGTTTCTCGCGCCGCAGGGAGAGGTCCTCGACTTCGGGAGTGGAGGTGGGTTGCCCGCGATTCCGATGGCGATCGTTTCCCCCGGCGCGCGGTTTCATCTCGTCGAGGCAGACCGGAAAAAGTGGGCATTTCTCAAGCACATCGTGCGGGAGTGTGCATTGAACGCTGTGATTTACGGTGATAGATTGGCGCGCGCCGTGACCCGGTTCCCATCTGACCTTCGCTTTTCCCTCGTGACTTCGCGCGCCGTCGGAAATGCTGCGGGATGGCTACCGTTGCTCGTGCCATCCATAAAGCCAGGAGGGCGCGTGGCGTTGTTTCAAAGCTCCGCGGAGTTTCCGGAAGTCGACGGCTTCGCACCCGGAGAGGTGTTTTCACTCCCTCGCGGGGGTTCCAATTTTCTCGTGACGCTTACGTTCCACGTGGAACAACCCTCCTGATGGCCAGAATCATCTCGCTGGCCAACCAGAAGGGTGGTGTCGGTAAGACCACCACGGCGATCAACCTCGGTGCGTCGGTGGCTGCGTGTGAGCGCAAGGTATTGCTGGTTGACCTCGATCCTCAGGCGAACGCGAGCTCGGGCATCGGAGTCACGGATGCCGAACACTCGATGTACGACGTGCTCATCGACAACATGTCGATCCGGGACATCATCCGTCCGACCGAGATTCCGACGCTGTTTCTTGCGCCGTCGTCGGTCGATCTCGTCGGTGCCGAGGTGGAATTGCGCGACGCGATTGGGAGGGAGTATTACCTCAAACGGATCCTCGATCCGATTGCTGCCGACTATGACTACATCCTCATCGACTTGCCACCGTCACTCGGCCTACTGACGATCAATGGCCTGACCGCATCACACTCGGTCCTCGTACCCCTGCAGGCGGAGTACTTTGCGCTGGAAGGCATCTCGCAGTTGCTCGCGACGGTCGATCGCGTGCGCAGCGCGGTCAATCCCGGGCTCGAGATCGAAGGCATCGTCCTGACGATGTACGACGAGCGGATGAACCTTGCGCGGCAAGTCGCCGAAGAGGTGCGCGGTCACTTCGGGGAGAAATTGTACAAGACGGTCATTCCACGGAACGTCCGGCTCAGCGAAGCTCCGTCCTTTGGCAAACCGATTATTCTCTACGATATCCGCTCCCGCGGAAGCGAAGCGTACGTCAGTCTGGCCAAAGAATTCATCCACCGCGCGGAGAACGTGACCTGATGATCCACAAGAAAGTCCTCGGACGTGGCCTCAGTGCTCTCATCCCGCAGCGACAGGATTTGCCCGAGCCTCGCACGAGCCCGGGTCTGGCGGAAATCTCGATCTCCCAGATTCAGCCCAATCCATATCAGCCACGAAAGACGTTTAACGAAGCGTCGATCGAAGAGCTCGCCCGCAGCGTGCGCGAGCACGGCATTGTCCAGCCCCTCGTCGTCACTCGTGCCGGCGACAAGTACAAGCTGATCGCCGGAGAACGCCGCTTCCGGGCGGCGCAGAAGGCAGGGCTGACAACCGTCCCCGTGCTCATCAAAGAGATGATGCAGGCAGGCGACGAGCTGCAGATCGCGCTCATCGAGAACATCCAGCGCGAAGACCTGAATCCGATCGAAGAAGCGCTTGCCTATCATCAGCTACACGACGACTTTCAGCTCACCCAGGAAGAGATCTCGAAGCGCGTGGGCAAAGAGCGCTCGACGGTGGCCAACTTCCTCCGCCTCCTCAAACTGCCGGATCCGGTGAAGAAGCTTCTGGCATCCGGTCAGCTCTCCATGGGCCATGCGCGGGCGCTCCTGGCGATCGACTCGGCCAGGAAACAAGAGCAGCTCGCGGAGCGCGTGGTACGCAAGAACCTGAACGTCCGGCAGACGGAGATGCTGGCGTCGGAGAGCTCGCCAAAGACCGTCGAGAAGAAAGAAAAGGAAAAAGACGTCTTCACACGGGACGCGGAAGAGAAACTTCAAAGAACTTTACGCACCAAAGTCGAGATCGACCGCCGGCGGCGTGGCGGCGTGATCCACATTCGTTACGGCAGTGAGGAAGAGCTCATCCGCGTCGTCGATGAGCTGATGGGAAGGCGCCGCTGAGGCGCGATGCGGCAGAGAGAGACGGAGGAGTGATGAAGAACAAGAGTGGAGAGTTGAACGGGTTTCTCGACCGTGGCTCGTCGTTTCGCGGCGAGCTCGAGTTCGAGGACACCATGCGGATCGATGGCCGGTTCAACGGCAAGATCATGACGAAGAACGAGTTGATCGTCGGGGAGAGCGCGCACATCGAGGGAGACGTCCACGTTGGCCGGATCGCGGTCAGTGGAACGATCGTGGGCACGATTGTCGCCACGCAGCGGGTAGAGATTCACCGCAACGGAAAGGTATTCAGCGACATCGACACGCCGGCGCTGATCATCGAGGAAGGGGCGATCTTTCAGGGGAACTGCGTGATGGGCGACAAAAAGCCTGCCACGGTCGCCCATATCGCGGCCAAAGCGTAGTCACCAGCCTCGAAGGCGGGCGACCAGCACGATCACTTCCGGGATCGTGTACTCGTCCTCGGCGCCGAGGGCGTCTTCCCACTGCAGGTCCCAGGCGGCGGCCTCGCGTTCCGGTTGCGCCGCGTCCCGAAAATTCAGCTCGCAGATGTCGCCGATATAGTCCTCGCCGTCGCGAACGGGCAGGCCGAAGGTGCGGCATACGAGGGGCCGGTGTTCATACATCAGGCATTCCCCGCGCTCATTGAGATTCGGGCAGGGCGTCGATGCAGTGCGTGCGAAGAATGCGCCGTTCTCTTCGGGCGTGCAGTCGCGAAGATCAGGATGGTTTGATGCGGTCATGACCTCGCGGGCGCGACGAATCACCATCGTCCTGCGCTTCGGATGCATCTGCGCCAAACCGTCAGCGATCAGGGGGACGTCGCCGGATCCGATCTCGAACAGGCCGTGGCAGCAGAGAGAGCAGCCGCGGCCGCACTGAAGGTTCTGCGGCTGGTCCCTGGAGACGGAACGAAAGAAATCGTCGGCGCGTTCGAGGATGCGCGTATACGTTTCGTCATTCGTTTTCTCCGGCACGGCACGCATAACCGGTGAGGTGACAACGTTCTTTCCCTTGTGGTATACAACCGCCGCCTCGGAGTTGGGTGTCGGCTCTGCGCGCCCTGTTTTCCGGCTCCAAAAAGTCTATGCAAATCAGTCTGACGCCCGATTACTCTCTGCTCGCAATCATGGTGATTTTCATCCTGAACTACCTGATTGTGAGCAAGTTCTTCCTCCGGCCGATCAATCAGGTGATCGAAGCGCGGGAGGGGGAAGTGCGCTCGGCAAACGACCTCTACGAACAGTCGATGGCGCGCTTCAACGAAGCCACGCTTCTGATGGAAGAGAAGCTTCACGTCGCCCGGCACGCTGCCGCAGACGTGCGGGATCGCTTTCGGAGGGAGGCGGCCTCGTATCGCTCGTCGATCGTCGAGAAGACGCACGCTGACGCCGGCCGTCTCGTCACCGAAGCCGATGAGAAGCTCAAAGGCGATGTCGCCGAAGCCCGCGCGAAGATCGTCACGGAATCCGAAGCGCTGGCACGTCTCGCCGCCGAACGGATCCTCGGGAGGCCTCTCTGATCCGGCGCGGCATCCTGACCCTCCTCCTACTGTTCGTTCCTCTTTCGCTCCTGGCCCAGAACGGAGCGAACGACGCGAACAACGTCGCGCATGGTGCCGAGAAAGCGGCCCACGAGCAGGCCCACCCGACCGAAGCCCACGGTGCCGGACTCGAAGCACCCAAGACCTACTTCGGCATCCCCGGCTGGATTCTCAAGCTGGCGAACATGATTCTCTTTCTCGGCGTTCTGGGCTGGGTGCTGAGCGGGCCCGTCAAGAAGGCTCTGGGCGAGCGACGGCTCCAGATACAGGCCGATGCCGGCGAAGCCCGCGCACGTCGCCTGAAGGCGGACCAGCTGGCAACCGACATCCAGGCGAGGCTCACCCAGATCGAAGCGGACGTCGCCGCGATCCATCAGCGTGCACAGACGGAAGGGGAGCGCCAGAAGAAGGAGCTCATCGCCGCCGCTGAAGCGGAAGCGCAGAAGATCCTGCAGTCCGCACGCAACGAAGTCGACAACCGTCTCAAGCGCGCGCGTCAGGAGCTGACGGAGTACGCAGGCGAGTTGGCCACGCAACGCGCGGAGCAGATTTTGCGCGAGACGGTCACCGACAAAGACCGTGAACGGCTGTTCGAAGACAGCGTCCGCGATGTCGCCGAGGCCCGCTCATGATTCGCAGATTCGCAAGGCCGTACGCACGGGCCATCATGGATGTCGCCCAGACGCCCGAAAAAGCAGCGGCACTTCGCGACGAGTTGACCCGGTTCGAGAAGGTGCGCGCCGGATCGCGGGATCTGCAGGCGATGTACGCGAATCCCGGGATCGATTTGGACTCCAAGAACAAAGTGACAACTGCCATCGCCAAGAAGCTGGAACTGTCGGAGTTCGCGGTAAGGCTGCTGGACATTCTCATCCGCAACCGCCGCATCAACGACCTTCACGACATCGTGGCGGGCCTGGCGACGATGATCCGCGATGCGACAGGCACGGTGGCCGCCGCCGTGCGATCCGCCGGCGCGCTGTCCGCGAAGGAAGAGGCGGAGTTGCGAGCCATGCTCGAGAAGAAGGTGGGAGCGAAGGTGGAGGTCGACATCCGCGTCGATCCGACGCTCATCGGCGGGTTCGTGGCCAGGATCGGCAGCGAGGTGTTCGACGCCTCGGTGTCCGGTAAGATCGATAAATTCCGTGAGTCATTAAGTTGATTCATTTTCGGGAGACTTTATGGCCGTAGATTTGAAAGCAGAAGAAATCACGGAGATTATTCGACAGCAATTAAGCGGAATCGGCCGCGGCGTCGACGTCTCTGAGGTCGGCACCGTCGTCTCCGTCGGGGACGGCATTGCCCGCGTCTACGGTCTCGATCGCGTCATGGCCGGTGAGCTCGTCCAGTTCCCGCACGACATCGCCGGCCTGGCCCTCAACCTCGAAGAAGACAACGTCGGCGTCGTCCTCCTCGGCGAAGCCTCCGAGATCAAGGAAGGTGACGAGGTAAAGCGCACGGGCAAGATCATGTCCGTGCCCGTTGGCACAGCCCTCGTCGGCCGCGTCGTCAACCCGCTGGGGATTCCCATCGATGGCAAGGGCCCGATCAACACCACCGAGTTCTATCCGATCGAACGCCTCGCACCCGGTGTCGTCGATCGCAAGCCGGTCAAAGAGCCGCTGCAGACCGGTCTCAAGTCCGTCGATGCCATGATCCCCATCGGCCGTGGCCAGCGCGAGCTGATCATCGGCGACCGCCAGACCGGGAAGACCGCGGTCGCTATCGACACGATCATCAACCAGAAGGGCAAGAACGTCATCTGCGTGTATGTCGCAGTCGGTCAGAAGAAGTCGACCGTTGCCCAGGTCGTGCGGACGCTCGAAGAGAACGGCGCGATGGACTACACCATCGTCGTGAACGCGTCCGCGTCGGACCCGGCCCCGCTGCAGTACCTCGCTCCCTACGGCGGCTGCGCCATGGCGGAGTACTTCCTCTACAACGGGCAGCACGCGCTGATCATTTACGACGATCTTTCCAAGCATGCCGCCGCCTACCGCGAGATCTCCTTGCTGCTTCGCCGCCCGCCAGGGCGCGAGGCGTATCCCGGCGACGTTTTCTATCTTCACTCCCGGCTTCTGGAGCGCGCCGCGAAGATGGCCGATGAGAAGGGCGGCGGTTCGCTGACCGCGCTTCCGATCATCGAGACGCAGGCCGGCGACGTTTCCGCGTACATTCCGACGAACGTCATCTCCATCACGGACGGGCAGATTTTCCTCGAGACCGATCTGTTCCACTCCGGCGTCCGCCCCGCCATCAACGTCGGCATCTCGGTGTCGCGTGTCGGCGGGTCTGCGCAGGTTCGCTCGATGCGGTCGGTCTCCGGCACGCTGCGGCTCGACCTTGCGCAGTATCGCGAGCTCGCCGCATTTTCGCAGTTTGGCTCCGACCTCGACAAGGTGACGCAGGCGCAGCTCAATCGAGGTCGCCGGCTCGTCGAGATTCTGAAGCAGGGCCAGTATCAACCGATGCGGGTTGGTCTTCAGACGGTCTCGATCTTCGCCGGGGTCAAAGGCTTCCTGGACAACCTCGCCGTCGATGCAGTGCGGCCGTTCGAAGTCGCCCTTCATCAATACATGAGCGACGAGAAGGCGGATGTCGTCGAGAAACTCGAGACCGCTTCGAAGTTCGACGCCGATCTGGAAGGTGCCCTCCGCACGGCCATCACCGAGTTCAAGGCGCAGTACCTGAAAGACAACGCGAACGCCCTGGCGGCCTGATCCCAGATGCCCAGCACGATCGATATCCGGCGCCGGATCCGCAGCGTCAAGAACACGCAGCAGATCACCAAGGCTATGAAGATGGTGGCCGCGGCAAAGCTGCGCCGCGCACAGGAGCGGATGTATGCGGCGCGCCCCTACGCCGCTGGTCTGCGGCAAGTCCTCGCGTCGGTGTCGACGCGCGTCGACATCACTGCGCACACGCTCCTGAAAGTGCGCGAGCCTGAGAAGAGCGTCGTCGTCATCGTCGTGACGGCGGACCGCGGTCTCTGCGGTGCGTTCAACTCGAACGTCATCCGCGCCGCGCAGAACTTCATCCGCGAACAGTCGTTCGAAGGCGTCGAGCTTCTGACGATCGGCCGAAAGGCGGGAGACTTCTTCCGCCGGCGTTCGACCCCGATTCGTCGCAACGTCTTTTTCGCGGAAGCGCTGGCGATCAACGTCGCGAAGGAGATCGCGGACGGGCTGATCAAGGATTTCATCGACGAGAAGATCGACGGCGTCTACGTCGTCTACAACGAATTCAAGTCACTGATCGCGCAGCATGTCCGGGCGGAACGGCTTCTTCCGATCGCTCGCGAATTCGAGGCCGACCCCAACGCCCCGGCCATCGACTATCTCTACGAGCCCGGTCCCGAGCAAATTCTCTCGGACCTGCTCCCCAAACACATCGAGTTCCAGCTCTATCGCGTGTTCCTCGAGTCGGCTGCGGCCGAACAGGGAGCGCGCATGACGGCGATGGAAGCGGCCACGAAGAACGCGTCGGACATGATCAATTTCCTGACGCTGACCTACAACCGCATCCGTCAGGCCTCCATCACGAAGGAAATCATCGAGATCGTCTCAGGCGCGGCCGCCGCGCAGTAGACGACGGAGAACACCATGGCAAACGACGCAACGCAACCCCAGAACATCGGCAAGGTGATCCAGGTCATCGGACCGGCACTCGACATCGAATTCGATGACGGACATCTTCCGGCCATCTACAACGCCATCCGCATCGTCGATAACGGCGAGTTCGGAAAGGTGCCCATCGACGTCGTGGCCGAGGTGGCCAATCACATCGGCGAGAACCAGGTGCGTTGCATCGCCATGAAGCCGACCGATGGGATGGTCCGCGGGATGAAGGCCATCGACACGGGCGCGCCGATCATGGTTCCAGTCGGACGCGAGACTCTCGGCCGCATCCTCAATGTTCTCGGCGAGCCCGTCGACAACAAGGGTCCCGTGAACTCGGAGCACAAGCTCTCCATTCACCGCCAGCCGCCCCGTTTCGATGAGCAGTCGACGAACATCGAGATGTTCGAGACCGGCATCAAGGTCATCGACCTCCTCGAGCCGTACACGAAGGGTGGAAAGACAGGCCTCTTCGGCGGCGCCGGCGTCGGCAAGACCGTTCTCATCATGGAGCTGATCAACAACGTCGCCAAAGAGCACGGCGGCTTTTCGGTGTTCGCAGGCGTCGGTGAGCGGACGCGTGAGGGGAACGATCTCTGGCTTGAGTTCGCCGAGACCGGCGTCATCGTGCCGGGCGACGCGTCCAAGTCGAAAGCAGCGTTGATCTACGGACAGATGACCGAGCCGCCGGGTGCGCGCCTCCGCGTCGGTCTGACCGGACTGACGGTCGCCGAGTATTTCCGCGACGCCGAGGGGCAGGATGTGCTGCTCTTCATCGACAACATCTTCCGTTTCACGCAGGCCGGTTCGGAAGTTTCGGCACTGCTCGGACGCATGCCGAGCGCCGTCGGTTATCAGCCGAACCTCGCGACGGAAATGGGAGAGCTGCAGGAGCGCATCACGTCGACCAAGCGCGGATCGATCACGTCCGTGCAGGCGATCTACGTTCCTGCCGACGATCTGACGGATCCCGCTCCCGCCACGGCATTCGCCCATCTCGACGCGACCTCCGTTCTGTCCCGCCAGATCGCGGAGCTCGGCATCTATCCCGCTGTCGACCCTCTCGCGTCGACGTCGAAGATTCTCGATCCGCGCATCCTCGGCGACGAGCACTACAACACCGCGCGCGCCGTGCAGGCGGTCCTGCAGAAGTACAAGGACCTTCAGGACATCATCGCCATCCTTGGTATCGACGAGCTCTCGGAAGAAGACCGGATCATCGTCAACCGCGCTCGTAAAATTCAGCGCTTCCTGTCGCAGCCGTTCCACGTCGCCGAACAGTTCACCGGCATCAAGGGCCAGTACGTCAAGATCGCGGACACGATCAAGGGCTTCCGCGAGATCGTCGAAGGGAAGCACGACGACATTCCGGAGCAGGCATTCCTGCTCATGGGCACGATCGAGCAGGTTCTCGAACGCGCCGAGCAGATGAAAAAAGAGGCAGCGTAAGGAAACCGGATGGCCGACGCACTCCCGACGAAGATCAGCCTCACCGTCGTCACGCGCGAACGGAAGATCATCGATGTCGAAGTCGATGAGGTCGTTCTGCCTGCCAGCGACGGAGAGATCGGTGTGCTTCCCGGCCATACGCCTCTGCTGACGACGCTGAAGATCGGGCAGATGCGGTACCGCGTCGGGACGACGTTCCATCGGATGGTCCTCTCGTGGGGTTTCGCCGAGGTGCTGCCGGATCGCGTGATCGTGCTGGCGGAGCGGGGAATCCTGGCGAGCGAGATCGATCCTGCGGCCGCCGAGTCCGAGCGGATTGCGGCGGAGAAAGAGCTGCAATATCTCTCCTCGCACGATCCCGAGTTCAACCTGGTGGAAGCGCGTCTGGAAGAGTCCGTGGCGATGATCGGAATCGGACGCGAACATTGATCCGGCGGCGCTAACCTTGCATCGCCGGTCTCGAAGTGTCGGTCAACATGGAATCCTGGCTCGAGAGTTTCGCCGCCACGAATTTTCGCCGTAGCAGCGAAACCGCTCACGATCTCAAGACACCTCTGAATGTCGCGGTGCTGAACCTGGAGCTTCTGCGGATGCGGATCTCCAAGCTCGCCGGCGGCGACGACGAAAAGGTCAACGCCTACGCCAAGTCGATCGAGACCGAGCTCCGAAGGATGGCAAAGATCTTCGACACCTACTTCGTCTTCTCCACGCCGCCGAGGGACGAGGAGGGGCCGGTAGCACTCGATCTCTGCACGCTTTGCACGGAAGCCGCCCTGCGCGCGACCATCCCGATCAAGGGAAACGACGGGTCGTTCATGCTCAACGCGCACGAGGAGCGCATGCAACAGGCGTTCAGGATGTTCTTCGAGGGGGCCTCGAGCGTCCTGCGCGACGAGGAGCGGGCCGCCGTCGTCGAGAAGAGTCCTCGAAGTTTCTCTGTTTCGATGACCGGCCGGCCGGCTGCGGATGACTTTGAAGCTTCGAAGATTTTCAAGTTCTACTACACCGACGCGCTCGGAAATGCTGACCTCTCGCTCGCTGCTGCTCGCCTCATCGCGGAAACGTACGGGGGTGAGCTGATCGCTGTGGACGAACGTGATAAGGTTTCGCTAAGGCTCTCCTTTCCGGGTGAATAGATGAAGAAAGTGCTGATCGTTGACGATGATCGTGCGACCAGCGCCGGCATGGCCGACGTTGTCGAAGAATGGGGTTACGAAGCAGAAGTGGCCGATACGGTCAAGGCTGGCTGGAATTCTGTTTCCAAAATGGTCCCCGACGTCGCCATCGTCGATCTTAAGCTTCCTGACGGCTCCGGTCTGGACCTGCTGCACCGTATCAAGGAGACATTTCCGGACGTTTCCGTCGTGATCCTCACCGGTCACGCCACGGTCGACTCTGCCGTGAAGGCGCTCAAAGTCGGTGCCGAGGACTATGTCACCAAGCCGGTCGATCTTCCGCGCCTGCAGGTCATCCTGAAGTCGGTCGAAGACAAGCAGATGATGAAGCAGGAGATCCTCGAGCTCCGCCGTCAGCTGCAGAAGATGGGGGCGCTGGGTCACCTCGTCGGAAAGTCTCTGCGGATGCAGAAACTGTTCGAAGAGATCGAGATGGTTGCCAACACCGACGCAAACGTCTTCATCGTCGGCGAGTCGGGATCGGGCAAGGAAGTCGTCGCCAACACGATTCACTCGCTCTCGCGCCGCCGCCTCAAGCCGTTCATCGCCTTCAACTGCGGCGCGATCTCACCGACGCTGATCGAGTCGGAGATCTTCGGCCACGAGAAGGGCGCGTTCACGAACGCGATCAAACGCCGCGAAGGCTACTTCGAGGTCGCCAAGGGTGGCACGGTCTTCCTCGACGAGATCACGGAGATGCCGATCGAGCTCCAGGTCAAACTCCTGCGCGTGCTCGAAGAGGGAAAGTTCCGCCGCGTCGGCGGCAACGAAGAGATCTACATCGAGGCCCGGGTCATCGCCGCATCGAACCGCGACCCGCAGAAGGCCATCATCGACGGAAAGATGCGTGAAGACCTCTACTACCGGTTGAACGTCTTCCCCATCGAAGTACCGCCGCTGCGTGAGCGGATCGAAGACATTCCCCTCTTCTCGCACTTCTTCCTGCAGAAGCTGAACGAGACCGAAGAGAAGAAAGTCGAGAACATCGACGCCGATTTCATCGAAGCGCTGCAGCAGTACGAGTGGCCGGGGAACGTCCGCGAGCTGCGGAACGTCATCAACCGGGCGTTCATCATGGCTCGGGGAAAGACGCTGACGGTGGAGTGCCTGCCGGACAAGCTGCTCGGCGCGCGCAAGCGACGGGCGAAGAACGGCGTCATGATCCCGCTGGGCCAGCCGATGGAGGAAGTGGAGCGCATCGTGATCGAAGAGACCCTCACGATGACCGACGGCGACCGCCGCAAGACCGCCGAGATCCTCGGGATCTCGTACAAGACGCTCTACAACAAGACGAAAAAATACAAAGCGGCTGGCGGCGGCGACGAAGAGGAAGAGGAGTAGCCGGGGCCTCACCGGCTCCGAAATCCACCGCTTGTAGCCGTTTTGTCCCCATTCCGGGGGCAGTGTTATCGTCTCCCCCTCAGGCTGTCGCGACGGCTCCCGTACGCACGCGCGTCATGCGTGCGCGAGGAATTCCGGCGTCGGCATGGAAGTTTGGGGCGTTCCGCAATGGCCAAAAACCTCGTCATCGTCGAGTCTCCCGCGAAAGCGAAGACGATCAACAAGTTCATCGGCAGCGACTACATCGTCAAAGCGTCCGTCGGACATGTCCGCGACCTGCCCAAGAGTGACCTCGGTGTCGACGAGGAAACGTTCGAGCCGACCTACGAAGTTCTCGAAGGAAAAGAGAAGGTCGTCAGCGAACTGCGGGCCGCGGCCAAGAAAGCCGACGTCGTCTACATCGCCTCGGACCCTGATCGTGAGGGAGAAGCGATCGGCTGGCACGTGATGAAGCTCCTCGGTGGCGATGCGAAGAAAGTCCGCCGCATCCTCTTTCACGAGATCACCAAGAACGCCGTCCGGAAGGCCATCGATCAGCCGACCGAGATCGACATGAACAAAGTGAACGCGCAGCAGGCCCGCCGCGTTCTTGACCGCCTGGTCGGCTACAAGCTCTCTCCCCTGCTCTGGGACAAAGTGCGCCGCGGACTGTCGGCGGGCCGGGTCCAGTCGGTCGCACTGAAGATGATCGTCGAGCGCGAGGAGTCGATCAAGGCGTTCATCCCCGAGGAGTACTGGTCGTTCGCGGCGAAACTGGCGGCCGGCTCACCGCCGCAGTTCATCGCCAAGCTGGCGAAGATCAACGGGAAGAAAGCCGACGTCACCAACGAGGAGCAGGCGCGCACGATCGAAACTGCGCTGAAATCCGGCACATTTGCGGTGGAGGCCATCGCCCGGAAGGAAAAGAAGCAGACCGCGGCGGCCCCGTTCATCACGTCGACGCTGCAGCGCACGGCGTACAACCGTTTCAAGTACCCGGTGAAGCGGACGATGCAGATCGCTCAGAAGCTGTATGAAGGCAAGGAGCTCGGGTCGTTCGGCCATGTTGGTCTAATCACCTACATGCGTACCGACTCCGTGCGAATCAGTGACGAGGCCATCACCGAAGTCCGACAATATATCAGCACGAAATACGGCCCTGATATTCTGCCCGATAAGCCAAACGTATATCGTGTCAAGAAAGCTGCACAGGCGCAGGAGGCCCACGAGGCCGTGCGTCCCACCTCTCTGGACTTCGATCCGGATGCGATCAAGGATCACCTCACCCGGGAGGAGTACAACCTCTACAAGCTGATCTGGGACCGTTTCGTGGCGTCGCAGATGAAGCCTGCCCTCTTCGACGTTACCGATGTCGACATCCGCAACGGCGACTACACGCTCCGCGCCTCGGGCGAGGTGCAGAAGTTCGCCGGCTTCCTGGCGGTGTTTCAGGACGCCTCGGTCGACGGTGCGGACGATGACGAAGAGAAGCCGGAGAACGCGAAGGCGCTCCCGCAGATGAACGAGGGCGAGTCCCTCTCCCTCGTGAACCTCGACACGAAACAGAACTTCACACAGCCACCGGCCCGCTATACAGAAGCGACGCTGGTCAAGGCGCTGGAAGAGAACGGCATCGGGCGTCCTTCGACATACGGCTCGATCATGACCACGATCCAGACCCGTGACTACACATACAAGTCGGACGGAAAGTTCTTCCCGACGCAGCTGGGCATGCTCGTGGCGAAGCTCCTCAAGCAGTCCTTTGGCGACATCATCGACGAAGGCTACACGGCGGAGCTGGAGCAGAAGCTCGACGAGATCGAAGATGGTCAGGTCGAATGGCACGCCGCGATGAAAGACTTCTCTCTGAAGTTCAACAAGGATCTCGCGCGCGCCGGAAAAGAGATGATCGAAGTGAAGCGGACCGGCGTCGAGACCGATGAGGTCTGCGAGAAGTGCGGCTCGCCGATGGCGATCAAGTTCGGGCGGTTCGGTGAGTTCCTGGCCTGTTCCAACTATCCGGAGTGCAAGAACACCAAAGAGACGGCGCGCGGTGACGTGGCCGAGCAGCCTGAGGGTGAGGCGATCGTCTGCGACAAATGTGGGAAGCCGATGCAGCTCAAGCGCTCGCGCTTCGGACAGTTCTACGCCTGCACCGGCTACCCCGACTGCAAGAACACCAAGGATCCACGACTTCTGAAGGCCGACATCCCCACCGAACCGCAGCCCCCCTGTGAGAACTGCGGTAAGGAAATGGTCCTCAAATCCGGCCGCTACGGCCCTTTCTTCTCCTGTTCCGGCTACCCCGACTGCAAGACGATTCGCAAGATCGGTGGGGGGAAGGGCGGTGCACCGAAGCCGACCGGCGTCTCCTGCCCGAATTGCAAAGAGGGTGAGCTCGTGGAGCGGCGTTCGCGCCGCGGGATCTTCTTCTCCTGCTCGCGCTACCCGAAGTGCGACTTCTCGTTGAACAACCGTCCCGTTCCGCGCCCCTGTCCGAAGTGCGCGGCTCCGTATCTCCTGGAGAAGGAGACGAAACGTGAAGGGGCGATCGAGTACTGCAACAACGCGGAGTGCGACTACCGGGCCGCGATCGCACCGCGCTCTAACGCGGCGAACGAATAGCACGACGCATTTTCATTCGTCTTTATCAACGTCCACGCGATCGGTCCTTCTCGTCCGCCGAGAATCCGCATTGACTTTTGATAAACGTCTACAATTACGGTTGCATTCAATTGCGATTATGACGCAGTGTTATCAGCGAATCGTGGCGCGCTACACTCTCGCCCGGAGGTCGCCCAATGCCGGGTTTCCGTAGGAGCGCATGGTGCTGCGCCGCTGCACTCTGCTTTCTCGCCGTATCGGCGGCGCTCGCGCAGCAGTCCCTCAATCCCTCCGATCCCACGATGCTGCGCCAGGTCCTGCAGGCGATGCCCAAGGGAGGCGACCTGCACAATCATCTCTCCGGTGCCGTCTACGCGGAATCGTACCTTCGCTTCGCAGCCGACGATGGGCTCTGTATCGACCGTCAGAAGCTGGCCATCGTTCCATGCGCCACGCCCGCACAGATCGCCGCCAATCCGTCCGGCATGTTGCCATTGGTTCCGGCGGCGACGGTATTCACGGATTCCAACCTGTACGGTGCGATGCTCGACTCGCTGTCCATGCGTCAGTTCCGCCCGACGCTGGAGTCAGGCCACGATCACTTCTTCAGCACGTTCGCCAAATTCGGCGCCGTATCCCGCGCCCATGTCCCGGAAATGCTCGTCGAGGATGTCTGGCGCCTGGCGGGAGAAAACGTCGACTATCTCGAGACGATCTTCGCGCCCGACCTCGGGAAGGCGCGCGACCTGGCTCGTTACGTCAAGCACGAGCAAAGCTTCTCCGAGATGCGGGCTGCGATCATGGGCAGCGGCCAGGTACCGCCGATTGTTGCCGCCGCCCGGGATGTACTGGACACCTCCGAGGCGCGAGTTCGGAACTTTCTGCACTGCGACGCCGGCTCGCCGCAGCCCGGGTGCGCCTCCACTGTTCGCTACCTGTATGAGTTACACCGCGGGATCCCTCTCTCTCAGCTGTTCGCGGAGATGGTGGTCGGCTATGAGCTTGCCAGGGTGGACCCGCGGGTCGTCGGACTGAATCCAGTGATGCCGGAAGACGGGTACCTCTCAATGCGCGACTTCGATGACCAGATGAAGATGTTCGCGTTCTTTCGCCAGCTGTATCCAAAGGTCCACGTGACGATGCATGCGGGCGAGCTGACGCGCGGCCTGGTGGAGCCGGAAGGCCTCCGCTACCACATCCGCGACTCGGTCACAGTCGGCGGCGCGGAGCGAATCGGACACGGAGTCGACATCGCGTACGAAGACGATGCCGCCGGCCTGCTGAAAACACTCGCCGATCGCAACGTGGCCGTGGAGGTTTGCCTCACCAGCAATGACGTGATTCTCGGCGTCTCGGGCAAAGCGCATCCTCTCCGCCTCTACCTTGCCTCCGGGGTACCAGTGGCTCTCGCGACCGACGACCCCGGGGTTTCCCGCGACGACATGACCAACCAGTACATGCGCGCGGTACAGGACCAGGGGCTCGACTACCAGACCCTGAAACGACTGGCGCGCAACAGTCTCGAGTACTCCTTCGCCGAAGGGGAGTCGCTCTGGGCGGGACACAACTACGGAAAACGATCTGCGGAGTGCGCGGGCGACGATGCCGCGACCCCTCCATCGCAGACTTGTGCGGCCTTTCTGGCGGCAAACACCAAGGCTCGCATCGAATGGCGCCTCGAGCAGCGTCTACTCGCCTTCGAGGCGGTCTGGAAGTGACGTCAGGAACTCGGCCACCGGCGGTGTGATCAGGTCATAGTCGATGAGGAACGTGTCGTGTCCGTTCGGTGAGGCGATGCGCTCATGCCGCACCGGAGTGCCGTTCGCGGTCATCGCGGTCTCGAGGCGTTCGACCTCGCTGACCGGAAAGAGCCAGTCGGTGTCGAACGAGACCAGAAGCGTCCGCCCCTGCCAGTTCGCGAATGCCTGCTGGAGCGAGCCGTGCTGCTCCTCGAGATCCATCTCGTCCATCGCGGCCTGAACGCGGATGTAGGAGTTTGCATCGTACTGGGCCGCGAACTTCTTCCCCTGGTACTCGAAATAGGAGTCGATCTCGAACTGCCGCGTGTTTCCCCGACGCCTCCGTCCGAATTTCGACTGCAGCGACTTCGCGGAGAGGTACGTCATGTGACCGACCATCCGTGCGATCTGCAGTCCTCGCAGTGGCTCGGGGTGATCGTAGTAATCGCCGCCGTTGAAACGTGCGTCGCTCTCGATCATCTTTCGTCCGATCACATGCCAGGCGATGCCTTGAACCGGCACCGCCGCTCCGGCAGCCATCGTGATGATCCCGTCCATCAACCCGGGATACAACGTGGCCCACATCAAGACCTGCATGCCACCAAGCGAACCGCCGGCGACGGCCCGAAGGTGCCGGATCCCCAGTCCATCGAGGAGCATCTTCTGGGAATGAACCATGTCCTCGATCGTGGGCCACGGGTAGCGAGAGCCGTAGGGTTTTCCGCCGGCATCCGTGGTTGATGGCGCGGTCGTTCCGTAGCACGAGCCCGGGAGGTTCGCGCAGATCACGAAGTAGCGATCGAGATCGATGCCTTTGCCATGGCCGATCAGGCCATCCCACCAGCCGGGGCGCTCGTCCTCGTCGTCGGTGTACCTTCCGGCCGCATGTGCGCTGGCCGACAATGCATGACACACGAGGATGGCATTCGACCTGTCGGTATTCAGCTCGCCGAACGTCTCGTAGCGAATCGTGAACGGCGCGATCGTCTGGCCATGCGTGAAACGAAAGCCGTCCTCGAGCAGAAAGTCTTTCGGCGGCGCGGCGGTGAACGTCGTGGTCACAGGGCTTGTCATCGGGACGGCGAAGGATGTCACTCCTGACGCTCGCGCTTCAACTGCCCCTCGTAGATCCTTCGAACCTCGTCGATGGTCGAGATCTCCGCCGCGGTCTTGTCGGTCCGCAAGTGAGCGATGCGGGGGAAGCGAAGCGCGTACCCCGACTTGTGCCGTGAGGACTCCTGAATCCGATCGAAGGCGATCTCGAGGACGATGGTCGGATCGACCACATGCACGGGGCCGTGACGCGAAATCGTGCTCGACTGGAAATGCTCGGTGAGCTGGGCGATCTCGACATCCGTCAACCCGGAGTAGGCCTTGCCGATATTCACGAGTTCCTGGTCGCGCCGGACGGCAAACGTGACATCCGAGAGCACGCCGCGCCGCTTTCCGTGGCCGTATTCGGCCGCAGTGACCACACAGTCGAGCGTCGCCAGAGCCTTCTTGTACTTGAGCCAGGACTTTCCGCGCCGGCCGGGGGTGTAGAACGACTCCGGTGCTTTGAGAACGAGCCCTTCGTTCGCCCGTCCGCGCGCCGCGTCGAAGAGTGCGTCGACGTGGCTGCCGTCGCGAATCTCCGTCTGCGTCGTAAAGCGAATCGCAGTCTGACCAGGAGCCAGCAAGGCACGCAGCCGATCGAGACGCCTCCGGAGAGGCACTTCGAAGAGCACCTCTCCGTCATCGAAGAGGATGTCGAACGCAAAGAACACCACCGGCGCATCGGCGAGCAGCGTCTCCGAAACCTTGCGACGGCCGAGGCGTTTCTGAATCGTGGCGAACGGAAGGATGCGATCGCTGAAAGCGACGATCTCCCCATCGAGAACGACTGAATGACCCAACAGCCGCGCCGCGGCCTCGACCTCTGGGAAACGATGCGTGACGTCGTCGAGCGTTCGCGAGTAGATCCGCACTTCGCCCGGACCCGCGTGGATCTGCGCGCGAATCCCGTCATATTTGTCGTCCGCGAACGCCCCCGCGCCGAGCATCGCCACGATCGCGTCCGGATCCTCCTCCGGCTGCGCGAGCATGAACGCGAAGGGATGAAAGAGAGTCATGCGTGCCGAATCGAGCGCGTCGCCTCTGGCGAGCAGGGTGGTCATGCCGATGTCGCCGGTCAGCATGTTCGCGCGGCGTACGGCGGCCAGCGGCCGTTGGAACGCCTTCGCGATCGCCGCTTCGACCAGACCTTCCTGCAGACCGATGCGGAACTCGCCGAGCAGGATTTTCACGACGAAGCGGACCCCTTGTCCGTCGAGCTTGCCGAGCAGTGTGACGAGAGCGCTCTTCTTCCCCGTGGCACTCTGTGTCGCCGCGAGCCGTTCGAACGTGTCTCCAACCTCGGTAAGCGTCACGGTTCGCGACGGGTCATCCCCGAACAACCCGGCGGCGGTGTCGCCCGCGTCACCGAAGCTGGACCAGGCCGCCCAGATCTCATCCGCAGGCCGGCCGGTTAGCTCGACGAGGGCGGACGAGAGCGCGGCGACGCCGACGCCGGTGGTCCGCTGATCCTTGCGGGGAAAGGCTGAGCCGGAGAAGAAGACCACCGCCCGCTCCAGCGATGCGTCGTCGAGTGTGACGAGGTACTCCGCGAGCAGCCGCTCCTTCTCCGACTTCTTCGTCGTGGCTGCGATCGCGTTTGCGGTACGGCTGAAGTCGGCGAGCATGGCGCTGCTATATGATCCCCGCCGCAAAGATCACACCCAAGAGGCATCGCATGAAAACCAAGGTAACGGTAGTCGGTGGCGGGAATGTCGGCGCGACTGTAGCGCAGGGAATCGCAAGCAAGGAGCTGGCGGATGTCGTCGTCGTCGACATCGTGGAAGGCGTCCCGCAAGGAAAAACGCTCGACCTGATGGAGACCGCACCCGTCGAAAAATACGACGCGATCCTTCGTGGGACGAATGGCTATGACGAGACGGAGGGATCCGACGTCGTCGTCATCACGGCCGGCCTTCCACGCAAGCCGGGGATGAGCCGCGACGATCTGCTCTGGAAGAATGAAGAGATTGTGGCCGCTGTCACGCGCGAGGTGGCCGAACGGTCCCCGAACGCGATCCTGGTGATCGTCTCCAATCCGCTCGACGCGATGTGCGAAGTGGCTCGCCGCGTCTCCGGGTTTCCACGCGAACGGGTCTTCGGCATGGCCGGCGTTCTCGACTCCGCGCGGATGCGGTCCTTCATCGCCATGGAACTAAACGTCTCCGTCGAGAACACCCACGCCTTTGTCCTCGGCGGGCACGGAGACACGATGGTTCCGCTGCCGCGGTATTCGACCGTGGCCGGCATCCCGATCACCGAGCTGATCTCGAAGGAACGCATCGATGCGATCGTCGACCGTACGCGCAACGGCGGCGCGGAGATCGTCAACCTTCTGAAGACCTCCGCCTGGTACGCGCCGGGTGCGGCCACCGTGGAGATGGTCGAAGCGATTCTGAAAGACAAGCGCAAGATCCTCCCCTGCGCGGCGTATCTCACCGGCGAATACGGCTTCCGGAATCTCTACGTCGGCGTGCCGGTGAAGCTTGGCAGGAACGGCATCGAGCAGATCATCGAGATCACCCTCACCGACGAGGAGAAGACAGCGCTGCAGAAGTCCGCGGATGCGGTCCAGGAATTGTTCGACAAGCTCAAAATACAGTGAGGCTCGGGGTTGTTACGCTAGCCAAAGATCCTCATGAAAAAGCTCGTCATTGATATCGAGACCGTCGGCACCCCCTGGGAAGAGCTCGACGCGTATGTCCGCGAATACCTGATCAAGGGCCTCAACGACGGCGATGCCGAAGAGACCCGGCGGGCCGGCGGCCTATCCCCGTTTCGCGGACGCATCATCGCCATCGGTGTCATCAACATCGAAGACGGCCGCTCCTGCGCGATGTACGAAGTTCCGGGACAAACCCAGGTCACGGTCGAGAAGGCCGGACAGCGCACGTATATCTCCGGCTCCGAGAAGCAGATTCTCGAGAAGTTCTGGGAGTTCTTCGACAGCGACTCCCGCTTCATCACGTTCAACGGCCGTCAGTTCGACGGACCGTTTCTGATGCTTCGTTCCGCGATCAACGGGATCGTGCCGAAACGGGATCTCGTGGGTTACCGCTACGGGTTTCACCCCAACTGCGATCTGCGGGAAGTGCTCAACTTCTTCGGCACCACGAACGCGCGGCAGTTCAAGTTCAACCTCGACCTGGCCTGCAAGGTGTTCGGTGTGGAGACGTCCAAAGGGGAAGGACTGGACGGACGATCGGTCGAGACGTGGTACCGGGCCGGCCGTCATCGTGAGATCGCGGACTACTGCCTCGACGACGTTCGTGCAACGTGCGAGTTGTACGAGAAAGTCGCCCCGTCGCTGCTCATCTTCAACAAGGAGTTCCGCGAGGCGGACGAGCGCGCGGGTCGTGCACGGCGCGGAGTCGAGCCCGCGATCCTGCCGTTGAGCGAGAGCCTCTTCATCGAGTCCGTGACGCAGACCTCGGCCGCACTGGTGGCGTCGTTGGACGCGCCGGAGACGATCGCCGTCACTGCCGGGACCCACGAAGCGGGCGTACTGGAAAAGCTCGCCGGTCCGATGCAGGAAGAAGAAGAGATTCCATCGGGCGCTTAGCGCGCATGCGAAAATGAACCCGTGAAACTGTTTCGCGGACGGCTGTTTACGCCGCTGGGCGACCCATTTGCCGTCGATCCGGCGCAGTCATACGCCTACTACGAGGACGGATACCTGGCCATCGACGGCGATCGCATCGTCGACGTCGGCGACTGGAAAGACGTTCCACGCCAGAGCGCCACGCTGACGCAACTCGGGCGCGACATCCTCATCGCGCCCGGATTCGTCGATACACATCTGCACGCGCCGCAGCTCGAGATGATCGGCTCGTACGGTGGCGACCTGCTCGAATGGCTGAATCGCTACACGTTTCCGACCGAGGCGAAGTTCAGCGATCCGAATCACGCCCGGATGGTGGCCACGATCTTTTTTGATGAACTGTTGCGCAACGGAACGCTTTGCGCACTCATCTTCTCCACGATTCACTACGAAGCGACCGACATCTTTTTCGCGGAGGCGGAGCGTCGCGGCTTCCGGGCGATCATCGGCAAGACGATGATGGACCGCAATGCGCCCGACGTGCTCCTGGAGTCGCCGCGGCAGTCGTACGAGGAGAGTCGCGCCCTCCTGCAGAAGTGGCACAAGCGCGGACTGCTGCGATACGCCATCACGCCGCGTTTTGCGCCGACGTCGACGCCGGAGTTGCTCGAAGCTGCGGGTCAGCTCAAGCGTGAGTATCCCGACGCGTACGTTCATTCGCACATCTCCGAGAACCGCAATGAGGTCCAGTGGGTTCACGACCTTTTCCCCGAGGCGGAGTACGCCGATGTGTACGACCGCTACGGGTTGCTCAGTTCGCGGACGATTCTTGCCCACGGCGTTCACCTGAGCGAGGAGGAGCTGGAGTTGCTGGCCCGTCGCGGCTCGCACATCGCCCACTGTCCCAACTCGAACCTGTTCCTGGGCAGTGGTCTCTTTCGGTTGCACCGCGCGCTGAACGCCGGAGTTGGAGTCGGCCTCGGAACGGATATCGGCGCCGGGACGACGCCTTCCATGTTCACGACGATGTCCGACGCGTACAAGGTGCAGCAGGTCCAGGGAGTGTCTCTCACGCCGTTCCATCTCTGGTACCTGGCGACGCTGGGCGGTGCGCGTACGCTCTCTCTGGACGCGGAATGCGGAAGTCTCGAGCCCGGCAAGTCTGCAGATTTCCTGCTGCTCGATCTGAAGTCGACCCCCCTGGTCGCCCTTCGAACGGATCGGGCGTCATCGATCGAAGACCTCCTGGCGGGCCTGATCTTCACCGCTGACGACCGGGTGGTCCGGGAATGCTGGATCGGCGGACAGATGGTCGCGTCCACGTCGTCTTCCCCGTCCTGAGCGAAGGAGCGCCTCAGACGACGGACGTGGCAGCGCTCTTGCGGCGCGGAACCACTCAGGAGGTCTCCATGAAGAAACTACAAGCGATCGTGGCGTTCGCAACGCTCTCCGCTGTCGCCGCTTTCGGACAGGACCGTACTGTCTGGCGGACGAGTGCCGATGTGCAGGAAGGTAACCGCGGCAGCATCGTCGGGACGGTGTCCGATACGCAGGCTGGTCGAAACCGGTTGGTTCTGACGCCGGACGACGCCCTCAGCGACCAGGTCACCGTCGATACGGACTCGGTCTCGACGCAATACAACGGGTTTGGTGGCACGATCAACGGGTCACCCGAGATCTTTCTGGGATCGAGCGGCTTCAATAACGTCCGGGTCGGCGATCGTGTCGATGTGCGCGGCACGGCGACCGGTGGCAGCATCGTGCGGGCCGAGCGCGTCACGCTTCTCGGTCGGGCGATCGAGGCACCGCAAACGGGCATCGGTCAGACCCGTTCGCCGAATTCAATCTCGACACCGACTGCGTCCGGGACCACACCAAGCACATCCGCGCAGCGCATCGGGCGTGTCGAGGGTGTCGTGCAGCAGATCAACCTCGATGAAGGACGCATCGTCATCGCGACCGACCGGCGCGAAGTGCTGACTGTCAGAACGCCGCAGGGAACGCCGGTTCTGTATCGTGGCGACACCTATCGTATCTCCAACCTGGAAGTGGGCGATCGCATCCGGATCGAACCGGAAGGTGGTTCGTCGGTCAACGGGACTGAGATTCGTGCCCGATCGATCGAAGTCACGCAGAGCTCTCAGGAAAGCAACGGTTCCACGTCGCGGGGCGTCGGCGCATTGACGGGCCGTGTCACGCGTGTGGATCGGTCGACGAACATCGTTCAGGTGGATACCGGTCGAGGCACGATCGCGGTCGATCTGCGGAGCGCGTCCGACCCCACGGGCCGCCCGGTTCGTGGGCGCGACGTCCAGGCCGGCGATCATGTGTCACTGAGCGGCTCGTACAGTGGCTCGACGTTCGTCGCCTCGACCATCCGCTTTACCGACGACAACGGAGCGACGGTGACTCAGGGTCCATCCACCGTCAACGGCCCGACGGCTGACTCGTACGGCGATCTCGGCGTGGTCACAATCTACGGAACCGTGACGCAGACGCTGGCCGACAATCCGCAGCTCGTCCTGCGCGACACGCAGCACGGTGGCCGTACGATCCGCGTCTATGCGCTCGAGGACCTTCCGATCCGCACGAAGGCAGGCACGTACGCGACGGCGACGCAACTGCACGTCACGGACGCCGTCGTGATCAAGGCATACCGCGACGGTGACGGGAACTTCATCGCGCAGACGATTCGCATCCGCTGATTGCCGCCGCGCATGCAGGGTCCGCTGATCTGGCGGATCCTGCATTTCTCTTCCGGAATACCCCTCCTCGAATCCGCGTCGAACCGATTGCCATGGAAAAGTCTGCGCCCCGCGTCCTGCTGCCCGGTGTTTCCGACGCCGGAGCGCCGCCTCCGGTCGTCAGCGATTCTCGCGCGGTCGTTGCCAAGTCGCGCCGCCGGGCGATCGTTCGTGACGTGATCGACCTGGTATTGCTAGTCAGCGTGGACTGGCTCTTCGTCCACTTTCCGCTGGCGCACGTGCCGTTCGTCGATCGCCACAACTCACTGCTGATTCTCGTCGGACTCAACATCGTGCTCCTCGGATACCTGTGGCTCTCGCGGGAGATCCCGCGATGGAGAGCGCGCCGCGTTGCGGCGACGTGGGGTCAGTCCGAGCGAACTCGATTCCGAGGATAACTTACCTTCCGGTCGCTTCTTCCGCTGGTGCGGCGGTCTTGCGGATGACGAATTTCTGGAGCAGCACGCCGACCAGCAGGAGTGAGATCGTCAGTCCCAGCAGCGAGCCGACACGGTAAAGCCCACCGAGCCGTGCCAGATCGTGCAGGAAGCATTTCAGCACGGTGACGAGCAGCAGGACGATTGCGGCGATACGCGCTCCACGGCTGTGCAACGCCAGTCCGGCGATGAGTAGCGAAACCGCAAACACGGCCCACCCGATCGTGTATGTCAGATCCTCCGCCAGCGACGAAGAGAAGAAGTTGAACGTCAGCGTGGGACCCTTCGCGTAGAAGTCCGCGATCTCGATGTTCATCACGAGGAATAGCAGCACCGTTCCCGCGGCGCTCCCGATCGGTCGCGCGACCGGGTAACTCGATGCCTCGTTATCAGGCAACAACCGGACAGCAAGAAAGAACGCTGCCGCGCAGACGAGGTACGTGTAGAGGTACCAGTTCACGATCGACGCGTGACTCGCGGGGTGATACGAGAGGACCGCAGGATTGAGGGCGAGGCGCACGAAGACCGCGCTGAGCAGCGCCGCGGACCAGGCCAGCAGACCGCGATGCGGGACGCGGCGGAAAAGCCAGACGAGGGCCGCCCCCTCCAGCGCCCAGCCGATCGTGATCCACTGCTTCTCCAACTGCAGCGGGATGGCCACACTGATGAATGCCAGAGCCGCCGCCGCGGTCAACGCAAGCCGTGACAGCAGCCGCTCACCGGCTGGTTCGACGCGCAGCAGACGCCACACAAGGAGAAGCATCAGCGCCGCCTGAGTGGCCGGGAGCAGGCCGATCAAGGAGCCGTAGCCGGCATCGCGGATCGCCATCCTGGCCAGGAAGAAGAAGGGGATGCCCGCCAGCACTGCTGCGAGGTACGGCTGGGTGAATCGCTTTGCTCTCGCGCCGAGAATCAGTGGATAGCCGATGAACAGCGCGTAGATGGCGCCGGCAAATTCGAGTTGCGGACCGAACGTTCCCGCACGCGACATGCCGGCAGCGATTCCAAATAGGATCACCGCAAAAACCACCACATCGTGCCACTCGGTCAGCCAGGCGACGGCGAGGATGGCGACGCCGATGATCAGGTGCGAAACCAGAAGCGGCGCGAACAGCGGAGTGGATGAGACGAATCCGGCGACTGTCACCACGAGATCGCCGGCGAACAGGGCGATGATCGCCGCCGTCGTGAATCGACGGTCGATGCGAAACCAGATCAGCGCCATCGCACAGATCCCGAGGGTCGCTCCAAAGGCGACAAGCGGCCAGGGAGCGGATTTCGCGTCGAGCGCCCACACCATCAGGACGATCTGGGACGCAGCCATCGCGGCGGCCATGAGCTTCGCACGGCGCAGGATGATTGCCGCGGCTCCGACGGCCAGATCGATGACAAACAGCGCGGTGAACAAGGGCCCCGGGGGAAACGCGAGATTCGGCTGTGCCGCAATCACCACCAGGAAGAGGTGACCGACCAGCCCGAGGTACGCCGTCGTCGCATCGCCCTCTTCTTCTTGGCCAATCCACGTGCCTCCGCTGACAACGAGCACCGCGAATCCGCCGATGACGATGAGCGCGCTGACGAGACTTGTTGCGTCCAACGCGTTGATCGACCAGACCGTGAGCACGATCCACGACAGAGCGACGGAAGCCGCGGCGACAATCGACTGGCGGGGCGGCTTCCCTTCTGCAATGGCACCCACGTTGATGATGAGCAGGAGCATCGCCAGAGGCCAGAGCGAGTATTGGGCGACCTCCCTTCCGGCCATGAAGAAGAGCACCGCGATCGATCCCAACAATAGAAAGAGCATCGTCCTCTGCGAAACGACGTTCTTTCGCATCCTGCGCGCAACGATTGGGACCGCGAGAAGGAGCAACGCGAACGCTGCATAGATCGCGAGTGCCGTCGTCAGGACCTGAGGTCTGAGGTGATCCGCTGACCAGACGACTTCAGTGACGATGGCGATGAACGCAGCGACTGCATAGGCCATCCCGGCTTCATGCCGGATTGCGTAGCCGGCAACGACGGCGACAAGCACGAACAGCGTCCCAAATAGCAGGAGTGGTTGGGACGCCGGAACGTTCATCAGCGCCAGCGTGGGAAACAGGAGCAGGAAGAACGGTGCGATCACCGTCTTGGGAAGCATGAAGTGCGACAGCACGAGCTGGACGACGACGAAGACCGCGAGCCAGAGCAGGAAGACAGGCCAGGCCGTGGGTGTGTACGACGAGGCGCGCCAGACCACCAGCACGAGGGCGATGGTTGCGCCTCCGAGCAGGTGTAACCACGACGGTCCCCGGAAGATCGCGATCACGGACAGACCTGTCGAAATGAAGAGCAGGAATGTGAAGAGGACGTTGAACTGCACGCCGTAGCTCGAGACTGCAGCAACGTAGATTGCGAAGAGAAGTGGAAGACCCGAGGCGGAGATGGCAGCAAAGTCGAAGCTTCGTTGCGCGCCATCCTCACGGCGCCGCAGCCAGAGCGACGCGCCAGCAGCTGCAGCAAACAGGATGAAGATCGAGACGGCTAGAGGCAGTTGCGAGACCGTGAGGAACTTCCCGATCCAACTCCATTCGTAGAGGACCGTGAAAGTGACGCTGAGGGCGGTCAGCAGCGGCCAGCGCCGCTGGATCGCCACAAAGAGCAGGCCGACATTGAGTAGTAGCAGATAGGAGAAGAGAGCGACCGGCTTGTTCTCGCCACTCGAAAGCAGCGCTGGCGTTGCGAATCCTCCGACGAGCCCCAGCAGCGCGATGAAGACGGAGTCCCGGCGGATCGACAACAACACCGCGATGGCCGTCACGATCAACATCAGCGCGAACACCGCACTGGCAGGCAGCAGGTGCCAGAGCGCATGCATGGCGAAGAGCGTGGCGTAGAGAATGGCGATGCCTGCCCCATCCATCGCGTTCGCAGTAAAGCTGTAGTCGCGCGCGACGCGCAACTCGCAGACGAGCAACAGCACGATGCCCGTGACCATCCCCAGAGTCGCGCGCACCGGTGGGCTGAGCCATCCGTGCTCGACGGAATAGCTGAGGAAGAAGAGTGCCGCCAGAACGAGCGCGATGCCCGCGATCCAGGAGAAGAGCTTCACGCCAATGAGTGACTCCCAGTCGAACGGCTTCTTCGGTGGTGGGGGTGTGATGGGGGGACGGGGTGTGGGAGGAGGCGCAGGCGGAGCTGGTGCGGGTGGCGGAGGCGGTGGTGTGGCGTCTTCGCGCGCGAGCGACGGCGTTGTAGCGAATGTGATTGGCGGCGAAGGCCGTTCCGCTGGCGCAGCGACACTCCGTGACGACGGCTCCGCGATGGGCTCCGCACGTCGAACCGGCTCAGAAGGGACCGGAGCCGGAACGGGAGGAGGAACGTCCGGCTCGCGCTCGCGGCCAAGCAGTTCGAGCCTTCGCCGGAGCTCCGCAAGTTCCGCAGTTACCGCGCTCGCCTGACTCGACGCACGGAGCGCCACGGTCATAGCGATGATCGCGAAGATCGCGACCACAAACAGCACGCAGCCGGCGAATTGCATGGATGGTCCAAGGATACTCTGACCAATAAAAAGGCCCGCCGGAGCGGGCCTAGGAGACGCCAAACTGGGTTTGATCAGGCTTTGTGTGTCTTCGGTGCGAGCAGGACCTCTCGGCCGACGAGGTACAGGAGCGCGATCAGGATTACGAAGGGGATGCACGAAAGCAGGTCGGAGTGGGTTCCTGTGACGAACGGATTCGTCGCGGCCCATGTGTCGAGCTTGCCGTTGAAGTCGGCCATGAATGGCACACCGGCCATGAACGCGATCAGGATTCCTGCGATTGCGCCGCCCGCGATGTAACCAGAGGCCATAAGAACTCCCGGGCTCTTATCGCCTTCCGCCACCAGTTGATCTTCGGTCAGGTTGGCGTCGCGATATTTCCGCCGCACGTAGCGATCCGTGAGCCAGCGGACCATTCCGCCGATGAAGATCGGGCTGGACGATGACAGGGGGAGGTAAACGCCGACCGCGAAGGCCAGCGACGGGATGCCGGACATCTCCAGGACCAGCGAGATCATGACGCCGAGGAGCACCAGTCCCCATGGCAGCTGCCGGTTGAGGATGCCCTTGATGATGTAGGACATCAGCGTCGCCTTCGGGGCGTCGAATTTCTTTGGTGCCGCCTTGCCGTTGGCGAGGAACTTGTGGGTTCCGTTGATGCCGGGGTCGACGAGGTACTGCGGGGTTCCGGTCGGGTCGACGAGGTACTTCGTCGCCGCAGCACCGCCTGGAGGCGCGTGATGCCAGACCAGGTAATCCTTCCCCTCGTACGTCTGATGTGTGGTCAGCGTGGACGGGTCGGCATGCAGGTTGGCCGGCCAGTTCTCCTGTGACTTGAGCGTTCCGCCGGTTTCCCCGCTTGCGGGCTCCATGCTTACGCGTGGTACGTAGACGCTGGCGGCGGAGTTGAGCTTGAGCAGGATTGGCCCGAGGATCAGCGCCGAGGCGAGGGCACCGATGAGGATGGCGATCTGCTGGTTCTTCGGAGTGGCCCCGACGAGGAAGCCGGTCTTGAGATCCTGCGATGTCGTTCCGCCGTTCGATGAGGCGATGCAGACGATCGCTCCGATCGACAGCGCGGTCACGTAGTAGGTCGAGCCCGTCCATCCGATCACGAGAAAGACGAGACAGGTGATCAGCAGCGTCGCGACCGTCATGCCCGAGATCGGGTTCGACGACGATCCGATTTCACCGGTGAGGCGCGATGAGACCGTGACGAAGAGGAATCCGAGGATCACGATCAGAAGCGCGGCAAGGATGCGTGCCCCGATGCCGGTGCCTCCGACGTAGAGCGGGTTGGCCAGTGCAATGACCGCGACCAGGGCAAAGCTTCCGATGAGCACGACTTTCATCGAGAGATCGCGATCGGTCCGTTCCATCCCTTCGCGCGCTGCTGCACCGCCGCGAAGATCCTTCAGCCCTTCCTTCATCCCGTGCCAGATGGTCGGCAGCGAGCGGCCGAGGCTGATGATGCCGCCTGCAGCCACGGCGCCGGCACCGATGTAGAGGATGTAAGCGTTGCGGATCTGACCGGGCGACATGTCCCTGATGAGGCGCGTCGTTTCCGGCGCCAGCGGCGCGAGTAGACCAGCCCCGAAGAACTTGATCGCCGGAATGAGCACAAGGTAGGCGAGCACACCGCCGGCGCACATGATCGAGGCGATGCGCGGCCCGATGATGTAGCCGACACCGAGGAGCTCCGGCGAGATTTCGGCCGAGATCGACCCGGCTGCGAACGGGGCGCCGAACACCCTCTCCGGCGTGTCCTTCCAGCCGCGGAAGGCGACGTTGAGGGCCTTGTAGAGCAGTCCGATTCCGAAGCCTGTGAAGATCGTCTTCGCGCTCGTACTGGCGCCGCCGAGCGCTTCCATCTCGCGTTTCGCCGACTCCGAAGCCGCGGCGATCGAATCCTCGGACGCTCCGGCCTTCAGCACCTCGGCGCAGGCGGTGCCTTCCGGGTACTTCAGCAGTCCGTGCTGCTGGACGATGAGTGCACGCCGGAGCGGAATCATCATCAGGATGCCGAGCAATCCACCGAGAATCGCGACGAGCATCACGCGGGTGATCTCGAGGTCGAAGCCGAGGATCATGATGGCGGGCATGGTGACGCCGACGCCGAACGCGATCGATTCACCAGCGGAGCCGGCCGTCTGCACGATGTTGTTCTCAAGGATCGTCGCATCCCGT
Organism: Thermoanaerobaculia bacterium; assembly: GCA_038244715.1. Classification (GTDB taxonomy): domain Bacteria; phylum Acidobacteriota; class Thermoanaerobaculia; order Gp7-AA8; family Gp7-AA8; genus JADGNZ01. Next base: position 207,650 of record JBBRTE010000002.1, read on the forward strand.
CCGCCCAGTTTCGAGAGGATGCGGAAGAACGTGATGGAGATGACCGCGACCGGGATCGACGCGCTGACCGTGAGACCGACCTTCAGCACGAGGTAGAGCGACGACGCGCCGAAGATCATGCCGAGAATCGTCCCGACGATCACCGGCAAGGGCGTCAACTCTCGCAGTTCTGTCCCGGCTGGAATGTACGGCTCGAAGGGGGCGGCCACCGGCGAGCCGGGTTTCAGGCCGATGACGTCCGGATACTCCTGTTCGGCAATGCTCATGAAGTCTCCTGCGCTCGGAGAAGCCGCTATTGTGGAATCGAGTCAGCTATCGGGAGCGGGTCATTCTAGCATCGGAACTTGGGCGGTTTTCCACGGTCACAGACGCGTTCCGGAAACGAAATCAACGCATCCGGTGCTCGACGGACTCCCAGTCGACGTTTCCCAGAAATGCTTCGATGTACTTCGGCCGGTCGGCAGGTTTGTAGTCGAGCAGATAGGCATGCTCCCAGACGTCCATCACGAGCAGAGGGACGAAGCCGGCGACGTTGCCGTTCTGATGCAATTCGATCCAGTGGTTGGAGACGCGTCCGGCCGTTGGGTCGAGATACGCGATGGCCCAACCCACACCGCGCATTTTTCCAACGCTGACGAAGTCGGTCTTCCAGATGTCGAAGCTCGGGAAACTGCGCTCGACCGCCGCGCGGAAGCTCGAGCCGCTCGCGGGATCGCCGCCGCCGTTGCGTTTCATGTTTCCGAAGTAATGCTCGTGCAGAACCATCCCGTTGTACTCGAAGCCGAGTCGTCGCGTCAGCTCCGAATAGGCAGGCATCTCCTCCTTGTCGACGTGCCCGTCGGACAGGATCTCCGCGATCTTCTCGGTCAGGAGGTTGGTATTGGTGACGTAACCTTCGTACAGCTTGAAGTGCATCTCCAGGGTCTTGTCGGAGATGCCCGTGAGATTGGAAAGATCGAACGTCTTCGGTTTGTAGCTTTGCGGTTCCATTCCTCGGGCAATTGCACTAATCGTGCACGCAGCGGAACGTGGCATAGGCGTAGGGATACCCCGGCCGGAACCAGTTTCGGAAGCTGCGGCGGATGAGTCGCGGGGGCGTCGCCGGGGACGCGCCTTTCATCACGTAGTGCTTCCCGTCGAAGAAGTCGGTGGAGTAGAGCGGATAGGAGGCCATCGCTTCGAATCCCGGAAAACCTTCGAAGAGGGTCGAGGTCCACTCCCAGCCGTTGCCGACCAGGTCATGGACGCCCCAGGCGCTGACGCCGGCGGGATACGAGCCGATCGGTACCGGATCCCAATGGGTGAAGCCGAAGTTGCCGCGCGTCGCGTCGGGCAGTGCATCGCCCCAGGGGAAGAGCCGCTCGTCGCTCGAGGGCGTCCCGAATGCGGCACGGTGGTATTCGGCCTCGCTCGGGAGGCGCTTGCCGCGCCACGTCGCGTAGGCAACCGCCTCGTCGTGCGTCGCGTACACCGGCGCGTCGAGCGGAAGCGGGATGAGCGAAAACAGTCCGCGCAGGTGCCAAACGCCCTCCTGCAGCAGCCAGAAATGAGGCGCCTTCGCTCCGGTTGCGTTGACGAAGGCGAGGTAGTCGCCGTTCGTGACGTTATGCCGGTCGATCGAGAACGCGTCGACGGATACACGCATCTGCGGCCTCTCGTTATCCCATCCGAATTCGTTCCCGGTTGCGCCGAGGGTGGCCTCGCCGGCGGGAATGCGAACCATGTCCCGGACGAGTTCGACGCTCGGCAGGATAACGGCCTCGGACAATGGCGCGATCGGACTCTTTCGATCGTACGGAAGCTCGTGAAAGAGGTAGAGCAGCGTCTCCTGATGCATCGGTTCGTGCTCGAGGACCGTGAACGCCGCTTCCGCGTTTCTTGTCTGCGGCGCGCGGTCGTCGTCGATGGGACCGTCACACAGCGCGCGGATGACGAGGTCGTCCACGTCGAGCCCGAAGGCCTGGACCCGCCCGCGCTCCGGCCAGAAGTCGGTTGGAACCTTCGCCGCGTCCTCGTTCTCCGGATCGATCCCGCGAGCGAAGAGCGTCTCGAGCTCGTCGTCGATACCGTCGCGCTTCAAGGCGAAGCGCACGAGAGTGTTGATCGCGAATGCGGGAAGGTGGCCTTCGTAGAAGACGATCGGATTGCGCAGCATGATCGGCCGGTCGTAGTACGCCTCGTCCTTCAGAATCGTGAAGAGCAAACGCGTCATCTCACGGTTGTTGCGATACCAGTCGATGAGCTGGTCGCGCGTCACTCCATCCGGAAAGGCTGCGTGTCGCACGGGCGGATTGTACTTCCCGAACATGGGTCCGATCAGGCGACGACCGGCTCTCGCACGGGAACTTCGATGACCCGGAAGGGAGGACGATCGGCGAAGCGTGCGGCCAGCAGAGGCATCGCTACGTTGTTGCTGACGTGAATGTCCGCGACGGCCGCGATGCGCACGAGGTCTTTCATCTGGCGCCGTCGACCTCGATCCCGGCAGTCCAGTGCGCGATGTCTTCCGCCGACATGTTGCCGAGCGGCTTGAGTCGCGCATCCTTGTAGCCCCATTTGTTGATGTCGGTGAGGTATTGCTGGCGCGAGACGATCGTGCCGTAGCAGATCTTCTCGGTGGCGTCGGGCTGCGCGGTCTCGGCGGCGATCCGCGCACCCAGTTCATCCATTACCCAGGCAGGAACCTGAGAGCGGCTCGACGGATAGGTGAAGCCGAAGAGCACGAGGTGTGCGTAAAGCGCGCGCCAGTGGATGCCGAAGCGGTCGATCAGCCGTCGCCAGTCGAGGCGGTCTCCGACCGCGAGAAGAACGTGCGCGACATCGGCTCCGTCGAAACGCTCCCGCTCCATGATCAAGCCCTTCGACGAGATCATTTCCTCCGCCGGGATGAGTTTCACGTCGACGTCAAAGACGTTGCCGTCGACCGCTTTCGTGAACCAGAGCTCGTCCACGACGGCAACTCCGTTGCCGGCGCCGAAGATCAGATCGATGAAGTCGTCTCCCTTGAATATCTTTCCCAGCCAATGCGGAAATGTCAGAGCCGATTCGTAGCCCTCGGCTTCGAAGATCTTCTTCGCTTTCGGGAAGTCCTCGCGGCGGATGAAGACATCGAAATCCTTGGTATGGCGCTCGATCCCTGTGTAACGGGCAAACGCGTACGCGCCGCCGACGAGAAAGGGGAGTCCTCCCTTCCGCATCAGCTCCATCGAGTGGACGTAAAACTCCCTGCTTTTCGGATCGACGAGACTGTCAGTAGGGCTGGCAAGGATCGACATTTCAGCCGCGAAAAACTGCACGGCTCATGCCGTTTGAGGCCGCACGCCCTCCGCCCAGGCGACGGAAAACCAGAGCGCCGCATCCGGACGTATGGACCAGCGGACGTACTCATCCATGACGCGGTCGAAGGCGGCGGCGTCAAAAAGACGCCGCGACACGATCGCATCGCGGGCGCCGCGGACCACCCCGGCCATGTTCGCGGCCAGCGTCGGAAACGTTTCCATCCCCGCGCAGCCGCCAAAGAAGACCCATGTGTTCCGCACCGGTTGTGCGCCCGCCTCATGAAGCAGTTGCACGAGGCGTCTCCCGACGAGGGGATCATTTCCGATGCGCTCGTAGGCACGCATATAGGCGTCCCACAGGCTCATCCAACCGGCCGGTTCGGGCCAAAGGCGCATCACGCCGTGGTCGTCGTCCGCGAGGACGATGCGGCCTCCCGGCCGAACAGCGCGCACCATCGCGCGCACGGCCCGGAGCGGATCGGGAATGTGCTCGAGGAGAAAGCGGGAGTGTGCGAGATCAAACGTTCCCCAGGCGTTGCCGAGATCGAGGGCCAGTGCATCGCCGGCGCGAAAATCAGCCAGCGATGACTCGCCATCCGTGGAGGCCAGCCGCCTCGCCGCGGCGAGTTGTTCATCGTCGCGCTCGATGCCGATGACCCTGCCGCGCGGAGCGGCGCGGGCCATCATTCGCGTGAACTGGCCGAGACCGCTGCCGAGGTCGAGGATCTGCTCGTCGCCACAAAGCTGCATCTCGCGGAGCATCGCCGCGTTCAGCAGGACGTCATTCATCAGGGAAAGACGTCGTTGCTCCTCGTCGTCCGTGCCGTGGATGTAGACCGACATCTACTCAATCGCCTCCACCGGAAAGCCGGCGTCGATCCAGCCGTCGAGACCACCCGCAAGCGGTCGCACCCGCGTATATCCCTTGTCGATGAGCATGCGCGCCACACGGGCGGCTGAGGCTTCGTTTGGTCACGTGCAGTACAGCACCACCTCCCGATGGGGTGCCACGTCGCCGAGTTGGGTGTCGATGCTCTCTTTCTGTAACAGGATGGCGGTCGGGATTGCGCGGGGATTGTTCTTGCGGCCTCCCGGCGAGCGGACGTCGAGAACGATGGGGAAGTCCCCTCGATCGATCATCTCCTTCAGTTCGTGCGGTTCGATCCGGGCCAGCCGCAGTTGCTTGATGAAATGAGCGCGCTGCGCCCACTTCAGACCGATGGCCAGTGCCAGCAGGGAGCCGACGACGAGGAGAGCCCACCCGCCGAGGTTCTCGAGCCCGGCCAGGACGCGATCGATGGCGTGGTGGAACGCGCGTCCTGCCGCGACAGCGCTCCCCGCCCAGAGCAGCGCACCGATGCCGTCATAGGTGAGGAACGCCAGTGTGCTGCTGCCTGATGCTCCGGCCAGCGGAGGAGCCACCGTCGAAAACCCGGGGACGAACTTCGCGATCAGAAGCGACTTCAGTCCCCACCGTTCGAATCGTGCTTCCGTTTCGCGTACGCAGGAATCAGGTGAGAGCGAGATGCGGCAGAGCGTCCGGAGAATGCGGTAGCCGAAGCGCCGGCCGAGGCGAAACCAGAGGTAATCGGCGATCAGCGACGCGAAGATCGCGGCCAGCAACACCTGGGTCGACGACAGCTTACCGTCGCGCGACAGCGCCCCCGCCACGATCAGAGCCGGGACGGCCGGCACGGGCGCACCGAGCTGCTCCAGCAGCACGTTGAGGAAAATCAGCGGCACGCCGTAAACAAGGACGTAATGGACAAGCGAGTTCATGGGCGACGTTGCATGATGCCATCGAAGAACGGCAACTAACCAAATGGCCGACATCGAGTCTAAAGCTTCCGGGATGGAGATGACGACCGACGTTGCCGTGGTAAGCCGGGCCCGTTCCGGTGATGCCGAAGCCTTCCGGCAACTCGTCGAGCGTCACTCCCGAACGACATTTCGAGTGGCCTATCGCATGACCGGAAATGAACAGGATGCCGACGACGTGGTGCAGGAGACGTTTCTCCGCGCATACCGACAGCTGCAGAACTTCGAAGAGCGGGCGAACTTCGGTACCTGGCTGCACCGCATCACCGTGAACTGCTCGCTAGACCTGCTGCGTGCACGCAACCGGATCGACCGGCACTACGGCGGTGATCCGGAATCGGCGGAGCTGGCGGGCGCGGCCGCCGCGCGCAGCGACGCCCAGCAGGACCGTCTGATGATCTCCGCCGACCTGCAGAAGCACGTCGCCTCTGCGATGGAACGGCTCAGCACCAACGAACGGACCGCGTTCGTGCTCCGCCACTTCGAAGGGATGCCGGTCGAAGAGATCGGCAGGACGCTCGGGATTCAAGTCAATGCCGCGAAACACACGATCTTTCGTGCCGTGCGCAAGCTGCGCGAGGCGCTGGAGCCGATTGTGAGGTCGACACCATGCAACACCTGACAGAAGAACAGCTCGTTGCTCAATACTACGGTGACGGCGAGCCTTCCGATCACGAACAGACGGGACGTCGGACAGGAGAGTCCGCCCTGGGCCCGGCGGCGCATCTGGCGTCCTGCGCCGAATGCCGCCGCGAGCTCGAGACGCTTCAGAGCGTCCTTGCTTTGGTCAACACGCTTCCGATTCCTGAGCGCAGCGAGTCGTATGCCGACGACGTCTGGACGCGTTTGCGCTGGAAGCTCGGCAGCCAACGGCGGCGGTCTGCCTGGACCACAATCGCGGCGATCGCTGCTGCCCTCGCGATCGCGTTCGTCGGAGGCATTCTCTGGCACGCCCGCACGCAACCGTCGCGACGGCCCGCGTCGATAACCGCGCACGCAACGCCGCCTGTTGCAGCCGCGCCGGTCTCAATGGAATCAGGGAAGGATCGGCTCCTTCTCGTTGTCGTGAGCGATCACCTCGACAGCTCGGAGCGGATGCTGGTCGAGCTCACCAACGCCGACCCCAGACGCCCTCTCGACGTCTCCTCGGAAAGCAAACGGGCCGGCGAGCTCGTCGCTTCGAATCGCATCTACCGGCAGGCGGCTACACAACGAGGCGAGACGCGGATCGCATCGCTGCTCTCGGACCTCGAGCCGGTCCTCGTCGAGCTGTCGCACGCAGGTTCGACCCTCTCTCCCGATGAGATCGCCGCTCTGCAGAAGCGGATCGACTCGCGGGGACTTCTGTTCAAGGTGCGCATCGTCAGCGCACAGGCAGGCGGTCACGAAGGCCCCGCCAATGCTCGACCAAAAGGAATGGACTCCCTATGAAATCAGGACTGATTCTCACACTCGCGGCGGGGCTGCTGCTTGCGCTCGCGCCGGCCGTGCGCGCCAACGAGAGCACCGATTCAACGGTCACCGTCGTAGCGGTTGATGACGACCAGGAGCGCGCTCGCGCCGAAAGAGAACGCGATGGGGCCGAAAGAGAACGGGACCGCGCCGAGCGGAACGTGAACAAGGAAGAGGAGCTGTACGACTCCGCCACGGACGCTCTCGATGAACACGATTGGCGGAGATCGGCCACCCTGTTTCGCCGCGTAGCGGATATGCACATGGAGCATGCCAGCGCGGCGCTCTACTGGCTGGCCTATGCGCAGGCAAAGATGGGCGCGCGCTCGGAGGCACTCTCCACCTTGCTGCAGTTGGAGAAGGCATATCCGAAATCGAAGTGGGTGGAAGACGGCAAGACACTGGAAGTCGAAATCCGTCAGTCGGCAGGTCAGGAGATCGAGCCTGAACACGTGGATGACGAAGATGTGAAGCTGATGGCCATCAGCGGCTTGATGAGCAGCGATCCGAATCGCGCGATCCCGATCCTCGAGGGCATTCTGGCGGGCCATCAGCCGGTGAAGGTGAAGGAGCGTGCGCTTTTCGTGCTGAGCCAGTCGTCCTCGCCGCGTGCCTTTGACATCGTCGTTCGGACGGCGAAGAACGGGCCTCCCGATCTTCGCGATCGCGCCGTCCGCTTCCTCGGCATCATGGGCGGCCAGCGCAATCGCGTGGTGTTGACCGACATCTACAACTCGACCAACGACGTCCGCGTCAAGAAGTCGGTGCTGAAGTCCTACGTGATCGCCGGCGATCGCGCGCGGCTCCTGGCGCTCGCGAAGAGCGAGCAGAACACAGAGCTGCGTGCGGATGCGGTGTTGCAACTCGGCGTGATCGGAGCGCGCAACGAGCTCACGGAGTTGTACAACTCGGAACCGTCCACCGAGGTGCGCAAGAAGATCCTCCAGGCGATGTTCATTGGAGGCAATTCCGAGAAGCTCGCCGAGATCGCGCGCAGCGAGAAGGTTCTCGAGTTGAAGGTCACCGCCATCCGAAACCTCGGCCTTCTGGGTGGTGGGCGTTCCGGTGACCTGCTGCTCTCGCTCTTCAACTCCGATCCGCGTCCCGAGGTGCGCAAAGCGGTCATCGATGCGCTGTTCATTCAGGGCAATGCGAAAACGCTGGTGGCCCTGGCCCGCGCAGAAAAGAACCCCGAGACGAAGCGCGAGATCGTGCAGAAGCTCTCCATCATGCGATCGAAGGAAGCGACCGACTACCTCATGGAGTTTTTGAAGTAGGAAGAATAAGCGGCAGGTCTGGCGGCCTCCCGCTCTACCGGCTCACAGCGTCTGCGCGAAGAACCAGCAAAGGAACAGCACGATCGGCGCGTGGAAGAGCAGCTGCAGAATCGAGTATCCGGCCAGGTCGCGCGCGCGAACCTTGAGGATTCCCATCAACGGCAGCATCCAGAACGGATTGATCAGGTTCGGCAACGCCTCGGATGCGTTGTAGATCTGCACGGTCCAGCCGAGATGCACCCCCCACGCTTTCGCCGCCGCCATGACGTAGGGCGCTTCGACGACCCACTTGCCGCCGCCGGAAGGGACGAACATACCGAGAATTGCGGAGTAGATCGCGACGACGATCGGGAAGGTCGACCGGGTCGTGATGCTGACGAACGCATGCGCCAGGTGCGCCGCGATCGGTGTCTTGGAGATCATCCCGAAGATGCCGCCATAGAACGGGAACTGGATGAGGACGCCCGCGGTCGCCGGCACCGACTTCGACACGGCCCGCAGAAAAGAGCGCGGCGTCCAGTGAAGGAGAAGTCCTGCTGCCAGAAACGCGAAGTTGAAGTTGTTGAGGTCCAGCGCCGCCAGCCCACCTTTGTCGCGGAACTGCGTCGCCAGGAACCAGACCATCAGCGCCACCACGATCAGGTTCAGGATCGGGCTCTCCTCCAATCGTGATGCGGGAGTGGCAGACGCTTCGGTAACAGGAACATCGTCCTGGAGCTCGATGCCCATCATGCGGGCCGTGCGCGCTTCGGATTCACGCGGCGCTGAGAAGTAGGCGATGACCACGGAGACCGTCACCAGAACTGCGGCCATCGTCATGTTCTGCCAGAGAAAAATGGTCTGTGTGAGCGGGATTACGCCGGTGACCGGGAGCAGCGCCGCAGGGATCGACGACTTCGTCGCCTGAAGCAGCGCCGCGGACGAGCTGAGGCCGAGCGCCCACACACTTCCGAGACCGAGATAGGCCGCGGCGCCGATGGCACGGTAGTCGACGTCGACGCGTTTCGTGATCTCGCGAACGAGCAGGCCGGTGAACACGAGCGACAGTCCCCACGACAGGAGCGACGACAGCATCGCGAACGCTGCTACGAACGCCACCGCTCCGCGTGCGGTCTTCGGAATCGACGCCAGCCAACGCGTCATGCGGGCCACGGGCGGCGAGGACGCGACCACGAAGCCACCGACGATCACCATCGCCATCTGCATCGTAAAGCTCACGAGCGACCAGAACCCGTTGCCGAATTCGCTCGCCAGAGCGGACGGCTTCACACCGGTGGAGAGTCCGGCGATGAACACGAGCACGACGGCTGCGAGCGCGAAGACGAATGCGTCCGGAAACCAACGTTCGCAGAGATCGGCGATGCGTGATCCGGCGCGAGCGAGCAACGGTGTCCGCGGCATGCCGCGATTGTAACGATCGCGGTGCTACGCCGTCGCCACGGCTCGCGACAAATACCGGCCGGTGATGCTCCGTGGATTCGCCGCGATCTCCTCCGGTGTCCCCGCCCCGATCAGCTCCCCGCCCCCATCTCCCCCCTCGGGGCCGAGGTCGATCACGTGGTCTGACGCTTCGATGAGCTGGATGTTGTGCTCGATGACGAGAACGGAGTTGCCGCGATCGATCAGGTTGCGGAAGGTCTCGATGAGTTGCGCGACGTCGGTGTGGTGCAATCCGGTCGTCGGTTCGTCGAAGAGGAAGAGGCGGCCGCTGTCGCTCTTCGTCGTCTCGGAAAGGAAGGATGCGAGCTTGAGCCGCTGCGCTTCACCGCCGGAAAGCGACGCCGTCGATTGACCGAGGCGAAGGTAGCCTAGTCCGACCGATCGGAGCGCGGCGAGCTTCTTGAGGAGTGCGCGTTTGTCGACAAAGAACTTCGTTGCTTCATCGACCGTCATCTTCAGGATGTCGTTCACGTTCTTGCCCTTGTACGTGACCTTCATGACCGTCTCGTTGAAGCGCTTGCCGTCGCACTTGTCGCACACGACTTCGACATCCGCCAGGAACTGCATGTCGATCGTCACGGTGCCGGCGCCTTCGCAGACGTCGCAACGCCCGCCGACGGTGTTGAAGGAGAACATCCCCGCGGTCACACCGTTCAAGCGCGCCGCAGTCGTCGCTGATAGAAGCTTGCGGACCTCGTCCCACGCCTTGACGTAGGTGGCCGGGTTCGATCGCGTCGAACGGCCGATCGGCGACTGGTCGATGAACTGCATGTCATAGATCTTGTCGACGCCTTCGAGTGATGTGACCTTGCCGACATCCAGACCCGTTGTACCGCGAACATCACGTTGATAACGGTTGTACAGGCAGTTGCGGATGAGCGTCGACTTGCCCGAGCCGGAGACGCCGGTAATCGCGACGAACTGGCCCAGCGGAATCGTGACATCGATGTTCTTCAGGTTGTTTTCGCGAGCTCCGCGAATTGTGATCGCGCCGAAGGACGACAGGGGCGAGGGATCAGGGACGAGGGAATCGCGTGTGCTCACGGTTCCATCGCTCCCTCGTCCCTCGTCCCTCGCCCCGGGCTTCGGGGGGCCGACGTAGAGCACCGATCCGCCGTATTCGCCCGCACCGGGACCGAGCTCGATGGTCTGATCGGCGCCAGCGATGATCGTAGGGTCGTGCTCGACCACGATGACGGTGTTCCCCGCATTGCGCAGCCGTTTGAGCACGGCCAGCAGGCGTTCGCTGTCCCGTGCGTGCAGGCCGACCGTCGGCTCGTCGATGACGTACATGGTCTCCGTCAATGAGCTGCCCAGGGCGGCTGCGAGGTTGATGCGCTGTGACTCGCCGCCCGAGAGTGTCCGCGTCTGACGCTCGAGGGTGAGATACGAGAGGCCGACTTCATCGAGGTAGGTCAGCCGATTGACGATCTCCCGCCGGAGGTGGCCGGACATCTTCTCTTCCTGTTTTGACAGCGGCAGGTACTCCCAGAAACGTCGTGCGTCGCGAACGTTCATCGCGAAGAGATCGCCGATGGTGAGCCCGCGGAAGGTCACGTACGACGCAGATACCTTCAGTCGCGAGCCATGACACTGTGGGCAGGGCTCGTAGCTGCGGTACTTGGCGAGCTTCACGCGGACGTGAATCTTGTACTTCTTCGTCTCCAGCCACTCGAAGAAACCCTTGATCCCATACCACTTGCTGCGGCCTTCATACAGGAGGTTCCACTGCTCGGGATTGAGGTCCTTGATCGGCACATCGAGCGGAAGTTTGTACTTCACCGATGCTTTGGCGAGGTCGTCGTAGCAGTCTTCGTAGCCGGTCGAGTTCCACGGGGCGATCGGCTTTTCATCGAGCCGCAGCGCGCGATTGGGAATCACTTTCTCCATATCGATGCCGATGATCCGGCCGTATCCCTGGCAGTTCGTGCATGCGCCGAGGGGCGAGTTGAAGGAGAAGAGGTGTGGTGTTGGGTCGACGAACTCATTGCCGCACTTGTTGCACGAGAAACGCGATGTGAAGCGGTGGGAGATCCACTGAGTGGCTGCCCCCAGCGCGGCCCCGTCGGCCTCGCTGGCGTCTTCCAGAATGTTCACGTTCCCCTTCGAGACCTCGAATGCCTGCTCGATCGCTTCGGTGATCTGGGAGCTTCGTTCCGAATGGACGCGTAGGCGATTGATGACCAGCTCCAGCGACGTGAAATCAGTCGTATCGGTCTCGTTCAGGTCGCGTACTTCGCCGCCGATCCAGGCGCGGAAGTACCCCGCCTTTACGAGCTGCGTGAGCACTTCGCCGCGGTTTTCCTTCTCGAAGAAGATCGGAGCGAGGACGACGATCCGCTTGCCCTCCAGCGACGCGATGATCTCGGCCGTGATCGACTCGGGCGACTCTCGCCGCACGGTGACCTGACAGTCGGGACAGATCGTCTCGCCCGCGTAGGTCATGAAAAGGCGGATGTGATCGGCAAGCTCGGTTGCCGTAGCCACGGTCGAGCGTGCGTTCTTGACGGTGTTGCGCTGCTCGATGGCGATGGCTGGGAGAATGCCGCTGATCTCGTCGACATCCGGCCGGTCGATCCGTTCGAGAAACTGCCGGACGTAGGTCGACATCGATTCCACGAAGCGGCGCTGTCCCTCGGCGTAGAGCGTGTTGAACGCGAGCGACGATTTCCCCGAGCCGGACGGGCCCGTCAATACGGTCAGCTGACGCTGCGGGATATCGACGGAGACATTCTTGAGGTTGTGAGTCCGCGCCCCGCGAATGGAGATTGTGCGTGTGGGCATTCGTATGGAGAACGTGCCGCGGGCCCTCGGCGTTCCCGTTTCGGGGGCATATTCGGTGCTGCGGCGGTCAGATCCTGATGTTGTGTCGCTGGTAGAAGTTGTAATCGCCCAGCCGGTCGCGCAGCTTCTGCACGACTTCCTCGGGTAGCCACGCGTCGCCGGCCGTGACGTTCGTCTCGACCTGGTGGATGTTCTTCGAGCCGGGGATGGTGGTTGCGACCGCGTCGTTCGCCAGGATGAAGCGGAGCGCTCCTTCGATCATCGTCCGTGCCGTGCCGCCGATGATCGAGCGCACATCGTCGACCCGCGCCAGTGCTTCCTGGAGGCGGCGCGGTGTCAGGAAGTTCTGGCGGATGTCGTCGCCAGCGAACGTCGTGTCGGGGCGGAACTTGCCCGTCAGAAGCCCCGAGGCGAGGGGAACGCGCGCGATGATGCCGTAGCCCTTTTCTTTCGCCATCGGAAAGAGCTCCGTCGCTGGCGCCTGGTTGAGGATGTTGTAGAGCACCTGCAGCGTATGCCCCCACCCGCGGCGGATGACCTCGAGGCCTTCTTCGGGATTCGAGACGGAGACGCCCCAGTACCGGATCTTGCCGGCATCCTGCAGCCGCTCCATCGCTTCCTGAATGTGCTCGCGCGCCAAATCGTCGATGGTGGGGTTGTGGACTTGATAGAGGTCGATGTAGTCGGTGCGAAGCCGCTTGAGTGAGCCATCGACGGCCACGAAGATGTGCTGTTTGGAAAAGTCCTTCTTCAGCTCACCGCTCGATGTACGGACGACACCGACTTTCGTGGCGATGGCGGTGTCCTGGCGTTTGCGGGAGAGGACGATGCCGAGGAGGGATTCACTGCGGCCGAATCCATAGCTGTCGGCGGTGTCGAAGAACGTGACGCCCAGATCGCGGGCTCGGCGGATGGCAGCGAGTGACTCATCGTCGGTCGTCCGCCCCCATCCCAGCGGCGCTCCCGATGCCTCGGAAGGACCACCGATGGCCCACGCGCCGAAGCCGATGGCGCTGACCTTGATCCCCGTCTTTCCGAGCTCTCGGTACTCCATCGTTGTCTGATTCTAAGGTCAGTGTTCGGGTTGCAGCGTGACTTTGACCACGTTCGGGTTGTGGTCGTACATCGAGCCGGTCGCCCGATCGACGATCAGACCAGTGATCCCGACGAGTATCGAACCGACCGCGATCGTGCGGCCGGCGTTTTCCTGCGTGTGGTTGCCGGCATAGAGCAGAACGCCGCCGATGGGGACACCCGCGGCAAAGGTGAAATTCATCCAGTAGTGGGAGTTGAATCCGCGCTCCAGGTCCACGCTCTCCGTGTGCATGCCGGGTTTGACGATCTGCAGGCGGCATTTCTCGGCGATTCGCGGGAGGGTCAGCCGTGCCGGTGTCATGCCGGTCGCGGAGATGTTCCCGGCGCACGCGATCGTCGCGCTCGCGCCGGAGGGATTGGAATCGACGGTAATGACCTCATCGGGACCACGCGTGATCGTTGCGCAGGAGCAGAGAAGGCACGAAACCAACAGCAAGGACACGTAGCGCATGTGGTCTCCTTTAGAGTCGTACCTGTTTTACTTCATCAATGGCCTGGAAAAAGCGAAGCGCATTCATTGTGTCAGCGTCGAGCACGGAGTCGATCGTGACGATTGCCAGCGCTTTGCCGCCACTGGTCTCGCGGGCCAGGTTGTATTCGGCAATGTTGATCTCGCGGTCGCCGAGGATCGTTCCGACCTTCCCGACGACGCCGGGAACGTCTTTGTTGATGATGTAGAGCAGCGTCCCTTCGGGTTTGAACTCGACGCGGAAGTTGTTGACGGAGACGATGCGCTGGTTTTTCTCGCTGAACAGTGTTGCGGAGACGCAGGTCTCGTCCGTCGCTGACGAGACGCGGAACGTGACGAGGTTCGTGTAATCGCCGGGCATGGGGTGCGTGGTCGCGGCGATGGCGATGCCGCGCTGTTGAGCGACCTGTTCGGCGTTGACGAAGTTCACGGACTGCGCGAGCCGTGGTGTGAGCATCCCCTTCAGCCCGGCCACAGAGAGGATCTTCGTGAGCCGCTCGTCAATTCCCCAGAGCTCGATCGCGGCGCGCGTGATCGGACCGCTGATGATCTGCGCAGCGAAGAGACCGAGCTTTTCGGCCATGCTGATGAACGGAGCGGCATCCGCGTCGGCGAGGCCTTCGAAGGGGAGGTTGACCGCCGAGACGAAGATTGATCCTCGCAGCGCGTCGATCACCATTTCCGCGGTCTGCACCGCGACGCGATCCTGCGCCTCGATCGTGTTGGCGCCGATGTGCGGCGAGAGGATGATGTTCTTCGCGGAAAGGAGCGGGTTGTCTTTCGGCGGCTCCTCGACGTAGACATCGATGGCCGCACCGGCGATTCTGCCGCTGTTGAGCGCATCAGCGAGCGCCTGTTCGTCGTAAATCCCACCGCGGGCGATGTTGAGGACGATGACGCCCTCTTTCATCTTCGCCAGCTCATTCGCGCCGATCATGCCGCGGGTTTCGTCGCTCAGTGGTGTGTGCACGGTGATGACGTCGGCGCGCGCCAGCAGTTCATCGAGTGAGACGTTCTCGGCGCCAACCTTCTCGAATACACTCCGCGCGACGTACGGGTCGTAGGCGATCACGCGCATGCCGAACGCGCGCGCCCGGACGGTGATACGCGTGCCGATCCGTCCGAGCCCGATGATGCCCAGGGTCTTGCCGTCCAGTTCCGTCCCCATGAACTTCGACCGGTTCCACTCTCCCCTTTTCACACTGGCGTGCGCCTCGGGGATATTGCGGCAGAGCGCCAGGAGCATCGCCATCGTGTGCTCCGTGGCCGACATGATGTTTGCGGTCGGGGCATTGATGACGAGGATGCCGCGCGCGGTGCAGGCGTCCACATCGACATTGTCGAGACCGACCCCGGCGCGCCCGATGATGCGCAGCCGCGAGCCGGCATTGACCAGTTCCTGTGTGACGGCGGTGCCGCTGCGCGTGATGAGTGCGTCCGACTCGGAGACCGCCTGTAGCAGCGTGTCGCCTTTCAGACCGGGGCGGTAGTCGACCTCCATGTCGCTCGCGGCGCGCAGGATGGCCAGTCCGGAATCCGCCAGCGTGTCGGTGACCAGGATTCTCATGCGCCCGCGACTTCGCCCAGCACATCGAGCATGGCGTTGACGTCGTCCAGTTGAATATCTCCCATGTGGCCGATCCGGATCGTGGTCTCTTTCCACTTGCCATAGCCGCCGCCGAGTGTGAATCCGCGTGCTTTCATCGCCGCGCGCACTTGATCGGGAGGGCGGTTGGGGATCAGGGCGGTGACGGTGGCGGAGGCATGGTCGGCTTCCGAGGCCAGCTCGGCGTACGCGGCGGTGCGCTGGATCGTCGCATCGCGCATGGCCTCATGACGCTTGTACCGAGCCTCCAGTCCCTCGACCGCAATCATGTCGTCGAGTTGTTTCGCCAGGGCGTAGAAGTGAGAGATCGATGGCGTGGTGGGCACGTTGCCCTCGTCTCCATGTTTCTTGAAGCTGAGAAAATCGAGATACGTGCCGCGATAGGGCCGCTTCCGGCATCGTTCGAGGGCATTTGCAGAAAGCGCGAAGACCGTGATGCCGGGAGGAAGCGCCAGTCCCTTCTGCACGCTGGCGAGGCAGAGATCCAGTCCCCATTCGTCGAATCGGACGGGGATGCCGCCGAGCGACGAAACCGCGTCGACGAGAATCAGAGTGCCCGGTGACTCCGAGCGCACGACATGTGCGAGCTCGGCGACGTCATTGGTGACGCCGGTGGATGTCTCGTTGTGTGTCAGAGCGACCGCGTCGTAATGCGTTCGGCGTGATGCGAGATGATCGGCCAGCTGTTGCGGGTCGACCGCGTTTCCCCAACCGGCGTTCAGTTGATCGACTTCAAGTCCGAGGCTCTCGCCGATGCTGCGCCAGCGCTCGCCGAATGCGCCGCAGGTGGTCACCAGCACGCGCCGGGGAACACAGTTGGTGAGTGCAGCCTCGAGCAGCGCCGTGCCGCTGCAGGACGCCACAAACGTATCCTGCGTCGTTCCGAAGAGCGGCTTGAGACGGGCCACCACTCGCTGGAAGAGATCACCGAACTCCGCAGACCGGTGGGCAATCATCGGGCGGAGCATTTCCCGGAGAATCTCCGGGCGAACCCACGTAGGACCAGGGACGAAGAAGTTGGCTTCGGTCATAAGAGATGTTGCAACACGCCGGGCATTTCGGTGACCCAGGCGTCAGCATTCTCCATCACGCGCGGGCGGACCACAACGCCACCGAAGCCGATGAAGCAGTCGACGGCCGGCTTCGCTTCCAGATCGCTGACGCCGTCTCCAACGAATGCCGCCTTGCCGTGCGAGCGTGCACGGATGTCGCGCACGACCAGTTCCTTGCCTCCCGGACGCGTGAGAAATGAGTGGCGATCGAAATCGCAATAATTGCCATCATCACCGAATCGGAGCGTGACTGCATGCACATTGCGCCGTGCGATGGCGAGCGAGTCGGCGAGCGGGAGGATGGCCTGCTCGATCCCTCCGGTGACCAGATGCACGATGACGCCGGCCCGCTGCAGGGCTTCGATCGTTTCCCGCGCGCCGGGCACGAGCGACGTGATGTATCGGTCCGCCAGACCGTCGATTTGCGCGCGGCTCGGCCGGATCCTGTCGAGACGCGCTCCGTAGACTTGATCGAGCGGGATCTCTCCATTCATGGCCTGCTCGGTGAGCATCGCGATCTCGGGATCGTTCCGGGCCAGGACGTCGATACCTTCGATCGTCACGAGCGTGGAATCGACGTCGAAAAAGACGAAGCGGTATTTCGGAGTCGAAGCCGTCATCCCGCCACCACCTTCACGAGATCGCTGAAGCGGTCCAGATAGTGATCCGGCCGCGCGGCCTGCAGGGCGGCGGGTGTGGAGGATCCCGTGGCGACGACGGCGACATCGATCCCGCTGTTGCGCGCAGCATGCACATCGATCGGCATGTCTCCCACGAACAGTGCTCCGTCCGCGGCGCATTGCATGGCTCCGAGCGTGTGCAGAACGTGTTTCGCGTCGGGCTTCCGCGCTCCGGCCAGGTCGGGACCGACGATCGCGCGGAAGTAGGGAGCCAGTTCCAGGAAGGTAAGGATCTTTTTTGAAAACGCCGTCGGCTTGTTCGTGCAAACGGCCATCGTCACGCCGAAACTGTCCAGCGTGCCGAGGGTCGTCACGACATCGGTGAGAATCGTCGACTCCTGACAGCAGATCTCGTCGTACCGCGACTCGAAAGCGTCCTTCACGCTGCGCGGTACATCGGCGATGTTGAAGGCTCGCTGAAGGAGCGTATCGAGTCCGTCCCCGATGAACTCGCGGATGCTCGACGCGCTCAACTCGTGGAGGCCATGCTCGCGCCGGGCGTGGTTGACCGCTTCGGCCAGTGCTGCGTACGAATCGACGAGTGTCCCGTCGAGGTCGAACAGGACGGCGCGGTAACGAAGCGGTGGCAAGGTCATGCGAAGAGGCAGATTCTATCGCCCGCTTCGCGCGGGACGTGGACAATGACCGGATGAAACGTGCGCTGCTCGCGCTGTTCCTTCTCCCGCTTCCGCTCATCGCCGCCGAGGGCAAGCTGAGCATTTCGGTCGAACCCCTCGGCGATTCACCGCAGGGCATCGTGGCGCGCATTTCGTACCGGTTCACGATTCCCACCGATGCGCCGTCAGGTGTCCCGCTCGTGATCACGGGATCGATCTCGCAGGGCGGCGACGTGGTGAAACGCTTTCGCTATCCGCTGCTCACGACGTCCGCGAGTCCGCTCGTGTCGGTTCAGACACTCCAGCCGGGTGACGCGGAGATCGAGGCGCGGCTGATGGTTCCGCTCGAGGAGCAGACTCCGGTCATCCTTGCCAAGACCACGCAGACGTTCACGCTTGCGAAGACGAACAAGGCATACGTCGCGAGCGAGGGAGACGATGCCGAGGCGATCCTCGCCGAAGGCATCGTTCCCGAAAGCAGCGGTACGGTGAAGATCATGCCGCCGCGCCGCGATATCGCGCCGAATCTCTTCATCGTCGAGGTGGATGCACAACCGCCAGTCACGCGGGTGGAGTTCTGGGTCGAGGGAAAGAGAATCATGGCCCGCAACGCCCCGCCCTACCGCGCCGAGCTGGATCTGGGCGCCTTGCCGAAACGCGTCGAAGTGCGGGCCGTCGGTTACGACGCGCAGGGACGGTACGTCGATGCGGATGCCTTTGTCGTCAACGAACACGAGACGCCGCTCGAGGTGAAGATCACGCGCACGGTGACGCCGGATGACATCGTCCACTTCAAAGTGAGCGTGCAGAACCCCAAGGCGACGCAGATCAAGTCGGCGGCGCTGTACGCGGGGCAGAAGAAGATTCACGAATGGACGGCGCCCCCGTACGCGCTCGACATCCCGCGATCACGCTTGAGTGGCGTTGACTTCGTGCGGGCCTCGGTCGTCGACGAGACGAACTATGAAGCGAGCGATCTGCTCTTCCTGAACGGCCAGCGGTTTTCCGAGGAAATCGAGGTCAACCTGATCGAGCTCCCGGTGATGGTGACGGAGAAAGCGGGTCTTCCCGTGACGGACCTCAAGCAGGGTGATTTCACGGTCTCCGAGAATGGCAAGCCGCAGACCATCACGACGTTCAACTACGCGTCGAACCTTCCGATCGCGGCGGGGGTGCTGCTCGATCATTCCGGGAGCATGAAGCCGAGGATGGAGCAGGCCAAAACGGCCGCGCTGGAGTTCTTCAAGCGGATCATGAAACCTGGCGACCGCGCCTTTGCTACCGGCTTTGCGTTCGACGCGCGATCGGGATCTCCATTCGTGACGGACGTCTCCTCGCTGGAAGCACAGGTCCGGGCGATTCCCGAGGCGAGCGGTGGGACAGCGCTCTACGACGCGATCGTCACGGGCCTCTATCGCTTTCGTACGCTCCAGGGCCGCAAAGCGCTGATCATCCTCACCGACGGAGAGGACACGACGTCGCGCACGAGCTACGAGGAGATGCTGACCTACGCGCGCTCCGCCCGGGTGCCGCTCTACTTCATCGGCGTCGGGCTTAGCCTCTTCGACGCGGCCGGGACCTCGAAGATGAAAGCGCTGGCCGCGGAGACTGGCGGAATCGCGTACTTCATCCACGATATCAAGCAGCTCGACGAGACGTATGTGCGCTTGGAGAAGGATCTTCGGTCGCAATACCTCCTCGCGTACAACTCGCAGTCGACGACGAAGGATCGCGTGTATCGGAAGGTCGAAGTAGGAACGAGCCGGCCCGGTCTCACGGTGAGAACCATCCGCGGGTTCATCCCCTGATGCGCCGCGCGGCTGCCGTGATGTTCGTTGTTGTGCTGGCATGCACTCCCGCGCCGCGCCCGCACGATCGTGATGGCCGGCCGGTGACGATCAACCTGCGCGGCGGCTCGGGGACGTTGCTGCACTTCTGGGCGGCGTGGTGTGGTCCGTGCCGCGAGGAGTTGCCTGCATTTGTCGCATTCGCGGGGCAGCATCACCTGCGCGTGATCGCCGTCTCGCAGGATCCGGATTTCGAATCCGCCGTTCGTTTTCTCAGGCGGAACGGCGTGGCGATGGAAACGCTGCTCGACAGCGACGGGCGGTTCTCCGCCGCGAATCGCGTCCGGGTCATCCCGACGACGATCGCGTACGACCGCGACGGAAACGTCATCGATCGTTTCGACCAGTCCGTAGATTGGAACGACCCGGCCATCGCACGGCGCGTGCTTCGATAGACTCCGAAGCTACGGGTACATCCGCCGATAGGTCGACGCGAGCATCACCACGTGTTTGACGTACGTCCGCGTCTCCCGGTACGGAATCGATTCGATGAACTCGTCCAATGGCTTTCCGGGCGCGGCACGGCGCCATTGCATGACACGCCCCTGACCGGCGTTGTACGACGTGATCGCCAGATCATCGCTGCCGTTGAACAGGTTCACCAGCATCTTGAAGTGTGCGGTGCCGAGGCGGATATTCGTCTCCGGGTTGTCAAGGTGCGGGGCGATGTGGAAGCGGCCGGCAAGCTCGCGTCCCGTGGCAGGCATGAGTTGCATCAGTCCGGTCGCTCCGACCGCGGATCGCGCGCCGGGGTTGAAGTAACTCTCCTGGTGAATGAGTCCCATCACGACGTAGCGATCGACTCCGTTCTTGTCGCTATAGCGGCGGATCCAGTCCTCGTACCTGAGCGGGTAGTACATCTTCAGAAAGTACGGCGGCACGGAATCCTGCTCGACCGTGGCCAGAGCCGGAAACGCAGCGCGAAGCGTCTTCAGCGTCGCGACCGTATTGTCGGATGCGTGATAGAGGTCCGCCAGCAGCGCATCCGCGAACGGCTGGTTCTTGCGGTTGCGGTTCTTGTCGATCTCCTGCTGTGCGTCGCGAAAGTCTGACAGGGCGGTCAGCTCGTAGCCGAGCCGCAGCTCGGCCGGCATGTTGTGCTCGGCGATATCGCGCCAGTCGGGACGGTTGGACGTGAGCGGATTGGAGTTGGAGAGAGGCCGTTTTGCTCCGCGCTTCTCGGACTCGATGGCGTAGAGATCGTCATAGGGAGCCGAAGCCAGCACGCGATACGCCGCGGCCGCTTCGTCCTTCTTTCCCAGTCGCTCGGCGCAGCGTGCGTGCCAGTACATCGCCTGGCGTCGCGTGTTCGGGCCCCGATACGATTCGCGAATGAAGGCGAACAGCTCCGACGCGCCGTTCCAATCGCCGCGCGCGTAGGCAGCCCATGCCTTGTCCCAGAAGTGCTGGAGCCCCGCATCCTGCGACGGATCTACCCTCTCGAGCTGGCCGATGAGCTGCTGTTCGTAGGCATCCTGGTTCTTTGCTTCGGCCGCGGCGATGAGCGTATTCAGCACTTGAATCCGCACGCCATCGGCCAGGGGAAGTGACAGCAGGTCCTTCAGTCGCTCCGTGGCCAGCCGGTCGTATTCGTCTTTCTTCGCCTTCTTCGCCAGATCGACGAGTTGGACGTTTTTCCTCACGTTGGCAAACTTCGGTTTCGTGGTGGCCTTCTTGTTTCCCTTCGCCTTCACTTTCGTGGTGCCGACCTGTTGCCGCACGACGATGGTCTTTGTGACCATTGGATTCGTCGATGCGGAAAGCACGCGATAGTTCTTCGAGGCCGTGAAGAGGGCCGGGATTGCGAAGCGGTACGCGTCCGAGCCGAGGGGGTCGAGGACCTTGTTCGAATCGTCGAAACGACGGAGTTGATTCAGAGCCAGCCCGCGATTGAGCTGTAGCGGCACACGCAGGTCGGAGGGGACTCCGCTCGCATCGAGTGCGTTCAGTTCGTCGAGTGCGTTTTGCGGGTCGCCGTCGCGAAGAAAGGAGACGGCTCGCTCCAGTCGTTCGCCGGCTGTCAGTTTCATCGGCGCACCGGGCGGCAAACCGTAGAGCGCTCGAGTCAGCTCGATTGCGTGCGATGCCTGGGGAGAACGTGGATTCCGGATGGCGATGGCGCGGGCCTGGTCGAGCACGGAGGCGATATCGCCCGCGGCCATGTCCGCTTCGATCGCGCTCCAACGTGCGTTCGCCGCGATGTTGGAGTTGTCCGCGTGTGATGCGACTTCCGCGTAGACGTCCGCCGCGTGCTTCCAGTCCGCGACTTTCACGTAAAGCGCGCCGAGGTTCAGACCTGCGTCGGCCTGGAGGACGAAGCCGGGATGCCGCCTCCACAGCGTGGCCAGCGTTGCGCGCGCGCCGGCGCGATCCCCATTCAATTGATGCGCATTGGCGAGGTAGTAAAGGCGGTACTCCTCGACCGCGCGCTTGCCGAATGTGAAGGACGAGAAGCTACCCACGGCCTCCGCGCCGTCTCCGCGGCGGAGAGCTTCGAGTCCGGCGTCGAACGCCGGCCGCAACTTTTCCAGGTCGGGCGGCGCCTCGGGCTTCGACGATACGACGCGGTCCTGACGCCCGCCTGTACTCTCGCGGAGTCGAAACACAGCGATGACGACGAGCACCGGAACCAGTACCGCGGCAAGTGTGATGACCCATCGGCGTCGAACCCGCATCCTTCTGCGTTCGGTGCGAAAAGTGGGCCGTCGCCGGGGAACGGCCGCGAAAGGTTAGAGTCCGAGAGCCGCGGCGTCGTTGTCGGCGAGGATGCGAACCAGCTCGTCGTAGAAGTAGTTCGACGTCTTCCTCACATCCTCGGCAATCCGTTCGTCGTACATCTGACGGCTGCGGTCGATGTCCTCTTTGAGGCGCTCGTAGAGATCCTTGTTCCTGCGACCGGAGTCGACTTTCGGCTCGTTGTAAAGCTTGATCTCTGAGACGAGGAGGCGTGCGAACCGGCGCGCTTCATCGTGCTTTTTTGAGTCGTCACCCGCTGCGCCAGCGAGGGGCGTTGCGCGGGACAAGGTCGCGGGTGGGATGTACTGGGTGCTGGGGCGCTCCTCCTTTTCGGGAGCGGCAGGCGCGGAGGGCGGCGGTGGTGGTGGAGGAGGAACCGCTTTCGGCAGTTCGAACGCCGGCATCGCCGTCGTGAGGAATGATTCGGCCGAAGGAACGGGAGCAGAGGGCGCGGCGAAGTCGGTCTCCGGCATTGTGAATGCCGGTTTCGCGAGGGACGGTGCCATCATCTCGCGCATCTGAACCGCGGAGACCGCGACGGTCTCTTCCGGCGATTCATCCGGAACGGCTGGCGAGGGTTGAACGGGGGGCGGCGTTGGGGTCGGGCGCGGAGTCGGAGCTGCGGCTGGTGAGGACGCCGATTGCGGATCGTTGAGGCTCGGCGACGGTGTCTTCTTGCGGATGGTCAGGGTGTCGATCAGCAGGCCCGTCGTGAAGACGAGGAGCTCGATCGACGCCGGATCGAGCTTCGCGGCATCGTCGCCGGTCGCGTCGACGTACACCGCCGCGGCGACCTTGTCCTTGATCACCATGGGCACGAGGATCGCCTTCGAGGATGCCGCGACACCGAGCCGGGTCGAGAGATTCGCTCCGTCCCACGTCACAACCTGCTCGTTGCGCAGGACGTGATCGAGCTCGGGAATCAGGCCGGGGGCGGCGTTGAAGCGCTTCACCAACTCGTCGTTTCCGCCGGCTGCGGAAAAGCCGACGCCCTTCCATCCGCTGAAGGTTTCGCCGCGAAGGATCAGCATTGCGGCTCGCGAACCGAAGGCGAGACATTGCTCCAGCAGGGCGTTGAGGATGTCGACTTGCGACTTGCCTCGTTCGACCGCCTGAACGGCGAGGCGGACCAGCGAGGCGTCGGCGCCCGTCGGTGCCGAGGGGGCCGGAACCGTTGCGGCAAGCCCGTCCTCGAAGTCACCGATCGTCTTCTGAAGGTGGGGAAGGAAAGAAACGGCGTTGACGTCGGCCTGGAGGCTCTGGAGCGCGGCCTTGAGTTGCGAGTTGACGACTTCGCGGACGTCTTCGATGGAGGAGCGAATCTCGCCCACCAGTTTCTCCATCGCATCGCGGACGTGCACATCAATGGAGCCCGCGACTTCGTCGCCCCTCACGGCCATAAGTCCTCCCAATACTGTGAGTTGAATAAACCTCGCAGACCGCCGGGATTATAGCGCAGAGAACGTGTGCTACTTTGAATGCCCAATGCGCCGCCTCCTGATCGTCATCACCGTCGCCACCATCGCGTGTGGCGGTGCCCGCGACTCCGTCGACAATTCAGCCGACTGGCTTCGTGTCCTGCGTCACAAACAGGCGGCGTCCGGAACGAACGCACCGGTGAAGGCGAAGCAGGCCTACGCGGACACCCTCGGAGCATTCGTGCAGCAGCACCCCATGCACAGCCGCGCCCGCGAGGTCTATCAGCACATCCAGCTCGACTTCGCCGGCGAGCTCGCCTCCCTGGGTCGTTATCAGGATGCCATTCGGGTTTACCGCGCGGTTCTCGCGCACGATCCGAAGAACGCCGTTGCGCTCCACGGACTCGGTGTCGCCGCTGACCACCTCGCCGTCTCGCACGAGAAACTGGCGCGACTGGAGAAGGGGATGTCGCAGCGCGAGGTCGCCCACCTCCTCGGCAATCCAATTCCCGGCTGGCAGACGCGCAAGGATCGTCCGGAGTCGACGATCGAGTCCTGGTACTACCGGCGCACGGAGGGTGGCGTTGCCGGTGTCTACTTCCGGGATGGAGTGCTTTTCGCAGCGGAAGAGAACTCACAGGCGAAAGTCGCCCCGTTGATGAAGCAGTAGGCCTTCGGAATCCTGCTGTCGACGGACGCTGTTCCTATCGCGGGAGAACCCTGAAGGATGCCCATTTACGAGTTCCAGTGTACGAAGTGTCATGATCGGACTGAGGTCATTCAGAAGTTCACGGATCCTCCGTACCCGATCTGTTCGAAGTGCGGCGGTGACGTGAAGAAGCTGATGTCCGCTCCGGCGATCCAGTTCAAAGGTTCCGGTTTCTACAAGACCGACTACGCCAGCGCGGCGTCGAAGGCTGATGCGAAATCGCAGGGCAAGAGCGACTCGTCCGGCGACAGCAAGTCCGAATCGGCGGGCGAGACGAAGTCAGAATCGAAGAGCGAATCGAAGCCGGAAACAAATAAAGAGTCGAGAAGCGAATCGAAACCGGAATCGAAACCGGAGGCCAAAGCGGAATCGAAGCCTCAGCCGAAGACGGAGTCCAAGAGCACCGACTGATACGCGATGGGAAAAGTCCGGGAGCTGAAACAGCGCGCCGACTCGATGCTCGAGGAGGTCTTCAGGTCTCTCTTCGAAGAGATCGATACGGAGAAGATCCGCCGCGATGTCCTTGCGCTGAAAGAGAGCGAGCCGGACTTTCACTCCGATCAGCACGCCCGCATGCTCGTGCGGCGCACCGCACTGCGCTGCGCCGCTGCCGGAGCGATATCCGGATTGCCGAGCGGGCTCATTGCCATCGGTACACTCGGCGCCGAGCTCGCCTTCCTCGTGTTCCAGCAATTCCGACTGATCCTCGGCATCGCCACGGTCTATGGTCATGAGCCGTCGCAACGCGAGCGTTTCGCGGAAGCGATGTCCTGTCTCGCCTACGCGTCCGGCGTAGGAATCGGGAAGCAGGGCATCGCCACGATGCTCGAGTCAGCCACGATGGAAGGCGGGGTCATCGCTGAGAAACTCGGGGCGAACTTTTTCCGGGAGCGTCTGACGAAAGCGATCCCGTTCGTCGGCGTCATCTCCGGCGGCGCGCTGAACTATGTGTCGGTTCGTGCGGTAGGCCGGGCCGCAATCAAGTTCTACGAGGCACAGATCGATGCGGGCATGGCCGATGAGATCTGGGCTGAAGGCGATCGCGAGCACGCGTGAGTCTGCGGGCACGACGCGGTTCGGCCGGATCGTATTGAAGGAATGCTGCGCAGGGCATCGCCGTTTCAGCGCGGTAACTGAGCATGAGCAAGTACGCAATGGATTCGACGCTGGAAGTCCGCTCGCCGTTTTTCGAGCGGCGACGTCTGCGTCGCATCCGCATGATCGTCGAGCTCACGTTCAACCTGATCGGAAGCGACATGACCGTGTCGCACCGTGAAGCACGCTGTCTCGTCCGCTGCGCCCGTAAGGCAATCCTGGAGTTGCACCCAGGCTTCGAGCAGCGTTACGAACGAATCGTGCGTCCGTACTTCGAGCGCGTCCTGGCTTGCCGCTGGCCACAGGAGCAGGCGCTCGACGACGACTGCTGCGACGTCGTCAACTAGGCGGCACGTCCGGCGGGCGGGCAGGTGTCCGAGGCCTAGCCGCCCGGCTCTGCGGTCAGACCGCGCTCCAACTCCCGCACCACTCGTATCCCGCCGAACTGCGCCCGAGCGCGCGCGATCTCGGTCCGTGCACTCTCCCGGAACGCCGCATTCCTGTAGCGGATCGATGGATCGTCGGGAACGAGAAAGCGGTATTCGATGGAGGCCAGGCGCTGGGGAGGAAACGCATCACGCCGCGCGAAAACCATCGCTGCGTCATCAAAGGCGATGAGCGCCCAGTCACGACGGCGATAGCGGACCAGCGAGGCCGGCAATGCCCGCCGTTCGCCGCTGGCCACGTCGACGACCTCGACTTTTTCGGATTGATACTCGTCGACGGCCAGCACGGACCCGTATTTCGCGATCAGGGCGTGCCAGGCTCTGCTGTCCCCTCGCGCCTGTGCGTCCTCCGCGATGAATGTGCGAAAGAGCTCGTTGCGGCCGTCTGTCAACGCACGCCGCGCCGGATAAAACGTCCATTCCAGCAGCCCGCCGAACTGGTCTACGTTGTAGATTCCGCCGTCGAGCTTGTAGGACTGCAGCGCCCCCACCGCCCGCGTCGGGAACCGTTCATCATCGACCCCGAGCCGGTGAACGTCGTGCTGGAACACCCACGCCAGCGGAAGCAGGGTGGACACCGCGAGCACGGTTGAAACCCGCCGCGAGATGGTTCCCAGCGGTGGGAGAAGCAGCGGTACTGCCGCGAAATAGAGTCCCTGATTGCGAACGTAGCGAACCGAGATTGCCCCGAGGATTGCGAATACGGCAAAGCGCCATGCATTGGCTCGCTTTGCGGGCGCGCCGAGGAACAGGAGAACGACGAGGGCGATGGTCACGTAGAGAAGCGGGAAGAGCGCAAAGGACGACGGCAGCCACTCCGCGTTGACGAAGCCGCCTTCATGAATCTCCGAGGTGAGCCGGAGCGGAGCGAGAAGCGCGTTCCAGCCGTAAGGATTCACCAGCAGCGCAGCAGCGCTCACCAGAGCGAGCATCCAGCGTCGTACGTCGATGAGCATCGTGATCAAGGCCAGCACGGGGGCCAACAGCGCCGATGGGTGCACGTTGATCCAGACGACCGTGAGGCATGCGTACGCGATCAACAAGGAGCCCGGCCGAAGGCGCGAACCGAGCAGACCGATCGCGATGACGATGAGCAGAGCTGCCGCCGCGGCGGGACGCACGCCCAGCCGGTCCGACGCACCGGCGAATGCGATCGACGCAACGAGCAGCGCGACGCCGAGGTCCTGATCGCGACTGGAGAACAGGAACGCCGTCGTGAAGATCGCCGCAGCGAGCAGCGCGGCGATGATGGAGATTCCGACATCACCGCCAATTCCGTGCAGCCCGTAGAGCGCGATCTCATAGAGCCACTCTCCGTTGATCCAGGGCGTCTGGGCACTGGCCACGGCCAGAGGGTCAACTGCGGGGATCGTGTGGTGATCGACGATCCAGCGGCCGGTTGCGAGGTGCCAGAAGTAGTCGTAGCTCCGAATCGGAGCGATGGCGGCGATCGCGATCACGAGGAACAGAATCGCCGCGGCGATGCGCTTGGTCATGGAGCGCGAGTATAGGGCCGGGGCGCGGCCGGATGCCGCCGCCCGGAGTCGCCGCTACGTGGCTGGTGATGCGGGCGCTTTGGGAGGCGCCGCGGGTGCGGGAGGCGTGGGAGGAGCGAGTGGGGCCACCGGCGTGGCGGTATCGATCTTGATGTCGCCGTTCACCGTTGTGATGCGCAACTCGTAGCGTCCGCCGTTCACTTCACCGGAGACGCGCCGGCTGCCGGGATGCGAATGAATGTTGAGGGGAAAGGCTGCTTCGATGTCGCCATTGACCTGCGAGAAGTCGCCTGCGAACGACGCACTGAGGGGGAGGAACGCGGTCACGCCGCCGTTAACGGTCTTGAGGGTCGCCCCCTGGAAGGTCTTGCCGAAGCGCGCCTCGATCCGGCCATTCACGGTGTGCGCCTCGACTTCATTGGAACCGGGTGTGTCGATATTCACGCGGCCGTTCACGGTCACCGCGCGCATCTCTCCGTCGACGCCGTGCGTGGCGATCCGGCCGTTGACCGTGCGCAGGTCGAGGGCAACCGACGCGGGAACGCGCAGGTCGTAGTCGATCCGGGTCTCGTTTCCGAAGCTGAAGAAATGAAAGCCCCGATGCTCATCGCGCCGGCCGATCACCAGGGTGTCGCCGTTCAGCTCGGTCCGGAAGTAACCCTGGTTGTCCTGGTCGCGGCGAGGAGCGAGCCGGCTGCGGACCGTCGCGTCCATGGCGATTTCCGACTCGGAGCCGGCCTCGATGTTGATGGCGCCATCGATCTCCCGGACCTCGATATGCCGGATCGCGCCAGCCGGCCAGCGCCGCTCCACGTGGGTGGTACGACGCTCCAGACGCGTCCCACAGCCTCCGATGAGGATCAGTGCTGTGAGTGAATAGATGACGCGATTCCGGCTGTTCATAGAGACCCTTGCAGCAGGAAGGTACGACAACGGGGGCAAAGGGTTTCGCGAATGACAACGGATGGTTCCCAGACGACGCTTCTGCGCATCGCCGCTTTCCTGGTGGATGCCCTTTCCATCTCGCTCCTTCTGGTGCTGCCGGCGGCGCTCGTCAGCTACACCCTCGCCTGGATCGGAGGCGAAATCAAAGCGATTCAGATCGTCTGGTTCGCCGCACTGACCATCATCATGCTGGGAATGCTGTTCCGCGACGGCTGGCGCGGCCGTTCGCTGGGCAAGCAGATTCTCGGCCTGCGTCTGGTGACGCCGGACGACAGGCCATGCGGGTACTTCCGCAGCGTTGTCCGCAACGTCGCCCTGCTCGTTCCAGGGTGGAACCTCATCGAGGTCATCCTCGTCATCGCGGGCAAGCGGCGGCTCGGGGACAGGCTCGCGCGCACGACCGTCACGGAAGAATAGTCAGGCGCTTCTCGGTCAGAGACGCGGCGAACGCATCGGCGCGGGACAGGCGGACATCGAACTGGAACTCGTTCCGTTCCGCAAAGTGCTCGCCGGCCAGCACGACGTGCGGTACGTCGATCAGTCGGTAGACGATCCCGAGTTGATCGAACGGCACCGCGATCCGGAAACGCCGATAGAGAAAGCGATCCTCGGGCACCGCCGCGTGCAGCGTCTCCGCAGCCGTCTCCCGGTATGCACGTGCGAGCCCGCCGGTACCGAGCTTCACTCCGCCGTACCAGCGGACGATGATGACGCCCACGTCGTAGAGATCGGCCCCCGCGATCGCGCTGAGGATCGGTTTGCCGGCGGTTCCAGAGGGCTCGCCAGCATCCGCGCTACGAGCGCGAATGCTGCCGTCCGCTAACAGTCGGAAGGCCCAGCAGAGATGCGTGGCGTCGTAGTGACGCCTGGTCTGCACTGCCAGCTCCGAGAAGAACGCTTTGTCGTCTGCGACGTGAATGGCGATCCCTAGAAACTCCGAACGCTCGATTTTCTGACGAAACTCAGCGGGAACGCCGAGGGTGCGGTAGTGATCGAGCATGCCGATCGAGGTTATTGCGCTTCGCGTACGTGCAACTCGACTGGCTCGCCCGCCATCTCGACGGTTCCTTTGCGTTCGAGCTTGCCCCATCCGGTGCGGATACCGGAGATCGCCGTCTTGATCGACTTGAGGATGACGGCGTACATGAGCTGACGATAGAGGAAGCGCTGCCAGAAGAGCCAGACCAGCACTTTCGGATCTTCACGATCGAGCTTATACGCGACCAGTGCGCCGAGGAGCTCGACGACGAAAAAGAACGCGTACATGAACCCGATCAGGTAGAGCGAGGAAAGCGCGCCGGGAAGCGGCTGCCAATCCCCGCTGAGCCGCCTCATGCCTGCGTGAACGGCACCGCCGAGAGCCCACAGAATCTGCAGGTCCACAAGCGGCGAGAGCACCTGGAAGGCGACCTGGAACAGCCAGAGCGATGGCAGCATGATCGTTCCGAACCAGCCATACCGCCCGAGCGCGCGGCGGTGTTTCCAGAGGGACTGGAGCGTCCCGAAGGCCCACCGGAAGCGTTGGCCGAACAACGCTTTCATGCTGTCCGGAGCCTCGGTATAGCCGAGGGCGTAGGACTCGGTCGCGATCTTCCACCCGATCCTGCGGATGCGCCACGTGAGGTCCATGTCCTCGGCCATCGTGTCGTTGGTGTAGCCGCCGGCCTGGAGAATCGCTTCTTTTCGCCACGCTCCCACCGCTCCCGGCACGACGGTCACCGAGTTGATCGTGGCGTAGGCGCGGCGGTCGAGATTCTGACTGGTCACGTACTCGATCGACTGCCAGTACGTGAGTGGATTGATGCGATTGCCGACCTTGACGTTGCCTGCCACAGCGCCGACCAGCGGATCCGCGAAGTGGCGGATGAGTTTTTCGATCGTGTCGTTCGCGAAGACCGTATCGGCGTCGAGCGCGATGATGATGTCGCTGGTGGCGATGGCAATACCGCGGTTCAGCGCGGACGCTTTGCCCCCGTTTGGCTGCATGAGGAGCGTCACGGCCTCGCCGAAGTGTTCGCGCACCTCGTTCGCTGTGCCGTCTTTCGAGCCGTCGTCGACGACGATGATCTCCAACGGCTCATACCCGGTGGCCATCACCGCGCGGATCGTTCGGGCGATGACTTTCTCTTCGTTGTACGCGGCGATGATGACGCTGACGGCGGGCCGGAAGGCGGGATCAAACCGGTCGTAGCGCTCTCTCCATTTGGAGATCAACGCGAGAATCGTGGCGAAGATCACCCGCGCCGTTCCCAGGATGATCGCGGTCGTGAAGGCAATGCCGAGGAAGAGCTCGAACAGGTAGATCGCTTCGAAGACGACGCGATCCGTCGCCAGCATCAGCGTGTCCGACCCATTCACCTCGGGGTTCACTTTGTCGCGCGTCGAGTTGATGAGCGTGGAGACAGGAACGAACGTGTAGCCGTTGGCGCGTCCCCAATTCACGAGCAGCGGAAGCAACTTCACCGTCTCGGCGCGGTTGCCTCCTCCGTCATGCATGAGGATGCAGCTCCCCTTTTCGGTCAGGAGTTGGTCCTGGATGGTTTTCAGCATCTCGTTCGCGGTGCGGGGTGTGGAACCCCCAGTCGGAAGCGGATCGCTCAGCTTCCAGTCCTGTGGATCGAGGAACTCGAGGACCGTGATGTAGTTGAGCTCCGAGGCCAGCACGATCGGTTGCACTTCCTCGGAGGTGGTCGGTTCGGCGTCGGCGTTGTATGGCGGACGAAACAGCAATGTGGAGCGATGGAGCAGGCTCTGAAAGACGCGCTGCGTTGCGTTGATCTCCAGGCGTGCCTGACGCGGAGACACCGAGGCCATGTTTGGATGCGTGTAGGTATGGTTGCCGATCTCGTGACCTTCATTCCAGATGCGGCGGACGAGATTCGGATAGCGCTCGGCGTTCTGACCGATCAGAAAGAAGGTCGCCTTCACGTTCAGCTTCTTGAGCTCGTCGAGGATGTCGGCGGTGTACGGGTCCGCCGGTCCGTCGTCGATCGTCAACGAGAGCATCTTCGGTCGGTAGCCGCTTCGGGCGATGACGTAGGACGTCGGGAACTTGTAGTAGCTCTCGTCCAGCGCAAGACCGGTCTGCGGATCGACCTCCAGGGTTCGCTTGCCGTCGGTCGGATTGCTATCGACGTGCGAGATTTCGCCGTCGCCGACGAACTCGAGAAAGTAGGGGAACTTGATGACGCCCAGAACGTTCATGTTGGGCGGCTGGTTCAGTTTCTCGCGATGGATGAACGTCCAGATCGAGGGGTCCGTCGATCCCAGCACCCAGACCGCGGCACCGCGCACCCCGTAGTTCGACGCGATCAGCCACTCGTTGGCCGCGGTGACGGCATCGAGCATCCAGACTTCGTGCTCCTTGCCGTCGTCGTCGATGTACCAGAAGGTCGGATTCAGAGCGTTTTCGTCGAAGTCGACGATGTCTTCCGGCTTTTCCTGCTGGCGGAAGTTGTGGGCCGTGATGAGGGCACCCTGGTAGGTCAGCGGCTCGGCCCAGTCGCGGCCCTCCATCCAGTCGTAAGCGTAGTTGGCGATCCCGATGACCAGCTTTTCGCGCGGAATGAGATGGGTGGCGTTTTCGACGATGTCCCGATACCACGACGTCGCGGCGATCGGACCCGGTTTGCTGTTCTCGCCGTTCTGGTCATACGCCATCACCACGACGAAGTCGCAGATCGCGGATGCCTTTCGCCAATCGAGCTTCTGCCCGGCTTCGAGGTCGGCACTGACGATGAGGTGGACCGGGGCGAAATTCGCCTTCAGCCGCTCCAGAAACGGAATCATGAGCGGATAGTCCTGCGGCATCAGGTTTTCGAAGTCGACGTTGATCCCCTGGAAGCGGTTGGCCTGACACCACTGCCGCAGCGACATGATCATCTTCTGCTGCAGAGGGACGTTCGTCAGGAAGATGTGGACGCGTTTGGGATCGAACGCCCCCGAGCCGGTCGATGTGATCTGCGCATTACTGAAGACCGGGACGATGTTGAGGTTCTTTTCGCGCGCAATCTTGAGCACGTCCAGGTTGTGGGGTGTCAGCAAAGGATCCCAGTCGTGGAAGTCGAGCCCGTTCGCGTTCTGCTGCAGATGGACCCAGACCGGCAACAGATGCGTCATCTGGTCGGCGTTCGATTTCAGAGAGAGAAGACCCGTTTCCTGCCATGGCGCATAGAACGCGGCCACGATTCCGCTGACCGACGCTGGAGAGATCGGCGCTCTCGCCTGCAACTCGAGGCTTCGCTTGCGATCGTTCGCAATCCCGGCGAGCAGACGGTTGCGGTCCTTCTTCGCCAGGAACTGACGCTCCCGCGACTGGTGACGCGGGAAGTGAGCGCTCCTCTTCAGTGTGCGGACGATCGCCGTCGTGATCCCCGGAACACCCGGAAGGAGCGGCACGGTGAACAGGCTTACCAGCCAGGCGCTGATCGTCACGACGACGAAAAGGCCCAGCAGCGTGGCCAGGCGTTTCACCCACCACCAGCGGCGGCGGGTGGGATCGAAAAAGACGGCGCGGTCAGACATGGTTCGGAACCTGGCGATCATACAGAACCGGGGGGCTTTGGAAGGCATTCTGCGCAACCCCGGGAGTGTTCACCCGTAATGAGGGAGCATGACTCAGACCGTCATCGAGGTCTCCGGCCTCAAGAAGCAGTACAAGTCGTCCGTCGGGCGTTCGCGGATCACCGCGCTGGACGGAATTGACTTTTCGGTCCGCGAGGGCGAGTTGTTCGGTCTTTTAGGCCCGAACGGCGCCGGCAAGACGACGGCCGTCAAGATCCTCCTCGATCTCACGCGCCCGACCGCAGGAGAAGCACGCATCTCCGGACTCCCCGCGGGGAACCCGGAGAGCCGGCGCCGCGTCGGCTATCTGCCGGAAGGACACAAGATCCCCGGCTATCTCACGGCCCGTCAGGCGCTGGGGATCTTCGGCAAGATGTCCGGCCTCGACCCGGTGACGATCCGGCGCCGTTCGGTGGAGTTGCTCGAGACGCTGCGCATCGCCCAGTGGATCGACGTCCGCGTCAAGAAATACTCCAAGGGCATGACGCAGCGCCTCGGTCTCGCCATCGCGCTGCTCCACGCACCTCACGTGCTGCTGCTCGACGAGCCGACGGACGGTGTCGATCCGGTGGGCCGCCGCGAGATCCGCGATCTTCTGCGAGCCGAAGCGGCCGCAAATGGAACGGCAGTACTGCTCAACTCGCATCTGCTGTCGGAGATCGAGCTGACCTGCGATCACGTGGCCGTGCTTCGCAACGGCAAGGTCGCCGCCGCCGGCAGCATCGAAGAGCTGACCCGCCGGGCCGCGAAATACAAGTTCGTTCCGGCCGCGCCGGTCGACGACGCGCTGGTCGCTGCGTTCCGTGAAAGCGGCGCCGGAGTCGAGCGGGTGAATGGCCACATGCTGCTCACCGTCGATGACGTCACCCATCTCAACGCGCTCGTCGACAAGCTTCGCGCAAGCGGCGGGCTGCTGGCCGAGCTTTCTCCCGTTCGCAACACTCTCGAGGATGTCTTCGTCGATCTCGTTCGCGCCGTCGATCCGGGCGCGCAACCGTCGGTCGAAGGAGGCATGCTGTGAGAGTGCTGATGGCAAACATCGAAGACGTGATGCGTGAAGCCGCTGCGCGCTGGACACTCGTCGCGTATTTCTTCCTCTCCACGATCTTCATCATCATCTTCGCGTCGGCGATCAATCTCGACATCGTCGATGGCGCGCTGGCCGGAGCGAAGTTGTTCGGCAAGCAGGTCGAAGTCAGCGGCACCATGTCAGTCGAGAAGCTCGTCCTCGGTTTCGAGTCGGGGTTCTCGGGCGTGCTGTACGTCCTCTGTACGTTTCTGGCGATCTTCGCTACCGCCCACCTCGTGCCCCGCATGCAGGAGAAAGGGACGATCGATCTCTATTTGTCGCGGCCGGTCTCGCGCGTGAAGCTGATCCTGTCGCGCTACGTCGCCGGGCTGATTCTGGCCGGGAGCAACGTCCTCTACCTGATCGGGTCCATTTGGCTGATCGTCGCCTGGAAGACGCACGTGTTGCATCCGCGGTTCTTCCTGGCCGGCGGTGTGATTCTCTTTCTGATCGCGACGTTGCTGGCGTTCGCCTTCCTGATCGGAGTGATCACCTCATCCACAGCCGTCTCGATCATGGCCACGTACGGCATCTTTTTTTTCGGGCTGATGCTGGCCGGTCACGCCCGCATCGAAGCGGCGCTCTCGAGGGAGTGGCAGGCTCTCGGCATCAAGCTTCTCTACTGGGTGATGCCGAAGACCGCGGAGCTGGCCACGGCCGTCGTCGCCTACGTCGGTGGTCCGCAGATGCACAACGAGATTCTGAAAATTACTCCTGCGCCGTTCATCAGTACGGCCATCTTCGGTTTCGTCTGTCTCATCCTCGCTTCCTGGTTGTTCCAACGAAAGGAGTTCTAAATGAAAAGGCATTTTGCAGCAGTAGCGATCCTCACCCTTGCGCTCGTCCCGGCAGCCCTTGCGAAAAATGATGCGATGTCGCTGATCCCCAGCGATGCGGTCTCCGTCGGCGTCGTGCGCCTCGCCGACATGCGCAGCAGCCCGCTCTCGGCAGCGCTCTTCGCGCAGACGGCGAACATCAGCAATTCGGGCGACGGTGAGAAGTTCCTCATCGAGTCCGGCCTGCAGCCGACGAAGGACGTCGACGTCGTCGTCTTCTCCACCTCACCGCGCACGAACCTCGGCAGCGAGGCGGACTTCCTCATCGCCGCCGACGGACGGTTCAACATCGACCGCCTCACCGCCGCCCTCGTCTCGCGCGGCGCAGTGAAGAAAACCTCGGCGCATGGCGTCTACTTCGTCATGCCGGACAAGGGCGAAGGCAACCATCAGGGCGTCGTGGCGTTTCCGGACGCACATCTCGCGCTGATCGGCAGCGAGGCTGCGGTACTCGAAGCGCTGGCCAGCCGCGCCGCCGGTGGCACGTCCTTCGTCACCGCGAGTGGACTCGGCCGCGATATGGCCCGCGTCGACGCGCATGCAACCGCGTTCGTGCTGGTCGACGTGCCGCGCGCGCAGCGCCTCACCGGCGCACCGAAGATGGCCGGTCATAGCTCACAGTCACAGGCCATCGGAACCGCGCTCAAGAACGTCTCCACGGTCGCCATCTGGGCCACCGACACAGGCGACTCCCTGAAGCTCAGCGCGATCGGCCTCTCGACCGACGCCGAAACCCTCGGGCTGGTCGAAGACACGCTGCGCGGCGCTCTCTCCGCC
Source organism: Thermoanaerobaculia bacterium (assembly GCA_038244715.1). GTDB lineage: Bacteria > Acidobacteriota > Thermoanaerobaculia > Gp7-AA8 > Gp7-AA8 > JADGNZ01. Next base: position 243,155 of record JBBRTE010000002.1, read on the forward strand.
ATGCGTCTGGCCGTCCAGGAACAGTCGCCCGACCTCGTCTCGGTGCTGCGCAAGTTCACCGTGACGCGCACCGATACCTCGGTCTCCATCTCGGGCAGCGTGCCGGGTGAGACGTTCAAGACGTGGGTTGCGAAGTCGCAGGCCCATGCGAGCGCGCGGTAGGCGAGCGTTCACCAGCGCCTTCTCACAGGACCCTCTCCCTGATCGCCGGGGAGAGGGTTTTTCGTGCGCGGACGAACGTCTAGCGACTCGCTCGATGACGCGGCAGCATCTCGGGCCCGACCGAGAATGCGGGGGTCATCGTTACGGTCGTCGTGTTTCCGGCGGCATCTGCGAGCTCGAACTTCAGGTCGACGAGACTGCGGTTCACGTTCGCAACCTGCGCGAGATCGGCGCGAAAGAGAATCCCTGCCCCGCTTCCGGCATCCTCGATGACCTGCGTCGCGGAAAGTGGCCTCCACGCCGTCTCTCCGCTGTAGCGATACGAAAGATGCGTCGTGTCACCGGGTAGTTGCTGATACACGCGGCTGCCGCTCGCATTCAGGCCGAAGTCGGCTGCTGAGAAGAGGAAGGCGCCGCTTCCGTGCGGTTCCAGCCGGGTCACGAGGGTACCAGTGCCATCAAACAGCGTCATGGTGGTCAGCGACGGCGGGATGTAGTCGGTGCGCGATGAATCGATCGCCATCGAGATCCGCGTGGTTGCGTTTACTCCCGGCGAGACCGTTCCGATGTTGTCGACCTGCAGGCCGTACGCACCCGCCCTCGCCGAGAGATCGAGTGTTGTCGTGTAGCCACCGCCGGCGATTTTCGCATCGGTCGAGTCGCGGAGGGTCGTCGTCGTCGCGATCCGGTCACTGACCCGCACCTCGCCAAGCGGGCCGGTCATTTCCGTGAGGAGGTTCAACTTCGATGCTCCCGTCGGCGTGAAGACCAGAACGGGGAAGCGGGGGCCCTCGCCGAACTGATACGACGATCCGCTGTAGGCCCAGGGAAGGAGCGAGGAAGAAGAACCGGCACTGACCAGCTTGTCGTTGATCACGCGCAGTAGGGGCGTCGTGTATTGCGTCGCGGAGTCGGCGATCGTCGTGAAGCCGATCCCGAACGAGGAACCACTCGGGACGTCTGGTGACACGAACACGCGGCCGTTGACGAGGGGTGAATCGACGATTGCCGTTGCCGTGACCCCTCCACCTCCGATGATCGAGGCAAACGCCGTCAGCCGTCGGTCGCCGCGCGATGCGGACGGCACTCCGATCTGCACCGCCCCGCCGCGGAGTGCGGCTCCACCCGTAGTCAGCGTCGCGTCAGCGGAGACTCCGATCAGCGCCGGATGCTGGAGCGAATAGAAGTTGTTGTTCGTCAGATCGAGCAGGGTCTCGTAGAAGAGCAGAGATTTTCCCGCTGTCAGGTCCGAGACGCGCACGAGGTGAAGCGGGCTCCACGGGAACGACAGCGACAAGCTGCTGCTCGATGTTCCACCGATGACGATGCGGCCCGAGCTGGCGTATCCGTTGCCGGCCAGCGTCTGGCCGGTCTCGCGTCGTCCTGCCAGCACGATGGAGTGCTTGAGGTCCGCGCCGGTCAGAGCAATCGTCGTATCCCGCGGTAACGTGACCGCTTCGCGGGCGATGAAATCGATCTGGTTGAGAACGCCTGCGTTATCGAATTCACGAGTGTAGACCAGCATGTCCCACGTCCCCGGGAGCATCAGTGCCTCGGACGTGTGATCGTCCAGGGAAGAGCCGCCGGTGAGGCTCGTGCGGGAATCGCTGACCCAGAGCGCATCGGGATAGGCGCGATCGAAGGTGACCGTCGCCCGGGCCGCTCGCGTGAAGGAAAACTGCACGGTGTGCACGTCGGCCGTTGAGGCAATGTTGGTAAACGAAACCTGTCCGCCGGCGCTGAAGGAGCTCGGGTTGGTGTGGGTCACCGCGTTGTCGATGGTGATCGTCGCCGTCACATCCGCGGATCCTCCCGCCTGAAGAGTCACGGACGCGGGTGAGAACGTCGCCAGTTCCCCCGGTCCGATGATGCCTTTCACGGAGTAGGTCCTTGTTTGCGTGCCCCGGTTGGTCACATGCAGCGTTCGGGTGACTGTCCACGAGGTCTGGGTCGGAGCGAGGCCAAGGCTCAGCGTGGGAGGGTCGATGGCGAGGGTCGTCGTCGCTGCCGCAAACACATCGATTCGTCCGGCGCCGACCGCCTGGACGTCGTCCACGACGAATACGGCGTTATTCATAAGAGCCAGCTTGATCTGCGCCGGCGTCCAGTCGCGATGAAGAGCCTTCAGGAGCGCGGCGGCACCGGCAACGTGAGGAGTAGCCATCGAGGTACCGCTCAGAGATCCGTAGCGGTTTCCGGGCAGCGAGGAGAGGATCGAGAGGCCAGGTGCCACGACATCGGGTTTGATGGCGATGTCCTTCATGTTCGGACCGCGCGAAGAGAAGCTCGTGATCTTGTCGGTGAGGTCGGATGCGCCAACGGTGATCGCGCTTCGTGCGGTGCCCGGACTCGAGATGGTGTGGAAACTGGACCCTGAATTGCCGGCCGCGATCGCAAAGACAACGCCGGCGGCCGTCGCGTTGTCGATGGCTACGGATCCGGGATCATCCGGATTCCCGCTTCCACCCAGACTCAGGTTCGCGACGTCGACGTGATCGGCCGTGCTCCCGTCCTGATTGGGATCGGCGGCGCGCTCGATCGCGGCGATGACGTTTGACTCGCTGCCGCTGCCCGTGGCACTGAGCACCTTAAAGGCGAGGAGCGACACCTCAGGAGCTACGCCTGTGATCGTGTCGGATTGCCCGGCCACGATCCCGGCGACATGTGTTCCATGGCCGTTGTCGTCGAACGGATCAGCGTCGTTGTTGACAAAATCCCAACCGCCGGTGACTTTGAACCCCGTGCCGAACCCTCCGCCCAGTGCGGGATGGGTGTAGTCGATGCCGGTGTCGATGATGGCCACGGTCACGCCCTTGCCGCGCGTGCCGAGAGTCGACCAGACCTTGTCGGCGCGGATCAGGGTGATGTTGGGTCCATCCGCAAGCGCATGAACGACGCGATCCTCGACAACCCGCTTGACGTACGGCAGCGCGCGGAGCGCTTCGATCACGTCGCGGGGCGCTTGGACTGCAACACCATTGAACACGATGGAGAACTCGCGCCGGATGAGGACGTCCGGAACCGCCTTTCCTCGCTTCGACGCGTTCGCGATGGCATCGAGGTCGTTGCGAAAGCGGGTGAAAGTGGCCTGGTAGTCGATGGCGGTCTTGCCGGCACTCTTTGCTGCAAGGGCGGCTGGCGGGGCGACGAATTCGACGAGAAACCCTTCGGCTGGCTTCGCGCTCGACGGAATCGTCAGTTCACTGCCATCGGCGCGCAGGACATGGATCTGCGAGTCCGGAACAACCTGCGCGGAACCGCTGACGGCGACGGCGAAGAGAAAGGACGCGACTGTGATGCGGTGCATGAGGGGTCTCCCGAGCCTGTCCTGCTGCGCTTCACTAAAGAAAGCGGCGGAGGTTCTCGCGCCACCATGGCCAGTCGTGGCCGAAGACGCCGCCCCAGATCTCGAGCTGGTTCGGAATCCCTTTCGACCAGAGAAGCGATGAGAACTCGCGGTTCTTGTCGATGATCGTGTCGTATTCGCCCGTGGCGATCACCCAGTCGATCCGTGACAGTTTCCCGACCCACTCGCCATCCATGTTCGGGATATTCGCCGTGGGGCAGTTGAAGTAACAGTTGTCGTCCCAGTAGCCGTCGAGCTGGGCGTGGATGTCATAGATCCCGGAAAAACAGATGGCGCGGCTGACGACATCGGGATAGCGCGCGGCGAAGTTCGCGGCGTGATACGCGCCGAAGCTGGCCCCGTAGACCGCCAGGTCGCCTCGCTGGGCACGGTTGAAGATGTAGGGCACGAGCTCATGCCGGAGATAGGCGTCGTACTGGGCGTGCCGCGCGGCCCGGACGGAAGGGTGCACACTCCGGTTGTACCAGCTCTCATTGTTCACGGTGTCGACGAGGACGAGCTGAATCTCGCCGTTGTTGACCTTGTCGGACAGGGACTCGGGGATCCCCCGGTCGTCGTTTTCTGAAAAGCGGCCAGCCGACGTCGGAAAGAGAATGACCGGACGGCCGAACTTCCCGTACCAGAGAAACTCCATCGTGCGCCCGAGGGCCTGGCTGTGCCACTGAACGTATTCGCGATACATGGTCGTCCTCGTTGCGGCGCGGGCGGCGATTCTATACGATCCGCCGCCCGGAGATTTCGATGATAAAAAAACGAATCGCACTCGTGTTTGGCATGGAAGATACGTTCCCCTGGGCATTGATCGACGCCATCAACTCACGCGGGGGCGACGATGTCGAAGCGATGCCCGCCGAGATCTCCTACCTCAAGGACGACGGGGTCTTTCCCTACGATCTCATCCTCGACCGGATCAGCCACGAGATCCCGTTCTATCGCACCTATCTGAAGTGCGCGGCAGCTTCGGGAGTGCAGATCGTCAACAACCCGATCTGGTGGTCTGCCGATGACAAGTTCTTCGACAACCTGGTCGCCAAGTCCGTGGACGTCGCTGTGCCCAAGACCGTTCTCCTTCCCCACAAGGAGTATCCGCCGAGCACGGAAGCCAAATCGTTCCGCAACATGAAGTGGGTGAACTGGGATGAAGTCTTCGCCTACCTCGGCTTTCCGATCTTCATGAAACCGGCGTATGGCGGTGGCTGGAAAGACGTTTACAAGTGCGACGACGCCCAGGAGTTCTTCGCCGCGTACGACCAGAGCCGCGATCTGACGATGATGGCGCAGGAGGCCATCGAATTCGATCGCTACTATCGCTGCTACGTCATCGGACGCAACCGCGTGCACATCATGCACTACGACCCGAGACAGCCGCACCACCTGCGCTATGTGAAGAACCCGCCGCCGATGGAGCCGGCGTTCGAGGCGCGCATCCGCCGCGACGCCATCGCGCTCTGTGAAGCCCTGGGCTACGACATGAACACCGTCGAGTTCGCGGTGCGCGACGGGATTCCGTACGCCATCGATTTCATGAACTGCGCACCGGACGCCGACCGCGCGTCTGTCGGCGACGCAAATTTCGAGTGGGTCGTGTCGAACATGGCCGATACGCTCATCGAGATCGTTCGAAGCGGCCGGAAATTGGAATTGACCGGCACGTGGCCGGCGACGCTGAACACCGGCAAGGCCGTCGGGACCGCGATCTGACGGCGGGTCCTGGCGCTGCGCGTGCACGGGAGGCGAGGGGTAGCCCCCGGCAGCCATCCGGACGGCGCGCCGGCACTGACCTGATATCCTTCTTCCATGCCTCCCATCCCAAAATTCACGCTCGGAATCGAGGAAGAGTTTCAGGTGGTGGATCCTGAGACGCGGCAGCTGCGCTCTCACATCTCCGAGATGTTTGCAGAGGGCGAGAAGCGCCTGAAGGATGAGATCAAACGGGAGATGCACGAGGCGGTCATCGAAGTCGGCACTCCGATCTGTCAGAACGTGGAGGAGGCCCGGCGCGAGGTGACACGCCTGCGACGGGAGATCATCAACCTGGTCCGGGAGAGCAATCTCCGCATCGCCGCTTCCGGTACCCATCCGATCTCGCACTGGAACAGCGTGCCGATCACCTCCAACGAGCGCTACGACCAGATCGTGTACGACCTGCAGATGGTGGCACGCGCCAACCTGATCTTCGGTCTGCACGTGCATGTGGCAATCGAGGACCTGGAAACGCGCATCCAGGTGATGAACGCGGCGCGTTACTTTCTCCCGCACGTGTTCGCGCTCTCGGTGAACTCACCCTTCTGGTGCGGTCAGAACACGGGCTGGAAAAGCTATCGCGCCAAGGTCTTCGAACGCTTTCCGCGCACGGGTCTGCCGGACACGTTCCGCTCCGCGAGCGAGTACGAAGAGTACGTGCAGATGCTGATCCGCACGAAGTGCATCGACAACGCCAAGAAGATCTGGTGGGACGTACGGCCGCATCCGTTTTTCCCCACCCTCGAGTACCGGATCTGCGACGTGCCGATGCGCGTCGAGGAGACGATCTGCATCGCCGCGCTGTTTCAGGCGATTACCTACAAGCTCTGGACGCTCTACTCGAGGAACATGGGGTGGCGTGTCTACCGGCGGATGGTGCTCAACGAGAACAAGGCCCGTGCCGCGCGTTTCGGGATCGAGTCCAAGCTCATCGATTTCGGACGGATGGAGGAAGTACCCTACGTGGAACTGCTCGAAGAGCTGCTGGCCTTCGTCGACGATGTCGTCGATGACCTCGGCTCCCGCGACGCCGTCTACTACGCCCGGACGATCGTCGCAAACGGCACCGGCGCCGACCGTCAGTTGCGCGTGTTCGAGGAATCGAACGATCTGAAGAACGTGGTCGATTACATCATCAGCGAGACGGAGCACGGTGTTGTCTAACGGGACGTTGGTGATGCGGCAAGACATCCACGAGGCCTGCGACTTCTTCGAATACGTCCGGGTCCGGGACTCGGAGCCGGTGGCTGACCGTGATCGGATCGACGTCGCGATCCTCGACATGAACCACGGCTGGCCCAATCTCGGCCATGACTCGATCGTTCATGCCGTCCTCGAGTCGGCAGAACCGTTGCGCGAAACGCTCGTCACCGCGGGCGTGAAGATCCGCGTGGTCTCGTACGACGTACGCCGGTCGTTGCGTGTGCCGCCCTCACCGAACGGGCGCTTCCAGCTCTACATCGGCACGGGCGGTCCCGGCCACCTCGACCCGCGCCAGAACGACGGCGTGAGAGAGGAGAGTCAGGGGATTTCGGAGAGCTCCGCGTGGGAAGCCCCGCTCTTCCGGCTCTATGAAGCGATCGCGGCCCACGACTCCGCTTCGCTGATCGGTGTCTGCCACAGCTTCGGTCTCCTGTGTCACTGGTCCGGTGCAGCCCGCGCCGAACTGCGCATGGAGAAGAGCAGCGGCGTGCCGGAGAATGTCCTCTCGACGTCGGGAATGGAGCATCCCTGGTTCGGACAGTTCTCCAGCCGTCTGCGGGATGGCCGGCACTTCCGCGTCGTCGATAACCGGCTCTTCGATCTCATCCCGCGCCAGGCAACCTCCGCAACTGTAATCGCACGGGAAGAGGATGCCAGCCACGGCGTGACGATGATCGAGTTCGCCCGGGCCGCGGATGGAGTGCCGCGCATCCTGGGCGTCAACCACCATCCGGAGATCATCGACCGGGAACACATCATGACCGTCCTGGAGGAGAAACGTGCCCATGGCGAAGTGTCGGAGTCGTGGTACCGGGAACGGACCGTGACGATGCGCGATCTTTTCGCTCACTTCGAGCGCGACAGCCGGCTCACATCTGAGTACACACTCCTCGGCCCATTGCGCCACCACCTCGCGAAGCTGGTGGAAGCGCGTTGCCAGGTCCACTCGGTGTAGACCTCCATGGACCCTCGCTTCCGCCCGCTCTTCAACACCCAGATCAGCGCTGAGCGTTACGCCGGTTATGTGCGGGACCTTTCGAGCCGGCTCAACGCGACGTTCGAATTCCGGCTGGCCGAATCACCCATCTTTCTTCCGAACGAATTCAAGGCGAAGCTGGTCGAAGCCGCAACGGCCATCGTGGAGCAGCTTTCGGATCCCGCGCGTCTTGCCTCGATGCGAAGCGCCATTCCGCCGCGCTGGAACGCGCCTGGGATGGATGCTCTTCCGACCTTCACGCAAGTCGACTTCGCCGTCGTGCGGGAGAACGGTGTGCTCGTCCCGAAGCTGATCGAGTTGCAGGGGTTTCCGTCGCTTACGTGCCTTCAGGTCGTGCAGAGGGACAGCTGGCGCGACGCGATGCGCGCGATGGACGGACTCGATCGGGAATGGTCGTGCTGGTTTTCCGGACTCGATCGAACCACGTATATCGAACTTGCGCGGCGCACGATCACCGGAGGTCATGATCCGGCGGAAGTCATCCTCATGGACATCGACCCACCGAAACAGAAGACGTATCCGGACTTCGCGGCGACGAAGCTGCTCACGGACGTCGATGCCGTCGATCCGCGCTCGCTGACGAAACGGGGCCGGCAGCTCTTCCGCGGAGGCACGAGAGTCCGCCGCATCTACAACCGGGTGGTCTTTGATGAGTTGATCAACAAGAACATCGAACTGCCGTTCGACTATCGCGAAGAGCTCGATGTGGAGTGGGCGCCGCATCCGAACTGGTACTGGGCCTGGTCGAAGTACTCGCTCCCCTTCCTCGATCATCCCTCTGTGCCTCGGGCCACCTTTGTCTCGGATCTCGAGCGCGTCCCTGAGGACTTCACCGCCCGCTATGTGCTGAAGCCACTGTTTTCCTTCGCGGGTGGCGGCGTGAATGTCGAGCCGACGGCTACCGATCTGGCCGCGATCCCGAAGGCCGAACGATCCGCCTGGTGCGTCCAGGAGAAGATCGAATACGCGCCGGCGCTGCAGGCAGCGGATGGTGGCAGCGTGAAGATCGAGATCCGGATGATGTTTCTGCGGCCCGATGACGAAGCGAAGCCGATCCTGGCGCAAAACCTCGTACGCCTCTCGCGCGGCAAGATGCTCGGAGTCGACTTCAACAAACAGTTCACTTGGGTCGGGTCATCGATTGCACTCTCGCCGGGCTCGTGAAGAAAACCGGCACGTGGAAGGCGATTTCGAGTGCGAAACACTACCGATAGTAGAGTTTCTTGACGGCTCAAAAAACCGCAGCGTACACTCGCTCTCACCACACGAATGCCTGCCGATCTGACCGTTCGTCATTCCTCGTCTATCCACCCATTCGAATCATCGAAGGAGTTGCTATGGCCACAGTACCCAACGACAAATTAAAAGCAGCCGAGACGGCGCTGACGCAGATCGAGCGGCAGTTCGGCAAGGGCTCGATCATGCGCCTGGGCGCGAAGGAGTTCGTGCCGATCAGTGCGATCTCGACGGGCTCGATCGGCGTCGACGCGGCGCTCGGCGTCGGCGGCGTGCCCCGCGGACGCATCATCGAAGTGTTCGGACCGGAATCGTCCGGCAAGACCACCCTCTCTCTCCATGTGATCGCCGAGGCCCAGAAGGCGGGCGGACTGGCGGCGTTCATCGACGCAGAGCACGCCCTCGACGCCGAATACGCGAAGAAACTCGGCGTCGACATCGACAACCTGCTGGTCTCGCAGCCGGACAGTGGGGAGCAGGCCCTGGAGATTGCCGAGGTGCTGGTACGGTCCGGCGCGATCGACGTGATCGTGATCGACTCCGTGGCCGCCCTCGTCCCCCGGGCCGAGCTCGACGGCGAGATGGGCGATTCTCATATGGGATTACACGCACGCTTAATGTCGCAAGCGCTGCGCAAATTAACCGCTATCGTTTCGAAGTCTAAAACATCACTCATTTTCATCAATCAGATCCGTGAAAAAATTGGTGTGATGTTTGGCAACCCCGAGACCACCACCGGCGGCCGCGCCCTGAAGTTCTACTCCTCCATCCGCATCGACATCCGCCGCACCAACCAGATCAAGGAAGGTGAGGAAGTCGTCGGTTCACGCGTCAAGGTCAAGGTCGTCAAGAACAAGTGCGCCGCCCCGTTCCGCCACGCGGAGTTCGACGTCGGCTACGGCGAGGGCATCTCTAAGACCGGCGAGCTGATCGACATCGGCATCGAGAACAAGATCATCGACAAGTCGGGATCCTGGTTCTCCTACGGTGACGTCCGTCTCGGTCAGGGCCGCGAGAACGCCAAGCAGTTCATCCGCGAGAACGCTGATCTGTTCGCCGAGATCGAAACAAAGGTCCGCCGCTCCCTCGGCATGGGCGGCCCCGAGCTCACGGTCATCGAAGGCGGCGAGCCTGCCGCCGCGGCCCCTTCCAAGCCCGCCCGCATCGCATCGAAGTAAGATCAGCAGAGGAGGAGGGGCCGGTTGGCCTCTCCTCTCCTTCCGTGCGACTCGATCAAGCCATCGCTGCCCGCTACCCCGACATCTCACGCCGTCGCGCGCGCGAGTTGATCGCGTCGCGCCACGTCCTCGTCAACGAGCGCGCTGTGTCGATCGCCTCCCGGCACGTGTCGCCGGAGGACCGGATCGCCGTCGTGGATGACGTGCCGGACCTTGCGATCCTCCGCGAGAGTGCGGATTGGATCGCAGTAGACAAGCCGGTCGGGATGCCCACCCAACCCACGCGCGATCGCGTCGAGCGCTCACTCGAGGAACTGATGCGTCTCCGCTTTCGCGAGATCTGGCTCGTTCACCGTCTCGACACTCCGACGAGTGGTGTCGTGCTCTTCGCGCGATCGCCTGAGTCGGCGGCGAAACTCTCCGCGCGTTTCGCCGCCGGCGACATCCGTAAAACGTACCTCGCCATTCTGGAAGGGACGTTGAGCGCAGAGCAGGCTGTGGAGACGCCCATCGAAGCGAAGAATGCCCGGACGATTTTCCGTCCTCAAGCGAGCGACGGAGCCGTCACGCTGGCCGAGGTCGTGATCGAGACGGGGCGAACGCACCAGATTCGAGTTCACGCCGCCTCGATCGGCCATCCGGTTGCCGGAGATCGCCGCTACGGCTCAGGAACTCCTTCCAAACGCCTCATGCTCCATGCGTGGAAACTGGAGCATGAGAGTTTCGGTGTGCTCGAAGCGCCGCCGCCTACTTCGTTTTCTTCCGCGACGCCCACCCCTCGATGATCCGTTGTGGCGTCCTGCTGAGGGCGAGCGCCTCCGCGGGAACGTCCTTCGTGATGGTCGAGCCCGCACCGACGTAGGCGCCCTTGCCCACCCGCACGGGGGCGACGAGCTGGCTATCGGAGCCGATGAACGCGCCATCTTCGATGATCGTCGTATGCTTGTTTACACCGTCATAGTTGCAGGTGATGGTCCCCGCTCCGATGTTTACGTTCGCGCCGACTTCGGCGTCGCCGATGTACGAGAGGTGAGCGGCCTTTGCTCCCTCGCCGAAGGATGCTTTCTTGGTCTCGACGAAGTTCCCGATCTTGACGTGACGGCCGAGGATCGTGCCGGGACGGAGGTGCGCGTACGGTCCGACGGCGGCCTCGCTCTCGATGACGGCATCTTCCGCGACGGTGCCGGTCTTGAGATGTACGTCGTCTCCGACCGTCACGTTGACGAGGTGCACACCCGGCTCGATCAGGACGCGCGAACCGATCCTTGTCGCTCCCTCGATCGTGACAAAGGGGTAGACGACGGTGTCGTTGCCAATCGTCACCGTCGAGTCGATGACGACCGTTGCAGGGTTCCGGAACGTGACGCCCTCGCCCATCAACTTCGCGATCACACGCCGCTGAATCTCTCCTTCGACGGAGGCGAGGTCGGCGCGCGAGTTCACGCCAAGTGCTTCGATGGGATCGTTGGCGACGACGGCACCAACCCGTTTGCCCGCGTTCCGGAGTACGCCCAGAAGGTCCGTGAGGTAGTACTCCCCCTGCGCGTTGTCCGTCGAGAGATTGCGCAGGTTCTCGAAGAGGTGGCGGCCGTCAAATACGTAGATGCCGGCATTCACCTCGGCAATCTGCCGTTCGTCTTCGCTGGCGTCCTTCGCTTCGACGATCCGCAGCACGGCACCCGAGGCATCGCGAACGATGCGGCCGTACATCGCGGGGTCATCGAGTTTCATCGTCAGCAGCGTGAGCGCGTTCTCGGATCGCAGATGTTCATCGATCAGCCGCCGCAGAGTCTCCGGGCGTGTCAGTGGCACATCGCCGGAAAGGATCAGAACGTGCCGCGAACCGTCGACGAGGGACGCCGCCTGCAACACGGCGTGACCGGTTCCCTTCTGCTCCTCCTGGATCGCAAAGCGAGCCCGATCGCCAACGGTCTGCTGGACCGCCTCCCGCTGGTGACCGATCACCATGACCGGTTGGCGGGGACTGACGTCTGCGGCGAGATCGAGCACGTAGTCGATGATAGGCAGGCCTGCGGCGCGGTGGAGGATCTTGATCGTCGCCGACTTCATGCGCGTCCCGAGTCCCGCGGCCAGGATGATTACGTCGAGGTTGTCGTTCAAAGCGGTCATGCCTCCGTGCGTCTCATCCTTTCAAGCGTCCGGCCATACCGGTCATAAAGCCGGAAAATCGTATCCGCGAGCGCGGTCGAATCGTGGCGGACGTAGTTCTCTTCTTCGATGATGTCGCCGAAGAACGGGGTGATACCAAGCTCGCGGATTGCGGCAACATCAAACTGCACCGGATGCTGTCCCTTCGCCGCATACGTGCTCAAGATGGCCTCGGACGGACGGCCACCGTTGAGGATCATGACGTCGATGATGAGGCCGGCATGTTCGATGATCGCCTCGAGGTGCTCCTGGGCGGAGTAGCCGTCGCTTTCGCCCGGCTGGGTCATGACGTTACAGACGTAGACACGCAGTGCCCGCGACTGTCGCAGTGCATCCGCGATCGGTTTGATCAGAAGATTCGGGAGCACCGACGTGTAGAGGGAGCCGGGACCGATCAGGACGAGGTCGGCGGCATTGAGCGCTTCGAGCGCACGATCGGTCGGTTGAGCGTCTGCGGGATCGATGCTGAGGTGGACGATGCGCGCATGCCGGGGCGCGGCGATGTCCTTCTGGCCGAGGTACGAGCCGGAGATCGCCACCTCACCGAGCAGGAAGGATCCATCCGCGAGCGTTGCGTGGAGTCGGACGTCTGCAAGCGTCGACGGATAGATCGCTCCCGCAATATTGAGTACCTCGGATGCGGTGAGGATCGCCTGATCAAAGCTTCCGGTGATGTCGGTCAGAGCCGCGAGCAGAAGATTTCCGAGGGAGTGACCGCCGAGCGAGGACTCCGCGTTCTCGAACCTGTAGCTGAAGACTCGCGACAGCAGCCGTTCCTCTTCCGCGAGTGCGACGATGCAGTTGCGGATGTCACCCGGTGGCAGCATACCGAACTCTTTCCGGAGAGCGCCGGAGCTGCCTCCTTCGTCGGTCACCGTGACGATCGCTCCCAGGTGATCGATGGACCATGGCCCATCGGCATCGACGTAGCGTTTCAGGCCCCGCAGCAACGTCGAGAGGCCGGTGCCTCCGCCGATCGCCACGATGTTGAGCCCGTGATGACGCATCGCGCGTATCGTATCGCGCGGCTGCTACGATTCTTCGTGGGCGCGGAGAAACGTCTCAGGCTTGCTGAATGTCTTGGCCATCCCCAGACCGCGCCGCGCTGTCTTGAGCGGAATGCGGCCCGACGCGATCCCTGCGCCCAGCGCCAGGTACGTCTTCCACTTCCCGCGATGCCGGTAGCGCACGTCGAGCGCGTGCTTCCAGAGGCCTGAGTACTCCTTGTAGAAATCATCGAGCGACAGTGTGGTCGGGAGTACGGCGTGCACGATGTCGTACATCTCCCAGTCGTGGGTCGTCACGTTCTGCTTGGCGGAGTCCCACAAGTCCGTACCAGGTAGAGGAGTCAGGACGGAGAAGCCGCTGTTGTAGGCGCCGGTCTGGTCGATCCAGTCTTTGAGACGCTTGAAGTCATCGCGAGTCCAGGCGGGATCGACGATGAAATTCGGCGTGAATCCGACGCCGAGCTCCTGCAGGATTTTGATGGCCTTGACGTTGTTGTCGGCGGTGTTCTTTTTGTTCACCGCTTTCAACCCCTCGTCGGTGACGGATTCGAGGCCGAGGAAGATCGCCAGCTTCCCGCAGTCCTTCCACATCTCGATCAGGTGCGGAAACTTGCAGATGATGTCGGTGCGCGTCTGGACGGTGAAGAACTTCCTGATTCCTGCTGCCTTGATCTGTCGCGCCATCTCTTCGCCGCGCCGCACGTTCATCCAGAAGATGTCATCCGTGATGAAGATCGCTTCGGCTTTGATCGCCTGCAGCTCGCGAACGACACGCTCCGGCGATTTCTCGCGGAATGTCGATTCGTGAAACTTCCAGACCGAGCAGAAGTTGCACTTGAAGGGGCAACCGCGCGCCGTCTCCATCAGGGCCAACGGCTTGTGAAAGTTGATGTAGTAGTGATCGGCGTATTGCTCGATCAGATGTCTTGCCGGCAATGGATAGTCGTCAAGGTTCTTGCGCGTGGGTGCGTGGCCCGTGCTGATCCAACGCCCCTCGCGGTGAAGCATGAGACCGGGAACCGTCGCCAGATCGTGTCCCCGTTGCAGCGCGTCGACCATGGGGGGCATGACTTCTTCGCCGTCGCCGACCGCCACGGCGTCGATGGCATCGCTGTCGAACCAGCTCGGATCGCGCGATGCGTCGTGACCACCGACGACCACGAAGGCCGCCGGATTCTCGCGTTTGATGCGCCGCGCCAGGCGAATCGTGCGGTTGCGCTCCGTCGTGAAATTGCATTGCAGACCGACGACATCGGGTGCGAAGCGCCGGCAAAGATCGAGGCCGTGTTCCTCGCCGTCGATGCGCAGATCGTAGACCTTGCACTCGTGGCCTTCGGCTTCCAGACAGGAAGCGACACAGATCGGGCCGAGTGGCTCGACAAACGTGAGCATCTCCAGACCCAGGATGCCGCCGACCGGTGGCTTGACGAACGCGACTTTCATTGTCTGGACGAAAGAGGATCGCCGGGCCTCTTATTTCTTCTTCAACTCCGTGAGCACCAGCTTCGCCACGGCCTTCAATGTGTCGAAGACGCCCGTGCCGTTCATTGCCACGGCTTCGAAGGTCGGTTCACCCTTGTAGTTGAGCTGACGGTACATCTCATCGGCGGGCAGTGCGGTGGGCAAATCCCGCTTATTCAGCTGCAGGACGAGCGGGACCGTTTTCAGTTCGTAGCCCTGTTCCTTCAGGTTCTTGTCGAGGTTCAGCAGCGATTCGCCGTTGGCCTCCATGCGCGCTTCCTGCGAGTCGGCCACGAACACGACGCCGTCCACGCCCTTCAGGATCAGCTTCCGCGACGCGTCGTAGAAGACCTGACCGGGGACGGTGTACAGGTGAAAGCGGGTCTTGAAGCCGCGCACGGTGCCGAGGTCGAGGGGGAGGAAATCAAAAAAAAGCGTGCGATCCGTCTCCGTGGCCAGGGAGATGAGTTTCCCTTTGGCCTGAGGATTGGTCTTGTCGTAGATCCACTGCAGGTTGGTCGTCTTTCCGCACAGCCCGGGGCCGTAGTAGACGATTTTGCAGTTGATCTCGCGTGCTGCGTAGTTGATGAACGTCATGCGGGACTATTCGCTGAAGAGGCTGTCGATGTCCTCGTCGGTGATTTCTGCAAACGGAGAGTCGAACCGGCTGGAGGCATTGCCGCGTTCCTCCTCGGATTTCCGCAGGAGGACCTCGAACGTCTTCTCCAGTTCGGCCGACGCCTTCTTGACGCGCAGCCGGACCAGTCCCAGCGAGGAACGATCGTCAAAGATCACCACGAGGATGACGCGCTGCGCCACCAGAGAGATGTGGATGTTGTCGCGCTCCCCCTCGTGGAAGAGGATCGAGAACTCTTTCTCACCGATGAGCTTCGCCAGCCCGTCCGTCGCGGCGACGTTACCGGCCGTCAGCGAGGCAAGCGAAGTCGCATCGACTCCGCGCATGTCCCCGTGGACGGCAATCTGCTGGCCGTTTTTGTCGACCAGAAAGACAATTTTGGAATTGGAGTCGACCTGCAGTCGCTGGAGCGTGTCCTTGATCTGCTGGTACTCCTCCTCGTACATCACGAGATCAGGAGTCGCCATCTTTATATTTTCACCAATAGTTTCGCGAGGGGCTGGAAGTTACAAATGTAGCACAGGTGGTCACTTAAGCCGCGGGCGTTCGGTTGCGGCCCTACGGCTCAGATCTCACGACGGCCTTCGAGAGCCTTCGCCATGGTGACCTGGTCGGCATATTCGAGGTCCCCGCCGACCGGCAGGCCGAAGGCCAGACGAGTGGTCTTCACGTCGAGCGGTTTGAGCTGCTGGGCGAGGTAGAGCGCGGTCGCTTCGCCTTCGACATTGGGATTCGTCGCGATGATGATCTCCCGGATGCCGCCGTTCTGGACACGTTTGACGAGCCCTGCGACGTCGATGTCATGAGGTCCCACGCCTTTCAGCGGCGAGAGCGCTCCGAGGAGTACGTGAAACAGGCCGCGGAAGTCGCGCGTCTGCTCGATGGTCGGGATGTTGAACGCCTCTTCCACCACACAGATGATGCTGGCATCGCGCCGCGGGTCGGAGCAGATGGCGCACGGCTCGACGTCCGTCATGTTGTTGCAGATCGAGCAGCGAAAGATCCTCGCCTTCACATCCATGATCGCACCGGCCAGGGACTCTGCCTCCGCCGTCGTGCGCTTGAGGATGTGATACGCGATCCGAGACGCCGATTTGCCGCCGACACCGGGCAGCTTCGTGAGCTCGTTGATGAGGAAGGCGAGTGGAGGAGCGGTCATGGCGCGGTGATGAGGTTATGCGGTCCCGCGTTTGCGCGGCGGTGCGATGCGGACTTCAAGATCGCTCGACCTCGCACCCGCATCAGAACAGTCCCGGAATCTTCATTCCGCCGGTCATCGCGCCGACGCTGCTGGCCATCTCTTCGTCCACCTTGCGCGACGCCTCGTTCACGGCGGCGACGACCAGGTCCTGCAGCATTTCCACGTCGTTCGGGTCGACCGCTTCCTTGTCGATCGTGATGGCGAGGAGCTCTTTGGAACCATTCATCGCGGCTTTGACCATGCCTCCGCCCGCGCTTCCCTCGACGCGCAGCGCGGTCATGCGCTGCTGCATCTGCTCCTGCATCTGCTGCACCTGCTTCATCAGCTGCTTGGGGTTCATGAGTCTCTCCTTACCGCTTTCGTGGCTCGACGAGATCGGCGCCGAGGTGTTTCTGGAAGGCCTGGACGATGGGATCGTCGCGGAGTGGGGATGATTTCACGGGGGCTGCGGCCGGGCCGGCCGGAGCGTCGAGCTGGACCTCGATCGATACCGATTCTCCGAAGACCTCTGAGGCGAGTTGTTCGAGTGCTGCGCGAGCGCCGCTGACCTGATCCGCGGTGAAGGAGTCGCTGAAGGTCAGCAGGAGCCGGCTGCCATCACGCCGCTTCGTTTTCGCTGCTGCCAGATAGCCGCCGATGAGTGGACGCGCTTTCTGCACGCGCTCGATGAAGGAGTCGACACTGGCGGCTCCGGAGGATTTGGCGGGGACAGGACTCTCCTCCGGGCTGGGTTCCGGAGTGCGAGCGGCGGGTCGGGTTGGGGGACTCGGCTTGCGTTCCGCCGGTTCTTCGGTCCGGCTGCGTGGCTCGGCGACGGCGGTCCCACCTGCCAACGCGTCCTCCACCGAGCGCAGTCGGGGGAATGTCGCAGCCTTCAGGAGAGCAATCTCGACCGCGAGGCGCTGGTGCTCCGCGCGATTCACGGTCTCGTCGTCCCGCAGGAGAAGATTCGCGATGCGCAGAAGCTCGGAGTACGAGAACTTGTCCGCGGTCGAGCGCACGGCAGCGAGATCCTCGGGCGCGACGGCGAGCATCGACTCATTGGCGCGTCCGGCAACGAGCAGCAGGTTGCGGACGAAGCTCAGCAGATCGCGGTAGAGCATCTTGAAATCGCGCCCGCTCTCTGCCGCTTCATCGAGCGCCTCGAGAATCCCGGCGTGATCTCCTTCGGCGATGTAGCCGGCGATCCGCGCGAAGAACGTCGAATCGGACAGGCCGAGGACTGTGGCCACATCCGTGGCCGAGATCGAGCGGCCGCTGAAGGCGATGACCTGATCGAGAAGGGAGAGGCTGTCGCGCACGCTCCCCTCGCCGCGTCGGGCGATGATCTCGATCGCGCCCCGGTCCGCCTCGATGCCTTCCGCCTCGCAGATTTTCAGGATCCGGGCCATCAGGTCGTCGAGCGTGATCTTGCGGAGCATCTCTCGCTGAACGCGCGAGATGATGGTCTGCGGAACCTTGTTGATCTCCGTCGTGGCGAACATGAAGATCACATGCGGCGGCGGTTCTTCGAGGATCTTGAGCAGCGCGTTCCACGCACCCGTGGAGAGCATGTGCGCTTCGTCGATGATGAAGATGCGATTGCGGTCGCGCGCCGGTTGAAACTGCGTGATATCGCGGAGCTCGCGGATGTTATCGACGCCGGTGTACGTCGCGGCGTCGATCTCGCGGACATCGAGGTCGATGCCCTCGGTGATCTCGCGGCAGATCGTGCACTCGTTGCAGGGCTCGGTCGTCGGGCCCTTGACGCAGTTCAGAGCCTTGGCCAGGATGCGCGCCGCCGTCGTCTTGCCGACGCCGCGGACGCCGGCAAAGAGATAGGCGTGATGGATCCGCTGCCCTTCGATGGCGTTCTGCAGCGTCCGGACGACGGTCTCCTGACCGATGACGTCACTGAAGGATTGCGGCCGGTATTTTCGCGCGAGCGCCTGGTAGGACATGTCGGGTGGAGTCTAGGTTGAGGTGCCACCGAAAACCAGCCTTCTACGAAACTGGTGGCGGAGGCTTGGTCAACCAACGCCGTGCGCGGTGCGCGCCGACACGCTCGGAAGAGCCCAGGCCGAACTGTGTCACACAGGAGAACACCTTATCGCTGCTTCCTTCCGGACCTGACGAGGTTCGGTGTGCCTGCTGCACAGGACCCGGGCTCATCCCAACGGGCCGTCAAACGGGGCGGGATTGTAACCCGCGACGTCGTGAAACCCGGCTGGCGGGGAAGAACTTCCATCCTTCGCTATACTCGAACACGCCTTGCCAAGCCGGCTTCCGACCGTCTATCTCTTCGCGGTCATCCTCATCTCCGGAGTGTGGATCGGCACGCCGGCGCTCTTCCCGCTGACCTGGATGGTGGTGCTGGCGGTCGGTGCCGCGACGCAGATCATCCCGGTTCGTCTGCCCGTACCTGCCGGTCCGGGGATATCCGTCAGTACGCGCGACGTGCTGCTCACCGTCCTGGCATCGGCACCCGCGTCTCTCTACCTCGCCGCCACCTGGCGGCAGGAGTTCCCCTACCTCGGCGATCAATGGCTTCACAACGCCTGCGGGATCGAGGCATACGCCTTCTGGTGGCCGTGGCGCTGGATCGCAGCGGTACTCGCGATTGCGGTCGTTGCGTGGTGGGTCCGGCGGGCGGAGCCCTCCACAGCCGCGTTGATCGCTCTCGCGCTCGTTTGTGCAGCGGGTCTCGCGGCGCCGTCAACGCTGTCCTTCGCCGGACGCTATCCAGGGACTCTGCACTTTTTCTCCGTTCCGCTCCGGGCGGTGATGCCCGGGAGCTCACCGCTGAATGTCGAGCGCTTGCTGAACGTCCTCTCGATTCCTGTCTGGTTGCTCGTGCTGCGGCCGCTGGTGATCCGCCGGCACGTCGACATCAGCGCGATGACGATCGCCGCGTTTCTCTTCTGGCAGAAGGACAACGTTTACTATTTCACGAGCGGTTACCTCGAGCCCTGGGCGATCGTGCTGTTGCTGACAGCCGCCGAGCATGTGGTGGTGTTCGGTGAGGAAGCGGTCTGGCGTCCGATGCTGCTCATCGGACTGGCGGCGATGGTGAAGGAGCAACTCATCCTGTCGCTGCCGATCGTGACCGCCGTCTATTTCCCGCTGCGGCAATCGCGGCGGGCTCAGATGGAACACCTGGTCGTCAGTGCCGTCGCCGTGACACCGTTCGTCCTCTTCTGGCGTGCGCGAGAGACATTCAAGACGTGGGGCGTCGCATCGCCGGTCGCGTCGGCGTTAAGTCCGGAACACGCCGCGCTCTTTCGGAGCCGGATCGCATTGCAATTCGGTGCGGCGCTGCCTCTGGCCATCGCTGCGTTCGTGTTCCTGATCGTTCTGGCGATGAGACGCCGCGCGTACCTGACGCTGCTTCTCATCGCCGTGGCGGACGGCATCGTCATCTACTTCGCGACGATTCTGCAGCCTTGGGCGGGATACCCGCGGTTGAACTTCGTGCCGCTGGTGGCGGCGTCGCTCGCACTGGGAAGCGTGGCCGCACTGCTCGCGGTACGAAACCGTGTGGCGGGTGTGATCCTGGTGCTGCTGACCGCAGCGTTGAACGGGATCGTGATGGCGCCCGCGATGCGTGACTCCGTCCGCCCGTCATCGGCGCGAAGTTTCACCGAACACTACGACGCGCCGCTCTTCTTTCCGATTCGTCAGTCGATCGAGGTCGCCAACCCGCCGGCGGGGTCGCGCATCGACCTCCTCACGAACGGCAGGCGAATCTTTCAATTCTTCTGGGCAGGACCGCTGGAAGACCAGTATCCCGATTTAACCACGCGCTATCGATTGCGTTCCGGGTCATTCAGCGGCGACCCCTCTCGATGCCGCTGCACGGACCCTGCGATCGCGAAGCTCGCGGTGTTCGTTCGCTTCACGAATCTCGGCGAGCACGTTCCGGAGCGCGCAGCGACCGAAGCGGAGGCTGCTCAGTGCGCCGCGGAAGTCCGCCGCACGTGCGGGCATACGACCGGAGTCATGAACGACGGCGTGTTGGTGGGTATGTTCGGAAGGAAATGAGGCGTCGCTACGTCTTCGCTGCCGGAGCGGTCGCGAGGGAATGCTGGCCGAGACGATTTTCGAACCGCCATGCACGCAGAAGTCGGGTGAAGAGAAGAAATGGTGGCCGAGGCTGGGCCAACCAACGCACCGGGCCGTGCCCGGTGGCGGAGAGAGTGGGATTCGAACCCACGGTACGGGTTAACGTACACACGCTTTCCAAGCGTGCGCCTTAAGCCACTCGGCCATCTCTCCGTTCAAACGAACTGTTGACGTAACGCTCGTGAAGATTAGTACGCGTTGGCGACTGAGGCTATACCAACCAGCGCCGCCGGCCGTGCCGGCCTGGCGGAGAGGGGGGGATTCGAACCCCCGATACCCGTGAAGGTATAACGGTTTTCGAGACCGCCGCGTTCAACCACTCTGCCACCTCTCCGTATCCTGCGACCGCTTGCGTAACCCTTGAAAGAACTGCTGCAGAAGACGTTTCGATTCTTCCGCTTCCACTCCGCTGACGACTTCCAGCCGGTGATTCAGCCGAACATCCTGGACCAGATTTCCGAGCGTCCCGCAAAAACCGGCCTTGGGGTCGGACGCGCCGAAGATCAGTTTTGCGACGCGCGCGTTGACCAGGGCTCCGGCGCACATGGCGCACGGCTCGAGGGTCACCACCATCGTCGTCCCTTCCAGCCGCCAGTCGCCGATCACCGCCGCAGCTTCCTGGATGGCGATCAGTTCGGCGTGGCCGAGGGGGTCACCGGACTCGCGCCGGTTCCGGCCGCGCCCGATGATCTGTCCGCCGGCATCAACGATGATCGCGCCGACCGGAATCTCTCCCGCTTCGCCGGCTTCTTCGGCAAGCGCAAGGGCTTCCTTCATCCACTGCGCCTGGTCCATTGTTCAAAGATTACAACGGCGGGCCCGTGCCCGCCGTCGGTTTGATTCCTGATTGGTGCACCCAGGAGGACTCGAACCTCCAACCTTCTGATCCGTAGTCAGATGCTCTATCCAATTAAGCTATGGGTGCGAGCAAGCGTCCGTAACCGCCCGTGCCGAAATCGCATTCCGATGCCGCCGCAGTGCGGGGGCGCATTCTAAGTCGGGCTGGCGCGGAGGGCAAGAGAAAGACCTTTACTCGGGCCAGTCCACTTGCGGTAGACTTTCTGTTCTCAGCACCGTTTTCACGCCTTCACGGTTGGCTACTGCCTACCCACCCTTCCCCAGCCAACCGTGGAGGCGTGATGTTTTTCGGGGCCATGGCGCTCGACAAAAAATCCTTCTTCGCGCGGACTATGCACACTCCGGATTCACGGGAGCGAGCCGCGATGCGTCTCTCGCTGCGCGAACTGTCGAAAGCGCTCCTTCCGCTTCATCGCCTTCTCATCGACGCGGCGAAAGAGGATTACGCATTTGCCGTGGCGCCGGTCAAACCGGCCCAGCTCCTACAACTTCTGACCGACGACCCCTTTTTCGCATGGCTGAAGCCGGTCACCGGACTCATCGTCGACATCGATGAGATGACCCGAAAGGATTTCGAAGTGAGTGAAGTCGCTGCAATCGCCGATCGTGTCGACCGGCTCTTCGGGCCGAACGCAGAGGAGGCGTTCGGATCACAGTACGTCCCCATGCTGCAACGCAATGTCGACATCGCCATCGGCCATGCCGAGCTCCGCAAAGCGGTGGCCCGCCTGCGCGGTTGAGCCGCTACGCTGCGCGCGATGGGCGTAGTAGGATTCGCGCCCGAGACCACGAAGGAGGCTGTCCTTGAGAAACGTCATTTACGCGCTGCTGGCACTGTCCGTAGCCGCGTGTACTCCCGCCAGCACCACCAACGAGACAAGCGGCACGCAAACCGAAGTGAATACCACCAGCAGCGCGAGTGGGACGGAGGCCAGGGTGCCGCCGGCATCGCCTACGACCGCAGCAGAGGAGAACAGGCCGATGAGCCAGTACGAGAACAAAGTCGCAGAGCTCCACACCAGCGCGGGGGAGATCGATATCCGCTTCTTTCCCGACGTTGCACCGAACCACGTGAAGAACTTCATCGATCTTGCTGAGAAGGGCTTCTACACCGGCACGAAGTTCCACCGCGTGATCCCGGGATTCATGGTCCAGGGAGGGGACCCCAACACGGTCTCCGGTTCGCCCTCCGCGTGGGGGACCGGCGGTTCGGGCAAGAACGTCGCCGCGGAATTCAACTCGGTCTCGCACAAGCGCGGCATCGTGTCGATGGCTCGTTCGAATGATCCGAACAGCGCGTCCTCACAGTTCTTCATCGTCACGAGTGATTCGACGTTCCTCGACCGTCAGTATACGGTCTTCGGACAGGTGACGAAGGGCATGGAGATCGCCGACAAGATCGTCAACTCTCCGAAGGGTGAGCAGGACCGCCCCAACAGCCCGACCTCGATCGACAAGATCGTGATTCGGGATGCGAAACCGGAGGAGCAGGGTCCCACCCCGAAATAGCCCCCGGTTCTTGCAGCTGCAGTAGTCCCGATGGCCGATACTTCCCTCCCCGACGACGCCGCGGCGTTTCTGACCGAGGTCGTCGGGGAGGGTTGGACGGTCCGTCCCCTCGCCGGCGACGCCTCGGTGCGGCGCTACTTTCGCGTCGTGCTTCCCGACCGGAGCACCCGCATGCTGGCCTGGTACCCCGATGAAGTGCGTCCGCAGCTTCGGCGCTTTCTCGACGCCTACAACGCGGTGGTTCCCTATGGCCGGATCCCGGAGATCGTGAAGTACTCGGATGCGGCCGTGCTGCAGCACGATGTCGGAGACCGGACGCTGTACGACCTGCTGCATGACGATCGCCAGGAAGGGGTCCGGCTCTATCGTCACGCTGTCGAGGACCTCGTCGAGTTTCAGCGCGCCTCGGCGGACGGGATCAACCCGGCCTTCACCGCCGATTTCTTCTTCAACGAGCTGGAGATGACGCGGCAGTTCTACGTCGAGATTCTGATGGGCGTCGCACATGACCGGAGCGCAGCTCTGGTTTCGCCGTTCCGGAAGCTGGCCGAAGAGGTGGCGCAACATCCATACGTGCTATGCCATCGTGATTATCATGGACAGAATATTCATGTGTTTAACGACGCTCTTTATCTGATCGACTATCAGGATCTCAGAATGGGTCCTGACTCGTATGACCTGGCCTCGCTTCTCCGCGACCGCGGCGTAGCCCGGCTTCTCGGTGACGACCAGGAGATGGAGCTCGTCGGCTACTATGCCGGTCTGCGCGGTGATGCCGGACTCCGCGGGCGGTACTTCGAGACCCTCCTCCAGCGCTCCCTCAAGATCCTGGGTACGTTTTCGAAGCAGCCCATCGCACGCGGAAAGCTGCACTATCTTGAATTCATCCCGGCCACGATTGAGAGCGTCGAACGCTGTCTCCGGGAACTGCCGGAACTGGCCGGGCTGCGACAGATCCTTCCGCTGGAATTCGATCTCGATGCGGCGACCAAACGAGTGAAAGGAATGCTGGATGGCCAAACACAAAATCACATTGCTGCCCGGTGACGGGATCGGACCGGAAGTCACCGCGTCGGTCGTATCGATCATCGAATGCGCGGGTGTCGACATCGAATGGGAGAAGTACTCGGTCGGCGCCGAGGCGCTGACGCGGTTCGGCGATCCGCTGCCGCAGGATGTCATCGACTCGGTGCTGCGCAATCAAGTGGCGCTGAAGGGCCCGGTCACGACGCCGATCGGAACCGGGTTCTCTTCGATCAACGTTCGTCTGCGCAAGACGCTCGACCTCTACGCCAATCTGCGCCCCGTCAAGTCGATGCCGAACATCATCACCCGCTTCGAAGACGTCGACATCATCGTCGTCCGCGAGAACACCGAAGACCTCTACAGCGGTCTGGAGCACGAGGTGGTCCCCGGCGTCGTCGAGTCGATCAAGATCATCACCGAGAAGGCCTCGACGCGCATCGCCCGCTTCGCGTTCGAGTACGCGCGCACGCACGGCCGCAAGCGTGTGACCGCGGTGCACAAGGCGAACATCATGAAGCTGTCGGACGGACTCTTTCTGCAGTGCTTCCGGAATGTCTCGAGGGATTACCCGAACATCGAGGCGGACGACAAGATCGTCGACAACCTTTGCATGCAGATGGTCATGAATCCGCAGCAGTTCGACATCCTGCTGCTGGAGAACCTCTACGGCGACATCGTTTCCGATCTTGCCGCCGGGCTGGTGGGCGGGCTGGGTGTGGTGGCCGGAGCCAACATCGGAGAGAGCGGCGCTGTCTTCGAGGCCGTGCACGGCAGCGCACCCGATATCGCCGGACAGAACAGGGCCAATTCGCTGGCGTTGCTCAAGTCCTCCGTGCTGATGCTGCAGCACATCGGCGAGATGGAACCGGCCACGCGGATCAACGACGCCATCCTCAAGGTCCTCGACTCCGGGCCGGAACACCGTACGCGCGACATCGGCG
Source organism: Thermoanaerobaculia bacterium (assembly GCA_038244715.1). Taxonomy (GTDB): domain Bacteria; phylum Acidobacteriota; class Thermoanaerobaculia; order Gp7-AA8; family Gp7-AA8; genus JADGNZ01. The sequence goes on from JBBRTE010000002.1 coordinate 267,951, forward strand.
GAACCGGGACCACCACCGATTTCACGGCGGCCATGTGCGAGACGCTGCGGAGGGGCACGCGAGCGGATGACTGATTTCGCCGGCCACTTCCGGGCCGGTATCGATCACTTCAACGCCACCGAGTTCTGGCATGCGCACGAAGATTGGGAGACTGTCTGGCGCGAGGCCGGCTCGGACGTGCGGCCGTTTCTCCAGGGGCTGATTCAGCTCGCGGCCGCGTATCACCATGTGAAGCGCGGCACCTGGCCCGGCGGCCTGCGGCTGTTCGCCGCCGGGCTGGAGAAGCTCCAGCCGTTTCCCTTGCGGTGGGGTGGCATCGATCGGACCAATCTCGAGGCGGCTGCCCGGCGGCATCGTCAATGGGTTCAGGAACTTCTCGAACGCGGTGCGACCGGCGAGCGACTTGATGCCAACGCCTTTCCACGCATCGTGACGGAGGACTCCACAGCTCTGCCATTTGAACACTGGTGATACGGCGGCCGATCTCATACAATCCGGGCATCCCCAAACACCGCAACATCACAACGTAGCCGAGGATCTGAATGCAGGAAATTGATCAACGGGACCGTGAGCTGCTGGGCGCCCTGCAAAACGAGATTCCGCTGGTTTCCACGCCGTACGCCCTCATCGGGCAGGCGATTGACATGTCGGAAAAGGAAGTCATCAAGCGCATCGAGCGTTTGAAGCGCGAGGGTCTCCTTCGCCAGCTTTCTGCCCAGTTCGACGCCCGAGCTCTCGGTTACCGATCGTGCCTCGTGGCGGCGCGCGTCGACTCCGAGCGTATCGATGACGCAGCGGCAGTCATCAACGCGCATCCGGGAGTGACACAGAACTACCGCCGCAACAACGATTTCAACCTCTGGTTCACGATCGCGGTCGGTCCGACCTCGCACCTGGGCCTGGAGAAGACGATCGAGATCCTGGGCGACGAGGCTGGCTGTGAGACCGTCCGGGCATTGCCGACGCTCCGGCAGTTCAAAGGCAGCAGCGACACGGACGACTCGCATGACGACAAACAGTTCGCGCCGTTGACGCCGGTCGAGATTGAGTCGGTCAGGCTCCTGCAGTGCGATCTGCCGCTGCAGCCCCGCCCGTTCGAGGCCATGGCCCGGACCACCGGCGTCTCCTCGGACGAATTGCTCGCGGCGACAAAGTCTCTGGTCAAGCGCGGCTACATCCGGCGCTATGGCGCGGTCGTGCAGCCGCGAAAATCGGGCTTTGGCGCGAGCGCGATGGGCGTGTGGGTCGTTCCTGCGGCGTCCGTCGAGACGGTCGGCGCGAAGATGTCGCAGAACAAGGCAGTCTCCCACTGCTATCTGCGCCCGGTCTACGCAGACTGGCCGTTCAACCTCTACACGATCGTGCACGGACGATCCGTCGACGAGTGCGAATCGATCATCAATGACATCTCCATCGACGTGGGTGTCGATGAGAAGCAGGCGCTCTATCCGACCCGCGAGTACAAGAAGGCGCGGATCAACCTCTTCTCCCCCGAGGCGCAGGAGTGGGAAACGCTCCACGGGGCGTCGAGTGCGGCCAGCGCGGCCGGATAAAAAAACGCCCGCGGCGACGCGGGCGTTTTTCATTCGGACTGCGAACGACTGTCTACTTGATGTTTTCGGGGAAGACGCTGATGCGGCTGCGGCTGCGCAGCTCGTTCGTGAGCCGGGACACGGTCGTGACGACGTCGGCCGCCTTCTGGGTCACCAGGTACTCGCGGAGACCGGCCTTGACCGCTTCGAACGGTTCCACGCCGGGCGCCTGACGACCCTCGACCAGGATGAGGTGGTAGCCGAACTTGGACAGCACGATGCCGCTGACCGTGCCCGGCTTCATGCTCCAGGCCGCGTTCTCGAAGTTGGTATCGGTCTGACCCTTCGTGATCCATCCCAGGTCTCCGCCGTTCTCCGCGGAAGAATCCTCCGAGTACTTCCTGGCAGCATCCGCGAAGTGCGTGAGACGTAGTTTCACGAGCGTGGCCGGATCGGGCTTGCCTTGCGCGGACGCGATGTCGGCGGCCCGCAGCTCCGTGGCGATCTTCTGGATTTGATCGAGCGCCCGCTCCTTCGTCCGCGGCGCCGGTCCGACGTCGGAAATCGCCACCACGATGTGCCGGACGTGCACCTTTTCGGGCGTTTCGAAATCAGCGGGGTGCGCGTCGTAGTAGGTCTTGAGGTCGTTCTCGGTCACGATGGGCGCGGCGACCACATCGCGAACGTAGCGGTCGAACAGTGCCGATTCCTGCGCCGCCTCGACGGCTGCCACAATCTCGGGCTGCCTGTTGAATCCCGACTTGAACGCTTCCTGAATGAGGAGACGCTTCCGGATGTAGTTATCCAGAAAGGCACCCTTGCCGCCGTTGGCGTCATAGTTCACCCGCATCTGCGTACTGAGGTTGTTGTACATGCGGTTGAGCTTCTCGACGGTGATGGTTTCGCCGTTGACGACGGCAACGGCCTTCTTCGCGTCGTCGGCCGCGGCGGTCGCTACAGGCTTCGTTGTGCTCTGCGAGACGGGCGATGGATGAGCTGGTGTTCCCTGCTGAGCGAACGCGGGAAACGCCAGCGCCAGCATCGGAATGAGTATTCGCTTGATCAAATCAATTTCCTCCAGGCGGGTATCAGACGACGCGTTGACCAACAGGGTTACGGGAGAGGGGCATTCCGGCGAATCTACGGATGGTAGAAACGAAGGACGAGGCGCCCGAACCTGTCAAGCGAAATCTACTTTTCCACAGTGTGTAGGACGTGAGGTGTGGAAAAGGTGTGGAGGGTTTGCGGGTTTTGCCGATACTGAAAAAAGCGCCCCTAGAATCGCGCCTCCCAACTGATGTCTATCGCACAACTTGACGTCGCACTCGATCGCCCGATGCCGCAGTCTCCGGACGCGGAGCGTGCGGTTCTCGGATCGATTCTGATCAACAACCACGCGTTTTACCGCGTGGTCTCGACGATCAACACCGAAGATTTCTTTCGCGATGCCCACCGGACGATCTTCGCCACGATGCGGCGGCTGGCCGAGCAGAGCCGCGAGATCGATCCCCTGACGCTGCGCGAGGAACTGACGAAGAACGCACAGCTCGAACAGGTCGGCGGTTCCGCCTATGTGGCCTCGCTCGTCGACGGGATTCCTGACATCGCCAACGTCGAACGCTACGCGCACATCGTCAAAGAGAAGTCGACGCTGCGCCGGCTGATCGTCATGGGCAACTCCGTGATGCGGGCAGCGCTCGATGCGCCGAGCGAGCCCGCCGACGTCCTGAACATCGCCGAGAAGTCGATCTACGAGATCGCCGAAGGGTCCATCGAGAAGGGCTTCATCGCGCTCGACAAGATCACGAAGACGAACATGACCGCGATCGAGCAGTTGCAGCACGCGGGCAAGCTGATCACCGGCATCCCTACCGGCTACGACCGCTTCAACGAGTTCACGTCGGGGTTCCAGCCGCAGGACCTGATCGTCATCGCCGCCCGTCCGTCGATGGGAAAGACGTCGTTCATGATGAACATCGCGGAGTCGATCGCCATCCCCGATCGGTCGGGCGAGCCGCGCTCGCCGGCGCAGAGGCTCTACTCCGTCGGCGTCTTCTCGCTCGAAATGTCGAAGGAGCAGATCGGCCTGCGCATCCTCTCCTCCGAATCCGGCGTATCGAATCACCTCATCCGCGCCGGGATGCTCAGCGAGCGGAACTGGCGTGAACTAGCCGAGGCGTCGGCGAGACTGGCGAAGGCAAAGATCTTCATCGACGACTCGCCAGGCATCGACATCATGGAGATGCGCGCCAAAGCACGGCGGTTGAAGATGGAGGCCGGCCTGGACATGATCATGGTCGACTACCTCCAGCTCATGTCGGTCAAAGGGAAGGTCGAGTCCCGCAACCAGGAAGTCTCGCAGATCTCGCGGGGCTTGAAAGCGATCGCGAAGGAACTAAACGTTCCACTCATTGCGCTCTCCCAGCTCTCGCGCCGTCCGGAACAGCGCACCGGCGATCACCGCCCGCAGCTCTCGGATCTTCGAGAGTCGGGATCGATCGAACAGGACGCCGATGTGGTCTGCTTCATCTACCGGGATGAGGTCTACAACAAGGACACGGAAGAGAAAGGCATCGCCGAGATCATTATCGGCAAGCAGCGCAACGGCCCGATCGGCGACTTCAAGCTCGTATTCCGAAACGACATCACGAAGTTCTTCAACTACGAGCCGACCCCGGACTACGGACCGCAGTAACCCCTTCCCGAAGGCAGAGGAGTAGGATCAGCGCATGAGACGCGCCTTCGTCTTCGCCGTGCTGCTGTCCCTCCTCGCATTCCCTGCTACCGCCAACGTACTGCGCGTCACGGTCAACGACACGATCCATCCGATCACCGACGAGTTCCTCGGCCGCGCGCTCGACCAGGCCCAACGCGACCACGACGATGCGGTGATCCTGGTCATGAGCACGCCGGGAGGGCTCCTCGATTCAACGCGGTCGATCGTGGAGAAAATCATGACGTCGCGCGTACCCGTGATCGTGTACATCGCTCCGGCGGGGAGCCGCGCTGCCTCGGCCGGGTTCTTCATCCTCGAAGCCGCCGACGTCGCCGCGATGGCCCCCGGCACGAACACCGGTGCGGCCCATCCCGTGATCTTCGGCAGCAAGATGGACGAGATCATGAAGATGAAGTTGGAGAACGACGCGGCGGCCTTCATGCGCACGATCGCGGCGAAACGCGGCCGGAATGTGGCCGTGGCCGAGAGCGCCGTTCGCGAGTCGAAGTCGTTCACCGAACAGGAGGCGTTGTCACAGAAGCTGATCGACGTGATCGCACCGGATGAACAGGCCCTGCTGCGTTCCCTCGATGGCCGGCCGTTCAAGCGCTACGACGGAACCACCACAGTTCTTCACGTCGCTCATGCGCACGTCGACACCATCGAGATGACGGTGCGCCAACGGCTGATGTCCTCGTTGATGGATCCGAATGTCGCCTTCCTGCTGCTGGTCCTCGGCGCGCTGGCGCTCTTCGCGGAGTTCAACCATCCGGGCGCGGTTGTACCCGGGGTGGTCGGTGTGATCGCCATCGTCCTGGCGCTCTTCGCCCTGAATCTCCTTCCGACACGATTCGCCGCTCTGGCACTCCTGCTCGTGGCGTTCGCCTTGTTTGCGCTGGAAGCGAAGTTCTCCACACACGGTGTCCTGGGAATCGGAGGCGTCGTCTGCATGGTGATCGGGGGGCTGTTTCTCGTCGATGGACCCATTCCGCAAATGCGCGTCAACCTGATTACGGCCCTGGCAGTGAGTATCCCCATCGGGCTGATTGCGGTGTTCCTCACCACACTCGTGATGCGTGCACGCCGAGGACGGATCGCCACAGGCAGCGAGGGGATGATCGGCGAGATCGGAATCGCGCAGACGCCGATCGGACTCGATGGGAAAGTATTCGTACACGGAGAGCTGTGGAATGCGGTTGCAAGCAGCGCGGTGACGCAGGGCGCACGCGTGCGCGTGGCTGCGGTGAAGGGGTTGCATCTGGTCGTGGAGCCTGCGGAGTAGTCAAAACCCCTCATCCGGCCTTCGGCCACCTTCTCCCCGCGTTGCGGGGCGAAGGACCTCACGATTTGCGGTTTCGGTGTTCTCTTTGCTACCCCCTTCTTCGAGCAACCCTCGCCCCGCGCGAGCGGGGAGAGGGAGACTCGAAGCGTTGCGGAGTGCGGGTGAGGGGTGTGACCACATCTGGTCGTGGAGCCGTCGGAGTAGGGGCAAAAGCCCCCTTGTACGTTAGGAGGGCGAAGGACCTCGCGATTTCGCAACTTCGGTCGCGATTCGCGGTTTCGGTGTTCTCTTTGCTACCCCCTCCTTCGAGCACCCCTCGCCCCGCGGAGCGGGGAGAGGGAGACACGGAGCGAAGCGGAGTGCGGGTGAGGGGTGTTCCCGACCGCAGGAACAGATCCAACACGCTCGGCGCGGGCTACAATCGAGGTAGCGCGGAACATTCGCGCGGAGGTTTCATGAGCGCTGGTGTCGTGGTTGTCGTCATCGTCTTCGGTCTTTACCTGCTGTCCTCGATCAAGATCCTTCCGGAGTATGAGCGAGGGGTCATCTTTCGTCTCGGTCGGCTGCTTCCCGAGGCGAAGGGGCCGGGGCTGTTCCTGGTATTTGCGCCGATCGACCGCATTGTGCGTGTATCGCTGCGGCAGGAGGCATTCGAGGTTCCGCCGCAGGACATCATCACGCGCGACAACGTGACGTTGAAGGTGAACGCGGTCGTCTTTCTTCGCGTGATCGAGCCGCGGCGTGCTGTCGTCGAAGTCTTCGACTATCGATACCAGACATCGCAGTTCGCTCAGACTACCCTCCGCTCGGTCCTCGGTGAGGTCGAGCTGGATGAACTGCTTGCGCATCGTGATTCTCTCAACGCGCGGATCCAGACGATCCTCGATCAGCACACCGAGCCGTGGGGAGTAAAAGTCACGAACGTCGAAGTGAAACAGGTCGACATGCCGGAATCGATGCTGCGCGCGATGGCGAAGCAGGCCGAGGCCGAGCGCGAGAAGCGGGCCAAGCTCATTCACGCCGAGGGCGAATTCGCGGCATCGCAGAGACTCGCCGACGCAGCCGAGGTACTCGCCAAGCAGCCGACGGCGCTCCAGCTCCGCTATCTGCAGACGCTGACGGAGATCGGGGTCGAGAAGAACACTACCATCGTTTTTCCGCTGCCGATCGACATCATCTCCGGCCTGGCCAAGGCGCTCAATCGAGAATGATAGACGTCGCGATGCTGCAGGCGGCACTCGTTCCGCTGCGCACGGCGGCGGAGAAGGTCGACTCAGAGTCCGCACCACAGCTCGCCCTTTCTCTCGACGTGCTGGCTGCCGCTGTGGCAGGGGCCGCTGCCACGCTCAACACGGCGTCGATGAATGACGTTGCGTTCGCGACGAACGACGTGCGCGCAGCGATCGACGAACTGTCCCAGGCCGACGCCGATCGGCTGAATCCGTTGCTGGCGACGGTCCTCGACGACGTTGCGGCGCTCAAGTCGGCCGCCGCCCTCGACCCGGCCGTGACCATGACCATCAGGGCGTTCCAGGCAAAGCTTCGTGAGCGGATGACCGCAATTGAACGCCAGACGTACGTGGAAGGGGAACCCAAACCACTACCGCATCCGCCTGAGTTGCTGCGGCAGGAGGCGGTGCCACTGGCAAGGCAGCTGTTCGCTGCGGGATTCGCGACGCCGGCTCTCGATGCGCTGATCGCGGAGCCGGACTCCTTCCGTTTTCACTCGATTCGCGATCTTTTCGACGAATTGGATGTCATCGCCGGTTGAGCATCATTGCTCTGCGCCTGAGTCCGGTGTACCGTCACTCGTACGTTCCGAACCCCAAACAATTTAAGGAGAAGAGATGAACGCTCTGTTTGCGCTAGCTCTGTTACAGGAGAACACCTCCACCGGCGTGTCCCCCCTCGCTGCGGGCCTCGGCATGGGAATGATGCTCGTGTGGCTCGCAGTACTTCTGATCATCCTCATTTCGATGTGGAAGATCTTCGAGAAGGCGGGAAAGCCGGGTTGGGCGGCGATCATTCCTATTTACAACGTGATCGTGATGTTGGAAATCGCCGGCAAGCCGCTGTGGTGGTTCATCCTGATGCTCATCCCCATCGTTAATTTCGTCGTCCTCATCATCGTGCTGATTGCCTTCGCGAGGAACTTCGGGAAGGGCGTTGGCTTTGCGATCGGCATGCTGCTCCTGCCGTTCATCTTCTATCCGATGCTGGCGTTCGGTGACGCCCGGTATCAGCCAGTCGCCGCGTAGACTGTTTGAGCGCCTGACAACGAGGGGCCGCCGGCGAGGCGGCCCTTTTTTGGCCTCGGAGAAGTTTGTCGGACCAGAGAGTCCGACCTACGATTCGCGGAACAGCCCGACGATCCTCTCCAGACCGGCCTGGTCCTCTGCATCGAATGAATCGAGTTGATCCGAGTCGACGTCGAGGACGGCGATCAGAATGCCGTCGGGCGCGAACACCGGAACGACGATCTCGGACTTCGAGTTTGGGTCGCAGGCGATGTGACCGGGGAACTGGTTGACGTCGGGAACGATGACCGTCTGCTGCTGTTGCGCGGACGTCCCGCAGACGCCCTGCCCGAATTCGATCTGCAGGCAACCCACGGTTCCGATGTACGGCCCGACGATCAGACGATCGCCGCAAACGCGATAGAAACCGGTCCAGTAGAAATGGGGAAAGCGGTGGGAAAGCACCGAGTTGATCGTCGCCATCAATGCGATGTCGTCCAGCGTTCTCCCGCCCTCATCGCGCCACACGGCGGCGATCGTTTCGAAGCACTCCTGGTAGGCGTCCGCTTTCATGAGAACAATGCCCGTTGATAGACCGCATCGTATTCGCGTGCGGAGCGATCCCACGAGAAATCGGCGGCCATCCCATTCGATTGCAGACGCCGCCAGGTCTTCGATTCGCGATAGTTGAGGAGAGCGAGCCAGGTCGCCGTGAAGAAGTCGCCGGGATTCGGGGAGCGGAAGCCGAATCCATTCGCGGTTTCGACATTGGTACCGTCGAACGGAATGACGGTGTCCGCCAGCCCGCCGGTCATGCGTGCGACGGGCACGGTACCGTAGCGAAGCGCATAGAGTTGATTGAGACCGCACGGCTCATACAGCGAGGGCATCAGCAGGATGTCCGCTCCGGCGTAGAGCCGATGGGCCAGTGCATTGTCGAAACCGACAACGACACGGCATGAATCGGGATAGTGCTCGGCGATGTGCCGCAGTGCATTCTCGTAGCGCGGTTCACCCGATCCGAGGATGACCGCCTGCGCCCCGGCGGAGAGCATGTGGGGGAGGGCGGCGACCAGGAGATCGACGCCTTTCTGATCGACGAGCCGCGAGATGAATGTGAGCAGTGGAGTCTTCGCTTTGTGCGGCAGCCTCAATTCACGGAGCAGCGCGCGTTTCGACAGACTCTTCCCGGCCAGGTGATCTTCCGAGTAATGCGAGCCGATCTGCGGATCCGTGGCGGGATTCCACTCGTCCGCGTCGATTCCGTTGAGGATGCCCTGCAGTTTGAAGTCGAGGCTGCGAAGAATTCCGTCGAGTCCCGCTCCATGTTCCGCGGTCTGGATCTCGCGGGCGTACGTCGGGGAGACGGTAGTGACCTGATCGGCGAGGATGATTCCACCCTTCATCAGGTTGACCGCGCCGAAGTGCTCCACACCATTCGGAGCCCAGTAGTGGCTGTGAAGTCCGAAGGTCGCGAAGTGGTCGCTTCCTCCAATCCCCTGGTAGTTGAGGTTGTGAATCGTGTAGACCGACTTCGCGTTGCGAAACTGGCTGCTGCCGCGGAGACCGGAGTGCAGGTAGATGGGCAGCAATGCGGTGTGCCAGTCGTGGGCGTGGACGATGTCCGGCTCGATGCCGAGGAGCTCGCACCCGCGGATGACGGAGCGGCAGAAGAAGGCGAAGCGATCGATTCCGTCGTCGGGGCCGTCGAAGCGGGGCGAGTAGAGATGTGGGCGGTTAAAGAAGTGCTCGTTCGCGACGAGGATGAGCGGGATCTCGGTCCCCGGCAGCGTCGTTCGCAGGAAATCCGCCTCGGCTGCCCAGTTTGCCCACGACACGTAGGTGGTCGGTAAGGCGTAATCGAGCATCACGCCGTTGTTGGCGAACCACTCCCGCGCCTGGCGGTAGTACGGCATGAAGATCGTGACGTCGTGACCGAGCTTCGTCAGCGCTTTCGGCAGGGAGCCGCAGACATCTCCCAGCCCGCCCGTCTTCGCGATCGGTGAAACCTCAGCGGCAGCGAACAGGATCTTCATCGCGACACAGCCATCGATGCGTAGCCTACGACATGTGAGTAGTCGCCGTTGATGTCTCCGCTCGTGGCGTGCCTGATCAACCTGGCGCTGGTTGCGCCGAGCTGGTTCGCGGCGAGCAGCATCGTCGTCGTCGGAATGAAGCCGCACATGGAGATGTCCGCCTCCTCGACGACGCGCCAGAGCGCCTGCGGATCGCGTCGCAGCACTTCATCGATGGCCAGCTGATCTTTTCGCAGTGTCGTTTTCTGATCCTCGTAGTGATTCAGGTCGGAGCTTGCCAGGATGCCGACGCGTTCGTCCGCATTTCGGACGACATCGGCAATGGCGGTGCCGATCTCCTCGCAATAGTCGTAGCGGTTGGCGCCGAGGCAGATCGGCACAAAGGTGATATCGCCGACGAGTTGTTGCAGAAACGGGAGCTGCACTTCGAGTGAATGCTCCCGCGCGTGGGCGCGCGTGTCCTCCGCGAGGAGTCTGGATTTCTGCATCAGTGCGTCGGCCAGTGCGGTGTCGATGGCGACGTTTCCCAGAGGCGTACTCCAGGCTCCCTCACGATTGATCGCAGCGAAGTGCCCGGCTCCCGTGTGATTGGGACAGAGGATGATGAACCGTCGCGGCAGGTCCGCACTGCCGTAAAACGCAGCCGCGACGGAACCGCTGTACATCAGTCCGGCATGCGGAACCACGGCGCCGATGAACGGCTCTCTCTCTGCCGTGGTGGGGTTCTCGCCGAGACACTCTGCGACCTGTGCAGTGAGGCGCTGCGCCGTCCCCTCGTAAAAGGTCCCGGCGACAGCGGGTGGGCGGATGGCCATGTCTAACGGTATCGCAACCCGTGACGCGGGCTCACTCCTTTATAGTTGCCGTGATGGGAGAGATTCGCCGTGAAGGCGAACGGCGCGCGAAGTTCAAGTCCAGGTTCATGGGTGGGCGGACGATCGTCTGGTCGTGGCTGACGGACCCGGCCGTTCTGCTCTACCGCCGGGAAGCGCACGGGCGGAGACGGGCACGCGTCACCACGGTCGAGTTTTTCCTCTTCGTTCGTGAAGTAGCGCGCGAGTTCTACGACATCGAAGGGACCTCGCGGGCCGCATCTCTCGCCTACACGACCTTGCTGTCTCTGATCCCGCTGCTGGTCGCGTTCACCCAGGCATTGCAGCACTACTTCCGCAACCTGTTTCCGAACTCGCAGGCTCAGATCGACAACATCCTCAACAACATCATCCCGTACCAGTCGCCGGTGATCTCGTATCACATCGCCAAATTCGCGGAGAACGCGCAGGCGGCATCCACGTTTGGTGTGATCATCTTCATCGTCATCGCGTTCCGCCTCTTTCTGGCCGTCGAAAGTACGGTGAACCAGATCTGGAAGGTGCGGAGTGTGCGCGCGTATCGCCAGAAGATCATCGCGTTCACGATGTTGTTTTTCTGGGGTCCCGTGCTGATGGGGATCTCGTTCACGACCACGAGCTCACTGGAAAAAAACCGCTATCTCCAGGTGCTGTTCAAGCAAGACATCATCTTTCGCATCGCTCCGATCGTGGTCCTGTTCATCGCGTTCACGATGCTCTTCTGGCTCGTGCCGTCGACGCGGGTCCGGTTCAGTTCCGCGGCCGTGGGCGCGATCGTGACGACCGCACTGTTCTCGCTGGTTCGTTTCGGCTTCGGAATCTACGCCGACTATCTGTTTCACGGCCGGTTCAACGTGATCTACGGCGCGCTGGGGTTGGCGATCATCTTTCTGATCGCCATTCAGATCCTTTGGGTCGTGATTCTCCTCGGAGTCGAGATCAGCTACGTCTACCAGAATCTCTACGGGCTTCTGCGCGCGACCGAAGAGCAGGTTCAGGACGAACCGCGGTTCGATCTCTATTTCGCTCTGCGGGCGCTGATCGAGATCGCCCGCCGCTTCGACCGTCGCGAGGACGGGCCCTCTTCGTATCGGCTGGCCGAGCAGTTCGGAACGACTGACTCACAGATGCTGCGCGTCCTCCGCCGGCTGGAGGATGCGAAGCTCGTGAAGGAAATCGGCGGCGACTGGGCCGGGTTTGTTCCCGGCTGCGATCCTGACCGCATCATGATCGAAGAGGTGGTTGCTCATGTCGAAGGGCTTCGCCGCGACGTTCCCGAGATTCACATGGACGACCGCGAGCGCGGGGCGGTGAGCGATCTATTCACGCGGCTGGGCACCTGCATGAGCAACGCGCTCGATCACCAGACGATCGGTCATCTCGTCCGCGACTTGTACGGCCCGCGGGCGCCGTCGCGGTCCGGCGACGTCACGTAGGCCGCACCGGCTCCCTGTTGGCGGCCGATCGCAACCGCCGGATGCGGCGGAGCGTCTCGTAGGCGACCGTGGCGGTTGTGACCCAGACTGTTCCGGCGGTTACGCCGGCGGCGACATCAGAGACCCAGTGAACGCCGAGGTAGACGCGGGAGAGCGAGACGGCGGCGATGAGTGTGTAGAGGAATGCGATGACTGCCGCCCTCGCGGGCCAGCTCCTGATGACACGGAAGGCGAGGTACGACAGCGCACCGAATGCGACGGCCGACCCCATGGCGTGACCGCTCGGAAACGAGTAGCCGCTGGCGCGTCGCAGCATCTCGGCAACCGCCGGCCGGGCCCGGGCGAAGTAGCGCTTCAACTCCATGTTCAGTAACGCGCCACCCCCCGCGGTAACCAGAAGGTACGTGAGCCAGTACCAGTGGCGGCGGATCGCCAGTGCGACGCTGACGATGACCAGGATGATCGCGAGGCCAACGGGTCCGCCGATCATCGTCATCACGGTAAAAAACGTCGTTGCTCCCGGGGTCCGTTCTTTGATCGTCCAGTCGTGGACCTTCGCGTCGGCCTGTTCCAGGGCTCCATTCTTCGCATGAACCTTCTCGGCGAGGTCGAGGAAGCTGTCTCCGGCCCAGGCGGTTAGCAGTGCTCCGACGACGAGGATGGCCAGTACAGGAAGGTAGTTTTTGTACCGGGCCCCGGTTGTCGACACGAGGCGCGTCGCCCGTGCGCTTCGCATCGTGAGCCGTGCCACCAGCTGCCCGAGGTGTCGGACCGCAGGAAGAGCGGCATAGAGGAGCGCCCAGAGAATCAGGAACGTAGCAATGAATGCGAGATACAGCATGGCGGGCGAGTCCTCAGCACGGATGGTGCCGAACCTTGTGGATCAAAGCGTTTTCCAGTTGAATGCCGGATAAATCCGTGCGTCGCCGGATCGTCCTCGGGCTCAAAAGCCGCCGCTCATGTACTTCCACTGGACGATCTTCTCGTTGATCTCGCGTAGACGGCGGCTGATCATCCGGCAGAGAAGATTCAGGAACTGCAGCGATGCGTGCGGGTCCATCGACAGGATTTCGTTGAGCGTGGCCCGATCGATCGAGAGGACGGTGGCGTCGCCGTCGTGCGCTTTCGCGTCGGCCGAGCGGGCCTTGTCATCGATGAGTGCCATCTCGCCGAAGAAATCGCCGCGGTCGAGCACGGCCAGCGCTTCCTCCCCCACGCCGGGGATGAACTTTGAGATCCGTACGCGTCCGTCGAGCACGATGTAGAGCTTGTCGCCTTTCTCGCCCTCGCGGAAAACCATCGACCCTTCGGAGAAGCGCTCCTCGCTGGAGAAAGTAGCCAGCAACTTCATTTCACCGGCGGACAGTCCGCGCTCCTTGAAGAGATCGACTTTGTCTTCGGACTTGACGGTGACCTGCTGGGTCTCGCGCGTCCCCTCGACGCGTTTGCGGCCCTGACCTCGCTTCGCGTCTTCCTGGAAGAACAGCTTGAGCTGCTCGTTGGCGTCGCGGACTTTCTCCGTGAGCGAGCGCCAGAACGCCCAGTGCAGACCGACAGCGAGTTGCTTGTCTTCGTCCATCAGCTGATCGAGCGCGCTGAAGGAGAAGGTGTAGCAGCCGGAAGGAATCACGGCCATGGCATCGCTGGAGCGGTGGGTACGGTCGATGAAGTTCATCTCGCCGAAGATCGTCCCCGCGGTGAGTGAGCCGAGGATCTGCGGGCCGAACGGCGTTTCCTTGCGGATTTCGATGCGGCCATCACGGACGACGTAGAAATCCATCGACCGGTCTTCTTCCTTGAAGATGACGCCACCCTCTCCCAGTTGCTGGAGCCGTGCAAATTTCGAGAGGCGGATGAGCTGCTCATCCTTGATGTGCTGGAAGACGGCCAGGCCGCGCAGATCGGCGGCCATCTGGATGAGATTGTCCCGCGTCTCTGCATCGCGCGTGATCTTCTGGACGATCTCGCGAAGACCCTTCTTCGACTCGAGCTTGAAGAGATTGTCCTTCCGCAGCTCGAGGCGTTCGGTGGAGGTCTGGAGCTGCTCGACGCGAGTCTTGATCCGGGCGTTGAGATCCCTGGCTTCGATGTTCTCGATCCTCTTGAGGGTGTTGATCATCCGCCGCACGGGTTCGGTTGTCTCGCCCTTCTGGTCCGTGGAGAGGAGGAAGGCGTCGACGAAATCCTCGAGTGCGCGGTCGAAATTGCGGAGCTCGAACTGAACGCGGCCGGAAATCTCGGCAAGGCCCCGATCGAACGGGTTGAGCCTCCGCGCCTTTTCGATCTCATCGTGTGCGGCGTCCCATTCACCCTGCGAATAGTGGAGACGCCCCAGGATTTCGTAAGGACGATAGTTGTTGGGCGTTTTCAGTTTCGCGATCTCGAGGAGTTCGATGGCCTTGGACGTCAGGTCCTTGGCCATGTAGTACTGGGCCAGACCGACGTACTGGGAAGCATCGATCTCATCGCGCGCGCGCTGGGCATCGACATCGAGCCTCACGGTCTCGTAACGCGTGGCCTCCGCGTTGGCCTTCCGCTCGCGGGTCCGTGCCAGATTGATGCGCACCGCCACGGAACCGGGCTTGAGCTTCTCGGCCATCTCATACAGATGGATGGCCTCGTCGTACATGCCCTGATCGGCATAACGCCGCGCCAATGCCGCGAGATCATCGGCGTCGATCGGAATGCTGGTTTCCGCCGCGACCGTGCGGAAGCGCGTGCGAGCGGGCGATACAACCGGAGGTTCGGCCATTGGCGAGCGAATATTATGGCTGAATGTTCCGGGCCGCCGTGCTGATGTTTGTTCTGGCTCTGCCGGCCTTCCAGCCCGCCCTGCCCGGATATGACTTTTCCTTCCCTCGGGACCATGGCGCGCACGACGAGTACAAGACCGAATGGTGGTACTACACCGGCCACCTGCGGACCGATGACGGGAAGCGCTACGGCTTCGAGCTGACCTTCTTTCGTGTCGGGGTCGTTCCGCCTGGATTGACGGCAGCCACGCGCTGGGATCTGCGGAATCTCTCCCTCGCGCACTTCGCGATCACGGACGTGGCGGGAAACGACTTCCGGTACTACGAAAAGCTGAATCGTTCCTCTCCGTTTACGGCCGGCGCCGCGAATGGCACGCTCGACGTTTTCAATGAGGGATGGCGCGCGGTGACCCTTGCCGACGGCTCCTGGAAGATCACCGCGTACGGCGGGAAGGACGCCATCGAGCTCGTGATGACATCGCGCAAGGCGCCGGCGATTCACGGCGAGAACGGCGTGAGTGTCAAGGCGGAGGGAGTCGGGTATGCATCACACTACTACTCGATGACGCGCCTTGAAGTGCGCGGCAGGGTGAATGGCGCCACGTGTACGGGCGCCGCATGGATGGACCACGAGTTCGGCAGCTCCGCGCTCCGCGAGTCGCAGCAAGGGTGGGACTGGTTTTCCGTGCAGCTCGACAACGACGCGGAACTGATGCTCTATCAGATCCGGCGAAAGGATGGGACAGCGGACACGCCTTCGTCCGGGTCCCTGATCAGCAGCGAGGGCAACGTCATCCACCTCCGCCATGACCAGATGGTCGTGACGCCGCTCGCGACGTGGCATTCCAGGAAGTCGGGAGCGACGTACCCAATGGGCTGGCGCGTCGTCATCCCGTCGTTCGGGATCTCTCTCGTGCTGCAGCCGGTGATGAAGGACCAGGAGCTGGTGACGCGCGCATCGACACGCGTGACGTACTGGGAAGGAGCTGTCGATGTTGCCGGATCGTTCGGCAATGTGGCGGTCAACGGGCGCGGGTACGTCGAGATGACCGGCTACGAGAAGGCGTTCCGCGCGCCGTGAGCTATTTCGATTCCCAGTCCAGGGCGCCGCGAGGAACGGCCTGCCCCGTCGTCACGCCGTCGAGGGTGACACCGAGGAACGCGATGCACATCTCGTCGGTGGTCTGCTCGCCCCAGGAGACGGCCTTCGGCGGCACGTTCGGGTTGCGCACATTCCCTTCCGAGTTGTCGTAGAAGGCCTCGAGGGAAAGCTTTGTCCCGTACGGGATCGTGACCGGCTCGCTGTAGCGATAGAGCCCCTGCCAATTGAAGTCCCAATCGTCGACGTTGATGAGGCATTTCTGCGTCCCGCCAGGAAGTGTGGCCGTCACGTTCATCGTCCGTCCGAGGAGGTGCATGTGGGGCGCGATCAGATAGAGATGAACGGGCCAGGGGGTGTTTGTCAGCGCCGTGACCTTCGCATGCGCGTCGTTCGGGGCGAGCGTGAAATTCTGATTGATCAGCGGCAGGATGTAGACCAGCTGATTCGGCTTTTTCTTCGCGAAATAGATTCCGATCTGCGTCTTGTCCGGAACCGCTTTGATGCCGTGCGGGTGATAGTGAACCTGCAAGACGATCCGCGACTGTGCTGGAAGTGACAGTGCCACATCCTCGGGAAGCACCACGGGACGCGCTCCTGGTGCCCATCCGCCGAGGCTGGAGGCGCCGAGATTCGAGATGCTGAACCCGGGACCGCCGAACGACGTGTACCCGGGACCCGCATCGCTATCATCGAGCTTCTGCGAGGCGCCTGTCGTGTCGATGTAGGCGATTACGTGATGTACCGTCTGCCGATCGCCGGGCTTGATGTCGATCGCCGACACGTATGAGTCCGTGGGGAGGTTGGTCGGGATCGGGAAGCAGCGATACGTGTCCCCGGTGATGGGTGGCGTGTACGCGTCGGCGTAGGAGAGGACCATGTCCGGCTGGCCGAGGGCCCAGCCGCCGTCGAAATTCTTTGCCGGCGGGAGATCGGCGACGTCACCTTGCGGAGCGCCGTTGTCGGCCCACTTCGCGAGGAGGTCGATCTCTGCCTGGGTGAGAACACGCGCGTCGGCGAAATCACCGCACGCGGGAGTGGCCTTCCACGGTGGCATGTACCGCGTCTGCGTGACGAGCTTGATCGCGTCCGCGTGCGGCGCTGCGTCGGCATACGTCATCAGTGAGAAGGGCGCGATGTCGCCAGGGTGGTGACAGGACTGACAGCGGTTCTGAAACACGCGGACGACTTCGTTGCTGAACGTGGGCCCACCGGTCCCCTGTGGCGTCGAGGGATGGAGTACGGATCGCTGCCGTGCGGCGACGAGAGCGAAGACGAAGGCTGAGGCTAGAACGATGCGGCGCATGGCTTGGAGAGCAACATCATAGCGCTGCCGGGATTCCCAAGCCCGTCAGCGCTGCCCGGTATTGTTGTAGACCACGACGCCGTCGACGATCGTCAGGATGCTCCGTGTCGCCGGAAGGAGGTCGGAGGACACGCTGAAAATGTCCTGCGAGAGGACCGCCAGATCCGCGAGTTTCCCGGGAGCGATCGTCCCTTTCTCGGCTTCCATCAACTCGGCGTACGCCGATCCGCGCGTATAGGCCTCCACCGCTTCCTCCCGCGAGATCGCTTCGGCGGAGTTGCCGGGCATCGTCGTGGCGAGTTGAATGTTCAAGCCGGGATTCATCGGACCATCCGAGCCAATCGCGAGCGGAATCCCTGCCTTCAACAGTGACTTGACCGGCTGGTAGGGTCCCGCGGGGAAGAAATGGCGTGCGGTGACGTGCAACGGGTTCACCACAGCGACGATGCCGAACTCTTTCGCCTGTGCGATCAGGTCGGGGTGCAGGCCATCAGCGTGCTCGAATCGCACGCGTTTCTTGCGCCACTCTTCGGGCGGGGCCAACGCGCGCATGGCATCGAAGACGGCGGCTGCTGTGCGATCGCCGACCACGTGAAGCAGAGTCGGTTCCTTCGAGTCGAGCGCTTCCTTCAAAATGGCTTTGATCTCGTCCGGCGCAAAATTCAGCCTGCCGCTGTTGTCGCCCCCGCCCGGGTAGGGCCGGCGTAGCGCGGCTCCGTGCTCCACGGGTGTTCCGTCCAGAATCCATTTCGTCCCGTTGATCACGGACAGGGGACGTTCGCGGGACGTCACCGGGATCGTGATGCCTTCGCTGGCTTCCCGCGCGGGAGCATCCGTGATCGGGATGCGGATCATGCGAATGCGGATCGCTGCCGGCCCGTGACGTTCTACCTTCTCGTAGCGTGAGAGAGAGGCCATCGACATGTTCTGAATCGACGTGATCCCGAAGCCTGCTGCTTCGGCCGAGAACCGCTTGAGCTGATCGATGGCATCCGTGTCGGAGACGGAGTCCGCGAGTTTCCGATCGGCGCTCCACCCGGCGTATTCGAACAGTTTTCCGGTGAGGTGCTGGTTCGCGTCGCGCTCGTACCAGCCTCCCGCGGGATCGGCGGCGTTCTCCCGGATGTGCAGCGCATTCATGGCCTCGCTGCTCAGGATCTTGCCGTGACCGGTGAAGGATTCCAGAAGGACTTTGCGGTGGCCGGAGGCCTTGTCCAGAGCCTGAGCCGTCACTCTCGGATCCGCCAGCAGCGTTGGCCCGATCGTTCCGTAGATCCAGATGTCGCCCGAAGTCTCTTCCGCGGCGTTTCCGAGGGCCGCGCTGGCGAGCTCCCATGTGGCGTCGGCGTCCGTCGACAGATAGAAGCCTTCAGGTCGCGGCCCCTGATGAGTGTGCGCATCGTTGAAGCCGGGGACGATGACGTGATTCGTGGCATCCAGCCGTTTGGTGGTATCGCCGGCCATCGCGGTGATCTCGCTGTTCGTGCCGACGGCGACGATGCGGTTGCCGCGGATGGCCACGGCCTCCGCCCACCGGTGGGCGGGGTCGGCCGTGAACACCTTGCCGTGATGAAGGATCAGATCGGGTGCCGTGCTTTGTGCGGCTGCAAGGAGAGGAACGGAAGCAACGATCGCCGCGAACAGCGCACGTTTCATGATGAGACTCCTCGACCTGCTGTCTAGATGTTCTCGACGATGGCGCGCCCGAATTCGCTGGTGGAGACCTTGGTCGCTCCCGTCATCTGGCGTTCCAGATCGTAGGTAACCTTCTTCTGCTCGATCGTCTTTGCCAGGGCCTGCTCGATGGCATCGGCCGCTTCCCACCACTTGAGGTGACGGAGCATCATCACGCCCGAAAGGATCAGCGAACCGGGATTGATCATGTCCTTGCCGGCGTACTTCGGTGCGGTGCCGTGCGTGGCCTCGAAGATTGCCACTTCGTCGGACTCATTCGAACCGGGCGCCATGCCGAGGCCGCCGACCTGCGCAGCGAGAGCATCGGAGAGGTAGTCTCCGTTGAGATTCGTCGTTGCGATGACCGAGTACTCGCTCGGCCGCAGCAGGACCTGCTGGAACATCGAATCCGCGATGCGATCCTTGATCACGATCCTGCCGCTGGCGCCATCCGGTCCAACCGCCGACTCAGGAATCGTCACGTCCCCGAATTCGTCCTTCGCAACCTGGTAGCCCCAGTCCTTGAATGCGCCCTCGGTGAATTTCATGATGTTGCCCTTGTGGACGAGCGTCACGGAGTCGCGCTTTGCGGCGATCGCAAATTGGATCGCCTTGCGCACGAGTCGCTTGGAGCCGAACTCGGAGACCGGCTTGATGCCGATCGCCGAGCCTTCGCGGATCTTTGCTCCGCCACGGCGCTCGATTGCGTTCACGAAGCCGATGATGTTCCGCGCTTCTTCCGAATCCGCAGGCCACTCAATCCCGGCGTACACGTCTTCCGTGTTCTCGCGATAGATCACCATGTCGACGTTTTCGGGATGACGCACCGGTGAGGGGACACCCTTGAAATAGCGAACGGGGCGCACGCAGGCATAGAGATCCAGCACCTGACGCATCGTCACGTTCAGCGAGCGGATACCACCGCCCACCGGCGTCGACAACGGTCCCTTGATCGAGACGCGATAGTGGGCAAGGGCATCCAGGGTCTGCTGCGGCAGGTATTCGCCCAGTTGCGCATTCGCCTTGTCACCGGCCAGCACCTCGAACCAGTGAAACGCGCGCTTGCCGCCGTAAGTCTTTGCGACGGCACCATCCAGAACATATTGCGTCGCGTGCCAAATGTCGGGACCGGTCCCGTCTCCCTCGATGTACGGAACGATGGGATCGTCGGGAACCAGGAGACGTCCGTCCCGATAGTCGATACGCGTGCCGGAGGTGGGCTGCGGAGTTTTGTCTGCCATAAGGGCGGAGTCTACCGCGACAGCAGCGACCGAAGCAGCCTCAAATTCTTTCGGTCCGACTCATGTTCCACCGTCTTCGGAGTCTCCAGTAGTTTTGGAATCCCGCGGAAGCGCGGGTCATTCAGCAGGAACTCGAACGCGCCGGTGCCGATCTCGCCCTCGCCGATGTGTTCGTGACGGTCGACGCGGGATCCGAGCGGTTTCTTGGAGTCATTCAGATGAAACGCCCCGACGTTCGCGATGCCGACGAACGACTCCAGACCGTCCATCGTCCGCTCGTAGTCGTCGCGGTTCCGGAGCTCGTAGCCCGAGGCGAAGACGTGGCAGGTGTCGAAACAGACACCGACGCGGTTCTTGTCATCGACGAGGGCCAGGATGCGGCCGAGCTCCTCGAACGTGCACCCGAGGCAGGAGCCCTGGCCTGCCGCAGTCTCGAGCAGCGTGACGGCTTTGTGGCCCGGAATCGCCGCGTGGATCTGGTCGAGCGAGCGGGCGATCTGCTCGATCCCGGCGTCGGGGCCAGCGCCGAGATGCGCGCCGGGGTGGAGCACGACGGCGTGCAGGCCGAGGCGCTCGGCGCGATCGAGCTCGTCGATCATGGCGTCGATCGACTTGCGGTGAAACTCGGGATTCGTCGTGGCCAGGTTGATCAGATAGGAGGCATGGGTCAGCACGGGTTGGAGCGTGCGCTTACTGGCGAAGACGGCGATGTCGTCATCGGACATCGCCTTCCCCTTCCACTGATTCGAGTTCTTCGCGAAGAGTGCGATCGTGGAGGCGTCGATCTCCGTGGCGCGCTCGAACGCGGTGTGCAGCCCGCCCTTTGTGGAGATGTGCGCGCCGAGGAGATCGCCGTGAGCGTCGGGGAAGGAGAAGCGGGTCATGAGGCTCGCCGCACAACGAGCGAGAGGCGGCCGCAAATTCGGGGAGCGCGCGTCACTGCAGCCGGAAATTCACGGTGACCGTGTAGTACACGTCGATCGGCTCGCCGCGATACGTAGCTGGACGGAAGTGCCATTGGCTGACGGCTTCGCGGGCGGCGTCGCCGAGCCCGAACGGCAGGTCTTTGATGACCTCGACGTTGTCGATCGTGCCATCGCGCCGCACGATGCCGCGCACGACGACCGGACCCTGGATCGATGCGCGGCGCGCCACCATCGGATATCGCGGCACCACGCGGTCCGTCTCTTCCGGCTGCGTTCCGCCGGCGGGAACTGCCGAGTAAACGCCCGCGTTGTCGGCGGCGACGTGGACCTGCGGCGCGGTGTCCGCCGGCGCTTCCGGCTGGGTCTGGGTAGCAGCCGCAGCCGCCGTCGCCGTCTTGGTGTCGTTTGCCGGTGCCTCGGTGTGGACGTCGACCTGACGCGTTCCGGCGGAGCTGACATCGACCGCGTCGACATCGGCATAGGCGATCTGGTTGTCGTGGTCGATCGCGTAGAAGTCGTGATCCCGCGTGTAGACCTTGACCTGAGTCTCGGCCGACAGCTCACCGATGATCGGATAGAAGATGCCCGGCCCGGCATACAACGGCGTGCGCTGGCTGACGAGCGCGTTCAGCACGGGGAGCTTGCGGATGGCCTCGTAGCGCGCGAGCCGGCGCTCACGCTCCGATGTGCGCTCGAGCGAGTTGCGCTCTGCCCAGCCGGCCATGCCGTCGTCGTCCTGCACGCGGACCCACGCCCCACGATCCTCGAGGACGATCATTTTTTCGCCATTCGTCGCTGTGGCCACGACCGGGGCGTTGGCAGTTGGCTGCGTGCGCATCCGCAGGCGCAGAGAGAGAACAGACAACGTCTCCGACGCCACCGGCGGTGCGGCGGGCTGCTTCCCGGCTCGAAGAATCAATAGCGCCAGGAGCGCGAAAAAAATGACGCCCAGTACGACGACGATCGTGAGTCCTCGCGTGTGCCGGGTCTGGGCGTCTGGCATGGGCGCGCGTTATCGCTTCATCAACGAGTACAGGATGGCCTTCTGCACGTGCAGCCGGTTTTCTGCCTCGTCGTAAATGACGGACCGCGGGGAGTCGATGACCTCGGCGGCCACTTCCTCGCCGCGGTGGGCCGGCAGGCAGTGCATGAAGATCGCCTCTTTCTTCGCGAGTGACATGGCGCGGCTGTCGACCTGCCAACCTTCAAAGTCTTTCTGGCGTTTCTGGGCTTCCGCTTCCTGCCCCATCGAGGCCCAGACGTCGGTCTCGACGATGTCGGCGTCACGGACAGCCTCGTCGATCGAGTTCGTGAGGATGACTTTCGTGCCGGCGTGGTCCGCGTCTGCCTGCGACTTCGCCACGATGAACGGATCGGGCGCATATCCCGGGGGTGTGGCCACCGTGATGTTCATCCCGACTTTGGAGGCTCCGAACATCAGCGAGTGGGCCATGTTGTTGCCGTCGCCGATGTAAGCAATCTTCCGGCCCTTCAGGTCGCCGAGGTGCTCCCAGGCGGTGAAGTAGTCGGTCATGGCCTGGGTGGGGTGAGAAAGATCGGTGAGTCCGTTTATGACCGGCACGCTTGCGTACTCAGCGAGCTCGGTGACGGTCTTATGCGCGAACGTGCGGGCCATGATGCCGTCGACGTAGCGGGAGAGGACTTTGGCGGTGTCGTAGATCGGTTCGCCGCGTCCGAGCTGAATATCTTTGGACGAAAGAAATAGCGCATGACCGCCGAGCTGGTACATCCCCACTTCGAACGAGACTCGCGTTCGGGTCGATGATTTTTCGAAGATCATCGCCAGCGTCTGCCCCTTGAGCGCCTCGCGGTAATTCTCGGGGTTGGCCTTCATGTCGCGCGCGATCTCGAAGATCTCGCAAACCTCGGCGGCGGTGTAATCGTGGATCTCGATGAAGTGTTTGTGCCTCATTGCGCCGCGATTGTACGGGAGAGCTGTGAGGTGTGGGGCGGGAGCGGAACAATTTGTCAGTGCGGTGTTTCGCTGTCAGCCCGAGCTCGCCATCCGCTGTCGCCGCCGTCGATCACGAGTCCGTCGTGCATGAGCTTGATGATGTGCGCCGTGATCTGGATCTCCGCCGCACCGTGCAGCCTGGGGTCGAGATCCGGATAGATCCGCGCCCGGATCGCGGACGCAGACGTCACTCCGTGGGTCACCCGGTCGAGCACCTGCGATTCGCGCTCGAGACGATGCGCGACGTACTGCCCGATGAGTCCTTCGGCATCGTCCCGGGTCGGTCCGTGTGCCGGAAAGATGCGCTTCGGATGGTGCGTCAGCAGGAGACGAAGGGACGCGATGTAGTCGCTCATCGAACCGTCGGGTGGGAAGATCGCAGTCGTTCCTTCGCCGAGGACGGTGTCTCCGGTGAAGAGATCGCCGGCGGAGCTGAGGAAACAAACGTGCTCGCTGGTATGACCGGGTGTGGCGATGACTTCCAGCACGTCGTCGTCGACAGCGATGCGGTCGCCGCCGGTGATGCGCTGATCGACGAGCGAGTCGTCGAGGACGCCGCGCGGTGCGAGAATCCGTGCGCCGGTCGTTCGTTTCAGGGGAATCGCAGCCGGCGCGTGGTCACCGTGCCGGTGCGTGATGAGAATCGTACGGAGAGACGGCATCGCCTGACGGATCGCTTCGACATGCGAATCGATGGCCGGGCCCGGGTCGATGATGGTCGATTCGCCGATCAGGTACGTGCGGGTGCCGCTCAGCGTGAACGCGCCGGGATTCGGGGCCGTGAGGTCGCGGATGATCACGGCAGGATGATCGTCTTCCTGCCGTCTTCCACGACGAGGATGGGTCGGGTGGTAGGGATCTCCATTCCGCGGCGCGAGGCGAGCAGTTCCTCGGCAGTGGCGAATGCAGCGAGCGCTTCAAGATTCTTGATCGTCGGAAACACCATCGGCAGTTCTGCGATCGCGGCCGCGGGAGTGATCCAACGTGCCTCGACGGCTTCGACGTACTCCGCAGTCGCCGAAACGTCGGGTGCGGCCTGCGCGAGAAAGAAGTAGGTGTCGAAGCGCTTCGGTATTCCGGCCGGCGTGATCCACCGCGACGTCCACACGAGCTGTTTCAGATCGAAAGGAGCTTCCGCCGCGAGAGCTGGGAACGTGGTCTCGCCCGCGAGGAGAGATGTCCGCTTTACATCCGCATCGTCGAGGGTGCGGCCCAGCCAGATGCCCGTCTCCTCGAACAGCTCGCGCGCCGCGGTGACGCGCATCGTGCCGAGATCCGTTCCGTCGCTCAGCTCGCGATCGGCCGTGTCGAGCATGCCACCGGGGAACACCCACGCGTCAGGAACGAACGACGCTCGGGAGTGGCGCCGGATCATGAGGACTTCCATTGGTGAGCCGCGCAGGAGGATGACGCTTGCAGCAGGGATGATCGGAACCTCTCCCGCATCGCCGGCGCCGCGCGGGAGTTGACTGTCGGAGACCTCGTGACGGTTCGTCAAATCAACACCGCCCCTGCCAACCGACCCACTCGTCGCCGTCCGGTCCGCGCTCCTTTTTCCAGATGGGTACGGTTTCCTTGATGCGATCGATCACCGCGCGGCATGCCCCGAACGCTTCGGCACGATGGGGCGACGCGGCGACGATTGCGATCGACGTCTCGCCTACGACCAGGTGACCGAGCCGGTGTACGACCGCGATGGCCACGTCCGTGAAATCAGCCTCGACAGCGGCGACGACAGCGGCGATTTCCTTCTCTGCCATCGGCCGGTAGGCATCGTAAAAAATCGACTCGACCGCTTTTCCTTCATGGTGGTTGCGAACGACTCCCTCGAACAACAGGCTGGCGCCGTCCGCGTCGCGAAGGACGCGTTTGACCATCGCAGCGGCATCGATCGGGTCGTCGGTGAGATAGGAGATGCTCACCTCCTCGGTCCGCGCACATGCGCCGGCCGCGGGTTCGCGGAGACGATCTCGACACCCGCTTCGCCGCGCCGTCCGGCGCCACCGCGCTTCGCCTTTTCCAGCGTCATCAGAAACCCGAAGGCCGGATCCTTGAATTGCAGATGTCGCAACATGTTCCAGTGCTTGCGCACGTAGTGCTGCAGAAACTCGAGCACGTGTCCGAGACTGATGATGCGGCACGGGGGGACCGGGGCTCCCGGCGGGAAGGAGCCAAACGCGATCAGACGGATTGCGAATCCGGACGGGAGGGTGGCGGAGCCGTGGGTGAGGAGGTCGGCGACCACGGCATCGCTCTCGATGGTTGAATCGCCGAGCCGGCTGATCACCGTTTTCAGGATCTCCGGATCACGCGCTCCGCTGTTGATTCCGACCCGCCCTTCCTTCACTTCGCCGATCACCATGTCGATCCCATCCGGTGGCACACCCAGGCCCGGATCGAGATCGCTCATGTCGAGACCACGTGGTGCATGTCTGGCCGGCCCTGCGGGCTGCGCGGATGGCAAACCGGAGGGAAAACGAAAGGCGAGTACGTCGATGTCCGTCAGCGTCCGGAAGCCGTTGCGGCCGGCTGCGGCGATGATCGGATACTCGGCGGAAGTGAAGTAACCATTGAGCTGCAGATACGCCTGAACGAGGGCGACAGCGTGGTCCATTGCCGCATTCTAGGATGTAATCCGAGCCCCGTGCATTCGCGACTGGATGATGCATCACTCTTCCCGTACACTCCACCCAATGGCTTCTTACGACTGCTCGAAATGTCCGGCATACTGTTGCAGCTACGACCGGATCATCGTCAACAAACGCGACCTGAGCCGTCTGGCAAACCACTTCGGAATCGACACCGAGATCGCCAAGAAACGGTTCACCAAGACGACCGCCGGCGAGCAGGTGTTGCGCCACCAGAAGGACAAGATCTACGGAAGCGTCTGCATGTTTCTCGACACGAAAGCGCGGCGCTGCACCATCTACAACGCGCGTCCGGGCGTCTGCCACGAGTACCCTGATTTCTCTCGCTGCGGCTATTACGACTTCCTGAAGTGGGAACGTACACAGCAGCAGGATCCAGACTTCATTCCCCTCACAAAAGGCTAGCGGGGAAATGCGTAGTTGATAGTTATTTGTTCATGATCCGCATGAGCCGGTTACTCGCCTGCGTCGCTTTCGGGCTTCTCGCCATCCCGGCATTCGCGCAGACCACGGTCCCCACGGGGACCATGACGGAATCCGTCTCGGTCGGCTACGTCATGATCCCGTTCACGGTCATCGGCGACCGCGGACGGCCGATCACCGACCTCCGCAATACCGAGGTCGATCTGAGGGTGGATGGAGAGCCGGTGAGCAGCGACATGTTCGAGAAGTCGCAGAACGCGCCGGTGTCGTTCACGATCCTGCTCGACGGGTCGGGATCGATGGCGCTGGCGGGGAAGATGGATTCCGCGCGCGCCGCGATTGGAGCGTTGATCGGTCATCGCCGTCCAGGCGACGATTTCTCCCTGTACGTCTTCGCGGAGTCTCTGGCCCGGGAGGTCACTCCGTTCACGGAGAACCCTCTCGATATCACGCGCGCCCTCGGTAAGGTGAGCCCGTACGGAAAGACCGCGTTCTTCGACGCGCTGGCGACGATGCCGGAGCGCAGCAAGCTTGGGCGCAACCCATCGCGGGCGATCATCCTGCTCAGCGACGGCATCGACAACGCGTCGTCGATCACGCGCGGCGCGCTCGCACAGCAGTTGCAGGGAATCTCGGTACCGATCTACTCGCTCGGTCTGCGCGAGCCGGTCGCGCCAGCGGTGAAGGGAGCGCGTCCGCGCGAAGATCTCTCGGACGTCGGACTGCTGAATGAAGTCGCCACGCTCACCGGTGGAAAGCTCTATCTCGGAACCACGCCACAACAGATCGCGGAGGCAGTCTCACACATCGAAGACGACCTTCGTGCGCAGTACCTCATCGGGTTCGCGCCCACCGGAAAGGGTGGGGTAAAGTACCGGACGATCTCGCTCAAGCTTAACGGCCGTGCCCGCGCCGTACGGGTGCGAGCCGGATACCTCGGCACTGAGCCCCCTCAGGTCGCCTCCCGAAATAAACGGAACGAAAGGAAGAGAACTTGATGAACCGAAAGATTGGATTCCGCATCCTCACGGCCACCGCTCTGGCCGCCACACTGGGCGCGTGCGCCACCACGAAGACCGTCGATCAGAAGATCGCCGAAGCGCAGGCACAGAACAGCAAGAAGATCGAATCAGTGGAAGGACAGGTCGAGGACCTCCAGAACAAGCAGAAAGCGACCGATGCGCACCTGTCGCAGAACGACGCGCAGATCGCCCAGCTCAGCCAGGAGGCAAAGGACGCCCTCAAGCGCGCGCAGGATGCCGGCGTGCTCGCGAAGGGGAAGGTCGTTTTCCAGCAGACGTTCAAGGAAGACCGCGTGAAGTTCCAACTCGGTTCGTACGAGCTGGACAAGAAGGCCCAGGCAGCGCTCGACGATTTCGCCGGAAAGGTCAAGGCGCTCGACACGCAGTTCTACATCGAGATTCAGGGACACACCGACGACACCGGCGGCCGGAAGGTCAACGACCAGCTCGGAGAGCGCCGCGCCGACGAAGTGCGCCGTTACCTGTCGCGTGGAGCACAGCTGCCACTGAATCGGATGTCGACGATCTCCTACGGTGACACGTTGCCCGTCGCGTCGAACAAAACGAAGAAGGGACGCGCCGAGAACCGTCGCGTCGTGATCGTGGTCCTCGAGTAGTTCCGGGATTCACGCCGGAAAGATGGGCGGCCTGCGGGCCGCCCTATTTGTTTTTCTGAGCCTTCTGTTTCGCCGCGAAGTCTTCCTTTTGCTTCTCCAGCCCAGCTTCGTCCTTGAGACGTTGTGCAAGATCGTCGAGATCTTTTCGTTTTGCGTCGAGTGAGATCCGAACAGTAATGTTCAACCGAACGTTGCCACGACGGGCCCGTGATCACTGGTTCCGATCTCGCGGAACACGGGGCACGACACCGCACGCTCGGCGAGTAACTCGCTGGCCAGGACGTAGTCGAGTCGCCAGCCGATGTTGCGCTGACGCAGATTGCGCCACGGTGCCCACCATGTGTAGTAGTCCTCGGCATCGGGATAGAGCTTCCGTCCGACGTCGACGAGCCCTTCCGCGATCATCCCTTCGAGCAGTTCGCGCTCCTCCGGACGCTGACCGATGACGTTCGGCTTGCGCTCTTTCGGATGCACGTCCAGATCGGTGCGTGCGACGTTGTAGTCGCCGCAGATGACGAGTTTCAGTCCCAGCTCGCGCTGCGCACGTGCAAAGCCGATGAGCGCCTTCATGAACTCGATCTTGGCACCGTAGTCCTTGCCGCCGTTCGGCACGTAGACCGAGGCGAAGACGGTGTCACCGACGCGCGCCTGGACGATGCGCGTCTCGTGATCGAACTCCGGGTGCGTGAACGCCGGTTCATCGGGAAACGTCGCGCGGCGTAGGTGCAGGGCGACGCCCGAGTAGCCGGCATTGCCGTGCCAGTAACACCAGTACGCGCCGAGGTTGCAGATCGATTCGGGGATTTGGGCGAGAGAGGCTTTCAGTTCCTGCAGGCAGATGACGTCGGGCTGTTCGCGCTCCACCCACTCCAGAAACTGTGTCTCGCGAGCCCGGATCCCATTGACATTCCACGTAGCGATTTTCATGCGGCGCCGATTCTACGCATCTGTCCACGGGATTGATCACGTTGTCCTTCCGGGCGGATGAGAAATCGCGCTTTGATGAGGCGGCCAGACGGATTTGGCGAGGCGACGGCGGCCTCACGCGTCAATCGGGATCGCCGGTGTCGAACAGGACCTTCCACGACCCGTCTTCCTGCTTCTGCCAGACGGTCATGTACGTTCCCTCACGGGCCTTGCCGTTGAAGAGCGAGTGGTAGCGCCCCCACGTATAGCCGAGTTTTCCACCGCGGGAGACTTCGGCGCGCGTCGGTTCCCATGTGAGGGTGAGTCCGCTCTTGAACGCGGCCATCATGTTGTCGCCGATCTCCTGGGGTCCCATGAGCCACCGTCCGCCATTTGCCGGCTTCGCGGCATTCGGGGCCATGAACTCCTGCCAGGCGATGCTGCCTCGAGCGGCGGATTGCCTGGCGAACTCGCGATCGAGTTTGAGGAGGACGTCGGCATTCGGCTCGACCGGAGCGTTGGTCGCGCACGCGGCCAGAAAGAGAACTGCGATCACGAGAAACTGTTTCATTGCCATCGAAAAATCCTCACGCCAATGATGAATGTGACGAGGCCCCAGGTGGCGAGCAGCGCCAGTTGCAGGCCGATCTGGGGCAATCCCGCGGCGTCGTTGATGACTGCACGCAATGCGTCGTTCAGCAGTGTCAGCGGCAGAACGCGGATGAACGGCTTCACGGAATCAGGGAATCGTTCATAGGAGAAGAAGACCCCGGAACAGAGCCACATCGGCATCATGATGAGGTTCATCAGGCCGCTGACGGCTTCGATCGTCTTCGCGCGCGAGGCGGTCAGCAGGCCGAGTCCGGAGAAGGCGAACCCGCCCACGACGCAGAGCACGGCCAGCAGCGCGATCGAGCCATTGACCCGGACGCCGAAAACGAGCCACCCGAAAATCACGAGAGTCGTCACCTCGATTCCCAGCCAGATGAGGCGCGATAGGAACTGCGCGAGCAGAAAGTCCGTCTTGCGCATCGGTGTGGCCACGAGCCGTTTGAGGAGCTTTCGCATCCGGGCGTTCGCAATCGTGAAGCCCATGCTCCACATGCCGGTCCCCATCAGGTTCATCCCCAGCAGGCCGGGGATCAGGAAGTCGATGTAGCGGGCGCCCTGTTCATGGACTCGTTCCTCACGGCTGGCCAGCACGTTTCGCCGGCCGGAGGCAGCCTGCAGCGCATCGTCGGCTTCGCGGCGTGCGCTCAGCGCGTCCGGGCGTGTGGCGTCGAAGCGGTAGAGGACCGTGTGGCTTTTCGGATCGGTGTCGATGAGCACGGAGATCCTGCCGCGCCGGAGCCCATCCCGCGCGTCTCTCTCGCTCAGGATCTGCGGCGCCAGTCCCGGCGATTTCTTCAGAGCGTCCACACGGCCTTGCGCATCGGGTCCGGCGACGACGCCGACCGGTACGCGGTCCGGCGGCTTTTCCCGAAACGCGAATCCCAATGCCAGCGCAAGGATCAGGGGAAAGCCGAAGACCCAGAACAGCGCTTCACCCTCGCGGAGAAACTCTTTCGACCGCGTGGTGGCCAGCTCGATGATCGCCGGGCGGATGCGCGTCCTTTCACGCATCGCGCAACTCCCTTCCCGTCAGCGACACGAAGACGTCCTCGAGCGTCGCCTCATGGGTCGAAAGCGAGACGAGCTTCGCGCCCTCCCGTTCAACGGCCGCGATCAGCTGGGGCACCGCGGCAGCCAGTGAATCTACGCGAACGAGCCAGCCGCCGCGGTGCGGCGTCACGCCGGCACACGCTTCGATCGCTTCGACCGCCGTCTTTTCGAGCTGCGGTTCGCTCGTGAACTCGATGACGTTGCGCGCTTCGAGTCGTGCGATGAGCTCCGCAGGCGTGCCGAGGGAGATGAGGTGTCCGTGGTCGACGATGGCGACGCGATCGCAGAGGCGCTCGGCTTCTTCCATATAGTGCGTTGTCAACAGAACGGTTCCACCCTTCTCGCGAAATCGCTGCACGATGTCCCACAACTGCAGGCGGCTCTGCGGATCCAGACCCGTAGTGGGCTCGTCCAGAAAGAGAACGTCCGGATTCCCGACGAGCGCACAGGCGACGCCGAGCCGTTGTTTCTGGCCGCCGGAGAGTTTGCCGACGCGCGCATCCCGCTTTTCATCGAGCGACAGCTCCTGAAGCAGATCTTCGGGATCGGCTCCGTCTCGATAGAACGAGCGGAACAGCCGCAGAGTCTCGAAGACGGTGAGCTTCTCGGAGAGTTGCGTCTCCTGCAGCGAGATGCCGATACGCTCGCGCAGCTCCCGCTCGTGTTTCCGCCAGGTCAGGCCGAGGATCTCGACCTCACCGGAGTCGGGAGGGGTCAGACCTTCGAGGATCTCGATCGTCGTCGTTTTCCCCGCGCCGTTCGGGCCGAGGAGGCCGAAACATTCGCCTTTGGCAACCGAGAGATCGAGGCCGTCGACGGCCTTCACATCGGCGAAGGACTTACGCAGATTGCGGCAGGCGATGACGTCCCTCATGAAGAGCGGAGACGATACACTTCCTCGCGTCATGCGCGCCATCGTGTTCGACGATTTCGGGGACGAGGACGTTCTTCACAACGCGGATGTTCCGGCTCCGACGATGGGCGCCGGCGACCTTCGCATTCGCGTGCAGGCCTCAGCCGTGAACCGTGCCGATCTGCATCAGCGCGAGGGAAACTATTCACCGCCAGCAGGCGCATCCCCAATCCTGGGACTCGAATGCGCAGGGACCGTTCTCGAAACCGGGAGCGACGTTCAGGGCTGGAAGGCTGGCGATCGCGTCATGGCATTGTTGGCAGGCGGCGGCTATGCGGAAGAAGCCGCGATCGATCAGGGCTCGGTCATCGCGGTGCCGGACACGTTCACGGATGCGGAGGCTGGAGCATTTCCGGAAGCGCTCCTCACCGCGTATCTGACGATCTTCGAGCTCGCACGCATTCGTGAGGGGGAGACGCTCCTCATTCACGGAGGGGGGAGTGGTGTGGGCACCGCCGCGACGACGCTCGCGAAACGGGCCGGAGTCCGCGTCGTCGTCACCGCCGGCTCGCAGGAAAAATGCGCGCAATGCCTGGCCCTCGGCGCCGACGAGGCGATCAACTACAACGAAGAAGACTTTGTCGCGCGCGCACGCGGCGTGAACGTCGTTCTCGATCACATCGGAGCGCGTTACCTGGCGCGCGATCTCGAGTGTCTTGCGGTCGGAGGCCGTGTGGTCGTCATCGGATCGATGGGCGGCCCGGGGACCGTCGAGCTGAACGTGGGAGCGCTGCTCGGGAAGCGGCAGCAGATCATCGGTTCTACGCTTCGTGCCCGGCCGAAGGAGGAGAAGGCGGCGCTGGTCCGCTCATTCCTGGCGCGCTTCGGTGACGATCTGCGTGCAGGCCGCATCCGGCCGGTAATCGACCATGTGTTTGCGCTTGAAGACGCCGCCGCGGCGCACCGGGCGATGGTGCAGGACCACTTCGGGAAAATCGGCTTGCGCATGGGAGACGCGTGATCGTCACGCACTGCAGCGTTTCATGCGCAGGAGCACGCGGGCGATGCCGGGAAGCCTTTCCGTATGGTCGGCGAGTTTCGGATCGGCTGCGCGCAGCGCGCGAATCGTTTCGGTCTGGCAGTCGAACACCGTGAATCGATCGATGTCGGGGACACCGGAACGCGCGAGGTCAAGCGCGGTGATCCCCTCGCTGGACGCCAGACGGGGGTTCGCGCCGTGCGTCAGCAGGATTTTCACGATGTCCGCGTAGCCGTAGCCCGCCGCCATCATCAACGGTGTGGCGCCGTTTGCGTCGGTGGCGTTGGGATTGGCGCCGGCTTCGAGAAGGGCAGCAGTCGCGCCCGGTTGCGCTTTGTGAATGGCGTGCAGGAGGGGCGTCCATCCGTTCACCGCCGTATCCCCTTCATTGACGTCCGCCCTGCGGCTCGTGAGCAGACGGATCATCGAAACGTCGCCGGTGCGGGCGGCCGCGATCAAGGGGGTGTACCCCGTGGCATCGCGCACGTTCGGGTCGAGTCCGGTGTCGAGCAAGTGCTTCATTGCAGGGATGTTGCCTGTGGCAGCGACCGCCGCGGCGGAGGAGGACGGGCCGAAGCGGCAGGCGAAGGCGGTGGTCGCTGCGATGAGGAGAAGAGCGAGGTGTCGCATGGAGGGAACGATGGGGCCGCTCAGCGGTCTTGTCAAGTACTTTATAACGCAGAGTGAAATAGCCGCCGGGACGGCCATGTTCGGCCATACTCCTGACGATCCTTTCAGCGGAGAGAACGATGCCCGACCAGAAAGCAAATGAGGTTTTACGTAAGCACAACATCTCGCTGGAGGACGTTGCGGAGCGCCGCACGACGTTGCACCATCTTCGTACGATTGTTCGCGCCGAGGGACAGCCCTTCGACGTATTCAAGGCCATCGTCAAGCTCCGGCGGTAGTCGCAGTGGATCAGAGGACCGAAGTTCTGGTCCCTGATCGACTGCGCGCGCGCGCCACCAACACGAAGGCGGCGCCGTAGAGAGCGATCGCAATTGCGGTGAGGAACCTCAACCCGGTCACGATCGAGGCGTACTCCAGGCAGCCTCCCGCCATCGCGCCGACCAGGTTCGACCCCAGTGACGACGTCGCATCCTCCGATCGCGCCAGCAGCGTCGAGAAGATGACGCCTGCGAACGCGATGGGCAGCGCATTCAGCAGTCCGCCCGCCACGCCGCGTCCTAGCATCGAGAGCGGCAGGAGTTGCGACGGGCGGATCAGGTAGCTGATCACCAGCGCGGCGAAGAGCGCCACGAAGTACGGCGTCAGATCGCGCGGCGGAAAGCGCTGCACCATCAGGTTCGCCGCAAGTGCCATCACCAGCACGCCCGCGAAGACGGAGCTGTTGACGATCCATGTCGAGCCGAAGAGTAATGACAGGTCCGTCACGCCTCGCGTCTCGATCAACAGAAAGGCGGCGCCCATCAGAAAGAGGACCAGATCGAAGCCGCTGCCGTAGACGCGCTTGCCGAAGGCGATCCGCGCGCCTGCTGCTGCCAGGACCAGGATGCAGGCGAGCATGGTGACGTAGCCGGTCGGAAAGGTATCTGGCCTGAGGTAGAGAAACGGCCAGTCGTCCGTCGTCACGCGCGTCGCATCGAGGTCGGTCGCCATCGGCACTTCGAACATCACCGCGCGCGCCGGCAGCCGCGTCTGTCCCCTGGTCACGATGAACGTCTTTGCCGTGGTCTCGGGAAAGGCGAAGACTCGCGGCTTCTGCCCGGTCGCCTCCGTCATCACCGCGAAGATGCGGTCGGCGATCCAGTTGCCGGCATAGACGGAGAAGGAGACGCTCAGCGCGCCGCCCGGGCCGACGTGCTTCCACGCCGAACGCATCGCTTCGACCGTGTAGACATAGTTGTCGAGCCGCAGCGATCCCATCGAGGAAAACATGGCGTGGGAGTCGAGCAGTCCGAAGCAGACGATGTCGAACCGCTCGTCGTGCTGCTCGAAGTACGCACGCGCATCGTTCACGACCGGGACGGCGCGGGGATCGCGGTACGGATGCTCGGGGTGGAGTTGTTTCCCGATGGCGATGATCGTGGGATCGATGTCGACGGATACGACGCGGCCGAATCCATTGCGCAGTGCGGCGGCGACGTCGTTCCCCGTGCCGGCGCCGACGACCAGCGCACTCCTCCGTCCGGCGGGAACGCGGAAGGGAAGGTCGTACATGTAGCGATACTTCGCCAGGAAGGATTGTTGTGCCGGCGTGTAGCGCGGATCGTCGATGTTCGCCGTGCGAAGGTCGAGCAGCAGCTGGTGCGCGTCGCGGTTCGCGGCGAGGGCGAAGGGATGGCCGGGGATCACCGCCGAGTAGCCGATGTCGAGACGGTTGTACGGCGAGAACTGGGCGTGCTGCACGGATTGCTGTGCAAGCAGGACCACCGCGAGTGCGGACACGGCCGACACCACGCGTGGCGAGAGGATCAGCAGCGGGATCACGGCGACAGCAAGCCAGACGGGTGGAGACGTGCCGAACGCGGCCGCGACCGTCATCGCAAGAACGCCGAGCAGCGATCCGACCAGGTCCGCCGTGTAGGCGCGCAACGGACGCAGGTTCGAAAAGAGCGGCCCGATGACGCTTCCCGCACAGAGGAAGATCCAGACCACCAGCGCGAACAGCGCCACGATCTTGGAGAGGTTCCGGATGAATGTCTCATTGCCCCGCAGCGTCTCCGCACCCCAGATCGAGAGCGTTGGGTCGGGGAACGCGATGCGCAGCAGGTTCAGTTGTGCGGAGAACGTCAGGATCGCGGCGAGAATGACGAGCGACGGCAGTGCCCAGTCGATCAATCTCGGCCTGCGGCGTCCGACCGCGATGCCGAGTCCCATGCCGAGAAAACTGGCCATGAGGAGGACGTTGTTGAGGTAGGCGAAGATCCGAACCTGATGCGACATCCACCGGATGATGGCCAGCTCGAGCGCCAGGATGGCGAACGTTGCCAGCCCCAGGCGCAGGGCGCGCACGCGCTCGCTCGCGCCCGTTGGGGTGTCGTCGGTCAAAGCGCCGCGATCATACCGCGCGCAACCCGATGGCTACCGGAGCGCGCAATCGCTACAATGGCCGGCTCATTCCGCCCGGGGGGATTTCGACTTTGCCGTTCCGCGACGATGCCCAGCACCTGATTGACAAAAAGAAATTCGACGATCTCGAGACCCTCTGGATGTCGCAGCTCGACCGCGACCCCAGCGACGTCGACGCATTCATCGCAGTTGCCCGAGCGCTCCGCAAGTCGGAGCAGCGTACGCAATCCGATACGCTCCTCGGCCTCCTTTCCGACGCGCTCCTGGAAAAGAAACTGTGGCCCTTGCGGCTGCAGGTGCTGAAGGAGCTGGGGCGTCTCTCCAGGCATCCGGCCACGCTGCGTCCGCAGTTCGAACAGGCCCTGCGCGGCGCGCACGGAACCCATCGGAACTTCCAGCGCATCTTCGAATTCGCCGGCTTCTCCGAACCGACCAGCAACCCGGTCGAGAAGGCAGAGAAAATCGAGACCTGGCTCCGCTACGACGAAGGCGAGATGTACTTCATGGCCGGCCGCGGCGCCGGCATCGTCACAGAGCTCAACCCCGATCTCGGCATTGCCCGGCTCGACTTCGAGAATGACAAACGGGTTCCGATGCCGATCGGTGCGGCAGCGAAGTATCTGATCCCGCTTCCGGCAGGTCACGTTCTCCGCGAGAAGTTCACCAACGCCGACGCGCTTCGGGCCGAGGCGAAGAAATCACCCGCGCAGTTCTTCGCGCGCATTCTGCAGAGCTTCGGACGCGCCATGCAGATGGGGGAAGTGCGCGACGCCGTCATCGGGATCGTTCCGGAAGAGAAGTGGAGCTCCTGGTGGACAACGGCCAGGAAGAATCCGCAGATCGTCATCAACGGCAGTGGCGCGAAAGCGACCTACGCCTGGAGCTCGTCGACCGGCGAGGCCGACGAAGCGATCAAGCGCGCATTCGATCGCGCCGACCCGAAGGGAAAACTCGACCTCGCGCGCAAGCACAGCGCGCGCAGCAAGGACCTCGCCGACTACATCTCCTCGAAACTCGCCACGGAGGCAATGAGGGTTGCCCCGAGAGATCCGGCGACGGCGTGGCAGATTGCAGCGACGCTCGAGTCACTGCCGGGCGAATACACCGCGCAGCTCGATCCGAAGTCCCTCATCACCGGCGCTCTGGCGTCGCGCGTCATCGCCGCCGTTAGCGACAAGCCGTTGCGCGAACGCGCTCTCGCCCAGGTCCGCGAGATGCACCCGGAGTGGCCGAAGGTTTACAGCGAAGTCTTCTTCCTCGACGAGGATCCGCGCATCCTCTCGCTGATCATCAGTGCGCTAGAAGAAGGCGGACAACCCGAGCTGCGCGACCGCCTGATCGACGAGACATTGCGCTATCCGAGGCGCCATCCTCGCGCGTTCTACTGGTTCACCAAGCAGCTCAATGAGCAGGAAACCCTCACCGAGAAAGCAACCTACACATTGCTCTTTCAGATCATCGATGCCATCAGCTCGGACGAATTCTCAGCGGTCCGCGCACGGCTCAAGGAGATGTTCGACCACGGTGGTCTCGCGCTGCGCATCATCAGCGGCACGGACAACGAAGAGCAGGCGCGCAAGCTCGTCGAAACGATCGACCGTTATGGAGCCATCGAGGAGTACCGGCGCGAGACGGCAAAGCACGCCGCATTGATGAAGTTCCCCCAGCTGCGCGAGCCCGAAGCGGAGCCGGTCTATGCCACGGCCCAGATGCTGGAGCAGAAGCGCGCCGAACTGACGAACCTGAAGACGGTCGAGATTCCCGCGAACTCGAAAGCACTCCAGGCGGCACGCGAGATGGGCGATCTGCGCGAGAACTTCGAATACAAAGCAGCACGCGCACGTGCCGAGTACCTCTCGGCCCGGGTCGGCGAGCTGGCCTCCGAAATCTCGCGCGTGCAGGTGCTGAATCCACAGCAGGTCGACACATCCGTCGTGCGCGTCGGAACGAAGGTCGCGCTCGCGAACGGCGATGAACGGCGGGAAGTCACCATCCTCGGGCCGTGGGAATCAGCGCCCGAGCATGGGGTCTACTCGAATCAGTCGGATGTCGCGAAGGCACTCCTCGGACATGCCACGGGCGACCTGGTCACCTTCATGGGCAACGACTACCAGATCGAATCGATCCGGATGTGGGCCGAGTAGCCGGCCGATCATTACCGCGGACCGGCCTCAGCACTACAATTGCTGAGTCCGATGGATCGTCGTCCACTCAAGACGCGGGATCGAGCCTGGGCGAAAGCGCTGGCAGCGTTCCTCGTCCGTGCCCGGGTCCGGCCGAACGCGATCTCAGTCCTCAGTATCGTGTTCGCTGCTGGCGCGGGCGGGGCTTTCCTTGTCAGCCGAAACGCGGATGGGGTCATGCGGGTTGCGCTCCTGATCGCGGCGGCTGCGTGCATCCAGCTGCGTCTCCTCTGCAACATGCTCGACGGGATGGTCGCCGTCGAAGGGAAGATGGCCTCGAAGACGGGCGACATCTTCAACGAGCTCCCTGACCGGATCGCCGACCCGCTGATCATCGTCCCTGCTGGTTACGCGATCGTCCGTTTCGCGATCCTCGGGCCCACGTTCGGCTGGTTGGCGGGGCTCCTGGCGGTGATGACGGCCTACGTTCGCGTGCTGGCTGGATCGGTCCGCGCGAAGCAGGACTTCTGCGGTCCGATGGCCAAGCCGCACCGGATGGCCACGCTGACGATCGCCGCGATCGTCGATGCGGCCGCCGGTTTTCTGCGCTTCCGGGATTACGCGCTGATGCTCGCGCTGACGCTCATCATCATCGGCACGGTCATCACGATGGTGCGACGCACGCACCGCATCGTTGCTGAGTTGGAGTCGCGTTGAGAGGAATCTTCGCGAAGGGCGTCGTCGGGATCGCTCGCATCCTGGCCGGCGGAAATGTGCGTCGGGTTGGCTTCACGCCGGACGAGCGGCAGCGGATCTACTTCGCCAATCATTCCAGTCATCTCGACTTCGTGCTGATCTGGGCGGCCCTTCCGCCGCGCCTGCGCGCGCTGACGCGACCGGTCGCCGCGAAGGACTACTGGGATCGTCCCGGGTTTCGCCGCTACCTCGGCGTGAAGGTGTTCAATGCGGTGCTGGTCGATCGGGCGCCGGCGCACCCACTCCCAGCGGCGGAGAACACCGGCGAGGCCGCCGGTGCCCCAAAGTCAGCGCTGGATGTACTTCTCGGTGGACTCGGGGAGAAGCATTCGCTGATCCTCTTTCCGGAAGGGACGCGTGGCGATGGGACGACGATCGCTCCGTTCAAGAGTGGGCTCTACCGGCTTGGTAAGGCCCGGCCGGATGTCGAGCTCATCCCGGCCTACATCAACAATCTCAATCGTGTGCTTCCGAAGGGTGAGTTCGTGCCGGTGCCGATGCTCGCCTCGGTCAGCTTCGGCGGGCCGATGCACGTCGGCGACGGCGAAGACAAAGGCGCGTTTCTCGAGCGGGCGCGCAACGCGATTCTGGCGATGAGGGAATGGTGACCATGATTCACGATCGTCAGACGTTGATGCTTTTTGGTGGCGTGCTCGGTTTGCTCGTCGTCGCGACGATCATCGGCCAGTTGATGCGATGGCGCCGGCGCAACGACGTCGTCGACAACCTCAATGCGCGGATCAGGGCGTGGTGGGTGATGTCGGTCGTGTTCGCGCTGTCCCTGCTCACGGGCGGAATCGGCTCAGTGATCCTCTTCGCGTTCCTCTCGTTCTTCGCGCTGCGCGAGTTCATCACGCTCACCCCCACCCGCCCCGCGGACCATGGCGCGCTGTTCTGGGTCTTCTTCATCATCACGCCGCTGCAGTACTACCTCGTTGCCACCGCGTGGTACGGGTTCTTCAGTGTGCTCATTCCGGTATACGCGTTCCTGTTCATCCCGTCTCGCATCGCCATGTCGGGAGATCCCAACGCGTTTCTCGAGCGGAGCGCGAAAATCCAGTGGGGCCTCATGGTCTGCGTCTACAGCGTCAGTCACGTCCCGGCGTTGTTGATGCTCGAGATCCCCGGGTACCTGGGGAAGAACGCGCGGCTGTTGTTTTTCCTCGTGGTCGTCGTGCAGTTGAGCGATGTGCTGCAGTACGTCTGGGGAAAACTCCTCGGTCGTCACAAGATCTCTCCGGTGATCAGCCCGAGCAAGACGTGGGAGGGGTTCATCGGCGGGATCGTCTCGGCGACGCTGGTCGGGACCTCCCTGTGGTGGGCGACACCCTTCACGGTCTGGCAGGCGATGGGGATGGCCTTCATCATCACCGTGATGGGGTTTCTGGGC
The DNA here is from genome assembly GCA_038244715.1 of Thermoanaerobaculia bacterium. GTDB lineage: Bacteria > Acidobacteriota > Thermoanaerobaculia > Gp7-AA8 > Gp7-AA8 > JADGNZ01. Next base: position 307,487 of record JBBRTE010000002.1, read on the forward strand.
GGTCTGACGATGTCTGCGATCAAGCGTGATCGCGGTGTGAAGGACTGGGGATCATCGATCCAGGGACATGGCGGCGTGCTCGATCGGATCGATTCGATCTGCTTCGCCGGCCCGATTTTTTTTCACTTGACCCGCTACTTCTTCACTTAAGATGCGCACGCCATGACCTACGTAATCGCAGAACCATGCATCGGTACCAAGGACACCGCCTGCGTCGACGTCTGTCCGGTCGACTGCATTCACCCTCGCAAGGATGAAGCGGGCTTCGCCGAAGACACAATGCTCTACATCGACCCCGAAGTTTGCATCGATTGCGGAGCCTGTGAGCCAGCCTGTCCGGTGCAGGCTATTTTCCCTCAGGACCTTGTCCCCGAACAGTGGAAGCAGTACACTGAGATCAACGCGCAGTGGTACAAGCGATCGTGAAGTTTGTGACCGGCGTCACAAACTTCACGGACAAGCGAACCTAGACTGACCGACACTACAGCAACGCGCCGCAAGGCAAACAAAGGGGCGTAATGCCCCTTTTTTAGTTTCATTGAAAATCCGGACAGCCGTTGGATCGAGGCCCTTCAGTTACGTGCCCACCTCGGACCCAACCACGGAAGAGCGGGCGAATGGGCGTGCCTCCGTGGACTTGCTGAAGCTACCTCTCTCTCTCTGCAACGCGTGCCGGAGGGCTTCGATCGAACGGCTGTCGGATTTTCCCACTACCCTCCCACTCCACACGCCCGCCCCCCCCTCATAGAATGCGTTCATGAACATCGCATTCATCGGTCTCGGCGCCATGGGTTTTCCGATGGCGCGTCACCTCGCCAAGGAACACGAACTGATCGTCTGGAACCGAACGCGCGAGAAGGCGGAGCGTCACGCGCGCGAGCACGGCACCAGGGTCGCGGACGATCTGGCCACGTGTGCGGATGCTGCGGTCATCATCACGATGCTGCCGACCAGCGTCGAGGTCGATGCGATCGTCGACCGGCTTTTCGCTCAACTGAAGCCGGGAACGCTCTGGATCGACGCCACCAGCGGCGATCCCAACGCCAGCCGGCAGACGGCCGTGCGTCTCGCCGAGAAGGGCGTCGCGTTCGTCGACGCGCCTGTGACCGGCGCGACCGTCGGCGCCGAAAACGCCACGCTCACCATCATGATCGGCGGTGAGGCAACGGACTTCGAGCGTGCGCGCGACATTCTGAGACTCTGCGGCAAGACCATCATCCACGCCGGACCGGTAGGGTCGGGGCATGCGATCAAGGTCCTCACGAACACGATCATGGGGGCGACGGTCTGGATCACCGCGGAGTGTCTCCTCCTGGCCAAGCAGTACGGGATCGATCTAAAGACCGCGCTCGCCGTGACCAACGCCGGCAGTGGACGATCAAACGCATCCGAGAACCTCCTGCCGATGCGGTTGCTCGATCACAAGTGGCCGCTCGTCTTCAAGCTGGCGCACCATGACAAGGACATCCGTATCGCTGCGTCGATCGCGCACCAGCAGCATGCGGCCACGCCGATGCTGGCTCTCACGCAGCACCTGTTCTCCGCCTCCCTGAACCAGCTCGGCGACGGCGCGGATTACATCGAGGTCGCGAAGATCATCGCGAAGATGAATGGGACGAGCTGGGACTGACACAGAAGGGCTGCCCGGTTTGTGCATAGAATCCCGCTTCTGAGAACAACTGGAGGTTTACTGATGCGAAAGTCCCTACTGGCAGTTCTGCTGCTGCTGACCACCTTGCCGCTCCTCGCGGACGAGGGGATGTGGCTCTTCAACCGGACCCCGAATGCGATCTTCAAGCAGCGCTACGGCTTCGAGCCGACGCCGGCGTGGCTCGACCATCTGCAGAAGTCGTCCGTTCGTTTTAACAGTGGCGGTTCCGGGTCATTCGTCTCGGGCGATGGCCTGCTGCTGACCAATCACCATGTCGGCCTCGATTGTCTGGCCAAGATCTCGACGAAAGATCATGACTACGTCACCACCGGTTACCACGCCAAGACGCACGCGGACGAAGTGAAGTGCGTTGACCTCGAGCTAAACGTGCTGCAGTCGATCGACGACGTGACCGCGCGCGTCAACGCCTCGGTGACGGCGGGCATGAGCACGGCGGCCGCGCAGGCAGCGCGCCGCGGCGTGATGAGCGCGATCGAGCAGGAGTCCGTGCAGAAGAGCGGGCTGCGCAGCGACGTCGTGACCCTCTTCCAGGGCGGCGAGTATCACCTCTACAAATACAAGGTCTACACCGACGTGCGCCTCGTCTTCGCACCCGAAGTGGCCATCGCCTTCTTCGGCGGCGATCCGGACAACTTCGAGTATCCCAGGTACGACCTCGATGTCTGCTTCTTCCGGGCCTACGAAAACGACAAGCCGGTGCATCCTTCCGACTACCTGAAGTGGAGCGAGAGCGGCGCGAAAGATGGTGAACTGGTCTTCGTCTCCGGACACCCGGGCTCGACCAGCCGCCTCAACACGATGACGCATCTGCAGTTCTTCCGCGACGTCGCCTACCCATTCACCTTGAATCTGCTGCGCCGGCGCGAAGTGCTGATTACGAACTATGCGCAGCGGAGCATCGAGAACGACCGCCGGGCGCATGACGACCTGTTCGGAATCAAGAATTCACGGAAGGCGTACCTGGGCCGTATCGCAGGCCTGCAGGATCCGGCCGTGCTCAAGGCGAAGGCGGCTACGGAAGCCGCGCTGCGTCAGAAAGTCACCGCCGATCCGCAGCTCACCGCCTCCTACGGCGATGCCTGGCAGAACGTCGATGCCGCTCTCGCCACCTACCGGCCGATCTATACCGAGTACCGATTCGTGGAAGGCGGAGTTGCGTTTAACAGTGCACTTTTTCAAACGGCAAAGACGTTATTGCGACTTGCTGACGAGGGCGCCAAGCCGAATGGTGAGCGCCTTCGCGAGTATCGCCAGTCGAACCTGCCGTCGCTCAAGCAGGGCCTCTACTCCGAGGCGCCGATCTATGAGGACCTCGAGATCGTCACGCTGGCCGATTCGCTGTCGAACTGGGTGGAAGTCGCGCCGAACGATCCGCTGATGCAGCAGGTGCTGGCGGGCAAGTCGCCGCAGGAGCGCGCTGTCGAGCTGGTTCACGGAACCAAGCTCCGCGACGTTGCCGTTCGCAAGGCCCTCGGCGAGGGTGGAAAAGCGGCCGTCGACGCGTCGAACGATCCGATGATCCAAGTCGCCCGCATGATCGATGCCCATGCACGCGAGCTCCGTACGCAGTACGACAACAACATCGCCGAGCCGCTGCGTCAGTCGTACGCAAAGATCGCCAACGCGCAGTTCAAGACCAGCGGCGGGGACACCTATCCCGATGCAACGTTCACGCTGCGCCTCTCGTTCGGAACCGTGAAAGGCTTCACGGAAAATGGGCAGGCCGTTCCCTGGGCCACCGAGATCGGTGGCACGTTCGAGCACGCCGCGGACCACGGCAACGAAGGAGAGTTCAAACTCCCGAAGTCGTGGACCTCGAAGCAGGCCCTGCTCGACAACGACAAGACGCCGTACGACTTCGTCATGACGGCCGACATCATCGGCGGCAACTCCGGCAGCCCGGTCGTGAACCGCAAGAACGAGTTCGTCGGGATCATCTTCGACGGAAACATCCAGTCGCTGCCGTGGGACTACCAGTTCGACGAGCGCCAGGGCCGTGCCGTGGCCGTTCATTCTGCGGGCATTCTCGACGCGCTGCGGAAGGTCTACGGCGTCTCGGATGTCGTCAAGGAACTGACGGGAAAATGAAGTCGCGTGGTGCCGCGATCGCCGATGCTCCGGCGATCGCGGCATCCACAACGACTGGGATCGACGACCGGGTTGCGACGTTCGAGACGCGCCACCGCACCGCGGAGGATGTGGTGCAGTGGCTGGACTGGATCTACCGGGCCGCCATCCCCTTGTCTCCCTGAGGGATGACAGGCGCGGTACTTCGTGTTAGACAGCTCGCCGCGCAATGCCAGATCCCAAGTTCATCCGTAACTTCTCGATCATCGCCCACATCGACCACGGCAAGACGACCCTCTCGGATCGTCTGCTGCAAAGGACCGGTGCGGTCGAGAGCCGGGACATGCACGAGCAGATGCTCGATGACATGGATCTCGAGCGCGAGCGCGGGATCACCATCAAGGCGCGCGCCGTCAACCTTCAGTACCGCGCCAACGACGGTCAGGACTACACCTTCAACCTGATCGACACGCCCGGCCATGTCGACTTCTCGTACGAGGTCTCGCGGAGCCTCGCCGCGTGTGAAGGGGCAGTGCTCGTGGTCGATGCGACGCAGGGTGTCGAAGCGCAGACGCTGGCCAACAGCTACATGGCCATCGCCAACAATCTCGACATCCTCTCGGTCATCAACAAGGTCGACCTCCCCTCCGCCGATCCGGAACGCGTGCGTGAGCAGATCGAGAACGTCATCGGTCTCCACGCAGACGACGCGGTCCTGGCCTCCGCGAAATCCGGCATCGGCGTCGACGAGATCCTCGAGAAGATCGTCACCAAGATCTCCGCGCCGACCGGCAACCCGGATGGTCCCCTGCGCGCGCTGCTCTTCGACTCCTGGTACGACTCCTACCGCGGGGTCGTGTCTCTGGTTCGTATCGTCGACGGCGAAATCCGCAAAGGCATGAAGATCAAGTTCCTGTCCACGGATCGCATCTACGAGGTCACCGAGCTCGGAATCTACACTCCAAAGGCGAAGGCTGTTGACCGGCTCGGGGTGGGCGAGGTCGGCTTCTTTTCCGGCAACATCAAAGACATCGTCCAGGCGAAGATCGGCGACACCATCACCACGTGGAACGCCTCGCCGCCGCCCCTGCCAGGTTTCCAGGAAGTGAAGCCGATGGTGTTCGCAGGGATCTTCCCGATCAATACCGACGACTACGAGAACCTGCGCGACGCGGTTGGAAAACTGAAGCTCAACGACGCCTCCTTCAGTTACGAACCGGAGAGCTCGCTCGCCCTCGGCTTCGGGTTCCGTTGCGGCTTCCTCGGTCTCCTGCACATGGAGATCATCCAGGAGCGTCTGGAGCGCGAGTTCAATCTCGAACTGCTGACGTCGGCTCCCGGCGTTCGCTACCGCGTGCAGAAAACGGACGGCGACGAGTTGTGGGTCGAGAATCCGCAGAAGATGCCTGACCCTGCCTACATTCACTCCATCGAGGAGCCCTTCATCGAGGCGACCATCCTCACGACGGACGAATTCGTCGGTCCGATTCTGGCTCTGGCCATCGACCGGCGAGGCGTACAGAAGAAGCTCGAGTACGTCAGCGCCAACCGAGTCATGATCGTGTATGAGATGCCGTTGAATGAGGTGATCCTCGATTTCTTCGATAAGCTGAAATCGATCTCACGCGGATACGCCTCGCTCGATTACCAGTTCGTCGGATACCGCGAAAGCGACCTTGTGAAGATGGACATCCTCATCAACGCAGAGCCGCTGGACGCGCTCTCTCTCATCGTGCATAAAGAGAAGGCATTCGCCCGAGGAAAGCTGCTCGTCGAGAAGATGAAGGAGTTCATCCCACGCCAGATGTTCGAAGTCGCTCTTCAGGCAGCCATCGGGAATCGCATCGTCGCCCGCGAAACCGTGAAGGCGCTGCGCAAGAACGTCCTCGCCAAGTGCTACGGCGGCGATATCTCGCGTAAACGCAAACTCCTCGAAAAGCAGAAAGAGGGGAAGAAACGGATGAAACGAGTGGGCAAAGTGGAGATTCCGCAGGAGGCCTTTCTGGCCGTGTTGAAGATCGACTGAGATGCCTTTTTCGCGCGCACGTATCGTGCAACGCGATACACTTCGCGCGCGGAAGGCCGGAAGCCGTTCACTGGCAGGCTCAGCCGCAGAAGAGGAGATGTTGATGGCTTCCAAGGTTTTCGTAGGGAATCTCGACTTCAACACAACGCGCGACGAAGTCGAAGCGTTGTTTGCGCAGGTCGGAACGGTACGAGACGTGTTTCTTCCGACCGATCGCGAGTCGGGACGTCCCCGCGGGTTTGCGTTCGTCGAGTTCGAATCGGACGAGGACGCGGCCAAAGCAATCGAAAAATTCAATGGACATGATCTGGGTGGCCGCGCGCTTCGTGTGAATGCGGCCGAGGATCGTCCGCCACGCGCCGGTGGCGCAGGCGGAGGCGGCCGTGCGTTCGGCGGTGGTGGTGGTGGTGCCGGACGCGGCGGCGGTGGCGGCGGCTACGCGGGTGGTGGCGGTGGTGGCGGCGGCTACGGCGGTGGTGGTGGCGGTGGTTACGGCGGCGGCGGTGGCGGTGGCAGCTACGGCGGCGGCGGTGGTGGCGGCGGCGCGTACGGCGGTGGCGGTGGCAAGCCGAAAGGTAGTCGGCGCAACATCCGCGCGAAGAAACGCGGACTCTAATCGACCATTCGACCTGGCCTCCCTTCCCGGGAGGCCTTTTCGTTTGCGCGTTTGTTTTCTGCCGCACGCCGGAAGGGGAGTAGTTTGGGCTGCGTGAGGATCGAGCTCATGAAACGACTTGCCTGGATATTGGCGATTCTGGTTGCGGCCGCGTGCTCTTCGACCTCTCTGCCGGTCTCATCCGCCAAGCCGGGCAACATCGACATGAAAGAGCCGCGGAGGATGGTCGGGACCGAGAACAACGTTCGCGTCGATGCCGAGATCTACGGTGAGGATCTGATCCAGGGCGCGAGCCTGGCCATCAAGTACGACATCACGAACCAGCGCTCATCGGCGATCCTGATCGCGGATCTCGTTCCTCAGACGAACTACGATCCCGACACGCGCACCGTCACGATCGATATCGGATCCGAAATCCCGGGCGAGGAGTTTCTGCCTCGCCTGATCTCGATCCCTTCCGGTGACCGCCGCTCGTTCCGCGCGGGCGCCCATATCCGCATCCCGACGCCGCCGAACTCGCCGTGGTCGCCGAAACCGCGCGCGCTGCAGCTTCGCGTCAATTTTCTCGGCGAGTCCCAGCCGTTCATCAAGTTGATCGACATCCCGGAACGCGCGGTGCGAGACCCGCAGCTCGCTGCGGAGCTTTTTCCGAAATGGGTCGAGGGGAACGAAACCGTGACCACGAACGCTCTGCCCATGCGCTGGCAGGGGCCGCGGCCGTCGGGAATCGAGGACACGCCGTCGGCGCCGCGGCGGCGGCGCGGCGGCGGATAGCGCTTCCGGATCCAGGGGAGCTGCGGGAAGGGTGGGGAGCAGGGCCGCGAGCAACGCGACCCTGCCGGGGATGGCGTCAGAAGCTGGCGATCGCTTCCTGTTCGTTGTCGTAGACCTCGAACACGGTGATGAGCTGCGTGACGTGGAGCAGCTCGTTCAACTTGGCGGGGAGATGGAGCAGCTTCAGCTTGCCGCCTCGATTGGTCACGGTCGTGTAGGAGCCGACGAGCTCCCCGATGCCCGACGAATCGATCGTCGTCACGCCGGAGAGATCGAGCAGGATCTTGTTATGACCGCCGGCGCACGAGGCGGCGATGACATCGCGAAGCTGCTGGTCGCCCGCTCCGATCGTGATCTTTCCATCGAGTTTGATGATCTCGATGTCGTTTACGGCGCGTGTGGTGGCTTTCATCGTTCTTCTCCTTTGTTTGCGTTCGCGGCACGCAATTCGCCGGACGCGGAAGATATCAGGCTTTTCCGCTGGCGATGCCGCTTCCTTTGGTGAGGTTCTTGGTCATGACGAGCGAGGTGCCGCCGCCGGCTTCGAACGAATAACGGATCTGGTCCATGAAGGTGCGCATGTAGAAGATCCCGCGTCCGCTCGTTTTCATCAGATTTTGAGGATTGAGTGGATCGCTCACGGTTTCCGGGTCAAATCCCTTTCCTTCGTCGGAGATGGTGATGGCCAGCTCCTGGCCGTGCATCTCGAAGGTGGCATTGACCTTCTTCTTCGTGTCGAGCTTATTGCCATGCTTGATGGCATTCGCCACGGCCTCGCGGACGGCCATGCCGATCCAGTGCGAACCGTCTTCATCCATCCCTGCGTTCTCGCAGAGATGTTCCGCGATCACCTGCACGAGCTCGATATTCTCGAACCGACTGCTGATGGTGATCTCAATCCGCTCGCCGTCACGTTCCATCGGTTTTGGGCCGGCGGCATTGTAGGGGACCGGAGGAGCAGGGACAAGAGACGAGAGAATTGGTCGAGGGAACAGAGTCGAGTCAAGTGCCGTTGCGTGGCCCATGTCCCGACGGTTTGTCCCCTGGATTCTCGCGCTCGTCGCTCTCTCCTCGACTGCCCAGGGTTCGTCCCTCGACGCCGAAATGAAGGCCGTCGAGAAGCTGCGCGGACTGACGTTTGATCACCCGGTCCTGCAGCGGACGATTACGCGCGACGAGCTGCCAAAGGTGCTGCGGGCGCAGATGGAAAAGTCCCTCCCCTATTCGCCCGACGACTACGCGCTCATCCTCCGTGCGTTGCAATTGGTGGACGCGGGGAACACCGATCTCGTCGGTACCATGCTCGACCTCTATCAGTCCCAGGTCCTCGCGTTCTATGACCCGTTGACACACACCTACTTCGCGATCGACAAGCTTCCGGTGCTCGCCGGAGGGATCATGGATAGCGACACTCTCCGGGAAACGGTGGCGATTCACGAGTTAACGCACGCGTTGCAGGATCAGCACTTTCACGCCGGAGCGCTCGATCAGGCTCTGCAGAAAGACACCGACGCCAGCCTGGCGCTGCACGCTCTCATGGAAGGCGAAGCGACGCTGGTGATGATTGACTACCTCCTTGATCAGGCGGGTCAGAAGCTGGAGAACGTGATCGCCAATCCGGAGATGTTGTCTTTGCTCACCGCGTCATTGAGCGGTGCCGACGGCACGATCGACAAGTCCACTCCCCGGTACTTCGCCGAGTCTCTCAAATTTCCCTACGTGGAAGGGCTGAAGCTCGTCATCGATGGTTATCACCGCGGCGGGTGGAAGATGGTCGACCGGATGGACGAGAATCCACCGCATTCGACGCGCGAGGTACTCCATCCATCCGAGTACTTCAACCGGCTCGCTGCCGGTGGTCCGCCGCCCGCCCGTTTCGATCCCCGTTCCTCGCTCCCCGGCACCCTGACCGTCGAGCACCTCGGGGAGTTTCATTGGCACTTTCTGGTGGGGGATGCCGGGTCCGGCTGGGTCGACGACCGGGTCACCGTCACCCAGAATGTGCAATGTGATCCGACCGTGCTGGTCGAAACCCGGTGGGACAGCGCCGAGCACGCGCGCCGGTTTCGAGATGCCTACGCCGCGTTACTTCAGGGCCGCGGATTGGAGCCGCGCATCGCGCTCGATGGTCTGCTCGTGCGGGCCGCATACGGTGCGGACACCAGAATGAAGGAGGCATTCGTTCGATGAACGTCGACTACGAGAGTCTCGAAAACGATGTCGCCAGCGGTCACTTTCGGGAGTCGCTTCGGGAAGAGCTGCTGTTCGGGTTTCGGCAGATCCAGGAGACCGGCGAGCGTCTGCCGACGGCTTCGTACTATGCGACGAAGATCGCGGACATCGTCAATCGTGGCGCCGCAGAGCCGCTGAACAAGGATCTGGCCTTCCATCTCTACCAGGAGATTCTGATCGCCGTCGAAGCCGCACGGGCGGAGGTTCTGGGCGAGCCGATTCCGCCGTCATAGAATCGCGCCGCTGATGCCGCAGAAACGCCCCACTCTCTTTCTCATCGACGGTTCGAACAACGTCTACCGCGCCTACTACGCGATCCGCAACCTCACCAACTCATCGGGATTGGCGACGAACGCGGTCTACGGGTTCACGCAGACGCTCAAGAAGCTGTTGAAGGACTTCGCGCCCGACTGCATCGCGGTCGCTTTCGACATCGGACGGTCCACAGCGCGGCACGAAGCGTTTGCTGACTACAAGAAGGACCGCCGCCCGATGCCGGACGACCTGGCCATCCAGTTGCCGTTCGTCAATGAGGTGCTGGACGGGTTTGGAATCCCGGTCATCGGCGTCGCGGACTGGGAAGCCGACGACCTTCTGGGCACGCTCGCATGCGTGGCCCGCGACCGTGGCTACGATGTCGTCCTGGCTACTTCCGACAAAGACTTCTTTCAGCTCGTCGGTGACGGCATCAAGCTCTTTCACACGGGACGGGAGGTCCTCTACGACTCGAAGGGCGTCCAGGAAACCTTCGGTCTTCCGCCGGAAAAGGTGGTCGACGTGATGGCGATCTGGGGCGATGCCATCGACAACATCCCCGGCGTTCCCGGTATCGGCGAGAAGGGAGCCAAGGCGTTGATCACAGAGTTCGGTTCCCTCGAGGGTGTCTACGAAAGCCTGGACAAGCTGAAGCCGGCCCAGCGCAAGAAGCTCGAAGAGAACCGCGACAAGGCGTTCCTGTCCCGCGATCTGGCGCGCATCAAGTGTGACCTTTCCGTCGAAGACATCGACTTCGAGAAGCTGAAGCGTCAGGAGCCCGATCGCGCGAAGTTGCACGACGTCTTTTCGCGTCTGGAGTTTGCATCGCTCATGCAGGAGTTCCTGCCAGCGGCGCCGGCCGTGGAACGCGACTACCGTATCGCGGCGAATGCGGACGATCTGCGCGACTTCATCGGTGACGCGGGCGAGGTGGCGATCTGGCTCGAGTCGGTCACGCCAGACGGGCATGACGAGCTGCTGGCCGCATCGCTTTCCGTGAAGCAGGCGGCGTCGCTGATCGTGCCCATCGCATCGTCGGTGGGCGGCACGCCCGAACTGCGCGAGGCCTTACAGACGCTGCTCCGTTCGGACCGACTCTTCGCAGCCCATGACATCAAGCTGCAGTTCCGGCGCCTCGCGGCGAATGGCTGGCCGCAGCCTGCCCGGTTCGCCGACACGATGATCATGTCGTACGTCATCAACCCAGGCCTGCCAAGCCATGCGTTCAACAACGTTGCCCGCGACTGGCTCAAACAGGAAGTGGCGGCGCGCAAGGAAGTCGAGAAAACCGCCCCTCTCTTCGCGCTCAATCACGAAATCGGTTCCTCTGCCGTCTCCCCCTATCAGCAATACCTCGGAGAGAAATCGGATGTGACCGTCGCGTTGAAAGAGATGCTCACACCGGAGCTGCAACGCGACCCCGCGCTGGTCGACATCTACGAGCGCATCGAGCTGCCGCTTATCCCGGTGCTGGAGCGGATGGAAGCGCGAGGCATCAAGATCGACGTTGCGCTTCTGCGCGAGATGTCCGCACGGATGGCACTGCAGATGGCGCAGTTTGAAGCGGAGATCTACAGCGAGGCCGGATCGGAGTTCAACATCAACTCGCCGCAACAGCTGGCGCAGATTCTGTTCGAAAAGCTGCAGTACCCGGTGCTCAAGAAGACCAAGGGGACCAAGGCGTATTCGACGTCGATGGAGGTCCTGCAGGAGCTGGCAGGTCACGGCTTCGCGGTTCCGCGCCTGATCCTTCAGCATCGCGAGCTTCACAAGTTGAAGTCGACGTACATCGACGCGCTGCCGCAGATCGTCGCTCGGGACGGACGGGTGCACACGTCGTTCAACCAGGCGGTCGCCGCCACGGGCCGGCTGTCATCGTCCGACCCGAATCTGCAGAACATCCCCATCCGCACGGAGCTTGGGCGCGAGATCCGGAAAGCGTTCATCGCCGAGGAAGGGAACGTGTTGCTGGCAGCGGACTACTCGCAGGTCGAACTGCGCATCCTCGCGCACATCTCGCAGGATGCTGATCTCATCGAGACGTTTCAGCGAGGTGCAGACATTCATCGCGCCACCGCCTCGAAGATGTTCAACATTCCCGAGGACGAGCTGACACACGATCAGCGGCGCGCAGCGAAGACGATTAACTTCGGTGTGCTCTACGGCATGTCTGCGTTCCGCCTCTCGAATGAATTGAACATCCCGACGGGTCAGGCCAAGGACTTCATCGATGCATATTTCGCGCGCTATCCGAAGATTCAGGAGTACCTCGACCGCACACTCGAAGAAGCCCGCCGCAGTGGCAAAGTGACGACGCTCTTCGGCCGCGTGCGATACATCCCCGAGATTCACAACAAGTCGTTCACGGTGCGGGGGAACGCCGAACGGATGGCGACGAACGCGCCAATCCAGGGAACGGCCGCGGACGTCCTCAAGCTGGCCATGATCGCCCTCGACGCGCGTCTGGGCGATTCGGCAATGATGCTGCTCACGGTGCATGACGAAATCGTCATCGAGGTGCCGGAGACGCGCGTGGATCGCGTGGCGGGAATCGTGAAAGAGACGATGGAGTCGATTTTCCCGCTGGCAGTGCCGCTCGCGGTCGACGTGCACTACGGGCGAAGCTGGTACGAGGCGAAGGAGTGAGCGCGTGGACTTGATGGGCGGTTTCGGGCGGGCGGCAGCGCGGGCCTTCGTTTGCCCGGCAGGCCGGTGGCTCGGAATGACGGCCCTTCTGGTATTCCTCGCGTCCTGCAAGCAGCCGGCGTCGGGCATCGGGCAAGCGGCGGTGAACGAACCCCGGATCCACGCGACGGTCGTGACGATTCGAACCACCGTCCAGCCCGCGAACAAGACGTACACGCACACACTGGTCATCGCCAATGACCACGCCCGAAGCGGGGATGAGGTCGACCAGTGGCGCCTGATCGACGTTACGCAGAAACGGGTGACTTTCGTCGACGATCTGACAAAAACGTATCGCAGCGTGTCGCTGGCGGAGCTCGTGGCAACGCATCGGGCCGGCATGGCGCAACCCGTTCCCGACGGGATGCCGCGGGCGCAGTTCGCCTTCACCGGTGCGGTGAAGGCGATTCAGGGAGTCGCCGCGAAGCAGTCGACGATCCGTCTGGGCGAATACCGGCGCGAGTTGTGGATCGCCTGGCATCCCCTCATTCCGCAGGGACTCTTCGCGCTGCTGCAGGCGAGCGAGAGACCGTCGTCGCCGATCGCCGGGATCATGCGTGCCGCCGATGAGGCACTCCTCGATGTGAAGGGATTTCCGCTGGTCGACCACGCGGAGCTCCCGTTCGAGAATCAGAACCTCGTGGTCGACCACACGGTGGTGAAGATTGAGCAGCGGGATGTCCCGGCGACGTGGCTGAACGTGAGCCGCGACTACAGGGAACTGGTGCCGGCTACAGCACCTTCCGTGAATCGCCGACCCGCTTCGTGACGCCCTCGCGATCCATCCATTCGAGCAGCGGGATGGCGATCTTCCGCGAGAGACCGAAGTACTCCTTGAACTGACTGACGTCGATCATCGTGCCGCTGCGTTCGCTGATCCGCTCACGCGCGGCCACCAGCGCGTCACGGTGGACGTAGATTCCCTCGGCGAGGCGCACGATCGTTCCCTGCTTCACGAGGAAGCTGACGACGCCTTCGATGACACGCGCCTTCTGCGTGCGTTCATTGATGATGTGGGACACGGGTGGAGGCGCCAGGCCCGCTTCGGCAAAGCGCGACTCGATCATCCGCGCCAGCTCGCCTTCCGCCCCGCCCAGCGTCTTCGAACGTCCCGGAATGTCGAGCGCGTCGCCGGCGATGGCGACGATCTTTTCCCTGGCCAGGTCCTGCAGAAGGAAGTTGATCATCGCGCCGTCGGCGCCGCGTGGCAGCAGCTTCTGTACGAACTCGCTCTTGGGCACGTTCAGCGCCATCCGGTTCTCTTCGAAGTAGCCACGCAGGAACTCCATCGACCGCCTGCGAAAGTCGGTGAGGATGTCCTGATGGATCCAGCGCCGCTCGCCGCTGTCGGCCAGATGAGGCAGTTGCTTCAACTCCTTCGCCAGCGTTTCGATCCGGATGCCGGTGCGGGCCTGCACCTCGTGGATCGTCAGACCGCGCAGCCCCTCCAGTTTCGCCATCAACTCGATACGTTCTGCCAGCGTTCCGGTGGCCAGTGTGTTGAAGAGCTCCTTCTTCGTGTTGCGACTGAGCTTCGGCAGATGGGCATCGAGGATCACTCCTCCGCCAACCGTGATCGCGGGCGAGTAACGGCGGATGACGAACCGGTCTCCCGCGACCGCGACGACGGGAGACTCCAGCCGCACCTGCACATTCGCGCTCTGGCCCGGCTTCAACTCGGTCGTCTCGTCGACGAAGCGGATGCTCCCGAGGAGCTCCGCGGAAAGGTGATGGAACCGGATGCGAGTCTGCTCCTTGAGCGGTTTGGCCGTGCCGAGCGATGACGGCAGAAGGTCGAGACGTGCGGTGATGACTTGCGAGGCGCGGAGAGTGTTCGGCGCGACGAGCTGCTGGCCGCGGTGAAGCCGGCCGAGATCCAGATCGGGGAGATTGACGGAAGTCCGCTCGCCCGCGGCTGCGTAGTCGCGCGCGTCGCCATGCACCTGAATGTTGCGCGCGCGGCTCCGGCCGGCAGCAGGCATTACGTCGACGTCGCTGTCGATGTTGAGGCGGCCGGAGTACGTCGTGCCCGTGATGACCGACCCGAAGCCTTTCATCGTAAAGACCCGATCGATCGGCAATCGAAACACGCGGGTGGTGGCGTCGCGGTCTTCCACTTCCGAGACGGACGTGAGGATGGCCTGGCGCAGATCGTCGAGGCCCTGGCCGGTGGCGCTGCTGACCGGGACGATCGCTTTTCCGCTGAGAAAGCTGCCGGCGACCATCTCTTCGATCTCGAGGCGCACGAGGTCGAGGATGTCGTTCTCGACGAGGTCCCGCTTCGTGATGGCCACTACGCCGGTCTTGATGTCGAGCAGACGGCAGATGGCAAAGTGTTCCCGAGTCTGCGGTTTGATCGACTCATCCGCGGCGACGACCAGAAGGGCGCTGTCGATGCCCCCCACGCCGGCCAGCATGTTCTTGACGAAGCGCTCATGACCGGGCACGTCGATGAACCCGATCTGGAAATCATCGGTGAACCAGCTCGCGAACCCCAGGTCGATCGTGATCCCGCGGCGTTTCTCCTCGGGGAGCCTGTCGGTGTCGATGCCGGTCAGCGCACGGACGAGCGCCGTCTTTCCGTGGTCGATGTGGCCGGCGGTGCCGACGACGCGTTTCCTGCGGGACATGGGGGGAGTGTATCCGAGGCAGGGGACGGCATCGGATCGGCATACCACGAGGCGGACCCCGAAACCATTCGTGCGGCCGGATCGTATAATTGACCGAACGGTCATTCTGAAGTACGATTTCGCCCGTTCCGAAAATGTTGGTATCTATCAGTAACGAAGTGGTTTGTGACGTTGCTGTTACATTGAGAAAAGTTTCACAAGGTCGTGCGATAATCTTCCTGTCGTTGAAAACCGATATAGGCTTTACTGGATGATGTGGGGGCGGATTAGCTTTCTGTTTCAACAGCCCGCCTCGAGTTACACCGCTTGAATTCTTCTTTGAATCTTACCGATCCAGCAGCAACTCTCCTCCGAGCGTTCGCACCCACCCACATCCAGTAGATTTTGGCCGGCCCCGTCGAAAGGCGGGGCCGGACTTTTTTGTAACCGGTTACGCGACGAGCGGTGCGAGCGCCTGCTCGACCAGCATCCGGGCATCGGCATTGACGTTCAACCAGCGGATTGCGGCGGTTGTCGCGTCGGCTGCAGCCAGCAGCCGATCCCGATCGACGGCGAGCGGAACGCGGCCTGTCACGGCGTCACAGAGCACCCTTCCCAGCACAGCCACGGCGTCGCTGATTTCGTCCTGCGTCGCGATCAGCGCTGCGATGCCGAGGAGTGCGGCGGTGTCCCGCTCCTCTGAAAACCGGGTCAGTGCCGCGACGATCGATGCAGCGAGTGCGTCGTCCGGCTCCGCATCTCCGCCGACGAAAATCATCTGGCAGCGTGAGCGGATCGTGGGAAGGAGGAGGTCGGGCGATCGCGTCAGGAGGACGAACGTCGTATCGCTGGCTGGCTCCTCCAATGTCTTGAGGAGCGAATTCGAACCTCCGACGCTGAGCGCGTTGGCCGGGTCGATGATGAAGACTTTGTTCCGGCCTTCGTATGGGCGCAGCGTGGCGGCCGCGACAATCTCGCGGATCTGTTCGACGCTGATCATCTTCTTCTCGCCCGCGACTTCGATGAAGTGGACGTCGGGATGAATCCGCCGCTCGATCCGCTGACAAGCTGTGCAGAGGTCGCCCGTGGTCCCATTCAAACAGTTGAGCGTTTTTGCAATGCCGACGGCGGTTTCCCGCAGCGTGACCGACGACGGACCGTGGCAAAGAATGGCGTGATGCAACTCGCCGTTGCGGGCGGTCTCGAGCAGCAGCTCTGCAGCCGCGCTCACGTTCCCACCATCAGGTTGCGCGCTGCCAGCGCGGCCGTTACCCGGCGGTGGATTTCATCGGGATCGCCCGACGCGTCGACGACCGCGAATCGTGCAGGCTCCGCGTACGCGAGCGACAGGTACCCTTCCCGAACCCGCCGGTGGAAGCGCAAATCCTCCGCTTCGAACCGTCCCTCGTCGTGCGCTGCGCCGGCATTGCGCGAGCGAGCACGGGCCAGACCTTCCTCCTCCGGCAGGTCGAAGAGGAGCGTCAAGTCAGGCATCAGCGAGTCCGTCGCCCACGAGTTCAGCGTGCGAAGCTGGTCGAGGCTCAGACCGCGGCCGAACCCCTGATAAGCAAGCGTGGCGTCGGTGAAGCGGTCGCACAACACCGTCGCGCCGCGTTCCAGAGCGGGCCGGATGACTTCGACGACGTTCTGGCGGCGGGAGGCGGCAAACAGAAGCAGCTCCGCAACGGGATCGATTCGCGCCGTGCTATCGAGCAGAATCGCCCGGATCCGGTCCGCCAGCGGCGTCCCGCCCGGTTCTTTCGTCACCACGACGCCGGGGATGTGTTCCGCGAGCCGGCGCAGCTGCGTCGATTTTCCAGACCCCTCGATGCCTTCGAACGTGAGGAACATTCGACCGGAGTCTATCGCGGCGTCTCGCCCAGGCCATCCCGAAGCCCACGCAGGTAATGCTCGCGCATCAGCGTCTCGAACACGCCACTCCTCGCCAGCATGCGGAAGCGCTCGCCCAGATGCGCGCGGCGCCGAAGCGACGTGATCCGGTGTTCATCGGCAAGCGTCCTGGTCTCCAGCTCGTGGACGCCGAGGAATCCAGCAAGTTCGGGATGTTTGCGGTAGAAGATCGCACCGGAACGTCCCACGGTGTACTGCCTGTGGGCGAAGGAATCGACCGTCATCGGATGGTAGTGACGGGTGACGGCCTTGGAGTTGTAGTGAATTTTCAGGCCCTTTGCATCGAGGCGGAAGGCCAGCTCGATGTCCTCCCAGGCCGCAGCCGGAAAGGTCGTGTCGAACGGCTCGGGGCCGAGGACATTGCGGTCGAGCGAGATGTTGGAGGTGTAGAAAAAGTTGAACGGGACGACCTCGCCATCCCGGATCAGCTTGTAGCCAAACTGCAAACCGTAGTCGTTGATGTAGTCCATGAACGCCGTGACGCGCTCGCCGCGCGGCCATCCTGTATAACCGAGGCAGGCGACGAGAGGACTGTCATCGGCGTTGCGATGAATGCGTGCATGCTCCGCCAGAAATCGTGGTTCCGGAACGGTGTCGTCGCCGATGAAGAGAATGTACCGGCCGGCCGCGAGGGAGACGCCGTGGTTGCGGGCGCGACCCGGGCCGGAGTTTTTCTGCGAGCGAAAGGTCAGCGCGTACTGTTTTGCGGTCCGCTCGTTCATCACGCCCGCGGTCTCGTCACCCGAACCGTCGTCGACCACGATCACCTCGAACGACGGCGCACCATCCTGCGTATCCAGCGCATCGAGCACCCGCAGCAGCATTGGCAGGCGCCGGAAGGTCGGGATCACGACGGAAAAATCGGGGATGGCCATCGGGCGGCGGATTGTAGCGCTCAGCGCGGAGCAAAGAGGAGCAGGTCGAGACTGAACGTGACGGACATGGGTTCGACCTTCTCGATCGGCCGCGGGCGGTAGATCGAGAGCAGCACGTCGTGAACCGACTCGCGATCGAGGCTTGCGGTCGTCGAGGCACGGCGTTGCTCGAGGAACGAGAGCTCGGTCGCGAACGCCTCGATCGTGCGTGCGACCCGGTCGCGTCCCGTGCCGCGAAGCTCCACGAGGTCATCCGGCGCGGGGATCGCGATGAGCAACCGGCCGTCGCTCCGCACGACGCGTCGGAACTCCGGACTGTTCATCCGGGCGGTGATCGAGAGGATTCGCGTAAACGCGGCGTCCGCGAAGGGGATGAAGCGATCCGCATTTCCGACGATCCATTCACACTCGGAATAGCGGCGCGCCGCCAGATCGATTGCCGGAATCGAAATGTCGATCCCCTGCGCCGTGCAGGAACTGCGACGTGCCAGGGAGCCGAGGTAAAAGCCGTCGCCGCAGCCCGCGTCGAGGACTGTGTCGTCCCGTCCGATCGCAGCCATCGCGGCAATCGCGTCGAGGAGTGGCACCGTCAGCCCGCGATCATGCAGTCTCCGCCGCGCCGCCGCTGCATCGGCGGAGTCCCCGGGTCGCCGCGAGCGCCGGTCCTGTGGCTGCAGCAGGTTGATGTAGCCGCTGCGCGCGACGTCGAAGGAGTGACCGCGAGGACAGACCACCCGCCGCGCCTCGCGTACGAGCGGCTCATGACAGGTGCGGACTGTACAGAGGAGGTCCATCGGTACAATCATTCCATGCACCGCTCCACGCGACGTCTTCTGGCACTGGCGGCCGGTCTCGTCCTCTTTCTCGTCGCGTCGGCCCTGCTCTATCAGGCCGGGATGTCGCGTCTGGAGGGAAAGCCTCGTTCCTTCTGGGACAGCTTCGAGTGGTCGGCGGAGACTCTCAGTACGACCGGCTACGGTGCCGACAGCCATTGGCGCCATCCGGCGATGGTGATTCTCGTCGTCGTGGTGCAGTTCGCGGGAGTCTTCCTCGTCTTTCTGATCGTCCCGATCTTTCTGGTGCCGTTCCTGGAGGAGCGATTCGAGCGGCGGGTGCCCCGCAGCGCTGCGAAGATCAGGGATCACATCATCGTCTACCGCTACGGTCCGGCCGTCGAGACGCTGCTGCAGCGTCTCGCGCTGCACAACGTCGCGACGCTCGTCGTGGAGACGGATGAAACGGCCGCCCGCGCGGTGCTGGAGCGGGGGTTGATGGCGGTTTTCAGCCGTGCGGAAGAAGATGCGCTCGACGTTTGCCGGCTCGACGAAGCGCGCGCGCTGGTCGCCAACGGGCGCGACGAGGAAAACGCGGCGATCATCCTGCGGGCAAGGCAGATGGGGTTTCGCGGAGAGATCTTCGCCTTCGTGGAGGAGCCCGCGCATCGGAAGCCGATGGAGCTTGCCGGCGCCACGGCCGCGTACACGCCACGGCACATCGTCGCGGCGGCGCTGGCAGCGCACGCGAGCGAGCGAATCAGCCCGCGGCTGCCGGGGCTGGAGGCGTTGCCGGGTTTGCTCCGTCGCGAGTTTCGCGTCCCATTCGGAAGCCCCCTGGCCGGTCTCACACTCTCCTCCTCCAACCTCGGCGCCGCGACCGGTGCGATCGTCGTCGGCCAGTGGACACGGAACCGCCTGCACGCGCGGTGCGATGCAGCGATGACCATCGAGCCGGGAGCGGTCCTCGAGGTTGTCGGCGATGCGGCGGCTCTCGATCGCGCGGCGGCGATGATCGGCACGCCGTTTCTGCGTCACAGCGGGCCGTATCTCATCGCCGGGTTCGGCGAAGTCGGGCGGAAAGTGCATGAGCTGCTGACCGATGCCGGCGAGGATGTCGTCGTCGTCGAACGGGAGGAGCGGCCCGGCGTCGACATCGTAGGCAACGTTCTCGATCCGTCGGTCCTCGATCGCGCGGCGCTGCGGCAGTGTCGCGCGTTGGTGCTGGCGCTGAACAGCGACGACTCGACACTCTTCGCTACGGTCATCGCGCGCGACGCGGCCAACGACGTCCCGGTGATTGCACGCGTCAACCATTCGCGCAACATCGACAACATCTATCGTGCCGGCGCCGACTTCGCGCTCTCCATCAGCGACATTTCCGGCGAAATGCTCTCCACGCGTCTGCTGGGCCGCGTGGCGCGGTCGCGGGATGAGCACCGGCGAGTGACGAGCCTCGCTGCGCACAAGCAGTCCAGCCTCGGCGAGTTGGCGCTGCGGCAGCACGGTTGCTCGCTGCTGGGGGCGGTCCGGGGAGGTGTGATGACACCGGCTACGCGCGAGATGCGGATCGAGCCGGGTGATGAGCTCTATGTCTGCGGGAGCGCCGAGGCGGTCAGGGCGGTCGGGGATCTGCTCCGCTGAGCGGCCCGGACCTTGCTCTGATTACGGCAGGAGGACGTGATGAACGTCAAATCCCCAACGCACACAACGCTCACCCGACTCATCCCGCCGCTGACGATCTGGGCGATCACCAGGGTTCTGGAAATGCCCAGCGTGAAGGGCAATGTCATGGAGCTCGACGGGCTCGCCTACAAACAGCGGAACAACGTTTCGAAATCGTTCAAACGTGGCGTGAAAAATGCGAGATCAAACAGCTCCTGGCTCGTAGCTGGCGCCGCAGCGATCATCGTCGGCATCGGACTGATGACCAGGGCGACCCGCGGTAAATGACTGTCTTCTGGTCGTGACTCCGTCAGGGTGTCAGCAGTTTCTTCGCTGATTTCGCGGCCAGAACCGCAGCGCTGAACAGGCCGATGAGAATGCCGATCAACAGGCCGCCGATGCCGCCTGCGGCCACCTTTGCCATGACGCCGGCCGTTCCTGTAGATGGGGTTCGATAGACGACGATCGGCGTCGGTGCTGACGTCTGGTCCTCTTTGTCTTTCACTGGCTGCTTTGCCGTCGCTTCATCCTTCAGGCTGCCATGTGCGCGCGCGTACACCTGCGTGAATTCCGCACCGAACAGGAGAATCTGCGCCGAGTAGTAGACCCAGAGCACAACGAGGACGAGCGATCCGGCAGCTCCGAAACTCGAGCCGACCGCGCTTTTCGCGAAATAGAGCCCGAGCCCAAATTTGCCCAGGACGAAGAGCAGTGAAGTCAGTGCGGCGCCGAGCCACCCGTCCCGCCACTCGATCCTGAGGTCTGGGAGAAACCGGAAGATCATGGCCATGAGCACCGTCACGATGGCAAGGGATAACGCCAGTTCGACGATGTTCCAAAGCGCCTCGCCGCCGGGAAGGTGACTGCCTGCATATTTGCCCATCGCTGCGATCACCGTGTCGATCACCAGCGAGACCAGCAACAGAAACCCGATTCCGAAGACCATCGCGAAGGAGAGGAAGCGGTCCCTGAGGAGCGCGAGAATGCCGCCGCCCTCCCGCGGCTTGACGTCCCAGATCGTGTTCAGTGCGTCCTTGAGCTGACCGAACACGCCCGACGCACCGATGAGGAGGGTGATCACGCCGATGATGGTCGCGATCAAGCCGCTTTTCGGCTTGTCGGCGTTCTTCACCATCTCCTGAATCCCGCTCGCAGTCGTGGGGCCGAGCACACTTCTGAGTTGCTCGAAGATCCTGCCCTGCGCGGCATCGTGACCGAAGGCGAGTCCAGCGATGGCGATGACGATCAACAGGAGCGGCGCGAGAGAGAAGATCGTGTAGTACGCGAGGGCGGCGCCGAGTCGGGGAACTTTGTCCTTGCTGAACTCGGTAACGGTCTGCTTCAGGATTGCGAAAAACCGGGTCATCAAAACCCTCCCGAACCACGGAGAGCAATGGATGTACCCGGCGGCTTACGCTACTGCTTCTTCATCCACGCCACGCAGCGTTCGAGGCTGACCCGCATGGCGGCTGCGCCGAGGTGGACCGGCCTGCCGTGCCCTGGCAGCACCCATTCGAAGCGATAGTCGAGAAGCCGCTCCATCGACCGGATCTGCTCCGTCCACGAGTACCAACAGGCACTCCGAAACGCGTACAGGTGTCCGCGGCGTTCGCTCCATGCGAGGTGATCGCCGGTGAAGAGATAAGTCTCGCGATCGAGGAACACCGCATGACCTCTGGTGTGGCCCGGAGTGGGGATCATCAGGATTTCATCGCCGACGATGATCGGATCGGGGCCGGCTGGTTGAAGCTCGATCGCGGCCGTGCGCGGGTGGACGTCGTCGCGATGCAGGACGCGCCGGCAGTGGAACCGTTCCGCGAACCGGGCGTGGTCGGCGACGTCGTCCTGATGTGTGAGCAGCATCTGCGAGGCACCACCCATCGCTGCGATGTTCTTCACGAGCGGACCGGAGAAGCGTGGCGAGTCGATGAGGATGTTCCCGGAGCGTTTGCGGACGAGGTAACTGATCGCGCCGAACGAGGACTCGGCAGCGTAACCACAGCGGTAGACATCGCCATCGACCGGTTCCGGCAGAGCCGCCAGGGCGGAGTTCATGGGGCGTTTGGCGGTCGATCCGATCGAGGCCGTCGGACAGGAGATGAGAGCTTTCTGCGCCGCGAGGAGCTCGGAGTCGTCTTCGGGCTGGTGGTAGACGTGCGACTGGTCGCCCTGATCGCTGAAGACCGACGGCGCAAAGATCCGGCAGGCGTCACAGTCGATACAGGATGAGTCGACGAAGAAATCACCGGGGACGTTGTCGGGAAGCCGCGTTGCGAGCTGGGCCACGGCGGATGAGAACGGGGGCAGGGGAGGGGCAATTTCGCCGGTAGAATGCGGCGTCCTGCGCCCGTCCGCAGGGACGCCGACGGATTTTTTCGACCGGGACCGCGTTTAGGCAGACCGCATGTTCGACAACCTGCAGGACAAGATGGATCGGGTCTTCAAGACCCTGCGTGGCGAGGCGGCTCTCAATGAGTGGCACATCGATCACGCGCTGAAGGAAATTCGCGTCGCGCTCCTCGAGGCGGACGTTCACTTCAAGGTCGTCAAGGAATTCACCAACCGCGTCCGAGAAAAGGCGGTCGGACAGGACGTCCTCACTGCGTTCTCCCCCGCGCAGCAGGTGACGAAAGTCGTCCGCGACGAGCTCCAGGAGCTCCTCGGTGGCAACGAGGTCGGCCTCGCGCTCGTCGGCTCGCCGGCGGTCGTGATGATGGTTGGTCTGCAGGGGTCGGGAAAGACCACGACCTCGGGCAAGCTTGCGCTGCACCTGAAGAACCGCGGCCGCCGCCCCCTGCTGGTGCCGTGCGACGTCTACCGTCCCGCCGCGATCGACCAGCTGCGGATCGTCGCCAACAACGTCAAGGTTCCGTTCTTCGAGCTCGGCGAGGACCGCGATCCACTGTCCATTGCGCGCCGCGCCGTTACCGATGCGCGCACGTTGCTGTATGACACCGTCATCCTCGACACGGCTGGCCGTCTCCACATCGACACGGAGCTGATGGCGGAGCTCGACGCGATCAAGCGCGACGCCAGGCCGAGCGAGATCCTCTTCGTCGCGGATGCTATGACCGGGCAGGACGCCGTGAAGTCCGCGAAGGAATTCGACGACCGGCTCGGCGTGACCGGCATCGTCCTCACGAAACTCGACGGTGATGCCCGCGGCGGCGCCGCTCTCTCCATCAAGTCGGTCGTGAACCGTCCGATCAAGCTCGTCGGCGTTGGCGAGAAATACACCGACCTCGACGTCTTCCACCCCGATCGGATGGCTTCCCGCATCCTGGGGATGGGCGATGTGCTCTCACTCATCGAGAAGGTCGAGACCGAGATCGACCGCAAGGAAGCCGAGCGGCTTGCGCAGCGCGTCGCCAAAGACAAGTTCACGCTCGAGGATCTTCGGGCGCAGCTCCAGCAGGTCAAGAAGATGGGGCCCCTCTCGTCGCTCGTGAACATGCTGCCCGGCGCAGGCAAGATCAGCGAGGAAGACATCGACGAGAAGGCCATCGTCCGGATGCAGGCCATCCTCGACTCGATGACGAAGCGCGAGCGCGAGTTCCCGCAGCTCATCGATGGGAAGCGCAAGAAGCGGATCGCCAAGGGTTCGGGCACGTCCGTCCAGCAGATCAATCAGCTGCTCAAGCAGTACCTGCAGATGAAAAAGATGATGCGCAGCTTCTCCAAAGGCTTTGGCGCCCGCAAATTCGGAAAGATGATGAAGGGTCTGCCACCCGAAATGCTGCAGTAGGCGAGCGGGGCTGTCCTGCCGGAATGACCCGGTGCCGGTTGCGGTTTCACGCCCCGGTTCGGTAGGATTGCCGACCCGATTCACTCTGCCGTTCAATCAAGGAGCATCACACGACATGTTGAAGATCCGACTGCGCCGTCAGGGCGCGACCCATTCCCCGTTCTACCGCGTCGTCGTTTCCGACTCGCTCAAGACGCCGAGCAACGCCACGGTGGAACAGATCGGCCACTACGATCCGAAGAAGAACCCTGCCGACGTCAAGATCGACCGCGAGCGCGTCGACTACTGGGTCAGCAAGGGCGCGCAGCTCTCGCCGACCGTCAAATCCCTCCTCAAGAAGAACAAAACCGCGTAGTCTCCCTTCATGGAAGAGCTGATCGAGTTCGTCGCCAAGTCGCTCGTCGATGACGTCGATGCAGTGAGCACGCGTCTGTACGACCGGGGCGATCAGACGATCGTCGAGCTCGAGGTCGCCGAAAACGATCTCGGCAAGGTGATCGGACGGCAGGGACGGACCGCTCGCGCGATGCGCACGCTCCTTTCCGCCGCTGGCCAGAAGTCTCGCCGCCGTTACACCCTCGACATCGTCGACTGACGCCGATGTCTGGCGACCGCATCGCCCTCGGTATCATCCGCAAGGCTCACGGAGTCCGTGGCGAGGCCAGCGTCGAGGCGTGGTCGGACGGACCCGAGCGGTTTGACGGCTTCGCGGCGGTCACCCTCGTCTCGCCCGACGAACGGGAGAGCCGCGAGATTGCCATCGAAAGCGTGCGCATTCACGCCGGTCGCGCGCTCATCAAATTCGCGGG
Organism: Thermoanaerobaculia bacterium; assembly: GCA_038244715.1. Taxonomy (GTDB): domain Bacteria; phylum Acidobacteriota; class Thermoanaerobaculia; order Gp7-AA8; family Gp7-AA8; genus JADGNZ01. Next base: position 332,201 of record JBBRTE010000002.1, read on the forward strand.
GATCGAATCCCCGGAAGAAGTTCAGAAACTGCAGAACTGGACCGTGGAGATCCCGGCTACTGAGGCTCGGGCGCTCGAGGAAAACGAATACTTTCTCCACGATCTCGTGGGGCTGACCCTCATCGATTCCGAGGGACGGGAGCGGGGACGGGTGGTCGGGACCGAAGAGGGCGCAGGCGGAGTTCTGCTGAACGTCGAACGCGGCGGACACCGTTTTGATGTGCCGTTTGCTGCCGAGATCGTGACGGAGATCGATCTTGCGGCGAAACGTGCCCTGGTGAACTTCCCCAGGGGTCTGGACGATCTCGATGCCGTTGCGGATTGATTTCGTCACCATCTTCCCGAAGATGTTCGAGCCGCTGCTGGCCGAGGGCGTGATCGCGCGCGGAGTGAAGCAGGGGCTGCTCGAAGTTCACGTCTGGGACCTGCGCGACTACGCTACGGACCGACATCGCTCCACCGATGACGAAGCGTACGGCGGAGGGCCGGGCATGGTGATGCTGGCCGAGCCGGTCCTGCGCTGTATCGAGCGGATCAGGAGCGAGGTGGATGACGCTCCACATGTGCTCATGACTTCGCCCCAGGGCCGCACGTTCACGCATGCGATCGCACGCGAGCTGGCATCGCGCGGCCGGCTGGTGATCCTCTGTGGTCGCTACGAGGGATTCGACGAACGCATTCGGGAATCGCTCGAGCCGGACGAGATTTCGATTGGCGACTTCGTCGTTTCCGGCGGTGAGTTGCCGGCGATGCTGATCGCGGACGCGGTTGGGCGGATGATCGAGGGCGTGGTCGGAAACACCGGCTCGGTCGAGGAAGACTCGTTCTTTCGGGGGTTACTCGACTACCCTCATTACACGCGGCCCGAGGAGTTGCGCGGGATGCGCGTCCCGGACATCCTGCTATCGGGGCACCACGAGAAGATCCGTAAGTGGCGGAAAGAACAGGCGTTGCGGGCGACGCTGGCGAAACGTCCGGACCTTGTCGAGACTGCGGAGCTGGATGACGAGGCCCGGAACATGCTCCGCAGAATCCGGGAGGAATGACTCCGCCCGCTACGCCGTTCAACCAGTTCCGCGGCAGAGCGCCGTCTCGACGGTGCGCGGCAATCCAGGAACGCAGTCACAATCGCGGTCTGTCTTGCCTAAACGCGACAAATCGGCGATCCTTGCGGGCTCGCTTCAGAAACAGGAAGGTTGTCATCATGGCTCAGGACTTAATGAAACTCGTTGAATCGCGTGAGACGCGCACGGATATCCCGGCCTTTTCCCCGGGGGACACGATCAAAGTCCACGTGAAGGTCAAAGAAGGCGACAAGGAACGCATCCAGATCTTCCAGGGTGTCGTAATCTCTCGCAAAGGTGGCGGCGTGCGGCAGATGTTCACCGTCCGCAAGATCTCAGGCGGAATCGGTGTGGAGCGCATGTTCCCCCTGAACTCCCCCTCAATCGATCGCATCGAGGTTGAACGCCATGGCAGGGTCCGCCGCGCGAAGCTCTACTATCTCAGGGATCTCCGCGGGAAAGCTGCCCGCATCGAAGAAAAGCGCAAGCGCTAAGTCCCGACCGGCCGAACGGCTGGTTAGGAACCTCTTCGCGGAGCTGGCTCGGGTCGCTGAGATGTCAGTGGTCGAGCGCCGGCTCCGCGATTTTGGTTTTCGCGCGATCGCTGGCACGGATGAGGTCGGACGAGGATGCCTCGCCGGTCCCGTCGTCGCCGCCTGCGTGATTCTCGACTCCGATCCCACCCTCCTCGGCGTCAATGACTCGAAGGTCGTCGATCGCGCGGATCGGCTCGACATCTGCCGTCTGATTCTCCGCCGCGCCCGTGCCGCGGCGGTCGGGGTCGTCGAGCCGCACACCATCGACGCCATCAATATTCTCCGCGCCAGCAAACAGGCGATGGTCCAGGCCGTCGAGAACCTTGCGGTCCGTCCCGACATCCTCCTTCTCGATGCCGTGACGATCGATCTGGAAATGCCGCAGGTTCCGCTGATCGGTGGAGATCGGCGCAGTGTCTCGATCGCCGCGGCTTCCATCGTTGCGAAGGTCTATCGCGATCTGTTGATGGAGTCGTATCATGACCTCTACCCTGTTTACGATTTTCGACATAACCGAGGGTACGGAACGGAAGGGCATCAGGCTGCCTTGAAGCTTTACGGCCCGTCGCCGATTCACCGTAAGTCGTTCGAAGGGGTAGACCAGCCGATGTTGTTGTTTGGGCGGAACGGAGCCGATGGCGATCCAACGAGATAAAATCATCGCCAGCGCTGAGAAGCTGGTGGCGAAGGGGAAGATCGAACCGGCGATCAAGGAGTACGAACGCCTTCTCGACGACAATCCCAGCGATGTCAATACTCTGAATCGCATCGGCGATCTCTGGGTCCGCATCAACCGCAACGACGAGGCGGTCAAGGTCTTCGGCCGGATTGCCGACCATTACTCGCGGGACGGGTTCTTCCTCAAAGCCATCGCGATCTACAAGAAGATCAACAAGCTCGATCCGTCGAAACTCGACATCTACGCCAAGCTCGCCGATCTGTACGGCAAACAAGGCCTGGCCATGGAAGCGAAGAGCCAGTATCAGGTTCTCGCCGATTACTACCTCAAGCATGGAGATCCGGGGAACGCTCTGGCCATCTATCGGAAGATTTCCGAGCTTGACCCGAACTCCATCAACGTTCACGTCAAGCTCGCCGACCTCTACTCGCAGAACAGCCAGACGAAGGACGCGCTCAAGGAGTACGACCGCGTCGGTCGCATGCTGCTCAAGCGCGGGATGCTCGACGAAGCGGTACAGGTCTTCAAGAAGGCGCTGAAGATCGACGCGGGGAACCTCGAGCTGGTGGAGTCGCTCGTCACGGCCCTGCTCGAAGCGAAGGACTACGAGAACGCGATTCAGATCGTGCAGGCGTCCGTCGACTCCGCTCCCGAGAACCCACGCCTGCTGGCGATTCAGGGACGGGTTCTGCTGGCCAAGGGCGACACGATGGGCGCGCGTGCGGTGTTGGAGAGGGCACTCGCTCAGGACGCACAGGATACGGGCGTTCGCGAAGGCCTGGCTGATTTGTACGCTCGCATGGGCAACGCGGACGGTGCCCTGGAAATGATGACGCCGGTCGTCGAGAAGGCGCTGGGGCGCGGCGAGCGCGCCATCGCAGTGGAGATGCTCAATCGGATACTTCGTGTCGATGCCGGCCATGCGCCGACGCTCGAACGCCTCGTGGCGGTCTACTCGCGCCTGAATGAAGAGACGAACGTGCTCTCCGCGCTGAACAGCCTGGCCGAAGCGCACATGTCCAAGGGACGCTACGAGAAGGCGGCCGAGGTTCTGGAGAAGCTCATCCAGCGTGAGCCCCAGAACGCGCAGCATCGCACCAAGCTACAGTTCGTTCGCATGCAGACGGGTGGCGTCGACACGATGCCCGTACGCCCGAAAACGCACTCCGACGTGCCGGTAGCCCCTCTGTCGATGGAGATCGAGGAGCCGGTTCCGACGTTCGATTCGTTCGACGACGGTCCCTCTCTTTCACTTGACATCGATTCCTCCGAGCCGCTGGAGCTCGACCTCGAACGAAGTCTTGGCGAGGAGTCGCCCGAGCCGTCGGCGCCGCCAGCGTCGACCACCATGTCCCGCCTCCAGTCGGCGGTCGAAATCGCGGCGGCGGAACTCGATCATCTAGACGGCGGAGAGGACCTCGATTTCATCACCGAGCACCTCACTGAGGCGGAGGTGTTCGCCAAGTATGGTCTGGCGGAGAAAGCTGCGGAGCACCTGCGCGCAATCATCGACCGCGCACCGAAGCATCTGGCGGCTCATGAGAAGCTCTATCGCCTCCTCCTCGATGAGGGAGACATCGAGCCAGCCCGCTCGGCGGCCAAACAGTATGTGACCCTCCTGCAGGAGAAGGGCGACTCCTCGACTGCCGATGAAGTCCTGAACGAGTTCGTCGAGAGAGGCCATCCACTCGACATCGCGTCGTCGAATCCCGTCGTTCACGCAGCTCTCACGATCGAGCGTCCGATGCCGGTGCTGAGCGGCGAGATGGAGGAGATGGAGGAGCTCAGCTTCGATCTCGAGCCAGGCGCATCGGAGCCTGCGATCGTGTCCGAGCCAGTCGAAGCGCCACTGCCGTTCGACTCGCCGGAACCGGAGCTGTCGTTCGACACGGCGGAACCGGAGCGATCGTTCGACCTCACGGCGAATGAACCGGAGCCCACTCCCGCGATCGAGTTTGAACCGGTCTCCGCGGACGAAGACAGCCTCTCGTTCGAGTCGGCGCTCGAGACCCCCGATTTCGCGGTTCCACTGCAGTACGAGGAATCGCCTTCGCCGGATGAGCTGCGGGAGCTTGACTTCTACATCGAACAGGAGTTGTTCGACGGCGCGCGGGAACGCCTCGATGGGCTCGGAGCACGATTCCCCAACAACTCCGCGATCGATGAGCGCCGTGCGAAGCTCGACGCCCTCTCCGCTCCTGCTCCCCAACCGGCCGGACAGCCGGCCGCACCTCCCGTTCTTTCCCGCGATGAGATCGAGAACGAGCTCCTCAGCGCACTGCCGGACGACGACGACGACTTCTTCACGCCCGCGCCGCCACCACCGCGCGCGGCCGCAGTGCCCACTCCCGCACCGCCCGCGCAGGAGGAAAACCTCTTCGCGGACGAGGATGACTTCTTCGATCTGGCCGCGGAGTTGGAGTCGGAGCTCGAGGACGACGGTGACGACGTCTCCCTCAGCGAAGAAGAGCAGTCTCTCGAAGAGATCTTCAAGGAGTTCAAGAAAGGCGTTGAACAGCAGCTTGATTCCGAGGACTACGACACGCACTACAACCTGGGCATCGCCTACAAAGAGATGGGCTTGATCGATGAAGCCATCGGCGAGTTTCAGCTGGCTTCAAAAGATCCGAAGCGTGCGGTCGAGTGCGCATCCATGCTCGGTCTCTGCTTCCTCGAGAAGGGGATGCCGCAGCTCGCGATTAAGTGGTATTCGAAAGGACTGGAGATGCCGGAGATCACATCGGACGAGCATGTCGGCCTTCTCTACGATCTCGGCTCGGCGTATCAGGAAGTCGGCGACACCAGCAACGCACAGAAGGCATTTGTTGAGGTTTACGGCTCGAATTCGCACTACAGGGATGTCGTCAACCGTATCAAGCAACTGGAAGACGCACGCCGGTGAATCACACATTTGAATCGTTGCTGCGCTTCGTCAACCTCACGACGTCGGGTCTGTTGGCAGGCTCTCTCGGCTTCGGCGAGCAGGCTCTCGTTCCCGGATGGAGGAACGAGTTGCCGCAGCATGCCGATCACCGGTCCCGCGCGCTCGCCGCTCTGACCAACGCGTCGAACTATTTCAACGCGATCGGTCCCGTGGCGCTCGGAACCGCTGTGACCTTGGCGGTCGGTTCCCGCGGCGTCAAGCCTCTCAAGCGCGTGCTCGACGCCACGGCTGCTATCGGTCTGGCGGGCGTGCTCGCAGCCACGATCATGGTCACGGTCCCGATCAACAAGGAGTTGGAGGGACAGGCACCCACGGACTACCCCAGTGACCGCTCGCAGTCCCTGGTGAAAAACTGGTCTCGTGCGCATACGGTCCGCACGACGTTGGGAGTGGGAGCGTTCCTCTGCGCCGTGGCGTCGAACCTGGCCGCGTCGCGCCGGGCGTAGAAAACAGCGACCGACGCGTCCTGTGCTCAGCGGAAGTGGTCAAACCCCTGGGGGATGAGGACCTCGCCATTGAGACGCACACCGGGTTCCTCCGTCATCCTGCCGAGAGCGTAGACGGGCCGGCCCATCTGCTGGCTCAGCTCCGATTCCCGAAGCGATGACGTGAAGAGGAGAGCGTACTCCTCGCCGCCATGCAGAACTGCATCGCGAACGTTGATTCCGAGCCGTGGACCGTATCGCGGAAGGTCGGGGAAAACGGGGATTCGCTCGCTCTCGATCATCGCGCCGAGGTTCGAGGCGGTGCAGAGGTGGTTCAGATCCGACGAGAGCCCGTCGGAGAGGTCGATGCAACTCGTGGCGACGCCCGCCAGTTTCAGACCGAGCGCGACCTCGGCTTCCGGCTCGAGATGGCGGCGGATTGCCGACTCGATGAACTCCCGCTCCGCGTAATCCGCGGCCTCAGTCCGGCGTTGCAGGAGCGAGAGTCCGGCCGCGGATCCTCCGACGGGCCGGCTGAGATAGATCCGGTCTCCCTTCCGTGCCCCACTGCGGAGAATGGGTTGCGCGGCTTCTCCAATCACCGTGATCGCGATGAAGATCTGTTCCGCACGCGAAAGATCTCCGCCGACGATCTCGACGTGCTGATCGCTCGCCGCGTTCGCCAGTTCTTCGATCAGCGTCCCGGCAACAGAATCATCCGGCGCGCCGATCGTGGCCAGCGCGTAGAGCGGCCGGCCGCCCATTGCCGCGATGTCCGAGAGATTGACCACGAGACTCTTCCGGGCGACGAGGCGAAGAGGGGTTTCGCGCGTGAAGTCGATGTTCTCCACCAGCACATCCGCGGCGAACAGCTGGTCCCCGATGATCGCTGCATCATCTCCAGCCCTCGGAAAGAGCGATTGAATCCTGGCAATCAGAGCGCGTTCACTCATCGCCTGATGACCGGCACGATCGGCTCCAGCGGGCGATCGAACGTCTCGCCCTGGTACAGGATGGCCTCGAGGAAGAGTCCCGAAGGTGGGGCCGTCGGCTCGACGTTCGCGGCGTTCGGCTTCAGTCGTGCCGCGATCGCTTCGGCCTCGAGATTGCCGCGTCCGATCTCCACGCTGAAGGCGATGAGCTTGCGGACCATCTTCCACAGAAAGTGCGACGCCTGAATGCGCACGAGGATCAGATCGCCGCTGGCGACGGCCTCGCAGCGCTCGACGACGACGATTCTCGACTCCTCCTCCTTCAGTCGTTTGTCGCTGAAGGCGCTGAAGTCGTGCCGCCCTTCGAGCAACTTCGCGGCGCGCGCCATGTTTCCCACGTCCAGCCTGTCCTTGATCCACCAGACGAACGGCTTGGCAAAGGCGGTGCGGCGTGTGGCGATCTGGTAGAGGTAGACCCGCGAGGTCGCGTCGTGACGCGCGTGGAAGCGGTCGTTGACGCGCGCAGCTGCGACGATACTGATGTCGTGCGGCAGCAGGTCGTTGATCTTTCTCGACAGTTGCAGCGGGTCGATCGGTTTGTGGGACCGGAGATGGGCGACCTGAGCGGCGGCATGGACCCCGGCATCGGTTCGTCCGGCTCCGCCGATGTCGACTTCTCCCAGCACCTGCGTAGCGGCGCGCAGCAGGTTTCCCTGGATGGTCTTCGGAGTATTTCCCTGCGCCTGCCATCCCGAGTATCGGGTGCCTTCGTACTCGATCGTCAGTTTGTAGGTCGGCATGACGGGTTGAGTGTATGCCGAGGCCGGACCACCCTTCGCGATCGGGATACACTCGGTTGCCAATGCGCCCCCTGTCCTATCAAGTCATCGGTGATCTCTTCGCGGTCGTCTGGGACGACGGACATGAGTCGTACTATCCGCTCGAGTCGATGCGGCGAGCCTGTCCCTGCGCGGCGTGTTCCGGCGAGCCGGATCTCTTCGGCCGGATGTCCACCGGCCCTGCGCCCCGCTACACGCTGGCGGCGTTCCAGCTACAGAGCGTGATTCCAATCGGGAACTACGCGCTCCAGCCGAATTGGGCGGACGGTCACACCTACGGGATCTGGACCTTCGATCATCTGCGCCGCTTCTGCAGCTGCGGAGCGTGCGGAACGTAGGGCCGAACCTGGCGCCACGTCCGCACGTATCATTCGGGCATGAAGCTCCGCCTCCTCCTCGTCATCGTTCTCGTCAGCCTCGCCTGCAAGCCGGTCGCGCAATCGCAGACCGTGGACGCGCGTCAGCCACGGCAGGAGCGTGTACCGATTCCGGCCACGGTCAGCGCCTCGCGGCGGACGCCGATCGTCAGGGTCGCGCACGACGTCGGCCCGGCGGTTGTGAATATCCAGACGGAGTCGACCATCCGTCAGCGGGAGGTCGATCCCTTCGATCCATTCGGCGTGTTCGGCGGACGCGATCGCAGCTACACATCGCAGTCTCTCGGATCGGGTTTCGTCTGGTCGAGCGACGGCGTGATCGTCACGAACAACCACGTCGTCGAGGGCGCATCGCGCATCACTGTGAATTTCAGTGATGGCACGCAACTTCCGGCGCGCCTGATCGGTGTGGACCCGGACAGCGACGTCGCAGTCCTGCGGGTCGACGCGAAGAATCTTCTGGCGGCGCCGGTCGGGGTGTCGTCCGATCTCCTCATCGGTGAGACGGTCATCGCGGTCGGGAATCCGTTCGGCCTTAGCGGAACGGTCACGACCGGCGTGGTCTCGGCTCTCGGCCGCTCGGTGCCTTCCAAGGAGGCGGGGCGGACGTTCACCGACTTCATCCAGACCGATGCCTCGATCAACCCCGGAAACTCGGGTGGACCACTGCTGAATATCGAGGGCCGCGTCATCGGAATCAATACGCTGATCTACGCGAACGCACAGGGCATCGGCTTCGCGATCCCGGTAGACCGCGCGAAGAAGGTGGTCCAGGACATCGTTCGGTACGGTCAGGTACACAGCGCCTGGATCGGAGCCGTGACGGCGACGATCACTCCCGAGGAGGCGCGGCGGACAGGTCTGAAGACGTCGCGGGGTGCTCTCGTCGCGCGCGTGATCACAGGATCTCCGGCACAGGCGGCCGGCCTGAAACCCGGTGACATCATCACGGCCGTCGCGGGGCGGCCCGTCGATTCGCGCGAGGCTTTTTCAACGTTGACGGCGACCGTGGCCGCGGGTCAGCCTCTCCCGCTCACGGTCGCGCGTGGTGGCGGGATCCAGGACATTTCCGTCCGCCCTTCGGAAGCTCCCGCGGACCTCGGCCTGAGAATCCTGTGGGAGATCGCCGGGCTTCGCGTCATCGACCAGAACGGTGCGGTCGTGATCGACCAGGTGGCCGGTCGCTCGCGCAGCGAAAGCATCGGCCTCCAGCGCGGTGACGTGATCGTGGGCGTGAACGGTACGGAGGTCGCGTCCGTCAAAGTCCTCAACCAGGCGCTCACGCAGTCTTCGGAACGATCGTCGGTCGTGCTGCAGGTCGCCCGCGGCCGCTATATCTACAGCCTCACGTTTCCGATGGGCGTCTGATCGGAGGGGACGCTAGAAAAGCGGCATCTGCGGCGGCAACGTGTTCGGCGGCGGGAGATTGATGACCCGCGTGCGCTTGATGCCGAGCAGCAGCCAGAGGTGCCGCCGAATCCACTCCTTCGATTCTCGGTAGTACCGGAATCTGGTCTCTTCCTTGTGGAACCGGCGATTGTGACTTGCCCCGAGTACGTGATGCAGGTACTCATGATGGATCACGGACTGAATGAAGAACGCCGGAATCTCTGCCGAGTCGAGGAGAGGATGGATGCGGATCTCGGTCGTGATGTGATTGTAGGATCCGAGGCGGATCGAGCGGCGTTTCTTGCGCGTGATCTGCTGGCCCCAGCGCACGGGAAGAGGTGGGTATTTGGCGAAGTACGTGCGATGGACTTCGGCAGCCAGCGATTCAAGAGAGTGGTGCCGGTAGTCGTCGATCCCCAGCGGAAGCGGCCGTGTCTCCATCTCTGGTCATTGTGGGCAGCGAGCGGCCTCTGCGCAAGAGTTAATGACCAACGGAAGAGGTTGCTGGCCGAGCGGGGGTCTCCAGTACCAGGCAAACAGCCTGGTCGATGCCTAATCTTCTCCGCCTGCTTTCCCCATCACGCCCGAGATGTTCTGCATCGCAATTGACGTGATCATCGATGTGCCCGCAGCCAGGACTTCGTCCCCTTTGCGCATCCCCAGCCAGACGCCGACGGCGGCGCCGAGGACCATCGCAGCGACGGGGAAGGTGCGGATGTGTTCGCGCCACGATTCGGGCAGCAGGTTCTCGATCTCCTCGAACAATGCGTCGGGTCCGTTTTCCGCGAACGCATTGCCGAGCTGGGAGGCCTTCTCCCGAATGGGAAAGTCGTAATCCATGCCGGCAGCAGAGCGTTCGTGATCGCTATCTCGGGAGTTGGGCATCGTTCGCTCCTATTCCTCGTTGTCCCGGCGCAGGAGAAGTCCGACAAGGAAGCCGACACCGACCGAGATCAGCAGCGCTTTTCCCGGATTGGACCGGACGTAGCTGCGCACCTGGTCGGTGATGGCGCCGAAGTCGACATCTTCGACTTTTTCTTTTACGCGGTTGTACTGCGTACGCGTGTAGTCAGACGCTGCGGAATACTTTTCGTTGACGAATTCCTTCGCCTTGCCGAAGCGCGCTTCGAAATCACCGGCATCCGTTCCCGGGGCTCCACTGGTTGTTTCGTCCATGGCGTTCTCCTTTAGGCCTCTCAGCCTATCAGAGGCGGCAAGCCGTTCGATTTGCAGCGATCGTGCCGCGCGTACAATCGCCCCCGCGATGCGCATTCGCCTCGATCACGTGACGCACTCCTACGCTGGCACCGACGAGTCGGCGCAGGTCCAGGTGCTCGACGATGTTGTCCTCGAGATCGGATCGGGCGACTTCGCGGTGCTGGTGGGAGCGTCGGGTAGCGGCAAGTCCACTCTGCTGAACCTCATCGGCGCCGTCGACAAGCCGACATCCGGCAGGATGTTTCTCGACGACGTCGAGACGTCGGAGCTGGATGACGCGCGGCTGACCATGCTGCGGCGGACGTCGATCGGATACATCTTCCAGTTCTTCAATCTGATTCCGACGCTGAACGTGTTCGAGAACGTGGCCTTTCCTCTGTCGCTGGCGAACACGCCGCGGAGCGAGGTTCGATCGCGCGTCGCCGACGTGCTGGCGGAGGTTGGGCTGGGCAACCGTGCGACCCATTTTCCGAACGAGCTGTCAGGTGGGGAAATGCAGCGGGTGGCCATCGCCCGAGCGGTCATCCACCGACCGCCGCTGATTCTCGCGGACGAGCCCACCGGGAACCTCGACTCAAGGAATGGCGGCATGATCCTCGATCTCATCCGGAGCATCCATACGTCGCGGCGTTCGACGATCGTGATGGCCACTCATTCGGCGCGGGCGGCGGCGTATGGCGACTACGAAGTGGCTGTGACGGATGGAAAGGTCGCGCGGACGCGGGCGGCCGAACCGGCATGATCCTTCGCGCGCTCGTCCTGCGCCCGATTGTCCGCGAAGTCCTGCGGACCGCGCTCACGATTCTCGGCATCGCGGTCGGCGTCGCCGTTGTGGTGGCGATCGCACTTTCGAATCAGAGCGCACTACGCGCGTTTCAAGAATCCGTTGACGCGGTGGCCGGCCGTGCCAACTATCAGGTGCTGTCCGATGTCCCACTAAACGAGGACGTTTTGCTGGCGCTGCAGCCGTTCTGGGCCCGAGGCGTTCGCTTCGCACCTGTGGTCGATCTCGAGGGAAACATCGAGCCCTCCGGTGAGCCCATCCGGCTGCTCGGTGTCGACCTGCTCTCCGACCTTCACTTTCGCGACTACCGCTACACGAGCGTCGTGACAAGCGATCGGCAATCCACCGCAACGTACCTGAGCCTGTTCGGCACGGACTCGGTCGTTCTTCCGGCGAGCTTCGCGGGCGAGCACGGGTTGAAGCTCGGGTCGTCGGTGACTCTCGAAGTCGGGGGCGGACGACGGACAATGGTCGTGCGCGGGCTGCTCGAATCCCGCGGGCCGGCCACCGCGTTCAACGGTGCGATCGCAATCGCCGACATCGCCGTGGCACAGGCTGCGTTCGGTTTTACCCGACGGCTGACGCGAGTCGACCTGATCGTGCCGGACGAATCGCTGATCCCTGCCATTGTCCGTGTCCTGCCCCCGGGCGCTCGTCTCGAACGGCCGGCCAGACGGAACGAGCGCGTCGAGAAGATGCTGCGCGCCTTCCGCGTGAATCTCTTCGCCCTTGCCGGCGTCGCCCTGCTGGTGGGGATGTTCCTCGTCTATAACACCGTGTTGATCTCGATTCTCCGCCGCCGCAAGGACGTCGGCGTTCTCAAGACCCTTGGAACGTCCGCGAGCCAGATCTTTGGAGCGTTCCTGATCGAGGGGTTAATCTTCGGCCTCATCGGTTCCGCCGCCGGTATTGCGCTGGGCCGCGGTCTGGCCTGGGTGATCCTGAAGCTGATCGGCCGCACGATCAACGCGCTTTACGTCAGCTCGACACCCGAAGCGATCGCGCTGACGCCGGGAATCGTCGGGGCAGGGGTGGCGGTGGGCACGATCCTCTCGCTGCTCTCCGCCGTTCAACCGTCGATCGAGGCAGCGAGGCTGCGTCCGAGTCTGCTGTTTTCGGTGGCACGCCACAACGTTCGATGGAGTCTGCTCGATTGGAAGGTTCTGATCGCGCTGTCCGCCTTCATCGTCGCGGTGTTGCTCTCGCGCCTTCCCGCCTGGAACGGAATCGCTGTCGCCGGGTACGTCGCTGTGCTCTTTGTGGTCGCCGGGTTTTCCGCACTCGCGCCGATGATCGTCACCGCCGCATCGAAGCTGCTGCGCGCACCGTATCGCGCAGTCTTCGGCGTAGTCGGGGAGCTTGCGTCGGCGTCCATTCCGGCATCGCTGCGGCGGACGTCCATCGCCACCGCCGCGCTCTCGCTGGCCATCGGAATGATGGTGGCGGTTGCGTTGATGGTCGGCAGTTTTCGCGAGACGGTGCGCATCTGGGTCGACCAGACCGTCAGTTCCGACCTCTGGCTGCGGCCTTCAAAAGAATTGTCGAACGCGAATACGGCCGTCTTCCCGAACGCGATTTCCGCCGAGCTGGCGAAGGTCCCTTTCATCGCCGCCTTCGATCGGGCACGCGGACGTGGAGCGGCCTACGGCGATGCCATCGTCACCGTTGCCAGTGGTGACCTTCGCGTCGCTGCGCGTTTTGGCAACCTTCCCATGATCGAGCCGGCCAGCCCGGGAGAGGCCATGCGCAACGCGGTGCAACGAGATGGCGTGATGGTTTCCGAGAGCTTCTCCCTGAAGTACGACAAGGGCGTGGGCGACGACATCGTGCTCACGACGGTTCGTGGTCGGCGTTCGTTCCCGATCACCGGCATCTATCGCGACTACTCCAGCGATCGCGGAACCGTGGTGATGGATCGCGACCTCTACATCCGGTCTTTTGCCGATAACGCCATCAACACAGTGGTCATCTACCTCAAGCCCGGCGTTGACCGCAACGCCGCGCGCCGGCAGCTCGAGACGATGTTCGGGCCGAAGTACCACGCGTTCGCGGTGACGAACGGCGAGATCCGCGGCGAAGTGATGAAGATCTTCGACCAGACGTTTCTCATCACCTACGCACTCCTGGCGGTTTCCATCGTGGTGGCGGTGCTCGGCGTGATCAACACGCTGGCCGCTCTCATTCTGGAACGCAAACGCGAGCTGGCGCTCCTTCGCGTCCTCGGCATGTCCATCGCCCAGGTCCGGCGGATGCTGGTCCTCGAATCGTCGGTGCTCGGGCTGACGTCAACGGTCACCGGACTGGCGATGGGCTACGTCCTCTCCTGGATCCTGATCTACGTAATCAACAAACAGTCCTTCGGTTGGACGATCGCGTTCCACACGCCGGTGCGGCTGATCGCGGCCTCTCTTCTCGTGACGTTTGTGGCATCGCTGCTCGCCGGACTGGTGCCGTCACGACTGGCACGGAGGGTTAACCTTGGCGCGGCAATGAAGACGGAGTAGCTTGAATTTCGCCACCGCTACGCACATAGACATGAAGCTCCAATATAAAAGCCAGCGAAAGCTTCTCGTGCACTCACTTGATGCATAGGATCGAATGCCGCACGCCTGCTGCACCCACTGACATGAAAAAATCTATCGCGACGTTCATCGTAGCCGCTGCGGAATGCCTAAGCCTGACCGCGCAAGTACTTCCGCCTCTGCCCGAAATGGAACGAATTTTGTTGCCGATTACCGTAAGCAACGTCCCTGGTGCTTTTCGAACAGTATGGTCATCTCAAGGCTCCGTATTCAGAGACCTGGACACGCCCGTTCTAATTCTTCCGGGTTGCGAACAACCATGTGATAACCCGAATGGGCCAACCGCACGACGCACGCTTCCGCTGGATTTCCCGAGGACACAACCGGGTGACACAAACGGAACGATTCTTTATGTCGAGCGCGCCTCCAGTGATCAGGTGTTTCTTTCTCTTCGTCTTCTTGAGGCCTTGACCGGTCAATCGATACAGCTGCCCGTCGTGCGCGAGAGGTTTTTCTTTTCACACAAGTTCCAGATTCTCGATGTTCCCAATCCAGGTTCTGGAACACGCATCACTCTACGGTTGTACGGGATTGACCCTAACGTGCTCGGCAGAATTGAAGTCCGGGTATACGTGCAAGGGTCCGAGCAGCTTGTACAAGACGCCGTATATGACCTGACCGTCGTTCAGCGTCTTTACTCCACGCTCGCCTACACCCTGCCCGTGCGACCACCGACGGCTGAAGTTTCTTACTATTCGCCGATCGCCGCGACTTCTGATCTACTTCGCTTTGAGGTGGTTCCACTCACTTCCGCGATGCCGGTGTGGGGGTTCGTTTCGGTTACGGACAATCTTACTCAACGAGTAACGTTGCGCACCCCACACTAAACCATCAGAGGTGCGCTTGGACGTAAGCTCGCGACCACCCTTGTGGGGACGTGGACCCCTACATCTCGACCGCGCGCCAGGCGAGGAACCACGGCTCGCGACGGCCGAACTTCGTCGCCAGCGCCGTGCCGATGCCGAAGACGGATGCCAGTGCCCAGACGATCGGACCGATGACCGGAATCAGGCGAATCGCTCCGAGGATGACGACGCCCACCACCACCATCGCCAGATCGCCGCGCAACCATTGACGACGAGCCAGCTGCTCGCGCGTGCGGGAACCAGCAACCAATGTGCCGACGAGATGAAACACCGCGACCGTTCCGTAGATCTTGGTCAGGATTGCGAAGACGCCGAGGGCAAAGAGAAGAGGAGCGCCCACGTGGTACGGGATAAGGTAGCTGAAGATGATCGCGGTCAGCGCGAAGCTCGTCACCGCGACGAGGCCGAGCGCGAAACAGTGCAGCGCACTGGCCCGCATCTCCACGGAGGAGTAACGGATTTCGCGGCCACTGAGAAGCGTGAGCGCAACCGCCGCGAGCATCCAGACCGCTAGCAGTGATGCGATGACCGCGGTCTTCTGGAGCATCTCTGCAGCTCCGGCCACGGTCAGCGGTCCCTTGACGCCGAAATCTGGCGGAGCGGCGATCATCGCCGTGACGAGTGAGGCGGCCACCACAGTCAGCGGCAGGAACAGACGGAGCGCTCTACGCATCCATCCCCCTCGGCGACCGCCGCAGCAGGACGATGAGCAGGGCGTTGATCACCAGAAACGCCGCGCCGAACGCGACCTGGGTCATGACGGATGCGGAGCGAAGGGACGACGAGGCGCGATTCAGCAGTCCGCGCAGCACGTCCATTGAGGCCAGCGAGCTTTCCGCGACGTGCAGTGGCGACATCCCTGCCGCATCGCAAAGCGCGAGGGCGATTACGACGACGACAGCGATACCACCCAGAACGACGGGCCAGGGACGATGGGATGAGCCTTCCCACGGCGCGAGCGGGAGCGAATCGAGGCCGATGGCGACCGGCGGGAGGTCTGTCTTCCCGGCAAGGCCGGCGTACACAGCCCGGCATTCAGCGCATGTCTGCAGGTGCGCCGCATTCGCCTCGGGATCTTCGAGAAAGTGCTGGCAGGCGTCGACCGTAGGTTCTTTCATAGGGGTTCCACGAATCCCTCGAGCTCGACCTTCAGCAGGTTGCGCGCCCGAAAGAGCTTGTTCTTCACGGTTCCGAGGGGAAGCTTCTTCATGGAAGCGATCTCCTCGTAGGATAGCTCCGCGAAGTGACGGAGCTGAATGAGCTCGCGGTAATCGGGTGGCAGATTCAGTACGGCGGAGTCGATTGCGCCGGCGAGTTGCTTGTTGTTCAGGGCACGGTAGGGGGAGATGCCGGTGTCGGGGAACTCCCGCTCCTTCGTGTCGTCGTCGCCCGGTTTCGGAGCGATGGACACCTCGTTGACTCCCTTCTTGCGCAGGGCGTCGATCGCGCTGTTCTGTGCGATCCGGAAGAGCCATGTGGAAAACTGGTATTTCGGATCGTAGCGATCGAGGGCGACGTAGACCTTCACGAAGATTTCCTGGGTCAGATCGTGCGCGTCTTCGTAGCGATGCGTGATCCGATACACATAGTTGATGATGCGCTTTTCGTAGCGCTTCAACAGTTCTGTGAACCGGTCTCGGTCGCCCTCGAGGATGCGCGCCACGAGGGTGCGATCGTCGAGTTGCTCACGTTCAGCCATTCGTGGTTACGGTTTCCCGGGTGGAAGGTTTTTCGGATGATACCCTGCGGCGCCGGCCTCTCCGATGATCGAGATCCGTAATCTGACCAAGCGCTACGGCGATTTCACGGCGGTCGACGGCATCTCCCTCGATGTCGCCGGCGGCGAGATCTTCGGCTTTCTCGGCCCGAACGGCGCCGGAAAAACCACCACCATCCGCATTCTGGCCGGCCTCTCGCTGCCTACCTCGGGCACGGTCCTTGTCAACGGCCTCGACGTGACGCGGGAAGGCGTCCGCGTGAAGGCGACGACCGGATACATCCCCGATCGACCCTATCTGTACGAGAAGCTCACCGGCCGGGAGCTGCTTCAGTTCGTGACCAACCTCTACGGCCGGGAGTGGCGGGATTGCGAAAGACGGGGTCTGGAGATGCTCGACTACTTTGGCATCGCCGACTGGGCGGACGCCCGGATCGAAAACCTCTCGCACGGGATGAAGCAGAAGCTCGTCATCGCGTCGGCGCTCGTCCACGACCCCGAGCTGCTCATCATCGACGAGCCGATGGTCGGACTCGATGCCCTGGCACAAAAGCAGGTGAAGCTCCTCTTTCGCAGGCTCGCGGATGAGAAGAAGACGGTGTTTCTCACCACCCACACGCTCTCGGTGGCCGAGGCGGTTTGCGACCGGATTGCGATTCTCAACCGCGGCCGGATCGTGGCCAGCGGGACGACTGCGGAGCTGAAGAACGACCGGGCGCTGGAAGACGTGTTCCTCGAGCTGACGTACGAGGGCGGCGATGGCTGAGACCATCGCCTCGCTTCGCGCGCGGCTGCGCGCGAACGTGGCGAACCCGCGCGATGTCGACACGCTGCTCGCCGACGTTACGGGACGCACGCACGCGTGGCTCGTCGCTCATGGTGACGAATCGATCGATCCTGCTCTGCTGGAGGCCCTCGTCGCACGCCGGCAGCGCGGAGAACCGCTGCAGTACATCCGGGGACACGTCGAGTTCTTCGGACGCCATTTCTTCGTCGATGACCGCGTCCTCATTCCGCGTCCGGAGACGGAGCTGCTGGTCGAGGCAGCGATCGCGCGGGCGCCGAGTGGTGCAAACGTGCTGGACCTCGGCTCGGGGAGCGGGTGTATCGCGATCTCGCTGGCGTGCGAACGAACGGACCTTCGCGTCCTCTCGATCGACATCTCGCCCGCGGCACTCGCGGTGGCATCACGGAATGCGCGGTTTCATGGAGCGCCGGTCCTCTTCGCTGCCTCGGACGCGTTCGAAGGGATCGGCGCGGACTTTGCGGTGATCGTTTCGAATCCGCCGTATATCGCGGAGGACGTCATCGAGACGCTGGCGACCGAAGTGCGCGATCACGAACCACGGATCGCGCTGACCCCCGGGCCGCGCGGCACGGAGACCATCGAGCGTATTTTGGCCGCGCGACGCGGAGCGATGGTGATCCTGGAGATTGCATTTGGTCAGCTCGCCGACGTGCGGGGGATTGCAGAGCACTCCGGTTACCGCGTGTCCGAGGTGATCAACGATCTCGCGGACATCGAGCGAATCGTTGTACTGACGAGAGAAGGATAGCGAGTCCCCTGGGAGCAACCCGCCCGCCCACGACGCGCGAATCGCGCCGGACGTCGTATCATCGCCAGGCATGGCAAACGATCGTTGCCTCTTCTGCCGCATTGCCAGCGGTGAGGTCACCGCGAAGAAGGTGTTCGAGGATGACCTCGTCGTGGCATTCAACGATATCAATCCGCAGGCGCCGGTTCATGTTCTGGTCATTCCGCGCACGCACATCTCGACGCTGGATGATCTCGACGAGGAAGAGGCGCAGATCGTCGGTATGACGATCGTGCGCGCTTCCCAGATCGCGCGGAGCCTGAAGGTGAACGCGGAGGGGTACAGGCTGGTCGTGAATCATGGGGAAGCTGCCGGACAGACGGTGTTGCACGTCCACTTCCACCTGCTGGGCGGACGAAATCTGGGCTGGCCGCCGGGCTGACTTAGGCGGACGGCGGGACGCGGAAGCGTGTTCCGCTGAACGTGATCGATCGCGAGGATTTGCGCCGGGCCGCCTTCCGCCGCGTCATGAAGTCTTCCTTCGCTTCGGTGAGCGTGGTCGGAACGTAGGTCGCGCCGGCGGAGGTTGTCCTGGCGCGGTCGCGGGCGAAGGCAGAGCCTCCGGCGACGATCGTCAGGTCGGGGAATGTAACCGCGAGGAGCTGCAGCAGGCCGTAGCCGGCGTCGAGGTGATCGTTGTTGGTGCAGGACACGAACACCGCCTCCGGCATGACTTCACCGATGAACGACAGCAGTTCGGCGTCGGGGAGATCGGTGAAGTAATCAATGGAGAAGCCTTCCTCACGCAGCAGCTGCGTGAGCATGAGTGTGCCGAGCGAGAGGCGTTCGCTGGCGACGGAGACGGCAACGATGTGGCGTTCGGAGTCGGGCACGCCCGAGCTGCGGTCGCCATAACGAATGATCAGTTCGCGGATCACGTCCTTGATGAAGTGATCGTTCGCCGACGAGATCCGTTTGCGGTCGAGCTCTTCCTGCGCGAAGGTGAGCGTGGGGATGAAGAGATCGGAGAACATCTCCTCCATCGAGTCGCTCTCCGCGTGACGGTCGGCGATGGCTATCGCACCGGTGCGGTCGCGCAGCAGCAGCCGGTTGTAGAAGCTGAGATATCCCTCCAGCGGATCTTCGGCTCCGAAGATGATGGAGAAGATGCGCAGAGCAGGGATGAATTCTCCCGCGACGGTGAGGCAGACCGAGATCGGGGTCGCCAGCAGAAGGCCGACCGGTCCCCACAGCCAGCCCCAGAAAATCGCGGAGACGAGCAGTGCGATCGGCGAGACGCCGACGCGGTGGCCGACCACGATCGGCTCGATGAATCCGCCGATGAGCTGATCCGTCAACACGAACAGCGCCAGGACCGCCAGCGGCGTATACCAGTTCGGAAAGACCGCGATCGAGAGAAACGTCGGCAGCGCTGCGCTCAGCACTGCGCCGACGTACGGGATGAAGCGGAAGAGTCCCGCCAGAACTCCCCACAACGGAGCGTGCGGAACTTTCAGGAGAAACAGTCCGACGCCGATGAGCAGGCCAAAGCCGACATTCAACAGCGCGATGGTCAGCAGGTAACGGCTGATCCGATCGGAGGTCTCGCCGATGGCCTGCGTGGTGACCGTGAGGTGGGCACGGCCGGCCAGGCGCAGCATCTTGTCGCGCATCTGCTCGCGGTCCTGCAATAAGAAGAAGACGAGCACCACCACCAGGAACGCCGCGGCGATGAGCTCGATGGTCGGAGCCAGCGTCTTGTATCGGTCGGCGAAACCCTTGCGATCGGGAATGACCTTAACTTTCAGATCGGGGCGATCCTGCTTGTCCGCAGTCGCGTCGGTGACCCGCTGCAGCGTGCGCTCGACGATGGCGAATGTGCCGCCGGGACTTCGTTTCAGGAACCTGAGCTTCTGTTCGATCTTGCCGCTCGTCGCGGCTTCCGCGAACTCTTTGGCCACGTCGTTGAACTGCTGGTAGAGCCACCAGCCGCCGAAACCGAGTCCGGTCACGATGAGGCCGAGCGAAAGCACGATCGCACCGGTGCGGCGGAGAGGCGTGCGCTCGAGGAGCGAGACGATTGGCGTGAGCAGGAAGGCGAAGAGAACGGCTAGCGCGATCGGTACGCAGACGGGCTTGGCCAGATAGAGGATCGCGATGACGACGACGGTGATCAGCAGGATCCGCGAGTTGGACTGCCCTCTGCGGTCCTGCGAGGCGCGCTTGTCGGAGAACCCCGCAACGGATTCCGGGGCGCGCCTGGAGATCGTCCGGTCAAAGTCGTCGGTATCTTCGTCATCGAAGGAGCGCACGTTCCTGCGAGTTTAGTGCAAGCACGTCGCCTTGCGATCCGCAGTCTGGTTCGAGCGCGTCAGCTGCGATGCCAGCGCAGGACCGGCTGTCGCGCGGCCCGCGCCTCGTCGAGCCGGCGTACCGGCGTCGTATGGGGCGCGCTTCGCACGAGCTCCGGGCGCTCTTCACATTCACGTGCGATGGCGATCATGGCCTCGCAGAACGCGTCCAGCTCTTCCTTCGGCTCGCTCTCGGTGGGCTCGATCATGAGCGCACCGGCGACGATGAGCGGGAAGTAGATTGTCGGCGGATGGAAACCGTAGTCCATGAGCCGTTTGGCGATATCGAGCGTGTGGACGTTGTGCGCCGTCTGCAGCTTGTCGCTGAAGACCACCTCGTGGAGCGAAGGCGCGTCATACGGCAGATGGTAGGACCCGCGAAGCCGCGCCCGGATGTAGTTCGCGTTCAAAACGGCGATCTGCGCGATGCGCCGCAGTCCATCCGGTCCCATCGAGCGCATGTACGTCAGCGCGCGCACGAGCACGTTGAAGTTGCCGTTGAACGCGCGTACCCGGCCGATCGAATCGGGATGGCTGTTGTCGAGGTAGAACGTCCCGTCCTCGCGGCGCTCGACGGTCGGCGTCGGCAGGAAGGGCACGAGCGCTTTCGATACACCGACCGGACCCGCTCCCGGACCACCGCCGCCGTGCGGCGTGGAGAACGTCTTGTGCAGATTGGAGTGGATGACGTCGATGCCCATGTCGCCAGGACGGGCGATGCCGACGAATGAATTGAGGTTGGCACCATCGCAGTAGAGATAGGCACCTTTTGCGTGAAGGATCTCGGCAAATTTCTTGATGTCGCTCTCGAACACGCCGAGCGTATTCGGAACAGTGATCATCAACGCCGCGACATCGTCCGTGACCGCCGCCGCGAGCGTGTCGATGTCGACGGTGCCCCGGCTGTTCGACTTCAGCTCTTTGATCTGGTAGCCCGCGAATGCCGCAGACGCCGGGTTCGTACCGTGCGCGGAGTCGGGGATGAGGATGTATTTCCGCGCATTGCCGCTCTTCGCCAGCGCCTTGTGCACCATGAGGATGCCGGTCAGCTCGCCATGGGCGCCAGCGACAGGCTGCAGCGTAACCCGCGGCATCCCGAAGATCTCCATCAGAGTCTGCTCGATGTGCCACAGCAGCGAGAGGTTCCCCTGCACCTGATGTTCCGGCTGGAGAGGATGCGAGAGCGCGAATCCCGGCGTTCGCGCGATCTCTTCGTTGATGCGCGGGTTGTGTTTCATCGTGCAGGATCCGAGGGGATAGAGCCCGGTGTCGATCGAGAGATTCAACTTCGACAGCCGCGTGAAATGGCGGATGACATCGACTTCGGACACTTCCACTTCGTCGGTGATCGGGCCGCGCAGGAGCGAGGCCGGCAGCGCGTCGCTCACTTCCGGGACATCGAGCGCGGGAAGGCGGTAGCCACGCCGGCCATGCTTCGACGTCTCGAAGATCAGTTGCCGGTCCGTGGACTTCGGGGTCTTGTCGGCCGCGGTTTCGACTTCGTTTTCAACCGGTGACGTGATGGTCATCGCCGCTCCCGGGAGATCGCTGCCGAGATTGCCGCCGCGAATTGGTCGAGATGCTCTTTCGTGTGAAGCTCGGTCACTGCGACGAGGAAATCGTTCGGATGACCATCGTGAAACTGGCTCAGCGGAATGCCGCCCAGGATCTTTCCATGCTCGAGATCGGCGAGGATCTCTTCGGCCGCAAACGGCGTCCGTACGACGAACTCGTTGTAGACCGGACCGCTGAAGGGAAGACTCACTGAGGCGATCTTCTTCAGCTGCGCGCGGAGATAGGCGGTCTTCTGCAGGCATTGTTGCCCGACTTCGCGCAGGCCTTCCTTGCCCATGAGCGACAGGTACATGTTCGCTGCCAGTGCGATCAGCGCCTCGTTGGTGCAGATGTTCGACGTGGCCTTTCCGCGGCGGATGTGTTGCTCGCGGGTGGCGAGGGTGAGCACGTACGCGCGTCGCCCGTCGACGTCGACGGTTTCGCCGACGAGACGTCCCGGCATGTAGCGCTTGAGGGCATCCTTGACGACCATGAAGCCGACGTACGGACCGCCGTACTGCGTCGGGATTCCCCATGCCTGCCCCTCGCCGACGGCGATGTCGAATCCATGCGCACCCGGAGGCGTGAGGATTCCGAGGGATGACGCCTCGGCGATGACGGCGATCTTCGCGGCGCCGGCGGCATCGGCAATCAGCGCGATGGCTTCGTAATCTTCGATGACACCGAGGAAGTTGGGCGACTGGATGGCAACGGCGAAGACATCGCTTGTGCATGCCGCGCGCAATGCGTCGAGATCGACGCGGCCGTCAGCCGTCCAGCCGGTTTCGACGATCTCGTAACCGAGGTTCTGGACATAGGTGCGGACCGTTTCGGTGTACTCGGGGTGGACCGATTTTGCGATCACGACCTTTTTCCGCTTCTTCGCGATGCGCTCGGCGAGCAGCACCGCTTCGCACAACGCGGTGGAGCCGTCGTAGAGCGAGGCGTTCGCGACGTCGAGGCCGGTCAGCAGGCACTGGTGCGTCTGGTATTCGAAGATCGCCTGCAGCGTCCCCTGCGAGACTTCGGGCTGATAGGGCGTGTACGACGTCAGGAACTCGGCGCGCAGAAGGAGCTGGTCGATGCAGGCCGGCTGGTAGTGCAGATACGCACCGCTGCCGAGGAACGAGAGGTGATCGACGGCGGTCTTGTTCTTCGCGGCGAGCTCGCGGAACCACCTTCGCGACTCGATCTCCGACCAGGGGCCGGGGATGTCGAGCAGCTCGGTCAGTTTCACATCGTTGGGGATGGTCTCGAAGAGGCGGTCGATCGAGTCGACGCCGATGACCTTCAGCATCTCGCTGACGTCCTGCGAGGCGTTCGAAATGTAGCGATGTTGATCGGTGAGAGGGTCCGGCAGGGTCATAGAAGCGAATGTCGACTGTTCAATGTTGGGGTTTGAATGTTGAATGGAGAATCACGTGAAACACGGCGGTCACTCAACATTCAACATTGAACTTCAACATTGAACATTTTGTTTCTGGTCGCCGTCAGTGTGCCGATTCCTTCTCGACGTACTCTTCGTACTCTTCGGCGGTCATCATCTCGTCGACTTCTTCCGGGATGGTCAGCTTGATCTTCATCATCCAGCCGTCGCCGTAGGGATCGGTGTTGACGAGCTCCGGCTTATCGTTCAGTGCTTCGTTGATTTCGACGACCTGACCGGAGACGGGTGAGAAGAGCTCGGAAACGGCTTTTACGGACTCGATGCTGCCGAATTCGTCACCGAGCTCGAGCTCGCTACCAACCGGGGGCAACTCCACGAAGACGACATCGCCCAGTTCCTTCTGCGCGTAATCGGTAATTCCGATGATGACCAAGTCGCCTGCCTCGGGATGAACATATTCGTGGCTCTTGGCGTACCGGTTGTCTTCAGGTGTCATGGATCCGCTCCTTCGTTACTTCGCGCGCTTGTAAAACGGCGTGGGAACGACGCGCGCCCGCGTCTCTTTGCCACGGATAAGGACCATGAATTCCGCGCCGGGCGCTGATTTGTCGAGCGGAAGATATGCGAGTCCGATCGCTTTTTTCAATGTTGGCGAATGCGTGCCGCTGGTCACGACGCCGGCCTCTTCACCGCCGTCGACGACCGGATAGCCGTGGCGGGCGATGCCGCGGTCAACCATCTCGAAGCCAGCCAGCTTCCGGCGCGGCCCTTCCGCGCTCTCGCGCTGCAGGACGTCGCGGCCGAAAAAGTCGCCCTTGTCGATCTTGACGATCCAGCTGAGGTCCGCTTCGAGCGGGGTGGTGGTCTCGTCGATGTCGTTGCCGTACAGCGCCATCTTTGCTTCCAGGCGCAGCGTGTCGCGGGCGCCGAGGCCGCACGGCTTCGCTCCGGCATCGAGGAGCTTCCGCATGATGCGCGGCGCCTCGGACGGAGCGACGTAGACCTCGAAGCCGTCTTCGCCGGTATAGCCGGTCCGCGAAACGATCGCCGGTACGCCATCGACCTTCCCCTTGCCGAAGCGGTAGTACTTCATCGGTGCGAGAGCGATGTCCGTCATCGGCTGCAGCAACCGTTCCGCTTCCGGGCCCTGCAGTGCGAGCTGCGCGTAGTCGGCGCTGACGTTGCGAACCTCGACGTCCATGCCCTTCGCGGCATCAGCCAGCCATTCGTAGTCTTTGTCGCTGTTCGATGCATTGACGACGACGAAGAAGTCATCAGGCGCGTTCTGATAGATGAGGATGTCGTCGACGAAGCCGGCCGTTGGATACAGCAGACCGGTGTATTGCGCGCGTCCGTTTTCTAGTTTCGAAACGTCATTGCAGGTTGCGCGCTGCAGCAGCGCCAGAGCCTCCGGACCTTTCACCGTCAGCTCGCCCATGTGCGAGACATCGAAGAGACCGGCGTGCTCGCGAACCGCGGCGTGCTCTTCCAGGATGCCGCTGAACTGCACGGGAAGCTCCCAGCCGCCGAAGTCGACCATCTTGCCGCCGAGCTCGTGCTCAACCTGATTCAGGGGCGTTTTCTTGAGGTTCTGATCTGCCATTGGGGCGGGCCTCCGGGCGGCGCGTACGCTAGCACAAAGGCTCGAATGCGAAGGTCACGCCTCATTCACAGTCGACATTCCGCCCGGAACGTTTACCATCAGACCGGGAGCGCGGGCGTGCAGAACCAGATCGGAGACTTTCTCGACTACCTCACCTACGAGCGGAACGTCTCCGTCAACACGATCCACGCCTATCGGGACGACCTCGAATCCTTCGTCGCGTTCCTCTGCAACGAGTACTTCACCCTCGGCCGCGACCAGCTCGATCTGAAGAAGGTCGATCACCTCGCCATCCGGTCGTACCTCGCCCATCTGGCTCGACGTAAGCTCGCCCGCGCGTCGTCCGCGAGGCATCTCTCGGCGCTTCGCTCATTCTTCAAGTACCTGATGCGCGAAGGGGCGGTTGAGGCCAATCCCGCGCGAGGGGTGGCAACGCCCAAGCGTGAGAAGCATCTGCCGTCCGTTCTGCAACCGTCGGATGTCGTGCTACTGCTGGAGCAAGCCGACACGTCGACACCGCTCGGCCTGCGGGATCGCGCGTTTCTCGAGGTGCTCTACGGTTCCGGATTGCGAATCAGCGAACTGGTCGGAATCGATATCGAAGACGTCGAATTGCGCGCGCGACTGGTCAAGGTACGCGGCAAGGGCTCGAAAGAGCGCATCGTGCCGTTCGGCTCCAAGGCGGAGGAAGCGATGCGTGCCTGGCTGGCCGTCCGAGGAGCGCTCGTGTCCGACATCGAAGAGCCTGCGCTCTTCGTCAATTACCGTGGGCAGCGGATCACGACGCGCAGCGTGCGGAGGCTGTTCGACGGCTATGTACGGAAGGCTTCGCTGCGCGCCGGCATCTCGCCCCACACGATGCGACACTCCTTCGCGACGCATCTCCTCAACGCCGGCGCCGACCTCCGCGGCATCCAGGAGCTCCTCGGCCACGTCTCGCTGTCGACGACGCAGAAGTACACACACCTGAACGACTGGCAGTTGATCGCTGTCTACAGGAAGGCCCATCCGAAGGCGTGAATCGTGCGTGGGAGTGGATAGACTCCCGACGTCATGAACCGCCTCGCCGACGAAACCTCGCCCTATCTCCTCCAGCATGCCCACAACCCCGTTGATTGGTATCCGTGGGGCGACGAGGCGTTCGCGCGCGCGAAGGCGGAGGACAAGCCGGTCTTTCTCTCGATCGGTTACTCCGCGTGCCACTGGTGTCATGTCATGGAGCGCGAGTCCTTCGAGAACGGGGCGATCGCCGCCGTCCTAAACGAGAACTTTGTCTGCATCAAGGTCGATCGCGAGGAGCGCCCGGACGTCGACTCGATCTACATGGAAGCGGTGCAGATGATGACGGGCCATGGTGGATGGCCGATGTCGATGTTTCTGACGCCAGCCGGCTCACCGTTCTACGCCGGGACGTACTTTCCGCCGGAGGACCGGCACGGCATGCCGGGCTTCCCGACCGTGCTGCGGCATGTGGCGCATGCGTACCACGCGCGCCGGACCGATGTGGAGGCCGCGTCCGCGGAAGTGATTCGCGGGATCAGCGCCGTGAAGTTTCAAGGCGGCGGAGAACTCGATCATTCCGCCCTTGACGCCGCCGCGGCGCGCATGGCACAGAGTTACGACCCGGCCAATGGCGGGTTCGGCGGAGCTCCGAAGTTTCCGCCGTCGATGTCGCTCGATTTCCTGATGCAGGTGGCCTGGCGCGCGGACGATCGCAGGCTCGACGGCATCATCGTCAACACGCTGATGAAGATGGCGCGCGGTGGCATGTACGACCAGGTCGGTGGCGGCTTTCATCGTTACTCCGTCGACGCGCGCTGGCTCGTGCCGCACTTCGAGAAGATGCTCTACGACAACGCACTACTGGCGCGGCTGTACACGCGCGCCTGGCAATGGAAAAAGGACCCGTTTTTTGCGCGTATCGCGAAGGAAATCCTAGGCTATGTGCAGCGCGAGATGACGTCTCCCGACGGCGCGTTCTATTCGACGCAGGACGCCGACAGCGAAGGCGAAGAGGGGAAGTTTTACGTCTGGACGCGCGTCGAGGTGATGTCGATCCTCGGGGACAATGAGGGGCGTGTTTTCTGCGCGCTGTACGACATCACGGATCGCGGCAACTGGGAAAACCACAACATCCTGAACGTGCCGCGCGATCCCTCCGCCGTCGCCGCGGACCTCGGAATCTCGCTCGATCAGCTCAGCGACGTCGCCGCGCGTGGAAAGTGCAAGTTGTACGGCGTCCGTTCGCAGAGGGTCTGGCCCGCGCGGGACGAGAAGATTCTCGCCGGCTGGAACGGCTGGATGCTCGCTGCATTCGCCGAGGCGGCAATCGCGTTCGATCGGGACAGCGATCGGGATGTGGTTCGCCGCAACGCAGACTTTCTGCTGACGCGCATGGACGCCAGCGGCCGTCTGATGCGCACGCCGAAGATCCCCGGTCTCCTCGAAGACTACAGCGGCGTGGCGTGGGGCCTTGCCCTCGCCTACGAGGCGACGCACGAACGGCGTTTCCTGGATGCGTCCCGGAAACTCGCCGATCAGATTCTCGATCGCTTCTCCGACGACCCGAATGGCGGGTTCTTCGATACGCCCACGGATCACGAGCCTCTCATCACCCGTCCCAAGGATTTGTTCGACAATGCCACTCCTTCCGGGAACTCCGTCGCGGCGGACGTGCTGCTGCGTCTCGCGCTGCTCTTCGGCGAAGAACGTTACGCGGAAGCGGCGACGAAAACGCTCGCCGCGATTGCGCCACTGGCTGGCAAGTACCCGTCAGGTTTCGGCCTGCTGCTCGGTGTCGCGGAATGGCGTGCCGGTCAGCCGAAGGAGATCGTCATCACCGGTCCGCTTCAGGACGATGCATTCCGTGCGCTGCGCAACGTCGTGGGAGACGAGTACCTGCCGCATCGCGTCCTTGTGGCTGGCGACGGATCGAACGACCTGCCGCTGATGCACAACCGATCACCGGAGCGCGTGCTCGCCTATGTCTGTCAGGCGTACATGTGCGCCGAGCCGACCGCGGATCCCGAGCGGCTTCGGGAGCTGTTGCGGGCCGGCTTGTGAGCACGGAGTAAAATCAAACCATGTCAGGCTCCATCATCGGCGGCGTCCTCGCTCCCCATCCGCCGCACATCGTCTACGGCGATAACCACTGGCGTAACGAACCGAAGTCCGAGTGTGGATGGGAAGTGCTGCGCTGGGGTTACGAGCGCGCCCGCAAGCACTTTCTCGAGAAGAAGCCGGACGTCTTTCTCGTCCACTCGCCGCACTGGCAGACGGTCATCGGCCATCACTTTCTGGGAATGCCTGAGTTTCACGGACTCTCGGTGGACCCGATCTTTCCGAACCTCTTCCGTTTCAACTACGACATCAAGGTCGATGTCGAACTTGCCGAACTGATCGCGGAGGAGGGAGCACGCGACGGGCTGATCACGAAGATGATGCGGAATCCGAATTTCCGCGTCGACTACGGCACGATCGTCTCGTGTCACATGATGAATCCGGAGTGGGACATCCCGATCGTCGGCATCTCCTCGAACAATTCGCCCTACTACTTCAGCAACGAGATGGGGCAGCAGCAGATGCTCAAGCTGGGTCAGGCGACGAAGCGCGCCATCGAGAAGAGTGGGCGGCGCGCCGTACTGCTCGCATCGAACACGCTCTCGCACCGCCACTTTACGACCGAGCCAGACATCCCCGAGGATATGTCGCGCGAACATGTGTACGAGCACAGCGGGTATCTGTGGGACATGAAGGTGCTCGATCTGATGCGCAAGGGGCGGACCCGCGAGTTGATCGCAGTGCTGCCGGAGTTCATGGACATGGCGGTGAGTGAGGTGAAGGCCGGATCGCTGGCCTGGATGCTTTCCGCGCTCGACTTCCCGAAGTATCCGGCAGAGGTCTACGGCTACTGGAGCGTCATCGGGACCGGCAACGCCGTCGTCGGCTGGGACCCGCAGTTGCAGGCGGCTGCCACCACGCAGGGAGCCGTATGATCGCGATCCTCGCCCTCTTCCTGGCCACCGCATTTCCATCGACGAGCAAGACGTCGTGGATGAATCCGGAGTCATTCCATCTGAAGGTGGGGATGAATCGCACCGAAGCGGTGAAGGCGCTCGAGTCGAATGGCTGGAAGACGAAGCGTGGCGACGGTGCCGGCCAGCTCGTCGTCGACTACGCAGACGATAAGTCGATCACGTTGCAGTTTCATGAGGAGCGGCTGACGTCGATCCGCTTCGAGCTCTTCACGATCCTGCAGGACGCGCCGGTCGCCTTCGAGGAAGAACGCACGTTCCTTCGTTCATCCCTCGGCAAACCCCGCAGGCACTCGAAGAAAGTCATCCTCTACGATCAGGTACTTCCGAACGTGATGGCCGTGCTCTCCGCCGATCCGAAATCGGAACAGGCACAGAAGGGTGTGGGGATGCTGGTCGTGCGGTACTACGATCCGGTGAAGTAGGCCGGTTCAGTTGGTGCCGGTCACCACGGACGCCTCGATGACCTTCTTCTTGGCCTCGTACCGTTCCGAGGGCCCTTCGTAGATGAAGATGCCCTCGCCGAGCGTGCCGACGTACAGGCGATCATTCGTGAAGGGATCGAGCGCCACCGACGTGACTTCGGCCGTGCGCGATGGCAGAGGGAATGAGCGCCAGTCGGCGTTCTTCGGCTCCGCGACGAGCATCTCGTGCTGCTGGCGCGAGGTGAGGAAGACGTAGTTGTCGTTGCGGCGCGAGCCGCCGAACACCGACGCGAACTGCGCATCCGGCGCCTCGACATCGGTCCACTTTCCGTCCGCGGACACGCGGCCTGCTTTCACGCCCTGGGAGCCTGCCACGAAGATCAGCTGCTCCGCTCCAGTTCCACGCACGGCCAGCGTGCGCCCCCTGGCCGGTGCTCCTTCGATCGATATCCACTGCATCCCGTCGAATAGCTGAACGCCGATGCTGGTCAGCGCGAAAAGTGCGCGCTTCTCGCCGATGTTCCCGATGGCGATGTCCACCGCGCGGTTGTCCGCGCCGGCGAGGCGGTACCAGCCCTTCCCACCGTCGCGGCTCGTGAAGACTCCTTCCGACGTGGCGGCGAAATCGCGAACCTTGTTGAAGCGGAGAACCTTGTCGACACGAATCGGAGAGCTGGCGGGCGGGGATTGGGTCCATGCCGTTCCGTCCGTGCTCCAGAAGAATCCCTTCTCCGTTCCCGCGACGAACTTCACCTCGGGATCGTCCGCGATGAGGAGTGACAGCACTTGGGGCAGATCGTTCGTGGCGAGCCTGGACCAGGTCGCGCCGGCGTCGGAGGAGCGGTAGATGCCGCTCGAGGCGCCGCCGAAGGCTACCGCCGCATAGACGCTCTTCGGTTGCGAGGCGTCCGCCGCGACCGACGTAATCGTCAGATTGCGCAGTCCGTCGCAGGTGCGCGTGAAGGTCTTCGCGTTGTCGTTCGAGAGGTAGACGCCATCGCCTTCCACGCCGAGGATCACGCGTCCGGGCCGTTGCGGATGAAGCGCGATCGTGTTGACGACCATCGATTCATCCGAGATCGTGTACCAGGTCTTGCCGCCATCCTGGCTGTGATAGAGCCCAGCCACCGAACCGGCGTAGATCGAGTCCTGATCGCAGGGATCGAGTTCGATGTCGTGGATGCGGCGATTGTTGAATCCGTCGCGGAACCGCGTCCAGTTCTCGCCCCGATTCGGTGTGCTGTACACCCATCCGCAAGTCGAAACCCAGACCTTGTCCGGGTTGTAGCGGTCGATGGTGATCGAGAACATGTCGGTGTCGAGCACCATGCCGTTGTTGATGAGCTTCCAGGTCTTGCCGCCGTCGTCGCTGCGCGTGCCCTGACGCCATGTACCGACGTAGATGCGGTCGTGCGTGCGCGGGTCGAGCGCCAGCGACTCGACGTTGATCTGATCGGAGATGTGTTCCCACGACTCGCCGCCGTCGACCGTGCGGTACACGCCGGTGAGGCCCCCGACGAGGACGAAGTTGGCGTCATGGGGGTCGATGGCGATGGCGCGGACGGAGAAGTCCTCGAGGCCGGCGTCGCGCCGCGTCCAGTTCCGGCCGCCGTCGTCGGATACCGCGATGACGCCGCCGCCCCACGCGCCCCAGCAGGCAGCCCAGAGCCGTCCATTGCGATCGATCACGAGGTTGTCGACGACATAGCCGGGGAAGGGGATTCCGCCGCGCGGATTCACCCACGACTTCGCGCCGTCGGTGGAGACATAGACCTCGCCGCCGCTGGTGCCGAGGTAAAGCGTGTCGGGGTTGGAAGGATCGATGATGAGCGCACGGACATCGGCGCCGTACAGTTTCGCACGCCGCCACTGCGCACAAAGAGGGAGTGCGGTGAAGAGAAACGTTAGAACGATGAGGAGTTTACGCATGCCCGCCCAGTCCGGAAGAGTTTTACCACGTTGGTAGCAATAACGCTGCCGGGGTCGGGTTGCCGATTGCCGTCGGAAGGCGCCTCGGATCGAGCACGGCGCGACTTCATTTCGCGAACGTTCACCGCTGATTGCGGGCACCAACCCTACCCAGGTAACCGCGAAAACCGCGCATCAGGCTATCCTTCCCCGCCATGACCACCCTCCGCACCTGCGTCTTCCCTTGTGCCGGGTTCGGCACGCGGTTTTTTCCGGCCACGAAAGTCATCCCGAAAGAGATGCTGCCGCTCGTCGACAAGCCGATCCTTCAGTACGGAGTCGAAGAGGCGCTCGGCTCCGGGATGGACAAGCTGATCGTCGTCCTGTCGAAGGGGAAGGACGCTATCCTCGACCATTTCGACCGCACCTCCGAGCTCGAGCGGTCGCTTCAGGAACGGAAGAAAAACGATCTGCTCGACGAAGTGGAATCCGTCAGCCGCATGGCGGACATCATCTCCGTCCGCCAGAAGGAGGCCCTCGGGCTCGGTCATGCAGTGTTGCAGGCGAAAGACGCCGTGGGGCGCGAGGCGTTTGCGGTCGTCCTGCCCGATGACGTGATCCTGGCCGATGAGCCATGCCTCCTGCAGATGCGTCACGTTTTCGAGGAGACCGGCCGGCCGGTGGTTGCGCTGATGGAAGTTCCGCCGGAGCAGACGTCGCGCTACGGAATCGTCGCGGGCAACATGCTCAGCGACCGCCGCTTTCGCATCACCGACATGGTCGAGAAGCCGAAGGTGAATCCACCCTCCCGCTACGCCATCATCGGACGCTACATTCTTCCCCCCGACATCTTCCCCCTCCTGGAAAAAACGGAGCGGGGCGCCGGGGGCGAGATTCAGCTGACAGACGCGTTGCGCGAGCTGGTGCGCACCGGCGAGTTCTACGGCTACGTCTTCGATGGGAAGCGCTACGATGCCGGCGAGAAGCTCGGCTACCTGAAGGCCACGGTCGACTACGCGCTTCGGCATCCAGTTCTTGGAGATGAGTTCCGCGAGCACCTGCGGACACTGATCGGAGACGAGCAGCCGGCACACAATGGACAAACGCTTCGACATCCACGATCTGTCTGACGACGTTCGCGCGCTCGTTGGGGAGTGTGAGTTGACGGGGAATCGAACGACGTTCCTCCGCAACGAGCGCCCCATCGCCATCCTGATCTCTCACGACGAGTACCTCGCGTTGCGTGAGACGATCGACATCGCCGATGACGCTCCGCTTCGTGCAGCGATCGACGAAGGGGAAGCCGAAGTCGAGCGCGGCGCGATGCTGGCCGTCGAAGACCTGTTGGAGCTGTGACCATGTGGAACGATCGGCTGCGCTTTGCCGAGCGCGTAGAAAAGGACTGGCGCGGTCTCACCGTGGAACAGCGGGGCGTCGCCGCGCGGGCACTGGAGACCATCGACGAAGACCCGATCATCGGCGCGCCGCTCTTCGAGCCGCTGCGGGGGTACTGGAGCTACCGGCATGAAGGGGTGCGTATCATCTACCGCATCGTCACGGAGGCGCGCTTCATCGTGGTGCTGAATATCAGTCTGGTGATGGCGCGATGACATTCATCCTGGCCTCGCAGTCTCCGCGCCGTCGACAGCTCCTGTCGTCGATCGGACTGGTATTCGACGTGATGCCGAGCGACATTCCGGAGATTCACCAGCCGGGAGAAGCACCGCAGGACTATGTCTCCCGCCTTTCACGCGAAAAAGCAGCGACGATCGCACGCAGACATCCCGACGCCTGGATCATCGCCGCCGACACGACCGTCGTCCTGGACAACGAACTGCTGGAGAAACCGGACGACGCGGACGACGCGAAGCGGATGCTGGCAGCGATCTCAGGAACGACGCACGTCGTCTACACCGGCGTCACGCTGCAGCATGCGGCCAGCGGATGGAACGACACACAGGTCGCCGAAACGAACGTTCACATGTTGCCTCTGCGGGAGCAGGACATCGCCTGGTACGTCGCCACTGGCGAGCCCCTCGACAAGGCTGGAGCGTACGCTGCGCAGGGCATCGGCGGGATCTTTATCGACTCGATCCAGGGGAGCTTCACGAACGTAGTTGGATTACCCCTTGCTTTGCTTTTCCAGATGCTGAGGCGGGCAGGCGTTGACCCGCTGGCGGCCGCCGAAGGAAGTTAAGGACATGTCATCCGCAGCAAAAGTAGGCCTCTTCGTGCTGGTGGTCCTGGGAATTCTCGGGTATTTCGTCCTGAAGATCGAAGACGTGCAGTTCGGCCACGGAGCGGGAGCGCGAAAGGTTACGGCGATCTTCGACTCCGTCGCCGGCCTCGATAACAAGTCCGTCGTCCGCGTGGCCGGTGTACGGGTGGGGAAGGTCTCGAACATCAAGCTGCGGAAGGATGGCAAGGCCGAGGTGACTCTGGACGTCGACCCGGATGTGATCCTCCATCCGGGTGCGAGCGCTCACGTGGCTAACCTCGGGCTGCTGGGCGAGAAGTACATCGAGCTCGATCCCGGTCCGGCCAGCGCGCCCGCCATCCCGCAGGAGCAGAGCGTCGTGCTGCGTGGATCGCAACCGGCTTCGATGGACGACATCACCAACCAGGTGGCGGCCATCGCGAATGATGTGAAGGCGATCACCGCGTCGTTGCGCGGTGTGATGAGTGGTCCCGCCGGCGAGCAGAGGCTCGGCGACATCGTGGAGAACGTGCGGACGATTACGGAGCAGGTTCGCGATCTCATCGTCGCGAACCGGTCAAATGTCGACGCCACCGTGGCCAATGCGCGCGTCATCAGCGAATCGCTGCGCGTCGAGATTCCGCGGCTTGCGAGCTCGATCGACCGGATGGCCACAGAGCTGAACGGAACGGTCGGCGAGAACCGCGAAGACGTCCGGAACATCGTCGCAAACCTGAAGACGCTTTCCAGCGATCTCAAGACGACCTCGGACAACCTCAACGCAGTCACGGCGCAGATTCGCAGCGGCGAAGGGACCGTCGGCAAACTGCTCTACAGCAACGAAGCGCACGACCGTCTGACCGCAGCACTCGGATCCGTGGAGAGCGGCGTGAACGAGTTGCGCAATACCCTCGGCCGCGTCGGCAGGATGCAGCTCGACGTTGGATTGAATGGCGATGTCTACGCGGGGTTACCGGCCACACAGGATGGCGGCGAGAAGATCGGTGGCAACTCGCGCTCTGCGGTGTGGGCGCGCCTCACGCCGAATCCTGAACGCAATCGCTTCTACAACATCGAGCTGGCCGACACGCCGTACGGAAAACGCAACGACAAGACGATCCAGGAGACGGTCACTAACCCGGCGACGGGCCAGTCCGAGACGACGATCACGCATCAGACGCGGTTCGAACACTCGTTCCTGGTTTCCGCGCAGGCTGGTTGGAATCTCAAACCGTTCGCCGTCCGTCTTGGCCTGATCGATTCGACCGGCGGCGCCGGGATCGACTACTCGTTCAACAATCGAGTTCGCGTCACAGGCGAAGCCTTCGACTTCGGACATCGCACGGGAGACAACAACCCGCACGTGCGTCTCTACGGCGAATACGTCTTTCGTCAGGAGAAGCCGACCACGCCGACGATCTTCCTGCGCAGCGGCGTCGACAACGTGCTGAACCACACAGCCTTCACACTCGGAGGGGGCATCCGCTGGCGCGACGACGATCTGAAATACCTGCTGGGCAGTATTCCGATCGGGAAGTAGCGCTCAGATCAGCCCGAGGTCGATGGCGCGGAGCACGGCGCGCGTGCGGTCGCGCACTCCCAGTTTCGCCAGAAGATTGGAGATGTGGTTCTTGACGGTTCCCTCGGTGATGGACAGCAGTCCGCCGATCTCGTGATTGCTGTAGCCGCCGGCGAGGAGGCGAAGAATCGTCCGTTCCCGATCGGTGAGCGGTTCCGGCAGATCAGCGGACTCGAACGATGAATCGCTCTTTTCCAGCGCACGCATGATCCGCTCGGTGATGACCGGCTCGATGCACGTGCCACCCTCAGCAAGTGTCCGGATCGCGCTCGCGAGGCGTTCCAGAGACACGTCTTTGAGCAGCCAGCCCTTCGCGCCGGCGCGGACGGCTTCGAAGAGGATGGCGTCGTCGTCGAAGGTCGTGAGGATCAATGTCGGACGTTCTGCATGACGCTCGCGGAGCGTGCGCAGTACGCCCACCCCGTCGAGCTTCGGCATACGCAGGTCGAGCAGAACTACGTCGGGCTTTTCTCGTTCGATGACGGCGACCGCTTCCTCACCGTCGCTCGCCTCCGCCGCCACTTCGATGTCCGGTACGAGCGCGAGAAGGCTGCGCAGGCCCTGGCGGACGATGGTCTGGTCCTCGACGATGCAGACGCGGATCACGACGCGGCTCCGAGGGGGAGCGTCACGTGAATGGAGAATCCCTGGCCGCGCATCGAGGTGACTTCGAAGGTTCCCTGCGCCTGCTGCACGCGTTCGCGAAGTCCGAGCAGACCGTTGCCAAAGCGCACGTTGTCCGTCCCGGTGCCGTCGTCGCGCGCGTGGATGGAGAGAGTCTGGCCAGCGATGCCGAGGGTCAGCCAGAGGTTGCGGGCCCCGGAGTGACGTACTGCATTCGTGACGATCTCCTGCACGGTGCGCAACGCCACCTCGGCGACGTTGGCTTCGGCGACGGCCAGTTCGTGCGGAAGGTCGAGATGAAGCGCCGGCGTGACGATTACGTCGCGCAGCGATTCGAGCGAGGACGTGAGATCGACCGGTTCGTCGTTGCGGAGGCGGCTGACCACATCGCGGACGTCCGCCAGGAGATGCTTCGCGATGGATTTGCTCTTCTCGACGGGCTCCTTCGCTGGTCCGCTGGCGAGGTGTCCGGCGACCTCGAGATTCAGACTAAGCGCCGTGAGGTGGTGGCCGAGAAGATCGTGCAGATCGCGGGCGATGCGCAGTCGTTCGGAGGTACGGCTGCTGATCTCGAGCAGCTCGGTCGTCATCCGCAACTCGGCATTGGCCTCCGCCAGCGATTTGCGGGCCTCCATCTCCGAATGGGCAACGTGCATGGAGAAGAGCGCGAAGAGTGAGAACGCGAAGTAGACCATCGCGTAGATCACGGGCGATCCTCCGTTATCCGCCATGATCATCCCGAGAACGATCGAGTTGACGGCGATGGCGGCGAGGGCGAACCGCGGTGGATAGGCCCCGAGCTGCGCCGCGACGATGACCAGCAGGACGGGCTGGAAACCGGTGGGCTGCAGCATCACGCACGCATACGCTGCCAGAACCTCCACGACCAGCAGAGGAATCCGGATTGCTGCCTGGCAGGCCGGCCTCGTACTGATGAGGAACGCCGCGATGAACACGAGGAACGACCCGAGCAGCATCGCCGCGCGAAGCGTGAAGAGAGAGCGGTATTGCGCTTCCCAGAGCACACTGGGAATCCCGACGAGGATCCAGGTCAGGACGCCGACCAGCTTCATCTTCTGTTCGTTCACGTTCATCGCATTCTAGAAGTAGAACCGCGTGCCGGCCGTGGTCACCCGCCGTACCTGCACGTACGAGAGCTCACTGGCGCGCGGGCCGGCGAACTCCGTGTCGATGACGTAGAGGCTGATGTTGGCGCGCAGCCGGCGCGTGAGCGTCATGCGCGCGAGCAGGGAACCGTCGCGCAGATTCGTGATGACGATGACCTCTGTGTCGAACTTGTCGTGTGAAAGCGCAACGCGGACGAAGGCATAGTTGCGTGCCATGCTCAGGAGCGTGAATGCGGCATTCGCGGCGCGAAGGGACAACTCGTCGTGCGCCGCGCCGGCGGCCTGTCGAAAAGCGCGGAAGCCATTCGCGTCAAGCCCGTCGCCACCGTGATAGAGCTCGGCGACTACATTGACGTTCGTTCTGAAGGTGTACTGCCCGCCGATGAGTGAGTGACGGCGCGCGATTTCTCCGTGTAGCTCCAGCGCGTCACCGAAGACACGTGCGACGCTGATTCCCTGCTGGATGCCATCGCCGTCGCGCCGGACGTGGAGCGAGACGTCGGTTCCGGCGATGAGACGGTAGACCCGCGCGGCGAACGCGCCATCGTCGAGTGCGTAGAGCGAGACATTCGTGTTCCGGACGAAAAGATCCGCGCGGATCATATCGACGCCACGATTTGCGGAGCGCCGGTCGGCCGGATCGGCAGGGTTCTTTCTCGGACTGATGAATGCAGTCGGATTCCAGGCGTAGCCGGTGCCCCACTTCTCGATGACGCGACCAACAGTGATGTCGAGCCAGGGCCGCGGATTGAGCTGCAGATAGGCCTCGCCCGCATCGGCGCGTTGGTCTCCACCCTCCGCGGCATCGCCACGCAGTTTGAGGTGGAGTTTCCATGTGCGGCTGTCGGATGTGACGTCGAAGAACGCGACTGCGTCGGCTGATCCGGTCCTGTACGGGACGCTTCCCACATTGCCCGGGTTCAGGGCCGACGCGGCGTTGGCGGGAGTGAACTGCCACTCGGCACCGCCTGAGCCGAAGAACTTGAACGTGACCGGGCGTGCAGCAGGGTCAATCGTTCGCGGGACGACGTCGGCCCGGAGAGTCCAGCCTGCGCTCAGCAACACCACGGCGACGAGGAGCGACTTCACCATTTCCCGAGGGCGTCCTTGGTGAACATCGTTTCGGCGTTGGCGCGCGGCATGAGATTGGAGTAGTGCATCACGGTGCGGTTGCCGGCGCGGAGCAGATCGTCGATCTCGATCTCGGTCACCACGCGCCGGCCCGCCATCGTGCCGAACTGGCGATACGTGGCTCGCTTGATCAGCTTCCCGGAGACGACGTAGAAGTCGGCGCGGCGCGGTTCGTAGGACGTCTTGTCGATCCAGAGACGCACGCGGTTGTAGGCGACGGCAGGATCCTTCGCTACGAGTTCGACAACGAAGGCATCGCCGTCATCAGCGACGGACTTCGCGTCGTAGTCGACCAGGAAGCTCGTCCGCGCGACGTCGCCGTTCGAGGCTTGCCCCATCAGGCGCTGCATCGGCGAGATGCGGATCGGACGGCTTGCCGTCGGCATGTAGATCCACATCGCATCGCGCAGCATGAGCAGGTATTTGCCCTTGTCCGACTGCGGAAACGTGAATTCGACGACGCTGCGGTCGCTGCCTTTTCCGAAGACCCGGAAGCGCGAGCGCTCGCTTTTTCCGTCCGGCGTGAAGGACGTGAGGTCGACGTCCACCGAAAAACTCTCGATCGGATTCCGGAATACGTCGGCGCGGGCAAGGACCGACGTGGCATCGTCCGCACCGCGCAGGGGCAGTGTGATGGAGAGGACGGCGACGATCAGAAACAGTTTCATGCAGGACTCCTTGATCCGTGGGCGCCTGAACGCCCGGCTAGATGTGGCCCAGCGCATCGACGATCTTCAGCCGCGACGCTTTGAGCGCCGGCAGAATCGAGGAGAGCGTGGCGGTGATGACGGCGATGAGGAAGGCGGTGATGAGGGTTCCCGGCTGCATCAGCACCCGCAGCGGATAACCCTGCGTGTAGCCGGGCGGTGGCGGGAGCATGAGGTGGGCATGGTTGATGAGAGTCGACGCCCCGGCGCCCGCGACCAGTCCGGCCACCCCCCCGATGATGCCGATGACGAGACCCTCGGCGAGGAAGAGACGCCAGATGCTTGACCGTGTCGTGCCCATGGCCATCATGGTCCCGATCTCCCGCGTTCGTTCGAAGATCGACATCACGATCGTGTTCGCAACACTGAAGATCACCACGGCGAAGACGACCATACCGATAAAGCCGAAGATGCCGTTGTAGAGCAGCACGACCTGGTGGTAGAAGGTCGCCAGCTGCGACCAGTCCTTCATCTCCAGAGCCCAGTGGTTGCTCGCGAACCGGCGTTCGAGATCCGCGCGGACCGCTGCGGTGTCGTCGGTGTCGTTGAGCATCACCAGGAGGCGTTCCACCTTTGTCGTCTGCAGGAGCTGTTGTGCGGCCGCCAGCGGCATCTTGATGGCGCGGTCGTCGTACTCCTTCACGCCGCTCATGAAGATGCCTGCCACGCGCACGTCGATCGCATTCAGCGAGCCTGAGGACGTGGTCGACATCAGAGTCAGGTAGTCGCCCGGCTTCGCGTGCATGGAGGCAGCGAGGCCTCGCCCGACGATGACCGCATCCGTCTCGCCGTCGGGAAGGTCCGTGCCGGCGGTGAGTCGCTGAGCATTCATGGCCCGGTCCTCTTTCGGATCGACTGCGGTGGCGAGGAACGTTTCCGACTTGTCGCCATTGCTGATCAAACCCATCAGCGTGATCTGGGCGGTGGTCATGCGGACGCGCTTGTCACTCGCCACCATGCGCCGAAGGGCGGGCACATTGTCGAGTCCGAATTCGAGCGGCTTCTTTGCCTCAGCGCTCTCGAATCCTCGCTTGTAGATCTGTAGATGCCCGAGGCGGCTGCGGATCGTGCTCTCGCGGAGGCTGTGGAACGTGATGGCCTTGTAGCCGCCGAAGAGAATCAGGCCCACGGCGCCGAAGACGATGACCATCAGGGTGATGGCGGACCGGCGGCGGTTGCGGAAGACATTGCGGAGTGCGAGTTTGGTGAGCATCGATGGATTCCTCAGGAGGCGCGGGCCTGGAGCTCGCGATCGCCGGCATCGGCTAGCAGGGCACCGTCATGCATCCGGATGCAGCTGCGTGCCCGGGCCATGAGCGCTGGGTCGTGTGTCGCGAAGATGAACGTGCACTCTGTGCGCTGATTAATCGCTTCGACGAGGTCGAGGATCTTCGCGGCGGTCACAGAGTCGAGGTTCGCGGTCGGTTCATCGGCCAGGACGAGCTTCGGCTGGCCGGACATAGCACGGGCGATGGCGACGCGCTGCCGCTGCCCGCCGGAAAGTTGATCCGGACGCTGGCCGGCCTGCTGGCTGAGACCGACCTGGTCGAGCCAGTAGCGAACGCGATCGCGCCGCGCTGCAGCGGGAAGATGCTGGAGCAGGAGCGGATACTCGACGTTCTCGTAGGCCGTGAGGACGGGGATGAGATTGAACGTCTGGAAGATGAATCCGAGGGTGTCGCGACGGGTGGCGGCCAGCCGGTGGAGGGGAACGTCGGTGACATCGATCCCATCGATCACGATGCGGCCGGCATCTGGCTTGTCGAGGCAGCCAATGAGGTTGAGCAGCGTCGTCTTTCCGCTGCCGGAAGGGCCCGCCAGAGCGAGAAAGTCGCCGCGGCCGACCTCAAGAGAAACGCCCGTCAGCGCGCGAACCTGCACCCTTCCAAGGGGGTAGGTTCGCGCGATGCGGTCCAGCTGGACGAGAGGTTGTTGGTGCATGAACATCTCCTTCGCCGGCCAATCTAGGGGGTCTTGGGGAGATGCACATGTGCAGGAAGATCGGCGCGCCGATCGTGACTTTCGGCATACCGACCGAAATTTCAGGTTTGACGCGCCGGGTGCCTTAGAGCACAATCCCGACAAAACGTAGGAGAGGAACGAACTAATGGCGACAACTACAAAGAAGAGCGGCGGCAAAGGGCTGGCCGCGGAAGTCACCCCGAGCAGCGATCTTTCCCCGATCGTCGGCGACAAGCCGATCCCACGCAGCGAAGTCACCAAGCGCGTGTGGGACTACATCAAGAAGCATGGTCTGCAGGACAAGACCAACAAGCGGATGATCAACGCAGACGACAAGCTGCTGAAGATCTTCAACGGCAAGAAGCAGGTCTCGATGTTCGAGATGACCGCTCTCGTCAGCAAACATCTGAAGGCCTAGCCGCTCAGACCCGCTGCGACTTGAGGCCGGCGTAACCGCCGGCCTTTTTCGTTCGTCCCGGAAACGCTACCGGATGCCGGTGTCGATGGTCACGTCGAGCTTCGTGACCCCGTTTGCGCGGATCTCGACGACCGTGGGCAGCTCGGCCGCGCGGTCGATTCCGTTCGGCTTCAGATCGACGGTGTATTTCCCCGGCGTGAGGTCGATGACGTAGAGTCCCTGCGAATCGATATCCACCGTGAATAGAAGTGTCGTCTTGGCCTCGTTGGAGATGAGGATCTTTCTCGCCGCGTACGCTGAGGGCTGGGTAGGACAGCCGCCAGGCTTCTCCGGGCCGGGGCAATTCGGCCCGATGGTGACGAGGCCCGAGAGCCTTCCGTGATCCGCGGTGGTGTTGGCGAGCAGTCCCTCGTTGGGTGAGGTGGGGCTGTGGCAGCCGGCGACCACCACGGCAGCGATGAAGGAAATGAGCAGTCTTCGGTGGCGCATACGCATATTCTGGTCTCCTGACCAGTGGAATGCATCCCCGGGAAGAGGAAAATTTCATGAAACGACTCGTATCGATCGCCGCAGTCTCTCTGTTGACCGCCTGTGCCTCATCCGCGCCGAAGTCTGCTGACTTTTCTCCTGGTGATGCTGAGGCCGCCATCCGCCGCGCGGACGGAGCCTTTTCCGTGAATGCTCGCTCGGGAGACGCCCGCGCCACCGTCGAAAGCTTCTATGCGCCCGACGCCGTGGTCATGCCTCCCAACATGCCGGCGCTGCGTGGCCGCGACGCGATCCTTCCGTTCTGGACCGGTCTCCTCGCGAGCGGGTCGGTGGAGATCGCCCTGACACCCCGCGACGTCGTGCAGTCGTGCAGAGACCTGGCGGTCGAGACCGGCCACTATGACGTCTCCGTGACGCCTCGCGGTGGTCAGGCCACGAAGGACGCCGGCAAGTACATCGTCGTGTGGAAGAAGATCGATGGCCGCTGGTGGGCAACGGAAGACATCTTCAATTCCGATATGCCACTGCCACCCCGGTGACCGCGGTCAGCGGCCGGCGGACTCGATCAGGATGATGTCCGCGATGTCCCGGTACTTTCCGGCGAAATGGTGTCCGCCCGGCTCCTCGACGATCTTGAATGCTCGGTGGTCGAGCAGGTGACAGAGCGAGTCCTTCTCTTTCGTGCCGAAGACGCAGAGGACGTTCTGGCCGCGCAGTTTCTCGACTTCGGGTTTCACGCGGAACTGCGGTTCCTTGTGAAGGTATGCGGCCAGACTCCAGGCAGGGGTGTACTTGAAATCGATCAGCGGCTCGAGTCCGAGGAGGACGATGATCTGCGTGGCGCTGCGGAGGTCTGAGGGGAGACGGCTGGCCATGAAGGGAAGGATGTCCGCGCCGCGTGAGTACCCGATCAGGAGGACCTTCGGCTTCCGCCACTGAATGCTGTAGTAGCGGATGACCCGCTCCAGCGCGCAGGCCGACTCGGCGGGGGTCCGCCGCTTTCTGTAATAGTCGGAGGCGATGAATCCGACGATGGGGATCCCCGCATCGCGCAGCCGGTCGGTGATCTTCCGGTCGATGCGCCGCCAGCCGCCGTCCCCCGTCACCATCACCGCGAACCGGTCGCTGGTCATCTTCGCGCCGAGCGTGACGACCGGAAGGCCGGTGATGTCGGCCCGGGCAGAGCAACGCTCATCGGGAGCGACAGCGCGCGCGACGGTTGCAGCGGCGAGGAGCGCCAGAATGATCGGGATCCGCTTCACGGGAGATGCTCGAGGATGAGGTGGCCGAGTTTGTCATAGCCGCCGTCGAAGTGGTGTGCGCCCTTCAGCGTCACGATGTCGATCGAGGGCCGCCCGCCGACCTCGCGGCAAAGCGAATCAGGATCGTCCTCGCCGGAGAGGCAGAGGATCCGCTGTGCTCCGAGCTTGTCGACTTCCGGTTTTACGGGTAGCCCGCCCGCTCCATTCCGCATCCAGTCGGCGACGTGGAATTCGAACTCGACCCTGGGGCTGGGACCGAGCAGAGCGATCAGCCGGATCCTGTTCTGCAACTCCACCGGCAGACGGCTGACCATCGCCGGCAATACGTCTGCGCCTCGTGAATAACCCACCAGCACGACCCGCGACTTCTTCCAGGCCACGAGGTACCGGGACATGATGGTGGCGAGATCGCGCGAGGCAGAATCCGGTGTTCGCCGGGTCCAGAAGTACTGGAGCGCATTCAGACCGACGACCGGCATCCCCTGATTCGCGAGGACGCGCGACACGTCGCGGTCGATCGCCGCCCATCCCCCGTCGCCGGAAACAAAAACGACCAGCGTGTCAGACACGCCACGCGTGGCCGGAATCTCCACCAACGGGAGGCTCGGGGTGCCTCCCGACGCGGTGGCCGCGAGGAGGAGCAGCGGAAAGAGGATGGAGTACTTCATCGGGACCGCCGCAGGAACAACAGACGTGGGCGGCGTATTCAGCTCAATCGAGGAGTTGAATGCCGCCTGTGACCGGTTTCGACGCCGTGGCCGATGGCGCTCCCGCGTCGATGCCGTGGGAGAGGAAAAGATCGGTGTCGGGCTTCTCGTCGGCGGTAAAGCCGATGACCAGGTATCGCTGTGGCTGCGGCAGGTACTTGTACGCATGTCCCCACGGGTCGTGCAGCTGCGCCGGAGCGATGTAGATCGGCGTCAGATCCTGGAGTCTGGTGGGGAGGTGACCGTTGACGAGGTTGTAGGCCTCGACCGCTTCGCCGATCTTCTCAATCCGTTCGATGGAGATCGCTTTCCGCGTTTCCGTGACCGACGACCCGCGCTGGGTGGATCCGAGCGGATGGAGTGCGTTGAGCGGGTTGCGGAACGACGTCGCGAGCGAGAGCAGGGCCAGGAGCGCCAGCACGGCCACCAGCGGCAGCGGCACCGGCGTCTCCGCGACCTCGGTGTCGTCGAGAGGCGTGGTCTGGGCGAGCACTTCCGCGGCGGCGCTTCCGCGTACTTCCTCGATCAGATCGCGGGTCAGGAGCTCGTACAGTGCCTTGACGGTGTCGAACTCGGAGAACTTCGACATCTCCAGGACGTCGTGCACCGTCATGGTGCCGTCCACGAGGTCGTAGAGCGCCTTCTCTTCGCGGGTGATCCGGATCTTGTCGCTGGCGAGTGGCTTCTTGCGCCGGCCGGAAGCGGAATCCGAATCAAAGTCGATTTCGTCCGCATCTTCAGCGCCTACGGCGACGATCTCCTGGTCGGTCAGCTTCTTGCGGAAGACCATGTCGTAGGAGCGGATCCGCTTCTCGATGATCGGCCACTCGTCGATCATCCGGGCGCCTTCCATCAGGATGGATTCGGCGCTGACCGGAACCACGTAGTCGCGGTCGTATTCGATCGTCGTCTCCTGCGAGAAGTGATAGTCGCCGTCGTTCCACCGGAAGAGGCGAAAGACGATCTGCATGATCTGCAGCTGGATGGCCTGTTTGAGGGCGTCGACGGAAATGATTCCGTAGTGCACCAGGATGAAGCCGAGCCGCTGCAGCGTCTCTT
Organism: Thermoanaerobaculia bacterium; assembly: GCA_038244715.1. Taxonomy (GTDB): domain Bacteria; phylum Acidobacteriota; class Thermoanaerobaculia; order Gp7-AA8; family Gp7-AA8; genus JADGNZ01. The sequence continues at coordinate 376,612 of JBBRTE010000002.1, forward strand.
TCTGAATCTCCAGTGCGCGATTGAGCTGGTCCTGGGTCAGCAGCTCGCTGCGGATCAGCACGTGACCGAGGCGGTTTTCGAGCCGATGGCTCAGCGAGTCGGCGCCGACGACCTTGCCATCGAGGAAGGTCACGGTCACCGTGTCGTCCTTCGCCCGCAGGGTCAGCACTCCGGTCTTCCTCTGCAGCCCGATGAGCTGGAAGATATCCGCGAGGCTGAAGTCCTTGAGTGTGCCTTCGAGTGCCATGGGTTTACGCCGCGATCGCTCGCCGCCGGTAGACCGGTAGCGTCAGGAACAGCCAGAGTATGAACGCACCTGCAATGGCGAGGATCCGGACGAGCGTCTTCGCGACGTCGCCCGGTGCGAGCACGGGAGCGAGCCGTCCGGAAAGAATCGCCAGAGACACAAAGAACCCGAAGAGGTACGCACCGGCGATGCCGATGATCGTGTGGCCCTCGATGAGCTGCGCGCAACCCGGGAGGAACGTGGCCAGCCAGCGGTTGCGGGACAGGACGTCACCCTGGTGGCTGGTGACTTCTTCGAGTTTCGCTCGCTTCGTCGCGATCGAGACACCATCGCGTTTGAGGTAGATGTGGATGCACTGCGTGCAGAACGTGGTGCTCTCCCGCGCCGACTTGCATCGCCGGCAGAACGTGCGTCCGCATTTGAAGCAGGAGCCGGCGAACCCGGCCCGGCGGCGCTTGAAGAACACCGCGAGCGCAAGGATGAGCGTGAGGATGGCTCCGAGCGTCACCGGATTACGGACGCTTTCGGATGGGTCGAACCAGGCGTAGTTGCCGAACAGCGATCGCGCCACACCGAGCTGCGCGATCTCCGAGGACACGGCCCAGGCCTGAGGAATAGGGGGGTGGTACAGCACGACCTTCTGCGCCGTCGGGTTCGAGGTGAGCCTCTCGATGAGGGACTTGTCGAGCAGCTTGGCCTGGTCGAGCTTCGCCGCCAGCTCGTCGAATTTCGACTGAGAGCCGAGGGCGATCGACTCGTCGTAGAACGCGATGGCCAGATGAGGGTCGAGCTGCTCTGCCTTTGTGAATTCGGTCGCTGCTTCGGCGAAATCGTCGTTGAAGAAATGCAACGCGCCGAGGTTCACGTGCGCTCCGGCACTATCGCGCAACTCCGCGGAACGCCGGTAATGCTGGTTCGCCTGCTGCTGATTGCCGTCCTGCACGAACAGATTGCCGAGCAGCAGATGGAGGGTGGCGTTGTCCGGAACGATGTTGACCAGCTCCTGCATGCGCCGGAGAGCGTCGGGCTGGTAGCTGCCTTCCTCGCTGGAGACGGCGGACATCACGACCGGATTGTCGATGCCGGCGATCCAGTGGGCGGTCAGGTCGAGCACCAGAGGAGCTGCGGCCATGAGGATCGTCAGGACGATGATCAGAATGCGCTCGCCCGGCTTGGCGTAGCCAAAGAAGATGATGAACCAGTAGAAGATGAGCCAGACCGGGCCGAGCCAGAGAAAGACCGGCAGAAACAGCAATGCGAACGCGAGCACGGAAACCGATCCGCCACTCATCCGCGCACTCAGCAGCTCCCGGAAGTCGTGGCTCATGGCCCGGCCGTAACGGACGAACAATGCGATGGCGAAGATCGCGGTCGTCATCACGATGGCCAACAGGATCGTGATCAGCAGGTCCGCTCTGCTCAGCAACCGGGAGCGGTAGTTGCGAAAGATGTTGCCGAATCCGCGAACGGCGCCGGGCAGCGCGGTACTCCACCCGCTGTCTTCCTGCGCCGCTTCGGCATTGAGGAATGCCACCGCCGGCGAGGCGGGATCGAGCGATTCCGATGCCTTCGCGCCCCATTCTGCCGCGGGCTTGTTCCCCTGTTTTGTGGCCTGCCTCGAGAACGCTCCCGCGGAAAGCGCGTAGAGCGGATAGGTCCTGATGCCGTTCGCTCGCCCCGTTTCGGAGAGCTCCGTCGTCTTCTTTGCCGCCGCCTGCAGATTGCCCGCGTCCGCCGCCGATGTTGCCTGCGGCCAGATGTCCCTCGGCGCAAGCTCCTCCGCGCGCGCCGGGGGCGAGCCCAGGCACGCTGCCGCGAGAAGCATCAGGAACAGGCGTTTCATGAAAGGCTTTTCGTTCGTTGGACGAACGCGAGTTTCAATTCTCCCAGATGTGTCGACAAAAAATCGTCTTCGTCGGGGGTGAGGTTCCCCGCCGTCTTTTCCTTGAGTACCGTGAGGATCTCGATCATCTGACGTGCGGCCCCGACATCGACCTTTGGTTTCTGCTCGTAGGGATCCCGCAGCAATCCCAGCGACATGTAGCCCTGAGCGATGAGAGGCTCGACAAAATCGGCAAACGCGGTACCGGGGTTCAGCGCCTTGTCCGCCATCGATCGGTTGCGGCGAGCTCCTTCCGGCGGAGCCTCCGGCTCTGCTGCGGACGGGCGCCGTTCAGCCGTGCCCGTACTCGTGGCCGTGGCCGCGGGAGCTGCTGCCGGTTGCTCCGGCGGTTGGGGCTGCGGCGCGAAAGGATCGCCGGCCTTGATGTCGCTGCGGAACTCCTCGCGGATGTCTCCTTCCGCCGTGAAGATCCGCTTGTCGGTGACTTTGATCTCTCTGGCTTTGTCGGACATGCAATCAGCGTTTGTAGCGCCTGTCCTCCATCGATGAGATAGACGAGACCTGCTCGACATTCGTCGCGGTGCTGGCAGCCTGCATCACGAAGGCAAGGGGATCTCGCCTGAATCGCTGTTTCCTGCGCATAAAAGCTCCTTTCCGGGACCGGAAACGATATCGCAAGTACGCGCTCCCGCGCCACCGCCGATACAATCCCCGCTCTGCTGATGCGCATTTTCCAGATCCTCGAATTCAACCAATTCAACACCGGCTCGGTGCACCAGATGTTTCAGGCGGCCACGGGTCTGCGCGCGCGCGGGCATGAGGTGACGATCGTCAGCCGGCCTGATCCGGTGCTGGCCGAGAAGGCGCGCAGCGCTGATGTCGCCTTCCACGGTCTTCCGATGCAGAACGAATTCGACCTCTTCAGCGCGTGGACCCTCGGGCGCCTGTTCCGTGAGCGGAAACCGGACGTGGTCCACGTGCACAAGGGGGTTGCCCATTCGCTGGCGCTGGCCGCCACCTTCCTGCAACCGGTGGGTGCATTCGTTGTCAACCGTGGCGTGTCGTTCCCCCTCGACGTCTGGAATCGCATCAAGTACCGCACGCGCCGCGTGGATCGCGTCGTGACGGTCTGCGGGCAGATCAGGGATGTAGTCGTCGCCAGCGGCCGTCTTCCCCGGGAGAAGGTCGACGTGGTCTACGCGGGCACCGACGTCCATTACTTCGATCCGGCGGCGTGGGATGGCCAATCCTTCCGTCACGAGAAATGCATTCCCGAAGATCGGTTTCTCATCGCCCAGGTCGGTGTCCGCGATTGGAAGGGCTGGAGAGAATTGATCGATGCGGTCGCGTCGATTCTGCCGACGCATGACTTCGTTCACCTGGCGCTCATCGGTTGCCGCGGGGAGAGCGAGCGGCGAGCGGTCGCGAGCTACGCACTGGATCGCGGCGTCTCCGGATCTGTGAGCGCGGTCGAATATCGTGAGGACATGCCAAACGTCTTCGCGTCCTGCGACCTCGTCGTCGACGCCTCCTGGGCTGGAACCGGGATCACGGGAACGATCCGTGAGGCGATGGCCATGCGCAAACCCGTCATTGCTACCGACTGCGGAGGCAACCAGGAGCTCGTCTCGTCCGATGACGTCGGATGGCTGATCCCGCCGCAGGACGTTCCCGCCCTGGCGCGGGCGATCAGCGAGGTCATCGACGATCCGAAACGGCGGGCGCGCGTCGCTGCGAATGCACGCGAGCATGTCGTGCGGGGGTTTTCGAAGGACCTGCGGATTCAGCGGCTCGAAGAGCTCTACACCGAAATTCTCAGGCGCAACCGCGCTCATTGATGCAGGACATCGATCGTCCCTCCTGCCTCCGGTCGAACGATGAGTGTTGAATAGTTCCAGGCGTCCGAATCGCGCGTTGCCGAGACATGAACGCGGGCACTTCCCTTCGGACCGGAGATCGGGAAGTCGATGTTGGCGATGCCTGAGTTGCCTTCGAGAGACACGTTCCCGATGACCCACCAACCCTTCTCGATCGGAGAGCCGAGTGCTGCCACAACGCGCGGGTCATTGGCCGAGCGGGTATACGCCTCGCGATAGACGTCGCTTCGCTTGACGACGCTGAGGACGAACACGGCCACCGCCAGGATTGCCGCCGCGCCGAGTACCAGGATGATGCTGCAGCCGACCAGCAGGGCTTTCAGGCAGCCGCCGGACTTCGCCGGAGGGGCGGGTGCGCCGGGCGCGGGTGTGTAGCTCCCTTGTTGGGGCGTGAACGTTCCTGGGGGTGGCGGGGGCGGCGTCGGCGTAATGGTCATGAAGAAGCCTCCGCCGTCCAGTCTACGCCAGCGCGTGCACGTGCTCAGCGACGCTGGCGGCCAGGCCTTCCATGTCATAGCCGCCTTCGAGGAGCGACAGGATTCGACCGCCGGAGTGGCGCGATGCGCTTTCCACGATCCGTCGCGTGATCTCACCGTACGCCTCCTCGGTGACGCGCATGCCCCCGAGCGGATCGCGCCAATGCGCGTCGAACCCGGAGGAGAGAAGGATGGCCTGAGGCTGATAGTCGTCGATGGCTCGCACGATGGTGTCTTCGACGCCGCGAAGATACGCAGCATCGCCCAGCCCTTGCTCGAATGGGAGATTCAGCGTGCATCCGCGCCCTGCGCCGCTCCCGATTTCGTCGCGGGCCCCGGTGCCCGGGTAGAACGGAAAGCGGTGCATCGACGCGTAGAAGACGTCGTCGCGGTCCCAGAAGAGCGCCTGCGTTCCGTTGCCATGGTGCACGTCGAAGTCGAAGACGAAGACACGCTCGATTCCGGCCTGCTCGCGCATCCATTCGGCGACGCAGGCGATGGTGTTGAAAAAACAGAAGCCCATCGGCTGGAGGCGCTCGGCGTGATGGCCCGGCGGCCGCGCGACGACGAATGCGCGATGGTTCGCCTCCCGCGTCATCGCTTCGGCAGCCGTCAGTGCTGCGCCGACGGCCGTCCGTGCGGCGGCAAAGGTTTGCGACGACATCGGGTTGTCACCCGACACGAAGTCGTCCATTCCGGCCGCGGCAGCCTGCTCGAGCGCGCGCTCATAGTCCGCGGAATGGACCTTGGCGATGATGCGATCGGTGTCGGGATGGTCCGCGGTGTCGCGCACGACGCGGTCGCCGAGGCCGGCGCGCTGCACCCCCGCGAGCGCCGCATCCAGTCGCCGTGCGGATTCAGGATGCCCGGCTCCGGTGTCGTGATCGTAGAAGACTGGATTCGTGTAGACGTTCAGCATCGCCGTGGTACAACTGCCCGGCTTTGCGCCGCATTCTCCAGGTGACCCTTGTCGCGTCGCTGACCATTTTCTTCCTCGGCCTGTTTCTCTGGAAGAGCAACCTCCACGACGTGTGGCGGATCATGACGGCCATCAGTCCGCTCTGGCTGGCGGCGGCGTTCCTTTCGAACTGGCTGGCCCTGGTGTTCCGCACCGTCCGATGGCGCGTTCTCCTCGCGAATCCGAAGCCACCAGACTTCTATCCGACGTTTTTCGCCAACACCGCCGGATACATGTTGTCGACGGTGCTTCCGATCCGCGCTGGCGACGTGGCGCGGCCGGCGTTGCTGGCGAAGCGCACCAGGATCCGGTTCGCCGAGGCGCTGGGAACCGTTCTCACCGAACGCGTACTCGACCTCTTCGCCATCCTCGGCATCTTCATCTGGTTCTGCATCCGGCGCTGGAACAGCTTTCCAAATGGTCGGGCAGTTGTCCATGGCGGAGGCATCGGCAGCGCGTCCGTCCTCGTCGCACTCACGCTGTTTCTGATCGGACTCTATTTCTTCGGCGGTCACGTCCGCCGGCTCCATGAATGGATCGGGCGCATCCTCCCGAAGCGGTTTCAGGAGCCGTGGATGAAGTTCTTCGATGCCTTCGCAAAGACGCTGGCGATCATGGAGCGGCCCCGCGACTTCATCACCGTGATCCTCTCCACGGTCGCGATCTGGGTGTGCCTCACCGCGCAGTACTGGCTCGTGTTCATCGCCTTTCACAGGCCGCTGCCGTACGACGCTTCGTTTTTCATCAGCGGCGTGACGACGATCGGAGTGGCCATCCCGACGCCCGGTGGCGTGGGCGGCTTTCACAAGCTCTGTCAGTGGGCGTTGACGTCGTTCTACGGATTCGACATCGACAGCTCCGTGGCCGTTGCCCTGATTCTGCATCTGGTGGGCACGATCCCGGTGGTGTTGACGGGAGTAGCGCTCTTCGCGCGGGAAGGTTTGCGCTGGCGTGACCTCACCCACGCCGCCGACGATGTGGCTGGCGACACGACTTCGCAGTCGTGATATACGGCCCTCCGAATGCGCTGTCCCTTCTGTGGCAATACGGAAGACCGTGTCGTCGACTCGCGCGAAAGCCGCGAGGCGGATGTGATCCGGCGTCGCCGCGAATGCACGAAGTGCGAACGCCGCTTCACCAGCTACGAGAAAATCGAGCAGGTCCCGTTTCAGGTCGTCAAGCGCGACGAGCGGCGGGAACCCTACGATCGCGGGAAGTTGATGCGTGGTCTACAGGTGGCGTGTCGCAAGCGTCCCGTCCCGCAGGATTCGCTGGAACGGCTCGCCGATTCGATCGAAGTCGCGATGCAGGATGCTGGCGAGCGGGAGATCTCCAGCAAGGACATCGGCACGATGGTCATGCAGCGACTGCGCGAGCTCGATCCGGTGGCGTACGTCCGCTTCGCGTCGGTGTACCGGCGGTTCGAAGACGTCGACGCATTTGTGAAGGAGTTGCATCAATTGCGATGAGACCCCCAGGCGATCCAACCGCGCACACTCATTGCAGAGGTAGCCTGCTGCATCCCCCCAAGAGTGAGATGAGGTCGAGATGACAGACCAGAACGAGACCGCGAAAGAAGAACCGATCAAAATCCCCGACGTCCTGCCGGTTCTGCCGCTCAAGGACCTCGTAATCTTTCCGTTCATCATCGTTCCTCTCTCGGTCTCCCGGGAGAAGTCGATCAACGCGGTGGATCAGGCGCTCGCCGAAAACCGCGTGATCATGCTGACCGCACAGAAGGATTTTCAGAACGAGGATCCAGCCGAGGACGATCTCTACCGTGTCGGAACCGTGGCCATCATCATGAGGATGCTGAAGCTCCCGGATGGGCGGATTCGCATCCTCGTGCAGGGACTCAGCCGCGCGCGCATCGACTACTTCATCCAGACCGCTCCATTCTTCAAGGCGAAGATCACCCGCATCGAGGAAACCGTCACAAAGGATCGGGGACTGGAGACCGAGGCTCTCATCCGTGCCGTCAAACAGAACCTCGACCGCGCGGTCGGTCTCGGCAAGAACATCAGTCCGGAGGTCATGGTCATCGCGGCGAATCTCGACGATCCGGCACGGCTGACCGACCTCGCCGCTTCGAATCTCGACCTCAAGCTCGAGGAAGCGCAGCAGATCCTCGAGACCATGGACCCGGTCGAGCGGCTCAAGAAGGTCAATGATCTTCTCTCGCGCGAGATCAACCTCCTGACCATGCAGCAGGAGATCTCCTCGGCCGCGCAGGGGGAGATGAATAAATCGCAGCGCGAGTACTTCCTGCGCCAGCAGCTCAAAGCGATCCAGTCGGAGCTCGGTGAAGGTGAAGACGTCGCCGAGGACGTCGAGAACTACCGCAAGAAGATCGAAGAGAAGCAGATCCCGATGGAAGCGCGCGAAGAGGTCGAGAAGCAGGTCAAGCGCCTCGAACGCTCGCATCCGGACTCGGCCGAAACGTCGATCATTCGTACGTACCTCGACTGGATGACCGGCTTGCCGTGGGGACAGATGTCCGCGGACAACCACGATCTCGTGCGCGCCCGGCAGATCCTCGACGAAGATCATTACGACCTCGAGAAGATCAAGGAGCGCATCCTCGAATACCTGGCCGTGCGCAAGTTGCGCGGACAGAAGATGAAGGGGCCGATCCTCTGTTTCGTCGGACCTCCCGGCGTCGGCAAGACGTCTCTCGGTCGTTCGATTGCGCGAGCGCTCGACCGCAAGTTCGTCCGCATCTCTCTCGGTGGCGTACGCGACGAGGCCGAGATTCGCGGGCATCGCCGAACCTACGTCGGTGCGTTGCCGGGCCGCATCATTCAGGGCATCAACCAGGCCGCGACGTCCAATCCCGTCTTTATGCTCGACGAGGTCGACAAGATCGGCGCTGATTACCGCGGCGACCCGTCTTCGGCACTTCTCGAAGTGCTCGACCCCGAACAGAACTTCTCATTCCGCGATCACTACCTCGGCGTTCCGTATGACCTCTCGAACGTGATGTTCATCGTCACAGCCAACGTCCTCGACACGATCCAGCCGGCCTTCCTCGATCGCATGGAAGTGATCCGGCTCTCGGGCTACACCGACGAAGAAAAGCTGTCGATCGCGAAGCAGCACCTCATCCCCAAGCAGATGGAAGAGAACGGCATCAACGAGACACCGGTGGTCTGGACCGACTCCGGGATCACGCGGATCATCACCGGCTACACGAAGGAAGCTGGGCTTCGCAATCTGGAGCGCGAGATCGGCACCATCTGCCGGAAGATCGCTGTGCAGGTCGCGGGAGGAAATCAGCAGGAGAGCTACCGCATCACCGACGCGAACGTCGAAAAGTATCTCGGCCCGATGAAACACTTCGCTGAAGAGTTGCTGGAGCGGGATCAGGTTGGTGTCGCCACGGGATTGGCGTGGACCGCGGTCGGCGGCGACATCCTCTTCATCGAAGCCCTGGCCGTGAAGGGCAAGGGAAAGCTCGTTCTGACCGGCCAGCTCGGCGACGTCATGAAGGAGTCTGCACAGGCAGCGCTCACGTACGCGCGTGCCCACGCCGACGAGCAGAACATCCCTTCCGACTATTTCGAGACGCACGACATTCATATCCATGTCCCGGCCGGCGCCATCCCCAAAGATGGTCCATCCGCCGGGATCACGATGACGAGCGCGATCATCTCGATGATCACCGGGCGGCCCGTGAAACGGAATGTGGCGATGACCGGCGAAGTGACGTTGCGCGGCGATGTGCTTCCGATCGGCGGTGTGAAAGAGAAGGTGCTGGCTGCGCGTGCGGCCAAGATCACCACCATCATCATGCCGAAGTTGAATGAGCGTGATCTCATCGACGTCCCTGAGCCGATCAAGCGCGACATGCAGTTCTACTTCGTCGAGCACGTCGAAGAGGTGCTGAAGATCGCGCTGCTGGATCGCGCGGCCGCCGATCAGAAGACGACCGAGCGCGTCGGACGGGAATCGAAACCACTGGCTGAGCCGGAGCCGGCGACCCCCACTGACCAGGTGCCTGTGCCGCAGCCGGGATGAGCACCGATTTCACGGAGCAGGACTTCCACGACTAGGATGACGACGATGGCGGAAACTCCAGACGAGCAGATGAACGACAAAGGCTTCTGGGACGGCGGCTCGGCGGGTCACGGAACGAACAAGGAGTCGTCCGGACGAGCCAGCGGGACGCCGGGCAAGCGTGCGCCCTCGCGAACCGGCTATCGAACGGATGTCGAGTTTCCGCCGGAAACGGAAGACCAGCAGGGAAAATAGATCCGCTACGCGCGGCGCTACGTACCTATCAACGCCGCGCAATGATCGTCGCAATGAAAACGAGCGTCGAACCCAGCTCGCTGCTGCCGGCCGTAGCCAACGGCGATCTCGTCGCGTTCGAACAGCTTTACGACCGTCATTCGTCGACCCTCTATGCCCTCCTTCTCCGGATCCTCTCCAATCCCGACGACGCCCAGGAAGTGCTCCAGGAGACGTTCGTGAAGGCCTGGACGAGCGCCAGGATGTTCGATGCTGCGCGCGGCAGCGACGTGGCGTGGCTGATCTCGATTGCCCGCAGCCGCGGCATCGACCGCCTCCGCTCGCGGCGCGTGCGCGGTGACCGCGAAGAGGAAGCGGGGCGTGAGATCTCGTCCAGTTTCGGCTTCGTGCACAAACGTACCGGAGCCGACGACGCCATCGAGGCTCAGGAGCGCAGCGCGGTCCGCAGTGCGCTGGCGGAGCTGCCGGAGGCGCAACGCGCTGCTCTGGCCCTGGCGTACTTCCAGGGGTTGTCGCAATCGGAGATCGCGGAGAAGCTCAGCGAACCGCTGGGCACGATCAAGACGCGCATGCAGCTCGGCATGAAGAAGCTGCGTGAGCGTCTGAAGGCGTTCCGATGATGACGCACGAACAGCTCGAAGCCATCGCCGCACTCGACGCGATCGGCGCTGCCAGTCCCGAAGAGGCGAGTGCATTTCGGGCGCATCTCGATGCGTGCGCTTCCTGCCGCAGTGCGCGGGATGAATATGCGGAGGCGGCCTCGCTCCTGGCGCGCGACCTCGATCCGGTCATCCCTCCACCCTCCGTTCGCGAACGGGTGCTCTCCGCGGTCAGCGAGGAGGGGAGTACCGGAACCGTCGCGCAGGCCCAGGATCGCTTCGGCATCAGTCGGTGGTGGATGGCGGCGGCCGCTCTGTTTCTCGCACTCTGGGGCTGGCGTGAGTTGTCCGTCCGCGTGACGCGCGAGAAATTCAACAGCAGCGAGGCGGAGATCCGCCGGCTGGCCGGCGAGAATCAACTGCTCGCCGCGCGGGTCGAGAAACTGGGAGCGGAAATGGCGGCGCTGGCGTCTCCGGATACACGTACCATCGCCCTTGCCGGCCAGCAGATTTCTCCGTCGGCGTCGGCTCGCGTTTTTCTCGAGCCACAAAAGCGTCGCGCGGTCGTCTTCTTCTACAACCTGCCGGCGAATGCGAACGACAAGAGTTACCAGCTCTGGATCCTGCGCGCGGATCAGCCGAAGCCGCAAAGCGCCGGCGTGTTCGACGTCGCCCACTCCGGCGACGCCTCGATCTCGATCGAGAATCTGCCGCTGGCGACGGAGATCAAGGGCCTGGCCGTGACGCTCGAGCCCAAAGGTGGCGTGGCTCAGCCTACGAACACAAACTTCTTCGTGGCCGGAAACACGTAAGTCGGAATTCTCAGTCTGACCTTCCGGCAACACGGCAACGCATCAACCGCCCCTCGGATTGAGAGAGTCCGACCTGCGTTCGATCGTGCCCGATCACAATCCGACGATGTTGTAGCCGCCGTCGACGAACATGACCTCGCCGGTGATGCCCGAGGACATCGGTGAGAGGAGGAAGAGCGCAGCGTTGGCGATCTCCTCCAGCTCCACGTTGCGGCGAAGCGGTGCGCGTTCCGCGTGGTGCTTCAGCATCCCCGTGAATCCCTTGATGCCGCGGGCGGCGAGCGTATTGACCGGCCCTGCCGAGATGGCGTTGACGCGGACATTCCTGGGGCCGAGGTTCGCGGCGAGGTAGCGGACACTCGCTTCGAGCGAGGCTTTGGCGACTCCCATGAGGTTGTAGCCCTCGACCGCTTTTTCGGCACCGTAGTAGGTGAGCGCCAGCACCGCGCCGCTGGAAGATTTCTCGAGCAGAGGAAGGGCGGCACGCGTCAGTCCGACGAGCGAGTAGGCGGAGATGTCGTGCGCCATCTTGAAGCCGTCACGCGAGGTGTTTACGAAGTCGTTCTCGAGATCTTCGCGGGGAGCGAAGGCGACAGAGTGGACGAGTGCGTCGAGGCCGCCGAATTTCTCGGCTACCTCGCTGAAGACCGCCTCGATCTCGCTGTCGACGGTGACGTCGCACGGCAGGATGAGCGAGTCCGGCATCGCGGCGCAGAGCTCCTGCACATTCTCCTTGAGCCGTTCGCCCTGATACGTGAATGCGAGCCGCATCCCCTCGCGCGCCAGCGCCTGCGCGATGGCCCAGGCGATGGAGCGTTTGTTGGCGACACCGAAAACGATTCCGGTCTTTCCTTCAAGCAGCGGCATGCGTGTCCCCTTCGGGAACGGATCATAGCAAGGGGTTGTGGAAACGAGTGGCACACCAGGATCGAACGTGGTACGCAGGCGCAATATGCGATAGCACCATAGAGATGATACGCTCTTGCCATGCGAAAAATGGCGCTGCTGCTGGGCCTCGTAACGGCTTCGTTGTTTGGAGCTGAGATTCGCATCGACCAGCCGCTCGCTCCGGTGCAGTTTGGCGCTGCCCCAACGAGGCAGGAAGCCGCGCGCGTCGCTTCCGACGGTACCAACTTTTTCGCGGTCTGGCGGACGCGCACTGCATGGGACACGGTCGTACTCGGCGGTGGCCGCATCTCGCCGGAGGGCAAGCTGCTCGATCAGCCCAGCATTCTCTTCGCGTCCGGCAAGGCGTCTGACTTTGGAAATCCCGACGTCGTCTTCGTCGGAGATAATTTTCTCGTGGTCTACCAGGCGGGCACGTCGCTGGTCACGCGTCGCGTTGCTCGCGACGGGCGGCCTGTGGGTGTGCAACCGGTTGTGATCGAGCTTACCGCGATGAAAAGGCTGGTGACGAACGGAAAGAACGTGCTTCTATCCACCGCGTGGAACCGGTTCCGGCTGCTCGCCGCGGACGGCACGCCCCTGGGCGCCGAACACGAGTTTGCTATGTCCTCCTACGTTTCCTACGCCGTCGGCTCGAATGGCGACCGGTACCTGATCGCGTATTCGAGTTTTGATCTCAGTGGGTCTTTTCAGGGTACGTTTTTTCTGCTCAGCGGCGCGGGCGACGTTGAGGTGAGGAAACAGTTTTCGTTTCCCCATAACAATTTCGCGTTTTCCACGATCGCGTCGAACGGATCGTCATTCCTGATGATCGGTGACAATTTCTGTGTGACTGTCGACGCTGACGGCACGATGGGTATGCCGCAGCAGACCCGCGCCGGAAGCGATACGGTTACATGGTCCGGCAGCGCCTACACTCTGGTCTGGGCAGCCGCGAGATATCCGCCATTTGACGCATCGCCGCCCGAGAGCTTTGAGATCGTCGGACAACGGGTGGATGCGGCGGGGGTACCGATCGGCGACCCTGTCAACATCGCCACTTTGCGGGGCAACCGGCCGACGAAAGTGTTTGCAAGCGCGTCGAACGGCCGCGACACGATCATCATCACGGGCGACAGCGATGACTACTACATCACCGGCAATTGGCACACGTCGGCAGCCATTTTCAAGTCGCTGGAACAGATCGACGCCGAACCCCCAAACCGGCGGCATGCCGCGATCGCCAGCTCCGCCCGGGAACAGGCCGCCGGTTCGATCGCTTCGAACGGAACGCTGTCGCTGGTGACCTGGCGCGAGAGCACCGGCATCGATCAGGCCATCGTCCGCGCCGCCTTGATCGCCGGTGATGGACAACTCGGAACTCCGATCGACGTCGGCGTTGCCTATTCGAAAACGGCGACCGCAACCGCATCGAATGGCAGAGATTTCCTCATCACGTATGTCGATGCTCGCGAGTTTCTCGTGGCACGCCGTGTGACGCTCGACGGGATGCTCGATCCCACTCCGATCGTCATCGACCACTATCTTCCCGGGCTTCCAGAGGCCGCCCTAGGAGCTGGATGGAGCGGTCAGGTATACCTGGTCGCGACCGCGGCCTCGAGCGCCATCTGGCGCGTCGCTCCGGAGGGCACTGTCCTCTCCACCATCCGTGGCTATCCTTCGGGCTACGCGGTTGACAGCCCCGTCATTGCCTGTGTTTCGAATGGATGCGGCATCATATGGCACCAGCCTCCCCGGCCTTTCGAGTACAGAAGTCAGAATCTATTCACGAGCACTGACACCGCGGGAAACTTCATCGTTGGGATGGTGTCAACGGCCATCCTATTTTCCCCCCGGTTGGCCAGGTAAAAATCCCCCCTCCGTCGGCGTTGTGATGGACCGTGAGGTCCGGTTGAGAATGATGCGCTCGTGAGAGCGCCTCATTTGTGTTCTGGTTCAGCTCTTC
>JBBRTE010000003.1:0-240357 GCA_038244715.1 Thermoanaerobaculia bacterium
AAAGATGGGGCGCCTTTCGTTGCCGCGTGAGGTGACGTGGTACAGAGCGCCCTCGTATTCAATCCGTATTGATCGTGCCATGGCGCTACCGAGGATCCCTCGGCGATTCGCGGGGCTCGTCAGAATCTCCGCGCTGTATCCAAGGGAAGGCGAAAACCTCCTCGGAATGGAAGAACCGGCTACGTGTCGTAGAGACGACGAAGAGCAATGACAGAACGAAGATGTGGCCCCCGGGTTTCCCCCCGAGAAGGCGAAGAGCAATGACAGAACGAAGATGTGGCCCCCGGGTTTCCCCCCAAGATGTGGCCCCCGGGTTTCCCCCCGAGAAGGCGAAGAGCAATGGCAAAACGAAGATGTGGCCCCCTGGTTTGCCCTGCCGGCCACGTCAAGCTCATGTTCGTGAACGGTGCGGCGCTCAAGCCAGTGCCGCCAGTGACGCCAGTGGGGATGGGCAAATCTACGCGGGGTGTGGAGCTCGAATCCATCGACGACCTCGACGAACGCCAGATCGCGGAATGGATGAAACAAGTCGCGGCCGTGCCCGGAGTCGGCGGGAAGAAGCGATAGGCCCGAAGTCGGGCGAGAAGGGGAAGTTTCACGTCGAAGCGGGTGTCCGCAGTGCGGTTACAATCTCGTTCCGACCCCTGCGAATCCAGTCGTCAGATCGTTGAACGCGGAACAGACAGGCCGGTTTTGAGCGAATTAGCGGTCAGCACTAGAATAGCGGCAATCAGGGTGGGAACCCCACTCATTGGCGGCACCCGTGGCGACGACTTAAAAAGGAAGATGAATATGAAGTTTATTTTACTGTCCCGGCACACCGACGGCAGCTCAGTTCCCGAAAATGAAGTCGCCCAGAACCTTAAAGACATGGGGGAATGGATTTCGTTGCTGAAGGCTACATTGGCTATGCCGATTAGAGGTGGAAAAACTGTCTCTGCGAAGAATGTCAAAGACTACGTCGGAGATCTTGGCGGACTATTGATTTTTGAAGCTGATAGTCTCGATCAAGCGGTGGCGTTAGCAAAGAAGTCGCCCGGTCTCAGATACGGGTTTACACACGAGGTGTTTCCGGAAATTTCCCTGCAGGAGGCAGCGAAGACCTAAAAGGGTGTTTGTAGTGCGAGGGGTGGCCGTCTTCGTCAACGGCGATATTCGCGCTCTCAGCCGAGCGCGAACACCTGACGAGATTCTCGGAGACGAGAACGAAGAGAATGCTGTCACATAGCGACAGTTGCCAGAGAGTCGCAGTTCTGTTTCGCGAGTTGCCTACCTTGTTGCGTCTCAGGACGTTCCAGGAGAGGACAAGCCCGTCCTCGCCTCCCCCGCCTGGCACCGAGGCGGTTCGGAAGGTGGACACCGCTCTCCGATGCCGTCGCTTTCTCCTGGACCTGGCCACGATCCTCCAGCACCCTCCCACCGCCCGGCGGTAGACTCCGGCATCGATGACCTGGTACCGGGAGTGGTTCGGCGAGGCGTACCTCGAGCTTTACGCGCATCGCGACGAGCATGAGGCACGGCGGCAGGTGGCGTTTTTTTGCGAGCACTTCGGCCGTGTGGACGGCGTCATCCTCGACCTGGCCTGCGGGACGGGGCGGCACCTCACGGAGCTGAATGGCGAGGGATACCGTGCCGTCGGCTGCGATCTCTCCTTCACGCTTCTCCGCACCGGTATCGATGAACGGGGATTGCTTCCCGTCGCGCGCGCCGACATGCGCGCGCTGCCTTTTTGCAGCAGGAGTTTCGATGGGCTGGTGAACTTCTTCACGAGTTTCGGGTACTTCGCCACCGAGGATGAGAATCTGCAGGTCGTGCACGAGATGGCGCGGGTGCTGCGGATCGGTGGAGTCTTTCTCTTCGACTACCTGAATGTTGATCGCGAGTTGGAAAAGCTCGTCGAGCGCGAGACGATCGCCACTCCCAGCGGGCAGGTGGAGATCGAGCGCTGGTTCGATCCGCGTGACCGATCGTTCAACAAACGGATCACAATCGGTCAAAAGCGTTATCTGGAACGCGTTCGCGGATACGATCTCAGTGAGATCGCGACGATGTTCACCTCCTCGGGCCTTTCCATCCGAAACGCGTTTGGCGACTTCGACAGCGCGCCGTTCGATGCCGCCTCGCCCCGCCTGATCCTGGTCGGGAGCCGCGACCGGTGAGCGTCACGTCGGAGCCGGCTTGTCTCACCTTTCCCCTCACGGACTATCCCGGTCTGAACCGCTTCACGCGCGACTGGATCACAGGAAATGAGAACGCGATCCGCTTTCTCCCCCGAGGAAACACGGAGCGCGCACGGGATGCGTCTCCGCGCGACGCCGCGCTTGCGAAGGCTCTGGTCGCCTCCAACAGGCAGTGGGGCCGCGACGTGGAGGACGAGGTGGCCCGCTGGTCGCGCGGCGAGACGTTCACCGTCATCGCCGGACAGCAGGTCGGGTTCGCTGGTGGTCCGATGTACACGCTCGCCAAGCTCGCGGGGATGCTGAAGCTGAAGCGGGACAACGAAGCGCGGGGGATTCCGACCACCGTGTTTTTCTGGCTGGCGACCGAGGATCACGACTTCGCGGAGGTGGCCACACTCTCGCTGCCGAAGCGTGCCGCGCAGCAACTCGATCTCGTCACGTTGCGCGCGCGCCGGGCGGATTCGAAAGTGACGGTCGGCACGCTGCCTGTTCCCGAAGCGCTGACCGAGGCACTCCTCGCACACTTCGATATCCCGCGTCCGTGGTGGCTGCGGCCCGGCATCACGTTCCGCGATTCGTTCGCCGAGCTTCTCACTGCGGCAGTTGATGGGAAGTTCATCCTCGTCGATGCAATGCTTCCCGAATTGAGGCGTGCCGGAGGGCCGTTGTTCGAGCGCATCCTCGCCAACTGGGATCGTGTTCAGTTCGATCTCGACGCCCGCGCCGCCACACTACAGGCCGCCGGATACACGCCTCAGGTCATGCCTCGGGCGGGGGAAGGTCACAGTCTCCTTTTCGAGCTCGATGAGCGCGGCCGGCGGGAGTTGATCGACTGGCCGCGGGCGCTCGCTCCGGAACGGACATCGACGTCTGCTCTGACGCGTCCTCTTCTCCAGGACTTCGTTCTTCGTCCCGATCTCTTCGTCGGCGGTCCGGCCGAGGTGGCGTACTACGCGCAGATCGCGCCGCTACACGAGCTTCTGGGTGTGGCGATGCCGCAGGTTGCCTTGCGCGCGCACGAGATGGTGGCTCCGGCGCGGGTGCTGCGCACGATGGGCCGGTACGGAGTCACGCCGCAGGAGATCTTCGGTGGCGCGGACGCGCTCCTGGCCGCGCGCGAGCCGGGGGGCGTGAGCGAGATCCGCGCAATCGCCAAAAAAGCGCAGGCCGATCTCGCCGAGCAGATCACGCAAATCGGTGAGATCGCCCTTCCTGCCGAACATGCATTGGCGCGGGCGATCAGCCGGTCCATCGGACACATCGAATACCACTTCGACACGCTGACCGAGCGTGCCATCCGCGGACTGGCGCGGAAGGACCGCGAGCGTTATGCCGCCATCCGGAAGCTGGTATCGACGCTCCTGCCGGACGGTTCGCCGCAGGATCGCGTCACCGGTTGGTTCGGATATTGGAATGATTTCGGTCCGCGGCTGATCGATCGGATGATCGACGAAGCGCAGCAGGATGCCAACGTTTGCAAGGTGGTGAGTTTGTGATCGAAGGACTCGAGCCGGTCGACCTGATTTTCTTCGGAGCGCATCCCGATGACATCGAGCTCTCGTGTGGCGGGACCATCGCCAAAGCGGTGGCCGACGGCCTGCGCGTCGGCATCATCGAGTTGACGCGGGGAGAGCTCGGAACGCGCGGCACGCCGAAGATCCGCCGGCGCGAGGCGCTCAAGGCTGCCGGGATTCTCGGCGTGCGCTTCCGGGAGCAGCTCGATTTCGGCGACGGCGCGCTGCGCACCGGCCGTGAGGAGGAGCTGCAGATCGTCGAGATCAACCGTCGCTGCCGGCCGAAGCTCGTCTTCACGATGTGGCCGGATGACCGGCATCCCGATCACATCCGCACCGGCCGGATCGTGGCGGAGGCGTCGTTTTACGCGGGGCTGCGGTCGCTGGAGACCGGCCTTCCGGCCCATCGTCCGCAGACGACGATTTACTACCCGCAGAACTATCTCGTTCCGCCGAGCTTCGTCGTGGACGTGACGAAGACGTGGAAGACGAAGATGCGCGCCATCGCCGCCTTCAAGTCGCAGTTCCACAACCCGAAGTCGAAGGAGCCTCCCACGTTCATCGCGGACAAAAAGTTCCTGGAGATGATCGAAGCGCGCGACCGCCACTTCGGCGCGCTGATCGGGGTCGAATACGGTGAGGCCTTCATGACCAAACAGCCGCCGAAGGTCGATGATGTGATCGCGGCGTACAGTGGGAGAGAGGTTTGATGATCGGAGTTGCGCGGGCGCGGGGCGACGCGGTTGCGGGGTCTCGCGGTCCCGCGGTCTCGCGGCTGAGAATCTCTTCGCATCGGTACGCTGAGACCGAGCGGCCAACGAACATCCGTCCACGCAACCGCGAGACCGCGGGACCGCGCAACCGCGCATCCGCGACGTGCAACCGCGACACGAGACCACGATGAAAATCGGCATCACCTGCTATCCCACGTTTGGCGGATCCGGCGTCGTGGCCACGGAGCTGGGCGTTGCGCTCGCTCGCGGAGGAGACGACGTTCACTTCATCAGCTATGCGATGCCGTCGCGGCTCAACGTGCTGCATGAGCGTGTGCGTTTTCACGAAGTCACCGTCACTCCCTATCCGCTCTTCGATCCCTATCCGCCCTACACGCTCGCGCTGGCGACGAAGATGGCGGAAGTGGCGGAGTACGAGAAGCTGGACATCCTCCACGTTCACTATGCGATTCCGCACGCGATCAGCGCCCATCTGGCGCGCGAGATCCTCTCGTCGCGGAAGCTCCCCTTCATCACGACCCTGCACGGCACCGACATCACGCTCGTCGGCCGCGATCCCAGCTACCTGCCGATCACGCGATTTGGCATCGAGGCGTCCGACGGAGTGACCGCCGTGTCGCAATGGCTGCGCGTCGAGACCGCGAAGAATTTTGCGACGAACAAGGAGATCGAAGTCATCCCCAACTTTGTCGATCCGGCGCGATTCCGCAAGCACGACAGCGCGCTGTCCAGTCTGATTTCTTCATCGGGCGAGAAGCTGATCTGTCATGTTTCGAACTTTCGTCCCGTGAAGCGGATCATGGATGTCCTGGCCGTATTCGAGCGCGTTTCGCGCGTCATCCCGAGTCGTCTGGTGATGATCGGCGACGGACCCGACCGCTCCGTTGCCGAAGCGTTCTGCCGCGACCATCATCTGCGCGAGCAGGTCTTCTTTCTCGGGAACGTCCCCAACCTCGAAGAGGTCGTGGGAGCCGCCGATGTCTTTCTGCTTCCGTCGGAGGCGGAGTCCTTCGGTATGGCCGCACTCGAAGCGATGGCGTCCGAGGTGCCGGTGATCGGGAGCCGAGCGGGCGGACTGACGGAGGTCGTCGTCGAAGATGAAACCGGATACCTGCTGCCTGTAGGCGACGTCGACGGGATGGCCGAACGCACGATCGAGATCCTCTCCAATCCGGATCTTCAGCGTCGCCTCGGGCGTAACGGACGCGATCTGGCGGAAGGCAAGTTCAACGTGAACCGGGTCGTGCCCAAGTACCGCGAGTTCTACGAGAGAGTGATCGGATAGGAACCAAAATCGGGACTGACGTGGAGATACTTCTTTCGCTCCTGCTCGCTGCAACCGCGATCGCGCATTGCCCGGAGCCACGGAGTCTGGATTACGGAGAGGTCGACGTCTATCGCAACTACATCGGGGTCCTCTCTCCGCATCCATTCTTTCCGCCCCAGCCCTGCACACCCGCGGATCCCATCGTCGATGTCTTCGCGACACCCTCCCACGCTCGCCGCATCGCACAGCTTCGCCGGACGATCACCGGAGGAAGTTGCATGCCCGTCGTCCACGCTGCGACCAACCGCTCCGTGGCCGCGTGCCCCCGTTCCGACCTTCCGTATGGGGAAGCAGTCTACGAGGAGAGCGGATTCATCGTGCTGGAGACACGGCCGGGGTGGGTACGGATCCGGCTGGACAAGGGTTCTGGTTGGATCCGATGGAACCGTGGCCCCGAACTCCATCGGTACGAAGATCTGGTCACTCACAGCATGAGCAGTCTGCAACGCGACTGGGACGGCTTCCTGTTTCGCACCCCGAATGGAAAACGCTGGAAACCGTCGGCGCGCACCGATCGCTCCATCGAAGTGGTTGAGGTTGAGCGTCCGGATGGCAAGCTCTGGTTCAAGGTGCGGCTGCTGGACGCCAGCCCATGTTCCGTGCGCGAGCCGAAGACCGTGGCCATCGGATGGGTTCCGGCCTACGACGCGAATGGGAGCCCGAGAGTCGGGTACGCGTCGCGTGGGTGTTGATGATTACGGCTCCGCTCTGAGGCCGCCGCTCGGAGCGCCGTCGCCATAGAGCTCGACGTAGCGTTTGTAGCTGTTCATCACCTTGCGGACGTACTGCTTGGTCTCGTCAAAAGTGATCGCGGAGAGGAAGTAGTCGTCGCCGGGTGCCGGAGCGAGCCGCAACCAGAGCGCCGTCTGTTTCGGGCCGGCGTTGTAGGACGAGGCGACGGCGTAGTGGTCGTTGTTGAACTCTTTCGACAGCGTGCTGATGTACTTCGCTCCCAGTCTGATGATGACTCGGGGATCGTAGAGATCCTCGGGTGCGACATCGACGAGGCCGACGTCGCGTCCGATCTGCCGCGCGGTCGTGATGATGAACTGCAACAATCCGCGTGCTGCGGCCTCCGACTTTGCGCGCGGATTGAAGCGCGACTCCTCGCGCATGATCGCCAGGACCAGCGTCGGATCGGCGTCGTAGCTCTTCGCGTCGGCACTGATGGAATCGTAGAAATAGCGCGGGTAGAGAAGCTGGCGTACGGAGAGAGGCAAGAGCTCGGGCATGTAGTCGCTGGCGATTCGATCGAGAAGATCGGAGAGCTCTCCCCACTGTCGGGCGGTTTCAAGCGCGCGGAATTGCTCCGTCCACTCGGCGGGCGGCCGCAGGCGGGAGGATGGTGGTTTGGGCCGCGCCTCCGCGGGAGCGGCGCGAAAGACACGGTTGCGCGGTGCGCGCTGGCGCGCCGCGATGATGGCGAGAACGATCGCAATGAGGATGAGGACCGCAACGCTGGCAGGGATGAGTACGCGCTTTTTCACGAATCATCTCGAGCGAGCGTCCCGGAAAAAACAGCCTGCGGCGCTCGCCGGAGAATCTCGCTTCTAGCAATCGCGTAGCCAAGGATGGCGTCGACCAGCAATCGTCGACCATCGGCAGAGAAGAGAATCAACACACGCTGACGGATCTCTCGGACCTCGATGACGTCCTCCCAGCGCATCCACCGGCCTCGTTTTCCAAAACGTTTGAACAGCCAGTTCTCGTACATCACACCGTCGTCGCTGAGGTAGATGTGATCGCCGTACTGAACCGTCGCCGCAGCGACGGTCCCGAGGAACAAAAGTACGAGCGCCACGATCGGAAGGGCTTCGATCTCTTTCTCGCCCTTCGAGAGGTAGTCGAACAGGAGGGCTGCCGAGGCAAAGGAGGCTGCGCAGGAGACCAGGCGAGCAACCGGAGTGCGATCGAACTTGAGGATCCGGGACATGGGGCGGTGGAAAGTATATTTCGGGGTTAGGCGGTGGGTTGCGGGGTTCGATACCGGGCACCGGGTGTAGCCCGCTCGGGCGTCAATGGCACAGTCGAGGCCTTTCGAAGACCGGGTCGACTGCAGGCGCGACCACGAGGTCAAGCGGATCTACTTGCGCGCTTTCGCGGTTTGCTGGCGATTTAGCGACACCCCTCACCCGCACTCCGCTTCGCTCCGTGTCTCCCTCTCCCCGCTCCGCGGGGCGAGGGGTGCTCGACGAGAGAGAGCAGCACCTGGTAGATCGCAACTGGTGGGACGCGCCTGGTAGGCATGCTTGGTAGGTCGCGCCTGGTAGGTCGCGCTGGTAGGTCGTGCTGGTAGGTCGCGCCTGGAGGTTGCGATCCGAGAGGTATGGCTGAGTGTGTATGGACCGGTGTCCTGAATCGCGAGGTCCTTCGCCCCGCGCAGCGGGGAGAAGGTGGCCGAAGGCCGGATGAGGGGCTGCGCACCCGCGCAACCCAACCCTGCACCCGCCATCCCGGCAACGCTGCAACCGCGCACGGTACAATCCCGCCCCCATGCGCTGGAGCCAATACTTCATCAACACGTTGCGCGAAGTCCCTGCCGACGCCGACGTCATCAGCCAGAAGCTGATGATGCGCGCCGGCATGATTCGCAAAGTCGCCGCAGGCATCTACACCTACCTTCCGCTCGGGCTTCGCTCGATGCAGAAGCTCGAGGCCATCGTCCGTGAGGAGATGGGCCGCGCCGGAGCCGTCGAACTGTCGATGCCGACGATCCAGCCGGCAGAGCTCTGGATGGAGTCCGGCCGCTGGGAGCGCTACGGCAAGGAACTGCTGCGCGTCAAAGATCGCCACGAGCGCGACTTCGTCTACGCCCCGACCGCGGAGGAGGTCATCACCGACACCGTTCGCGATGCGATCAACTCGTATCGCCTCCTGCCCGTGAACCTCTACCAGATTCAAACGAAGTTCCGCGACGAGGTGCGGCCCCGTTTCGGGCTGATGCGAGGCCGGGAGTTCGTCATGAAGGATGCCTACTCCTTCCACGCCAGCCGCGAGTCACTCGATGAGACGTACGAGAAGATGAGGGTCGCGTACGGCGCGGTCTTTCACCGCTGCGCACTCGATCACGTCGCCGTCGACGCCGATACCGGCAACATCGGCGGATCGGCGTCTCACGAGTTCATGGTGCTCGCGCAGTCGGGCGAGGATGCCGTCGTTTCCTGCCCGAATTGTCACTACGGGGCGAACCTGGAGAAGGCCACATCGAAGTTCTACGGTGACGCCGCGTCGGACGCGTTGACGGAGCTCGCGCCGATTCACACGCCGGGCACGCAGTCGATCGACGACGTCGGAAAGTTCCTGAACAAACCGACCGCGCAGCTCGTGAAAACGCTCGTCTTCGACACCGACAAGGGCTGCGTCATGGTGCTCGTGCGCGGCGATCGCGAAGGGAACGAAGTCAAGATCAAGAACCACCTCGGCGCGCAGTTCCTGGAGATGATGCCGGACGCGCGTTTCGAAGCCGCGACCGGCGGCCCGGTCGGCTACTGTGGTCCCGTCGGCACGAAGGCCCAGCGCGTGCTCGCGGACCAGTCGCTCAAAGGTCAGCCGAACTGGGTGGTCGGCGGCAACAAGAAGGACACGCATCTCACTGGCGCGAATCCAGGCCGCGATTTTCCAGAGCCGGAGTATGGCGATTTCACGACCGCGTTCGCCGGCGATCCCTGCCCTCGTTGCGCCACTCCGCTGGAGATTCACCGCGGTATCGAGGTCGGCCACGTCTTCAAACTCGGAACGAAATACTCCGAACCGATGAACTGCACCTACCTCGACGAGAAAGGCTCACGGCAGCCGATGATCATGGGCTGCTACGGCCTCGGGATCGGACGCACGGTCGCGGCCGCGGTCGAGCAGAGCCACGACGATGACGGAATCATCTGGCCGATGCCCATCGCGCCGTTCGAAGTCGTCGTCACGCAGATCGGGAAGGAAGACATCGTCCGTTCCACCGCCGACGACCTCTATCGCCAGCTGCGTGAGGCGGGAATCGACGCGATCCTCGATGACCGCGACGAACGGCCCGGAGTGAAGTTCAAGGATGCCGATCTGATCGGCTTCCCGCTGCGCATCGGCATCGGCGCGAAGAGTCTCGCCAACGGCCAGATCGAGTGGAGCTTCCGGAAGGATCGCGAGAAGCAACTCGGAGCCGCGGCAGAGGTCATCGCTCGCATCATCGACGAGGTGCGCAAGGCGCGCGTTTAGCCGGCACGGCTGGTGGCGTAGGTTGTCCAAGGCTCGGCCACGATCGGAGCCTGAACCGTCGATTGCGTGCAGTCTACAGCGCGGGGTTACTTCGCCAACGCCGACAGACGGTTCAGGTTCATCCAGGTCTGGTGGCCCAGAAAGAGGACGAGACCGAAGTAGGCGATGGCGATGAAAACGCGCTGCGCAAACGTGACGTCGTAGAACGCCTTGTCATCCTTCTCGCGGAGGATCGAGAGGTAAACCTGGAACGCGGCCAGCAGCAGGATGAGCAGCATCAGCGGATTGGGCTGCTTCACGACCTTGTAGACCAGGACGCCTCCGCCGAAGACCCACATCCACTTCGTCACCGCTGCGGAGATCCGGCCGCCGTCGAGCATGCCGATCGGAAGCAGGTTGAGCAGATTCACGGCGAAGCCGGCCGCTGCGATCGCCAGGTACAACGGCTGATCAGTCCACTTGTAGACCTGCAGAAAGACGAGTGAGGCGAATGTCCCGGCGATCGGGCCGGCCAGTCCGATCTGCGCATCGTCGTACGCCGAGCGGGGTTGATCCTTCAACGTCACGGCTCCGCCGATGAAGGGGATGAAGACCATCATCCCTGCCCGAAGCCCTTTGGCGCGGATGGCAACGGCGTGACCGATCTCGTGAATCAGGATGATGGCGACGAACCCGACGACGAGTGGTAGTGGCGCTTTCGTGGCCATGGCCCATATGGAGAGGCCCATCGAGACGCCGGCGACCGAGAACTGCATGAGGCCGAAGCCTTCGAAGGGATTGACGGCGTAGCCGCGGAAAAAGTCGAAGACGACGAAGACGAGCGCTTTCAGTTTGAGGAGGACGAAGGCGATGGTGATCGCGGCGCCGGAGAAGAACTTCGCGAACGGATGGCGCTTGGGAGGGTCGTCATGGGAAGGCTGAGGAAGCACTTCTTGATCGACCGGATTGTCAGGGGTGACCGCGCCGGAATTCATGGAAGAGTCGGGCGATAGAACGCCCGGCCGGGTGCTATATTCCGCGCCGTGCCGGTGCCGTCCGTCGACGATTTGCGGCGCGATCTGCGGGAGCGTGGCTACCTTTCGCACGCCATCGAACGATGGTTCGCGCACGATCCCTTCACTGCCGGGCGGTCCTCCCGCGCCTTCTGGCGCGAGCTGATGATCGTGGCCGCCAAGGCGGCGCTGCTCATCGGGCTCTTCGCGATCGTACCGCTCGTTGCGGTCATGCTCGTTCGCAATCATCCGCTCTCCGCCGGCGAGACTCTGCTCCTGTCTCTCCTCTACGGACTGACAGGATTCGCGATTTCCTTTCTTCTGCTGATCATCATCGCCCTGATTCTGAAGCTGCGTCCGGCGATCGTGATCGACACGCCGCGCACGCTTCTCGGGATCTCATTCGCCGTCGCGGCGGTGCTGGCGGCTCCGATCGTCCTCTGGTGGTATCACTTCGAGACGCCGCCGCTCTGGCCCGAGCTCCTGACCGGCGTGGCAGCCATGGCGGCGTTCTTCCTCATCACCACGATCGCGATCTCCGCAGCGCTTCTCTCGTTCTCGATCTATGAGTTGCAGCGCATTCCAGCCATTCACCAGAAGCCGCGCGGACTGCCGATGACGATCGCCGCCGCCGTGGTCATCGCGTTGCTCTTTCTGCCGGCGTTTGCCGCGCAGGAGAGCCGGTTGGCGGAGCCTCCTCTCCAGGTGGTGACGACGCAGACGCAGGAGGTCGTCACGCTGGTCGCTGTGGACGGACTGACCGACGAGCTTGGCCACGACCGGCTCTCGCGCCTCAATCGGTTCGCGACGATCGCTCCGATCGCGCCGATGCCGGGAGAGTCTGCGACGGAACGCTGGGCCTCGATCGGTACCGGCGTTCCGATGGCCGTGCATGGTGTCCGTGCGGTCGACGGCGTGCGGCTGCGTGGCGGCCGCCATCTCCTGCAATCCGTCTCGTCGGCCGATCTCGTCTTGCACGACATCGCAACCTTTCTGCGAATGGCGACGCGGGAACCGCTCCCACCGACGGTGCGCCGCCGCGACTACGTCTGGGAGATCGTCGCCGCCCGCTCGCTCCCGGCGCTCGCAGTCAACTGGTGGACGACGGATGACATCACCGAGGGAGCACTCGAGGAGATCAGCCAGAAGCCGGTGTTTGCGGCAGCGGCGAAGTTGCGGGACAGCGCCGGGGGGCAGGCGATGCGCGTGGACGAGGTGGCGTCGGAGCGATTGCTGGCCGAGAAGCGGCAACGCCGGCCTCGCTTCGCAACCGTCTATCTGCCTGCACTCGACATTGTCCTCAACCGTCTCGCGCTCGATCCGGCCACGCGGCTGGCGGCATCGGTTCGCGCGCTCGAGAACCTCGACCGGACGCTCGCGCGGTTGGACGGCGACGTGATCGTGATCGGAATGCCGGGGGACGGCCAGCGAGGCTCTGGCATCATCGCTTCACGGAGGGCGCTTACCGGTTCCCCCCTCTCCGCCTTCGACGTCGCTCCAACCATCTGCACCCTCCTCGGGTTTCCCGCATCGGCGGAGATGCCCGGCCGCAGCCTGGTCGGAAACGCATCACGCATCCCGACGTACGGCTCGCGTGCGACGGGGACGGCACCAGTGAAACGGAATGATGAGTATTACGAGAATCTGAGATCGTTGGGATACATACGGTAAAAGGATGGACCTATGAAACGCATTGCGCTCACTCTGTTTTCTCTGCTGATCGCCACCAGTCTCTTCGCGCAGCGGACCTTCCGCTTCGAAGATCTGGCCTCGCTCCATCGGATCGGCGCGCCTCAGGTCTCGCCCGACGGCCGCTGGCTGGCGTACGACGTCTCCACTCCCGACCTCGCTGCGAACAAGAGTTTCAGCGGCGTGTACCTCATGCCGTCCGCAGGAGGGACACCCAAGCTGATCAGCGACGCCCATCATCGTGACAACGGTCCGGTGTGGTCGCCGGATGGAAAGACGATCGCGTATCTCTCCAACCGCGACGGTGGCCCGCATCAGGTGTTTCTGTACGACGTCGCGGCGGATTCCTCGCGCAAGGTGAGCAACCTTGCGGGTGGTGCCGGGACGGTGAAGTGGATTCCGAATGGAGCCGGTCTCCTCGTGACGTCGGACGTCTATCCCGACTGCGGTGTCGATCCCGCCTGCATCAAAGACAAGTCCGCGGTGGAAGGAAGCGCGCCGACGAAAGCCCACGTGATGACGTCTCTCCTCTATCGCCACTGGAATGCGTGGCAGGAACCGACGCGCAGCCACATTCTCTTTGTGCCGCTCGACGGCAGCGCGCCGCGCGACCTGACACCCGGTGCATCCGATGCTCCGCCCTTCTCTGTTGGTGGCGGCGACGAGTTCGATGTCTCGCCCGATGGTAAGGAGATGGTCTTCGCGAGGGAGACGGAGCAGCATCCCGAAGTCTCCACGAACTCGGACCTCTTCGTCGTATCCCTCGCGGGCGGAGACGCGAAGCGCATCACCACGCGCCGCGGTGCGGACACGAGCCCGAAGTACTCGCCGGACGGACGCTGGATCGCATACCGCTCACAGGCGCGGGCAGGGTACGAGTCGGATCTCTGGGAGCTCTGGCTGTACGACCGGACAAACGGAAGCTCGCGACGCATCGCGCCCGGGTTCGACGAGTGGGTGGAATCGATCACCTGGGCGCCGGACAGCAGGTCGATCCTCTTTACGTCTCCGTCGAAATCCCGATCGGTCATCTACGAAGTTGGAGTGAACAACGATGCCCCGCGTCTCGTGTACGCCCAGGCATCAGCGGACGCGGTCACGATTGCCCGCGACGGGAAGACGATCTACTTCGACCGCGCATCGCTGACGCGGCCCAATGACATCTTTTCCCTGCAGCGCGGCGCCTCCGCGGCCACGCAACTGACGCATGAGAACGATGCGCTCCTCTCGTCGATCACCATGGGCCAGACCAGCGACGTCTGGTACACCGGAGCGGAACAGGCCAGCGTGCAGGCGCTGGTCGTGAAGCCGCCGATGTTCGACGCCACGAGGAAGTACCCGGCCATCGTCCTCATTCACGGAGGGCCGCAGGGTGGGTGGGGCGACGCCTGGTCGTATCGCTGGAACCCTGAGATGTTCGCCGCGAAGGGCTATATCGTCTTCATGCCGAATCCGCGCGGGTCGTACGGCTACGGGCAGAAATTCGTCGAGCAGATCTCGGGCGACTGGGGTGGCAAGGCGTACGTCGACATCATGAACGGCGTCGACCGGCTTGCAGCGATGCCCTTCGTCGACGGAACGCGTATCGGCGCCGCCGGCGGCTCCTACGGCGGCTACATGGTTGACTGGATCCTTGGCCACACCGATCGGTTCAAAGCGCTCGTCTCGCACGCCGGCGTCTACGATCTCAAGTCCGAATACGGCGTTACCGAAGAGCTGTGGTTTCCGGAATGGGAGTTCGGCGGGAATCCGTGGGACAACCCGGAGCTCTACCAGCGCTGGTCCCCGGACAACTTCGTCAAGAACTTCAAGACTCCGACGCTCGTCACGCACGGCGAGCTCGATTTTCGCGTCCCGATCAATCAGGGACTGGAGCTGTTTACCGCGCTGCAGCGCCGGGACGTACCGTCGAAGATGCTCGTCTATCCCGACGAGGGTCACTGGGTCCTGAAGCCGCAGAATTCAAAGCTCTGGTACCAGACGGTCGGTGACTGGTTCGATCAATATCTGAAGCCGTAAGCAGATTCATGAGCTCCGCGTCGGTTAGTGCATAGGAGGAGAACCATGAAACTTCAACGTGTCGTCATTGCCCTTCTCGTCATCACTGCCATCGCCTCGGGATTCGTGGCCGGACGCGCCAGCGCCGATCAGCCGCGGATGGTAGCGGCACTCGATCACCTGCGGCTTGCCCGTGTGGAGCTCGAGAAAGCCGACAACGATAAGGGCGGCCATCGGGCTGCCGCGCTCAAGCTGACCGCGGATGCGATCGCGGAAGTGGAGCGCGGCATCCGCTTCGATCGCAGACACTGATCCGGAAAGAAAACGCCTGCCGGCGCGGATGGCACGGCAGGCGTTTTCGAATCGTTCGGATTGGCGTTATGCGCGGCCGACGCCCGACGCGGGCGTGTGGCTCGTCGAGCTCCCACCACCCTCTCCGGGCCCGAGGGCGGGACGGGCGACCGTCGAGGTGATGCCGACGGCCTCGGCGTACTTCAGATAGGTATCGATGGACGCGATCACGACTCGGGCTTCAACCGTGATCAGATCGATGCCGACGAGCGAGATTCTGCCCCATGCGTCGATGACGATGCCTTTGTCGAGGATCCGGTCGAGTACGTCGATGAGACTCGTGCCGCCTGGTGCGCGTTCGACTGCCATGGATTACCTTTCTTCTCGTCTGTTTTAGCCTGGGAAGTTCGCGGGAGCGCAGGAACCTCGAGCTTCTGTTCCAGCTCGTTGGCGAGAGAGACTTTGATGTCGCCCGCCACCACAAGACCTTTATCGAGGATTTTGTCCAGGATGTCGACAAGGCCCTGCGGCTGTCGCTGCTCGATCGGTATGCGTCGCAAACAGTAGCTGTGCCGCGGAGAGACGTCAAGACGCGAAATGCAGGGCATCGGGCGTTCGTTTGGCATTCCGGTGACGCAAAAATCCGCTTTTCGTCTGATGATCGAGCCCCTCGCGATCGCACTCGTGCTTGCCCTCTGCGTGCGCGCGGCCCTGCGTCTCTACGTCATCCCGTCGGCGTCGATGGCTCCTACGCTCGTGCCTGGCGACCACATCGTCGTGACCCCCTACCGCTTCCGCGACCGGCCGTCCAGAGGCGACGTCATCGTGTTTCATTCGACCCAGGCGGCAGACGAGTTGATGATCAAGCGCGTCATCGGTATCCCTGGCGATCTCGTCGAAACGCGGGGCGGCCGCGTCCTCGTCAGTGGCCATGCCCTTCCCGAGCCCTACATCGCCGCGCAGGCGGCGAGCGGGGCCATTTCCGCCCAGATCGTTCCCGCGGACAGCTATTTCGTCCTCGGCGACAACCGGGCGGACTCGCTCGACAGCCGCAGCTGGGGCGTTCTTTCTGGCGACCGTGTGGTAGGGCGTGCACGCATGGTGCTCTGGTCGAGTGAGACGGGAATCGGCGATCGAGGCCCGGGAGTCGTCGCCGCCCGTCCGGCAGGCGCCGGGGGGCGACCGGCGGCCGCGGTGCGAACGGCACGTCTCTTCAAGCTGATCCAATAGGTATACTCACTCCGACTGGAGATTTCGTTATGCGCAAGAGTCGTCGCGAGCGCGGTGAGAGTCAGTTTGGATGTCTGGTAGGACTGATCCTTCTGGGTTTGGCTATTTTCGTCGCCTGGAAAATGATTCCGGTGAAGGTGAAGGCTGCAGAGCTGCGGCAGACCGTCGTGGATGAGGCAAAGTCGGCCGGAACCCACAATGATGACCGCATCAAGGCCGCGATTCTTGCAAAAGCGCGGGAAGACAATCTTCCCGTGAAAGAGGAAGACATCGTCATCGTCCGCAGCCAGGGCGAGATCTCGGTCACGGTTACCTACACGCTGCCCATCGTCTTCCCGGGCTACACGTACAACTGGCACCTCGAGCACAACGCGAAGAACCCGATTTTCTAGGAGACTCATGGCGATCAACATCAAGATCCGGGACAACGGACCGTACCTCGTCGAGGGCGAGTTCACTCTGACCGACGCACAAGGCAATCCGGTCGAGGTCAAGAAGGCCGCGCTCTGCCGATGTGGCGGGTCGACGATGAAACCGTTCTGCGACGGTACGCACTCGAAGATCGGGTTCAAGGGTGCGAACGAAGCCGTGCAGGAGACGGATCCGGGGGCTCAGTCGTCGGGCGGCTCGTCCTCGATCTGAAAGACGACGGTCTCCCAGCCCGTCAGCACATTCGTCACCATGCGGCCTTCGTCTTCGCTTTCCTGAATGAAATCGCAGTCGTTCATGGTGCGGCGGAGAGATCAAGCGCTGCGCCGCGGCGGCGCGAATCGGAAGTGACGCTGCTGCCGTGAGTTGCAAGAGCGACGGCGGGATCGACGCGTCAAATCGGGAAGAAACGCGCCCACTATTTTGACGTGGTGGTGGGTGGCGCGCTCATGGTGGTCGTCGTCTCCGCTGGCGGCGCAGGTTGGGTCTCGGTCGGCGGCGTTAGTGGTGCCGGCTCGGTACCCGTGGCGGCCGGCTCGGGTGTAGCAGTGTCCGACGGAGGGGTCTGCTGCAAGGCCGTGTCGACAGGCGCCGCGGTCTCGGTCGCAGCAGGTGCTACCGCCGCCGGTGCTTTCTTCTCGGTCAGCACTTCCCGCTCGAAGAGGTATCCCCACCGTCGCATGCGCGAGAGCACCATGCGCTGCCGCCAGCGCAGGCGCTTGTTGGGTGCGCCCGGATTCATGATCCGAGGATTGGGAAGACATCCTGCGAGGAGCGCCGCCTGGGATGGGGACAGCGACGCCGCGGAGACGTGAAAGTACGAGCGCGCCGCGGCCTCTGCTCCGTAGACGCGTTCTCCCATCTCGACGACATTGAGATAGATCTCGAGGATCCGTTTCTTCGTCAGATGGTTCTCCAGCGCGCGTGCGATGAAGTACTCCTTCATCTTGCGCAGCGGATTGCGCGAAGGGGAGAGATAGAGGTTCTTCGCCAGCTGCTGCGTGATGGTCGAGCCGCCGTGCGTCGTTTTCTTTCGCGCCCAGTCCTTGCGGATCGCTTCTTCCAGGGCTTTCACGTCCACCCCGTCATGCTCGTAAAACGCATCGTCCTCCGCGACCAGCACGCCGCGGCGGAGATAGGGTGAGATGCGGTCATAGGCGACCCAGCGGTATTCGATCGCGTCGTCCTTGCCTGCCGCACGCAGCTCCGCCTTCCGCTGCTCCATGAAGGCCGTCGTCGACGGCGGGGTCGTCGCCAGCACCGACACGTCGGGAAAGGTGACCCATTCGTATCCGGCGGCGAGCGCGATCGCGACGGCGAGCAGCAGCAGGATGCGGCGGAACACGGCCGCGCGATTCTAGCGCTACGATGCCTCCATGAATGCCGTCATCGTCCTGACCTCAGTCGCCGCTGACTTCGACGCTCGGGCGCTCGCACGGGAACTGGTCGATTTGCGGCTGGCCGCCTGCGTCAACATCGTTGCGGGCGTGACGTCGGTCTTTCGCTGGAAGGGAACGGTCGAGGAAGACCCCGAACTGTTGCTCGTCATCAAGACCATTGAGGCGAACGTCGATGCCTTGCGCGCCGCGCTCCTAAGCCGGCATCCCTACGAAGTCGCCGAGTTCATCGTGCTCCCGATCGGCGCGATGTCAGACTCCTACGGTGCCTGGCTTCTGGAGTCGGCGTCGCAATGATCGAATCACCGCTGCGATCAGGAGCCCTGCCAGCGTAAGGAACGACACAGTGCGGCCGCGCGTGAACGACTCCGGCAGGTACTGCAGCTTCACGTGATGACGGCCCTTTGGCACAAAGACGCCGAGGAATGCGTGATTGGCAAAGCGGGTCTCGATGCGGTGGCCGTCCACGTAGGCGCGCCAGCCCTTCCACGCCGACTGCGACGCCACCACCCAGCCATCCGCGGTCATCACCGCGTCGATCGCAAGCCCGGACCCCTCCCGATGCAGGGTGAGCGTGCCCGGCCCGTTCGCGATCTCGTGAGGCTTGTACTCCGGCACCTCGATCCACGCGAGATCCGCGAAGTCCTTTGCCACCTTCATCCCCCCCAGAATCTCCGGTCCACTCTGTTCGTAACGGACCCGCCGCGGAACGAACGCACGCGGAAGGACG
This sequence comes from Thermoanaerobaculia bacterium, assembly GCA_038244715.1. GTDB lineage: Bacteria > Acidobacteriota > Thermoanaerobaculia > Gp7-AA8 > Gp7-AA8 > JADGNZ01. The sequence goes on from JBBRTE010000003.1 coordinate 18,715, forward strand.
CGCGTGTTCTCGAAGAGGTTCGCGCTGCGATCCTTCATCACCTCGCGCCATCCTTCCGTGATCTTCACGCTGCTCGGAACGATTGCGTAGCGGATGTTCAGGAACGATAGGAAGGGCGATTGCAGATCCCCGATGGCGTTGAACGAGACGGGCTGCGGGATCGACCAGATCGGATACGTATCGGCCAGCCGTGCGAACGTCATCGCTTCATAGCCGCGCGGATCCTCGAGTTGATAGATCGCGGCCGAATCGGGGATGAGAACGAAATGCTCACCCGCAACACGGAACGGTGCGGCCGTGTCTTTCGGAATCGCACGGATGAGCGGAATCTTCGGATAGAAGACATGCTGCGGCAGTGACGGATACATCGATCCGTCCACGGCCACGCGCTGGATCAGGATCAGGATGAGCACGGCCGGAAGCACCACGCGTAGCGGAATGCGCGTGGCGAAGAGAATCGCCATCGCCACGAGCGGCAGGAGCTCGGCGGAAGCGATGGCGCGGATGAGGTCGGAATTCACTCCGGCGCGCAGTTCGTGCTGCCAGAGAAGATGCGTTCCCAGCCCCAGGATGACGGCGAAGACCGCCATGACGATGGCGGCGCGCCGCCGACGATCCAGGGACGCCAATCCGTCGACCGCCAGTGCCGCGAGGATCGACAGGGAACAGGATGCAGAAAACCCCAGCCGCTCATTCAGCGCCATATCGAACAGCGGAATCCTGTGCAGGATGTTCGTGACGGGAGGAGCATCGAAGGATGCGCAGAGGCAGACCAGTGCCAGTGCGAAAAAGAACCAGGTCTCGGCGCGGCGGCGGGCCAGGAAGAGCGATCCGATCCCCAGAGCAAGGATCAGGCTTCCCGTTCGCGCGGTCTGCGGATCCCACTCCGGCGTGAAGGAATCACGCCACGGCTGGCCGCCCCAGAAGGGAAACACGGTGTTCGCGGCGCGCCGCTGAATCAACTCCGGCATGAACGGGAACGGCATCGTTCGATAGCCGAGACGCGTGTGCAGTTCCAGTGTTTGCCGGGACGCTTCGAGGAACGGCAGGAGAAAGACCGCGGTCAGCAATAACGCCAGGACTCCCGCAATGCAGGCGATGGCGATGACGCGCCCCACTCGTTTCCGCGTCACGGCGATTTCGAAGAGGCCATACGCCGCGCCGACCGCCGTGACGTGCAGCAACGACTCGGGATGACCCGAGAGGATCAGCAGGGTGAGGGCGATCAGGAGGAGCACGCCACCGCGTTCGCGTGCGTCGCGCACCACGAGCCGGACGCAGAAGAAGATCAGTGGCAGGAATGCCCACGATCGGGCCAGCGGCCAACCGACGAAGAAGGCGATGTTTCCACTGAACATCCATCCGGCCGCGGCGATGAGCGCGGCCAGCTCGCCGCAGCCGAGGGCGCGGACAAACACGAAGGCACCAAAGCCCGCGAGAAAGAAGGTGATCGCCGCCGCGAACGTGAGACTGGGAGGCAGCGGGATCAACATCCCGAGCAGGTTGAATGGATCGTACGGCGCTGGCTGCGCGGCGGCGGCCAGGATGTCGCCGCAGAGCATGAATGGATTCAGGAGCGGCCATTCGCCGCGCGAGATCGCGGTGCGGACCGCGCTCCTCCACGGAATGATCTGGCAGTAGAGATCCGAAAGCGTTCCGTTGTGGACCTTGGAGACGTTGAACTCCGCCGCGTACGCATTGAGCGGCTCAGACATGAAGGGCAGATCGACGGGCGCGTACACCCGCCCGAGAAGCAGCGCCCGTCCCGTAAAGCAGAGCGGCAGCAGGATCAGCAGGAGCGCCGCCGTGCGTGAGATGGGTTGCACGAAACGGCACCACACGAGGATCAGCGCGATCGTCGTCGCCAGATAGAGAAGGATGGCAGCCAAGCGACGGTGCTATACGCGAACCCCTGCCGACCGTCAAGAAATGGGGAGCGAACGCGCCCCGCCATGGCGCATGGCGGTTCGTCAAGTTTTCTACGGGTAGTAGCCTGGGAAGAGCATCCCTGGCGCCGGAGTTAACGTCGTCCACACCATGGAATCCATCGTCATCCGCGGCGCCCGCGAGCACAACCTGAAGAACATCGACGTCGTCGTCCCCCGCAACAAGTTCGTCGTCATCACCGGAGTCTCGGGATCGGGGAAGTCGTCCCTGGCGTTCGACACGATCTTCGCCGAGGGTCAGCGGCGATACGTGGAGTCGTTGAGTGCGTATGCGCGGCAGTTTCTCGAGCAGATGGAGAAACCCGACGTCGACTCCATCGAAGGACTGTCGCCGGCGATTTCCATCGAACAGCGGACCACCTCGCGCAATCCGCGGTCGACGGTCGGCACCGTCACGGAGATCTACGACTACCTGCGGCTGCTCTACGCGTCGATCGGCATTCCGCACTGCACCAACTGCGGTCAGGAGATCCGGCCGCAGACGATTCAGCAGATGGTCGACCGGCTGCTGACGCTTTCGTCGGGAACGAAATTTTCGATCCTGGCGCCGTACATCCGCGGCAAGAAGGGTGAGTACCGCAAGCAGATGCTGCAGATGGTGAAGGAAGGATTCACGCGCGCCATCGTCGACGGCACGATGATCGAGCTGGCCGATCCTCCCGTTCTCGACAAGCAGAAGAAGCACACCATCGATGTCGTCATCGACCGGCTCGTCGTGAAAGCGGGAATCGAACAGCGGCTTGCGGATTCGCTGGAGACGGCGACGCGCGTGTCGAAGGGCCTCGTCAAGATCCTCTACCAGGAAGGGAACCGCGAAGAGCTGCTCTCGCAGTCCTACGCCTGTCCCGATTGCAACGTCTCCATCGGCGAGCTCACACCGCGACTCTTCTCGTTCAACTCGCCCTACGGTGCGTGCACGCGCTGCTCGGGTCTTGGCGTGCTACTCGAAGTCGACGAGACGAAGATCGTTCCGGATTCTTCGAAGTCGATCGAAGACGGCGCCATCGCTATCTGGAAAGAAGGCGCCGAGAACTGGCGGCTGCGGCAGATCCACACGCTGGCGAAGCACTACAAGTTCAAGCTCGACGCCCCCTGGAAGTCGCTCTCCGAGAAGGCGCGCAACGTCATCCTCAACGGCTCAGAGGACAAGATCAAGTTTCAATTCAACGGAGCCGAGAGCACGTACTCCTACACCGGCACGTACGAGGGCGTCGTGCCGATGCTGACGCGCCGCTACAAGGAATCGGATAACGACGACATCCGCGAAGAGATCGAGCGCTTCATGACGCCGATGAATTGCCCCGAGTGCAAGGGGCGGCGTCTCAAGCCCGAGGCTCTCGCCGTCACCGTCGCCGATCGCCCCATCGACCGGGTTGTCGCGCTGCAGCTCAAGGACGCAGAAGATTTCTTCCGGACGATCAGCCTCACGCCGCGTGAGGAGCAGATCGCCGGCAAGATTCTCAAGGAAGTCCGCGACCGTCTCGGGTTCCTCTGCTCGGTCGGCGTCGGTTACCTCATGCTCGATCGCAGCGCGGCGACGCTTTCCGGCGGTGAAGGACAGCGCATCCGTCTGGCCACGCAGATCGGGTCGAAACTGATGGGCGTGCTCTACGTCCTCGACGAGCCGTCGATCGGACTGCACCAGCGCGACAACCGCAAGCTCATCGACTCTCTCGTCGAGCTGCGCGACCTCGGCAACACGGTGATCGTCGTCGAGCACGATGAAGAAACCATCGAGACCGCGGATCACATCATCGACCTCGGTCCGCGCGCCGGCGTGCACGGCGGCGAGGTCGTCGCCGAAGGATCTCTCGCACAGATCATGACGTTCCCGTCGTCGCTCACCGCGAAGTACCTCCGTGGCGAAGCGGCGATCGCGGTGCCGGTGAACCGCCGGCCGGTCGGTGACAACAAACTCGTCATCCGCGGAGCACGGCAGAACAACCTCAAGAATCTCGACGTGGAGATTCCGCTCGGCGTCTTCATCGCGGTCACCGGTGTCAGCGGCTCGGGCAAGTCGACGCTGGTCAACGACATTCTGCACAAGGCGCTGTCGCGTCATTTCTTCGACGCGCTCGACACCCCCGGAACGCACGATCGCATCGACGGGCTCGACCAGATCGATAAGGTCATCGACATCGATCAGTCGCCGATCGGTCGCACGCCGCGCTCCAATCCAGCGACCTACACGCAGCTCTTCGCCGAGATCCGCAACCTCATGGCGCAGACGCCCGAGGCGCGCATGCGCGGCTACGGACCGGGACGGTTTTCGTTCAACGTGAAGGGTGGACGATGCGAAGCCTGCAGGGGCGACGGGCAGATCAAGATCGAGATGCACTTCCTCCCGGACATCTACGTCACGTGCGACGTCTGCGGCGGCAAGCGTTACAACCGCGAAACGCTGCAGGTTACCTACAAAGGATCGTCGATCGCCGAGATCCTCGACATGACCGTCGAGCAGGGTCTGGAAGCGTTCCGCAACATCCCGCGCATCGCCAACATCCTGCGTACGCTCGACGAAGTCGGCCTGGGATACATCAAACTCGGACAGTCGTCGACGACCCTCTCCGGCGGTGAGGCGCAGCGCGTGAAGCTGGCGAAGGAACTGGCCAAGCGCGCGACCGGACGGACGCTCTACATCCTCGATGAGCCGACGACGGGTCTTCATTTCGACGACGTCGCGAAACTCCTGCACCTGATGCACGGCCTCGTCGATCGCGGCAACACGGTCGTCGTGATCGAGCACAACCTCGACGTCATCAAGACCGCCGATCACGTCATCGACCTCGGTCCCGAAGGCGGCGACGGTGGAGGGTGGATCATCGCCGCCGGAACGCCGGAGGAAGTCGCGGAAACCGACACTCCCACGGGCGAGTACCTGAAGAAGATGCTGGCGAAGCGTCCGGTCTCCGCGTAGTTCTGCGTATCGCCACCCGGGAAGGACGGTTGCCCGAACGAGGCAATCACACAACCGGTAAGATCGCCGCTTGCTCGAGCAGCTGAAATCGATCTATCTCCGCGCGCTCGCTGACTGCGCGCCGGAGCTGCTGCTGCCCAGGGCACTCGAGCCGACGATGCCGCGCAACATCGTGGCGATCGGCAAGTGTGCGGGAGCGTTGCGCGACGCGCTCGATGACGATGTCGACGCGTTCGTAGCGGTTCCGGACGGCTACCGACTGCCGGCGAAGAGAGCGATCGTCGCCGCAGGCGGTCATCCGCAAATGACGCATGCGAGTTTCGACGCCGGACGCCGTCTCCTTGAATTCATCGATGCGCACGACGACATCCTCTTTCTGATCTCCGGTGGCGGATCCGCATGCGTGGAGCAGGCGCTGTCGCCATGGTTCGACGATCGCGATCTCGCCGACACCAACACGCGTCTGATCGCGGCCGGACTTCCGATTGCGGACATCAACTGCGTTCGCAAACATCTCTCTGCGATCAAAGGCGGACGTCTCGCGGCACGTGTGACGGGGCGCGCCACGACGCTCATCTACTCCGATGTTTCCGCGGGAGCGTTCGCGGACGTCGCGTCGGGTCCGACCGTCGCCGACGCCACGACGAACGCCGCTGCCATCGCGATCCTCGAACGGCTGGGTGGTTGTGACCGGATCATTGCCCGACTCCGCGACGGGGGTTGTCCGGAGACGGTCAAGAGTCTCGAGGCATCGCGCGCAATCGTTATCGCAGACAACTCCACACTCGTCGCGGCGGCGGCAACGGCTGCTGCGTCGATGGGTCTGGCACCGGTCGTTGTCGAACAGCAGATCGAATCGGAGGTGAGCGACGCCACGCAGGAGCTCCTTCAGATCGCGGAGGGTCTTCGAAGCGGCGAAGTGCTCATTGCGGGCGGTGAACCGACGGTGGTCCAACGCGGCAACGGGAGGGGAGGACGGTGCGTGGAGCTCCTCGTCCGCGTCGCCCTTTCCCCGCAGCAGAGCCGGCTCGATGTCCTCTTTGGATCGTCAGACGGAATGGATGGAAACAGTGGGGTTGCTGCGGTGACCGCGTCGCTTCCAGCGCGGATCGACCGTGCTCTGGCGGCCCGGGAGCTGGCCCGGTCGAACAGCCTCCCGGTGGCCGAAGCGATCGGACAGGCGATTATGATGGCCCCGAGTGGCAATAACCTGCGTGATCTCTATCTTTTGGCCCGCGGTTAGCAGGAACTTGCCGACCCCTACGAAATGACCATCGAACCGTCAGCCGAGGAGCATCAGCATCGCTCCGCGAGAGAGAGACAGAGGAGAGGCCCGATGTGGGGCTGCCTCAAGTGGGTGGGATGCTCTGCGGTCGGGCTGCTCATCCTGATGGCGCTGGTGATCATCGGCGGCTGGTGGTATCTCGGCTCGTCCAGTTTCGCCGGCGTCGTGAAACTGCGCATCGAGAAGACGCTCGAGTCCCGGCTCGGCCGGAACGTCGACGTCGGCTCGGTGACGATCGAGCGGGGACGCGAAAGCCGGATCATCATCAATGGCTTGAAGATCGCCAACCCTCCCGGCTCCGCGAATCCCTACTTCGCGACGGTGAGGAAGATCATTGTCACCGGCGGAATCGACTCGTTCTGGTTGCGCAGGATTCGGGTCGGGCGCGTCGACATCGTCGACCCGCATCTCGATGTCGAGATCTATCCGGCCGGGTCGAAGCTTACCCACAATTCCCCCCACTGGAACTCGGGGCCCCCATCGCGATACGAGATCTACCACCTCGATCTCGGGAACCTCTACATCACGCGCGGCGCCTTCGATTTTCTCGACCGGAGGCACGCGATCACCGCGACGGCGAACGGCATCACGTCGACGATCAATGTCACACCGAAGGAAGATCTCTACGCAGGCACGATGGACAGTCCCCAGTTCACGCTGACGATCCAGGACTACCTGCCGGTCCGCACGAACCTTCGCAGCCAGTTCCGGTTCACGCCTGACAATCTCGCGCTCGAGTCGGTAGCTCTGGACGGCGGACCCGATCTCCGCATCTTCCTCAAGGGGAGCGTTGCGCCGCTCAGCGACGCGGTCTTCAATCTTCACGTCACGTCGCAGGTCGGACTGAATCGCATCCGAGAGATTTTCAAGGTCAACAAGGTGCTCAACGGGATGATCGATCTCGACGGCACGCTGCACGGAAAAGGCGGCGCGGTATCGATCGTCGGCGGCTGGCTGTCTCCAAAGATCAGCGCGGACGTGTACGACCTCACCGACGTCCACGGCACGATGGACATCACCGGCGACCGGGCTCTGGTCGATATTCAGAAGGCGACGTACGGCGGTGGCAATCTCACCGGACACTACTCGCTGCCGGCGTACAACGAGCCGTATCCGATGAGCGCCGACCTCCACTACAGCGGCGTCTCCCTCGAGAAGTTGTTCTCCGATTGGGGCATCCAGGACAACGGGTTGCGCGGGGGTGCGACAGGCCACCTCGCGTATCACTGGAACAAGGACCTGATCCTGGCGGGTGCCGGCGAAGGGAATGCCACGCTGGCGAAGCATGCGACGGCGTTCTCGCACGCCGCATATCCGGTTCCACTCTCCGGCTCCACGGAATTCGCGCTCGACAGTGGCGTGGTCACGTTTCATCGCGCGCACCTCGTCACCGACGTGTCGGCTATCGACTTCACCGGCAAGTTTCGCATCGAAGACTCGTGGACGGATCTGTTGATGAAGATCCACAGTAGCGACTTCGCGGAGCTCGATCGCATCGGCTACAACTTCGCGCATTCCGCCGGTAAGAAGGCGTACACGCTGCTCGGACTCGGTGGTGCGGGCGACATCACCGGCAACGTCCGTGGGAAAATCAAGGAGCCCGAGGTAGTCGCGCGCATCACCGGCGCCGCGACGAAATACAACGGCATTCTCCTCGGCGACTCCGACATCGACCTTCACTACGACGGCGGCCGGAGCGTGCTCACGTTCGATCAGGCCACGTTCCGCGACGGCACGGCGCGCATGTCGATGACCGGAACGCTGAACTTCCCCGACACGGGTCCGTCGCCGCTCTTCGACATCGCGCTGGACGCCGTGAACTACAACGTCGAGCGAGCGATGCAGGCCGTCAGTCTGAAGCTGGCCATCAACGGAACAGGGACGGGAAAGCTCGTCGTGACGGGGACGCCCGACGAAGGGAAGGTCACGTTCGCAAACTTCCGCGTTCATCAGCAGAAAGGGGATCTCCGGCTCGACGGCAGCGTGGCCTGGTTCCCCGGCAAGGGGAACACCTCCTTCGATCTCGACATCGCCACGACGTCGTTCCCGGTTGCGGACATCATCACGTTCCTCGACCTCGGGACGTTGCCCGTGACGGGCGACGTCAGCGGCCGCCTCCATCTCGTTGGGCCGAAGGCGAAGCTGGAAGGCTCGGGACAGATCACGATTGCAAACGGATCGATCAAGGGAGAACCGGTCACGAGCGCGAAGGCGGACATTACCTTCACGCAGGGCGCGCTGAAGGCGACCAACGTGACGGTCGTGGCGCTGGCGGGCACGATCACCGGCGAAGCCCAGGTCGACTTCAACACGAATCAGTTCTCCTACACGATCAAGTCGTCCACGATCGACCTCTCGAAACTGAAGGTCCTTTCGTCGCTGGCCGGGCTCCTCGGCGGAAACATCACACTCAGTTCGACCGGCGCCGGGACGCTCACACAGCCGGAGCTCGTGCTCGAAGCCACCCTCAATCAGGCCACGCTCCGCGGGTTGAACCTTCCGCCCGATGCACCACCACCCACGCTCTACATCGCCATCCGCAACGGGCAGCTCATCGTGCGCGGATCGGCGGCGGGCGTACTGACGATCGAGGGCACCGGTGGCGTGGCTGCCGACGGAACGTTGTCGGGACTCGTGCAGGTCCACGTGACCGACATCGCCAAAGCGCTGGCGATGTCTCCGAAGACGGCGTCGCTCCCCGCGGCCGGGAGCCTGACTGCGAACCTGCAGCTGGGCGGCAAGCTGACGTCGATCGAGACCGTACGAGTCGACGCCACGTTCCCGGAGCTCAACGTCCGTTTCTCGGATCGCGCGATCGCTCCCGCCCGTCCGATTCACATCAGCCTTCGCGATGGCCGTATCGGCTTCGACGATTTCAACCTAGCGCTTTCGCACAACGGCTCCACACCGGCAATGTTCACGGTCGGTGGATTTGCGGAGCTCACCGGTGCGAAGCGGCTGAACATCGATCTGCACGGCACCCTGGAAGCAGCGCTGCTGCAATTGTTCGTGACCGGCCTGACAGCCGATGGCCACATTGCCATCGCCGGATCGCTGACCGGCACGGTCGATACGCCCCGCTTCGCCGGCACCGCCGAATTCCAGAACGCATCGGCGCGTATCCCGGGACTGCCGCAGATGATCGATGCCATTACGGGCACGCTGATCTTTCGCGGCGATCGCATCGATATCGATTCCGTCCGCGCACGTCTGGGTGGCGGCCAGATCGTACTCGGTGGGTCGGTCGCGCTCGATGGGACAACGCCGAAGAGTGTGCGCGTCACCATGCAGGGAACCGAGGTTGCGATCCGGTACTTTGAAGGACTGACGATCGAGGCGAACTTCGCGCTGTTGCTCAGTGGCGATCTCGAGCGCTCGGTCCTGACCGGCGACGTCACGGTCAACCGGGCTCTTTACTTCCGTGACATCGACATCGGCTCGGCGCTCCTCAACGCGGTGCTATCGCGGCGCGGAGTGACACCGGTGGTCAGTGCGTCGTGGCAGGACCACGTCAGCCTGCGGCTGCATCTCACCAGCGACAACACGCTGGCCGTGCGAAACAACATCGCGGACTTCGCCGGCAGTGCCGACATCGAAGTCAGTGGCACGCTCGGCAGTCCCGTGATCCTCGGACTGGTCACGCTCAATGAAGGGGGCAGGATCAAGTTCCAGGACGTCGACTATCGCGTGGTCCGCGGCTCGATCAATTTCCAGAATCCCTTCCGCATCGATCCCTTCTTCGACATCGCGCTCGAAGCACGGGTGAACGGCGGCATCTCCGAAGTGGAGTCGGGACCGATCGACGTGACGGTGGCTCTGACCGGCACGATCGACCGGCTGACGCCGTCGATCACGAGCGATCCGCCGGCCAGCGACATCACGCTCTTCTCGCTGCTCGGCTTCGGCGCGCTCACGAGGAACACGGCGACGACGCCGATCACGGCGTCGAACGCCGGCCGCTCGCTGCTCTTCCAGTCGGTGAGCCGCCTGCTCAACTCCAGCGCGCTTTCGTTCATCGACTCGTTCGCCATCTCGTCGGACGCCGGCGATCTGGACAAGACCGGCGATCCTGGGACGAAGGTGTCGTTCGAGAAACAGCTCTCGACGAATCTGCGGGTCCTGGTCATCTACAACACGCGGGATTCGAGGAATCGCGTCTCTCTGGAGTGGCAGGTCAATCCCGATTGGGTGCTCCAGTTCACGCGCAACGGACTCTCGAACGAGTACGACGTGGAGGCACGTTTCCGGCGCCGGTATGACGGGCATTGGACCTGGGGGATGCAGGGCCGCAATCCGCTGGCGCTGCTGGCGCTCTTCAACGCGCCGGCCACCGCCACTCTCGCGCCGCCGATCACGATCGCCACAACGGCGGTGGCGCCGCCGTCCGGCGCCATCGTGACCCGCGTCGAGTTCCATGCGGATTCGGGCGTCGATACTTCCGCGCTGGGCCAATCGGTCGCGGTCAGGCTCGGCGAGCCGTTATCGCTGCGCAACGTGCAGTCATCGGTGAAGAGCCTCTTCGCTACCGGCAACTTCCGCGACATCCGCGTCGACTCATCGCCTGCGGGAAACGGCGTCGCGGTGATCTTCGCGCTCTACACGAACTTCCGTGTCTCCTCGATCGATTTCGATGGATTGAACGGTGCCGATCGCGATCGTGCAATACGCGTCCTGACCTTCCATCTCGCAGACGTCCTCTCTCTGAACGCCGTCGACCATAGCGCCGTGGCCGTGCAGGAGCTGCTCAAGAGATCCGGTTATCTCGACGCGACCGTCGATCCCGAGACCTCGTTCGTACGGCCAGAGAGCCGCGCCGCGGTGATCTTTCACGTGACTCGCGGGACGAAGGCCACCGTCGGCACCGTGGCGATCGACGGAGACATCGCTCCCTTCACGATCCCGCAGCTCGTCGGCCAGATGAAGCGCGGCCCGGGGAAGAGTTTCGAGCTCGACGACGCGCGTCTCGACGCGGACCCGATGCGGCAATGGCTCCTCCGTCAGGAGTATCGGAAGGCCACCGTCCGCTACGTGAGCAATACCTACGATCCCGCCACGCACACGGTCGCACTGCGCTATTCGGCCACGACCGGCCCGGTTGTGAAAGTCTCCGTGACGGGGGTACCTGCGCGTTCGCTGCGGGGCATCCTGCCGTTCCGGAAGAACCAACCGTACAGTGAAGATGCGATCGACCGTGCCGCCGGCGCCATCGTGACCAACCTCCAGCAGCGGGGCTACTACAACGCCACGGTCGACACCGAAGAGTCGTTGAAGAACAACGTGTGGACGTCGACGTTCCACGTGAATCCCGTTCAGCAGTTCCGTCTGGCGGCGGTGACGTTCACCGGCAACGAGAAGATCTCCGACAAGACGCTGCAGGGCGTGGTCTCCACGTCGGCGAACGGTGGAATCAAAGGGCTGATCGCATCACTGCTGCGGCGGCCGCAGGGCCTCACGCGGGAGCAGGTCGCGGCGGACCGCGAGACGCTGCAGTCCTACTACCGGCTCCACGGCTTCCTGACGGCCACCGCTGGCACTCCGGTCGTGAACACGAATGCCAGCACGGGCGCCATGACCGTCGACTTCCCTGTGACCGAAGGACCGCAGACGATCGTCGCATCGGTCGGAATCGAAGGGAACGAGCAGGTGACCGCGAAGAGCCTGCCGAAGCTGACCCTGAGAGTCGGGGAGGCACTCAATCCAACGGAGGAACGGAACGACGTCCTGGCGTTGCAGACGTACTACTCGGATCGCGGCAACGCCGAGGTGCAGGTTCATCTGCGCGAGGAAGTGAGTGCGGACAAGACGTCGGCCCGCGTGGTTTACACGATCGCGGAGGGTCCGAAGGTCGCACTGGGAACGGTGACCGTGCGAGGGAACACGTACACGAACAGCAGTGTCGTGTCGCGAACGGCGGAGCTGGAGAAGGGGCAGCCGTTCAGCTACACATCGATTCTCGAAGCGCAACAACGGCTGTATCGCCTGGGCATCTTCCAGCGTGTCGACATCCAGCCAGACCAGTCCAACACCGGCACCGCGAGCCGCAACGTCACGATCACCGTGGCGGAGGGAAAAGACGTCTCGATTGCAGGCGCGCTCGGAGGGACCTCGCCGTTTACGAGCAACACCGGCGCGAACCGAGTTTCCCCCCTGGTCTCGGCGTCGATCGCTCATCGCAATCTGTTCGGCACCGGGCGATATCTGGGGCTCGAGCTGATCTATGCGCGACCGAATCGTCAGGATGTCTTTCTCACGTACCGCGAGCCGTTCATCGGCGGCTTCAATCTGCCGGTGCAGGTCACGGCATTTCAGACGGACGACTTCCGTCCGCACACGCACCTGCGGCAGCGGGGTGGGTTCATCGAGGCGACGCGGATCGCTCGCTACCAGACGCGCTGGACGCTTCGCTACGAGTACCGGATCGCCGAGTGCATCGTCGAGCACAAAGAGGGCGATCTCTGCGCGCTGGCGCAGAATGCCATCCTGCCGGGCCTGAATCGCGACGCGACCAATGTCGCGATCTCCAGCGTCACGCCGACATTCTTCTGGGACAAGCGCGACGATTCGATCAACCCGCATCGAGGGTTCTTCACGACGGCGTCGGTCGAATACGCGTTCCCGCTGGTCGCCGCGAACGCGCGCTTCCTCAAGGAGTTCACGCAGACGTCGTGGTATCTGCCCGTCAGTGAACGGAGCACGTTCGCGGTGTCCGGGCGTATCGGCCTCATTCAGGACCTCGGCGCAGGAACGCGCATCGATCCGATAACTGGCGCGGTGATCCCGACGAGTGGCGTACCGCTGTCCGAGCGATTCACCGCGGGCGGAGATACGTCCGACCGCGCCTATCCGCTCGACCTGCTCGGCACCGCCTGTCCGACGGCGGCCTCGCTCGCCGCAGGCTGCCGTCCCACGCTGATCGATATCCTCGATCCCACGCGCGGACACACGATCGCACCGATCGGCGGACGTGCACTGTTCATCTTCAATGCTGAATACAGGTTCCCGGTGGCAGGGCCGATCGGCGCGCAGGTATTCGTCGATGCCGGCAACACCTTCGCCGAAACGAGCGTGCGCTTCGGCGATTTGAGGTACGGCGTGGGAACGGGACTACGCTATCTGTCGCCGGTCGGTCCGATACGCTTCGACCTGGGCTACAAGCTCAAGCGCCAGATCCTGCGGTTCGACGAGAACGGGAACGCGGTCTACGAAAAGCCCTACGCGTACTTCATCACGCTCGGCTACGCCTTCTGACGGCTACTACACGATTTCGGCAGCGTCGTCGATCCGTTCCTTCTCCAGCGCCGCCACCCGTTCGCGCAAGTCGCTGACCTCGGCGTGGAGCTTCGCCAGCTCGTCTTTCAGGGCCTCGCGAGCGAACTCCTGAACCCGCGTCTGGATGCGCTGCGTCTGATCGGAAGAGAATTGGGTGATCCGGCTGATGGGTTCGCCAAAGATGTCTTTCAAGAGTTGTTCGAAATCGTTCGCCATGCATCCGGAGCCAGCAATTGAAGTGCCACGGAAACTCGTGGGAGAATCGGCCTTACTTCCATGCAAATCCGGAGTTTCGCCGACTTCTGGCCCACATACGTTCGGGCTCATTCCCACGCGCGAACGCGAACGCTACACGCGCTCGGATCGGTGCTCTCAGTGGTCATGCTTGGATTGGCGTTCGCCGTCAATCTCTGGTTTCTGATCGGAGTGCCGGTCAGCGGATATGCATTCGCCTGGTACGCCCACTTTTTCGTGGAGCACAACAGGCCTGCGACGTTCGAGCACCCGTTCTACTCGCTGGCCGCGGACTACCGAATGGTCTTCCTGATGATGGCCGGGCGGATGGATGCGGAAGTCGAACGGTGCTGCGCCCCGGCGTCCGCGCCGGTCTGACTGACTCGTGTTTCCTCTGGGTGGGACGAAAGCGGCGAACTGATTGCATCGGAACGACGCATGTCTCGCGTTCTTGCTCTGCTTTTGCTGGCCGTATCCCTCAGCGCCGCCGCACAGGATGTCGTCCTCCAGCCACTTGCAACCGGACTCGAGCAGCCGGTGGCACTCACGCATGCCGGAGACACGCGGCTTTTCATCACGCAGCAGACCGGAACGGTACGAATCTTCGACGGCCTTGGTCTTCGCGCCACGCCCTTTCTCGATGTGCGCTCGATCGTACTCACGGGCAGCGAGAGAGGGCTGCTCAGCGTCGCGTTCCACCCCAGGTACCAGGAGAACGGATTCTTCTTCGTCTACTACACCAATCGAAACGGCGACATCGTCGTCGCCCGGTATCAGGTCTCGCCAGCGGATCCGGACCGCGCGGACCCGACCTCTGCGGCGATCCTGCTGACCATCCCGCATCCCAATTTCGCGAACCATAATGGAGGACAGCTCCAGTTCGGACCCGACGGGTTTCTCTATCTCGGCACGGGCGACGGCGGCTTCGCCGGCGATCAAAGCAACCACGGTCAGGACCTCACCCAGCTCCTCGGCAAGATTCTCAGGATCGATGTCGATCACGGTCTGCCCTACGCGATTCCCCCCTCGAATCCGTACTCCGGCCGCAGCAACGCGCGGAACGAGATCTGGGCGTCGGGTCTCCGTAATCCCTGGCGCTTCAGTTTCGATCGTGCCAATGGGGACTTGTGGATCGGCGACGTGGGGCAGGACGCGTTCGAGGAAGTCGATCTCCAGCCCGCGACGAGCATCGGAGGCGAGAACTATGGCTGGCGGAAGATGGAGGGCCTGCACTGCTACAACCCTTCGAGCAATTGCATCGATGTGTCGTTTACCTTTCCTGTCCTCGAGTATCCGCACACTCAGGGTGCCTGCTCGATCACGGGCGGGTATCGTTATCGTGGCACGCAAATTCCGACACTCGCCGGCGCGTACATCTACGGCGACTACTGCACCGGGACCATTTCCATTGCCACACAAAGCAGTTCGAGGTGGACGTCGCGAACCCTGCTGCCGACGACGCTGCGCATCAGCAGCTTCGGTGAGGACGTCTCGGGCGAGTTGTACGTCCTCGATGTTGCGAAAGGGAACGCATACCGGATCGTGGCCCGCTCCGCGCCGCGGCGCCGCGCTGCACACTGAGATTCAGGTCGGCGCCTCGAACCACCGCGGAATCAGAAATCCCGCTGTGAGGTCGTACGCGAAGTGCACGGCCATCACCGGCAGAAGCGATTGCGCGAGCCAGACCAGCGCATGACAGCCCAGAGCAATGACAAAGATGCTGGCGACACTGCGCCAGCCCTGAATGGCGTGCGCGAGCGCGAAGCTGAGTGACACGAGGACTACCGTGACCAGCGCCATGCGGATCAGCCGCTGCAGCAGCTCGGTCAGCACGCCGCGGTAAATCAGTTCCTCCGCCACGCCAGCGGCGACGCAGAGAAACGCGTACGGAACGATCTCGCGCCGGTCGTGAGGCAGGATGTCGTAGAGGCGCTGTTTCGAAGCCGCCGGGCGGCCGGGCCAGCGAACCTTCAACGTGACGACGGTGATGACGTACAAGAGCGCCGCGGTGCTCCACGCGATCAGCGGCCGCTGCGGCAACGGCATGGCCAGGATGCCGTGAGTCCACGCCACCCACGCCGACAACGAGGCCAGGATCACCTGAAAGAGGATCGTCTGAACGTAGAAGCGTGGCCGCGAAAGGAGGAGCCGTCCGGAGCCGATCCGTCGCGAGGAGCGAACGATGAGAACCGGAAGTGCGATGCCGATGAATGCCAGAAGCATCCACCCGAGCGGATCCACGAAGTCAGGGATGAGCGCGCGGATCATCGTTCACCACCGGTGCCCACAGTCGGCACAACGATACGGTGACGCGACGAGAAAGAAGATGCAGACGGCCATGGACAGGTAGAACGACATTACCAGCTGGTCGACGGCCACCCCGACGGCGAAGAGGAGCGCCGCCGAGATCGCGAAGCCGAGGAGACGGCGGGTCTTGCGCACGTCAGGAGATCCACAGTGAGGACATTGCTCCGGATGGCGGATGGCATGTTGCGCGGCCACCGTCGTCCGTTCGGCGACATCGAGGCCCGCGATGCGATTCATGATCCCTTCTGCACGGTCAGCGTCTTCCACGCCAACCTGAAGGTCGGCGCCCGCGACGAAGGCCTTCACGCCTTCATCTTCGAGGATCGCTCTGGCGAGCAGCGCGTCGTGTTCGGAGCGGAATGTGCTGATGGTGACCAGGGGCATGAGGCGCGGATTGTAGGCCGTTATGATGCGGGCCGTGGCGCGGCGTTTTGATCGGCTCATCGACGACCTCTCCCGCGTCGAGCTTTCCGCACGCGCCTGCAATCAGTTTGCACGCCACGGAGGCGACGTTCGCGGCAACGCGATCCGTCGCAGCAACCTCCGGCGCTATCTCGAGGAACTCGACGCGATCGGACCACGCATGCTCCTCGTGGGAGAGGCGGTCTCGCATCGCGGCGGACGATTGACGGGAATTGCCTTCGTCAGTGAGGCGGTCCTCCTGAACGGCGTCGCGCTCGCGAACGGCCGGCGCATTCTCGGCGCGGAGCGCGGCTATCGCAAGGCTGATCCGTCGACGCCGGTGTCGACGGAGGCGAGTGCTACGATGGTCTGGGGAACGATTCGAGCGATCGAGCCGCTGCCGCTGCTCTGGAACGCGTTCCCGTTCCATCCGTTCGTGGCGGGTAATCCGCTCTCGAATCGCATGCCGGCGCCGATGGAGCTCGCGATCGGCGAACGCTTCGTGCGCAGGCTGATCCGGCTGTTCGA
Organism: Thermoanaerobaculia bacterium; assembly: GCA_038244715.1. Classification (GTDB taxonomy): domain Bacteria; phylum Acidobacteriota; class Thermoanaerobaculia; order Gp7-AA8; family Gp7-AA8; genus JADGNZ01. Next base: position 35,603 of record JBBRTE010000003.1, read on the forward strand.
CATCGAGAGCGTCGCCGCGATCGGCAATCAGGCAGCGCTCACTCTGACTCGACTTGGTTTCGCACACGAGAAAGTGCGTCACCCGTCGCAGGGCGGAAAGACGAAGTTCGTCGCAGGGATGGCGCGACTGACGCGCAGCTGATCGATCGCGCCAACGTCATCCGCCGATGTGGGACATCTCCACCTTCTCGACCTTCTCCGTGGGTGTTGCCTCGGATCGAATCTCGGAGTAGCGATCGTCCCGGCCATGCCAGTGCGTGCGGATCGCGCGGGCGATGGCCTCGTCGTCGGCGCCGCCGCGAAGAAGTCCGCGCAGTTCGTGACCGGTCCCCGCAAACAGGCAAAGGTAGAGATTGCCGTCGGCCGACAGGCGCGCGCGTGTGCAACTCCCGCAGAACGGTTGCGTGACCGAGGACACGATGCCGATCTCTCCCGCGCCGTCGGCATACGACCACCGCTCGGCCACCTCGCCAAAGTAGTTGGGCGCCGCGGGAGCGATCGGCCAGTGCGCGGCGATGCGTTCCACGATCTCGCGAGCGGGAACGACATCGTCCATCCGCCAGCCATTCGTGTTGCCGACGTCCATGTATTCGATGAAGCGCAGGATGTGGCCCGTGCCGCGGAACCGTTCCGCCATCGCCACGATGCTGCCGTCGTTCTCGCCCCGTTTGACGACGACGTCAATCTTGACCGGCGTCAGGCCGGCCTCCTCGGCCGCGTCGATCGCCTCGAGCACCCGCGCGACGGGAAAGTCGACGTCGTTCATCCGCCGGAAGACCGTGTCATCGAGTGAATCGAGGCTGACGGTGATGCGATTCAGTCCGGCGTCGCGAAGGGCGAACGCTTTCTCGCGCGTCAGAAGAGAGCCGTTCGTCGTGAGCGCGATGTCGCCCACTCCCCGAATGCGTGCCAGCATCGCCACGAGGCGTTCGAGCTCACGGCGCAGGAGCGGCTCTCCACCCGTCAGCCGGATCTTCTGCACGCCTTCGCGAACGAAGAGCTGGGCCAGGCGCGCGATCTCTTCGAACGACAGCAGCTCGGCGCGTTTCAGGAATTCGAAATCCCGGCCGAAGACCTCCTTCGGCATGCAGTAACTGCAGCGAAAGTTGCAGCGATCCGTGACCGAAATGCGGAGATCGCGAACCGGGCGGCCGAGTGCGTCAACTGCCATTCAGGGTGGACAACTCCGGCGGTGTGAACAAAAACTCCAGCACCGCCGGAACGCGTTTTGCCCACGCCCGCTCGCTGTGATCGGCGCGCCGATCCTCGAAGTACGAGAAGTTTTCCTCGCTCTGCCATCCCTTCGCACGCAGGCGGTCGCGCAGGACGCGCGCGTCCTTGAGCCCTTCGATCCCCTCGCGGCCACCCATGTCGAGCCAGATGCGCGGCCGCTGGGGGCCATCGAATCGATCGACCACATCGAGAACGGTGCGGTTGTCCCACCAGAGCGAAGGGGACATCACAGCGATGTTTCCGAAGACCTGGGGGTGCGTCAGGCCTAGATAGAGGGTGGCCAGTCCTCCGAGCGACGAGCCGCCGAGGGCGGTGCTGGAACCGTCGGGCAGGGTGCGGAATTGGGCGTCGATGACCGGCTTCAACTCCTCGATCAGCATCCGGCCATACGCGTCCGCCTTCCCTCCACCCTGCCGGGCGGGATCATGAGTCGGCGTGTATTCCTCGATGCGCGAAGGGCCGGTGTTGTCGATGCCGATGATGATCATTGGCCGGGCAGTGCGCCTCCCGATCGTCTCGTCCGCAGCCTCGGCCAGCCTCCAGTGCTGCCCGGGGATGAAGGCCCGTTCGGCCTCGAAGAGATTCTGCCCATCGTGCATGTAGAGCACGGGGTAACGGACATCGTCGCGATCGTTGTAGTCGGGAGGGAGATAGATCGTGATGTCGCGGTTGTTGTCGAGGATCGCGGAGTGGAAGGCGCGCACGTGGTCGAGGCTGCCGCGGCGGATTCCGGTGCGGCGGTTGGGAAGCCACAACACGCGCTGAAAGGCCGTGCGCAGCGTGTCGCGCATCGGCTGCATCAGCGTTTCATCTCGCGATAGCCGCTGCGGAAGTAGAGGAGCGGATCGCCTTCCCGGGTGTGAATGTCGACCACCTCACCGATGATGATGGTGTGGTCACCGCCAGGGACCCGGTCGTAGAGGCGGCACTCGATCGAAGTCAGGGCGTTGGCGATGAGCGGCACGGCAAGCTCGCCGGGCACGACGTCGACGCCTGCGAATTTGTCTTCGCTGCGCGAGGCGAACTTTGACGAGATGTCGCTTTGATCGCTGCCGAGGATGCTCACGCCGAATTTGCCGGCAGCGATGATGGCGTCGTGCGTTTTTACCGATCGTTCGATGCAGACCAGGACCAAAGGTGGATGGAGAGACAGCGAGGCGAACGAAGCCACGGTCATCCCGTACGCACGGCCATCGTGGACCGTCGTCACGATGGTTACTCCGCTAGCGAAATGCGACATGGCCAGCTTGAAACCAGCATCATCGATCGGCATCGTGAACCCTCCGGGCGCGGCAGTTTAATGCAACTTCCGCGCTGTTCCTCGCGTCCGTCGTTCGATGTGATAAAACTCGCCGCCCTATGAAAGTCCACGAGTATCAGGCCAAAGAAATCCTGCGCCGTTATGGTGTTCCGACGCCGCGCGGAATCGTCGTCGAAAACGCCGAACAGGCACGAGCCGCCGCCACTGAGCTGGGAGGCCGCGTCGTCGTCAAAGCGCAGATCCACGCCGGCGGCCGGGGCAAGGGCGGTGGCGTCAAGCTGGCCAAAACCGCGGACGAAGCGGCGCAACTGGCGCAACAGATCATCGGAATGACCCTCATCACCCACCAGACGGGCCCGGAAGGCCGTCTCGTGCGGACGGTCCTCATCGAGGAAGCCCTCAACATCGACAAAGAACTCTACCTCGGCATCACGCTCGACCGCCGCATCGGGATGCCCGTGGTCATGGCGTCGAAACAGGGTGGGATGGAGATCGAGGAAGTGGCGGAGCGCGATCCGTCCGCCATTCACAAGGAGCCGATCGACGGCGTTCTCGGCGCCCAGCCGTTTCAGGCCCGGGCCGTTGCCAACGCTCTCGGTCTGACCGGTGACGCGTACAAGAAATGCGTCGACTTCGTGCAGAAGCTGATGCGCTGCTACATCGAGATGGACTGCTCGCTCGCGGAGATCAATCCGCTGCTCGTGACGAAAGAAGGAGACGTCCTCGCGCTCGATTGCAAGATGACGTTCGACGACAACGCGCTCTTCCGTCACAAGGACGTGGCGGCAATGCGTGACCTCACCGAAGAGGATCCGCTCGAGGTCGAGGCGTCGCAGTTCGGCCTGAACTACATCACGCTCGACGGCAACGTCGGCTGCATGGTCAACGGTGCGGGACTGGCCATGGCCACGATGGACATCATCAAGCTCGCGGGCGGCCAGCCGGCGAACTTCCTCGACGTCGGCGGCGGGGCGAGCGCGGAGCAGGTCAAGAACGCCTTCCGCATCATCCTCTCGGACAAGAACGTGAAGGCGATTCTCATCAACATCTTCGGGGGCATCATGCGCTGCGACCGGATCGCGGAAGGCGTGGTGAGCGCCTCGCGCGAAATCGGGTTGCCGGTACCGGTGGTCGTGCGCCTCGAGGGCACGAACGTCGAGTTGGGGAAGGAGATCCTGACGAAGTCGGGCCTTCCTCTGATCACCGCCGACGGAATGTGGGACGCCGCGCAGAAGGTCGTCGCCGCAGCGCAGGGAAAGTAAGAAGAAAACTATGGCCATCTGGGCAGACAAGAACACACGCGTAATCGTTCAGGGCATCACTGGACGCGAAGGAACCTTCCACGCCATTCAATGCCGCGAATATGGCACGCAGGTCGTCGGCGGAGTGACGCCCGGCAAAGGCGGAACGACGCACGAAGGCTTCGCGGTCTTCAACAGCGTGCGCGAAGCACGGGAGAAGGAGGCGGCAAACTGCTCGCTGATCTTCGTTCCGCCGCCGTTCGCTGCCGACGCGATCATGGAGTCGGCGGAAGCCGGCATCGAGCTCGTCATCTGCATCACGGAAGGGATTCCGGTCAACGACATGATGCGGGCGCACGATTTTCTGAAGAAATCGAACGCGCGCGCGGTCTCCGAAGGGCGGACAACCTCACGGCTGATCGGGCCGAACTGCCCCGGCATCATCACGCCGGGCGAGGCGAAGATCGGCATTATGCCCGGCCACATTCACCGGCCCGGTCCGATCGGGATCGTCTCCCGCTCGGGAACGCTCACGTACGAGGCGGTCGGACAGACGCGTGCGATCGGACAGTCGACCGCGGTCGGAATCGGCGGTGATCCGCTGCCGGGGACGAACTTCATCGATTGCCTCGCGGCGTTCGAAGCCGACCCGGCCACTGAGGCCATCATCATGATCGGCGAGATCGGTGGTTCGGCGGAGGAAGAAGCCGCCGCGTTCGTGAAGGCGCACGTGACCAAGCCTGTCGTGGCGTTCATCGCCGGTCAGACCGCTCCGCCGGGACGCCGCATGGGTCACGCCGGCGCGATCATCAGCGGTGGCCAGGGCACCGCCGCCGAGAAGATGGCTGCGCTGACTGCGGCCGGGATTCACGTGGTCGAATCGCCGAGCGCGATGGGCGCGAAGGTCGCCGAGGTGTGGAAGGCGCGGAAGTAGGCGTGCTGCGTTGAGGGGTTAGGTGCCTGGCTGTGCGGTTGCTTGATTGCCAGGTTAGACCGCTGAATCGCTATGAATCGAGACTACATCGTTTGGAACCTGCGCGAGACATCCGAGCAACTTGCGACACTCACACGCGAACTGGAAGGCGGCGGTTCCTCTGAGCCCGAATTCTACGTAGCTGTCGCGCACCTTTATCATCACATCAACACAGCTTGGAACGCTCGCAACGCTTCTGAGCCGCAGATCCAGGAGTGCTCCGCTGAGGATTTCAAGGAACTGGCGCCAGTTCGCTGAAGACGTCGACCTGTCGAGCGAGTGACCGCGGTCAACAGGCGATTGCATCGGACTGCCAGGCGATTGCATCGGACTGCGGTCCATCACCTACTATTCTTGCTTGATGTTCTGCGCGCGGCCCTCAGCCGCTGAACCGCAGGGCGTTGGTGATCCGACTTCGCGACACCCCTCACCCGCACTCCGCTTCGCTCCGTGTCTCCCTCTCCCCGCTCCGCGGGGCGAGGGGTGCTCGATGAGTGGGAGTACCTGCCAAGGTTGCGCCCGCCGCCCGCCGCCCGCCGCCCGGCGCGCGGTCTCGGGCGCGGCTGCGCCTGCCCTGCGAGATCTCAGCGCGGCTGACGTCCCCCGATGCCCTGTAAGGTTGCGATCCGAGAGGAATCACTCAGTGTGAATGGGCCCGTGCCTTGAATCGCGAGGTCCTTCGCCCCGCGCAGCGGGGAGAAGGTGGCCGAAGGCCGGATGAGGGGCCCGCCCAAAACCGCGCAGCTGCGCAACCCGCCAACTAATAACCAGCGGCAACCAGGCAACCAGGCAACCAAGCAACCAGGCAACCAGGCAACCAGGCAACCAGGCAACCCCACTACGGCACGACATCCACCTTCCCGCTCTTCAGGTTGTAGTAGGCGACGACCAGTCCGACGCGATGATCCAGCACAGCCTTCCGGATCACGGTGCTGTGGGCGAGCAGGTACGCAGCAGAACTGCGCGCGTTGGCTTTCACTCCGCGCTCGACGCGATCGGGGCCACTCCAGCCACTGAGGCCGATGAACGATTCGCGGATGCGCTGCACGAGCGCGACCAGGCTGGGAGTGTCCGGGTCGTCCCCTTCCAATGCCGCTTTGACGGCGCCACATTCTTCGTGACCCATGACCACGATCAGCTTCGTCCAATCGTGCGCGATGGCGTATTCGATACTGGCGATGTCGAACGGACCGGCGACATTTCCGGCGACGCGTACTACGAAGAGATCCCCCACGGCGCGGCCGAAAATGAGCTCCGGCGGCACACGGCTGTCGGCGCAGGAGAGGACCGTCACGGGCGGTTGCTGGCCGGTGGCCGTCGCTGCTCGCGCATCTGCCAGCGCGGTGTAGGGAAGCGCGCCAGCCACGTACGTCGAGTTTCCCGTCATCAGCGTCTGCCAGTACGCATCCGCGGTTCCGTGCGAGGGCCAGGATGCCGGGAAGGGCGATTGAGCGGACGAGGGAAGGGTGAGGCACGACACGACGATCAGCACGAACAGGGACCGTTGCAGTGAGCGCATACGGCCGATGATACCGGCTCAGCGCCGCGTGATCACGAGTTCGCTGACGTCGACCGGCCTGTCGATGGCGTCGACGATGATCGCCGCAACGTCATCTGCATCCATGAACCCCGCACGTGCCTCGGGCCAGAACGGCGTGTTCATCCCGCCCGGCGCAACCGCGATCACCCGCGCCTTCGTCCCCTTCGCCTCAGCCTTCAGCGCTTCGGTGTATCCGCGCGCACCCCACTTCGCCGCGCAGTAGACCGTCTCGTTGGCCTTGCCGGTAAGAGCAGCGGTGGAGAGGACGTTGACGATCGTGCCGCCTTGCTCCTTGAATCGCGGAAAGAGAACTTCACAGAAATTGATTGTGGCGAGGAGATTGGATTCGACGATCGTCGCGATCGTGGCTTCGTCATAGGAACCGGCGGGACCGAAGATCCCGACGCCTGCGCAATTGACGAGCAGGTCGAGCGTGCCGAACCGTTCTGCAGCATCGATCGCACGCCGGGCGGTCTCGCGTTTCGAGGCATCTCCGGCGATGTCCGCGCTCTCCCTTCGTGCGACTCCGACGACGGACGTGCCGCGTCCGCGCAGGAGCTGGACGATGGCCAGTCCGAGCCCGCTCGTTGCGCCGGTGACAATGCCAGCCATCGATTCAGTTTAATGCCTGAGACAACGCCTCCATCCGGGTGCGCCTCGTCGCGAGAGGCACACGGATCGGGATGGCGTTGTGGTAGGCCCCGGCGCTCGTTACGGTCTGCGCCGCGTGCGGTCGGTGAACTGCGGGCGCGACGTCGCCGCTGCGCGGCCGTTACCGGCTACCGGCGGGCGTGGTCCGCGTGCGGGACGGGCGTCCGAGCGTGACGCAGGGCGCGAACTCGCGTATGTGTTCGGGCGCTGCGGGCGGGCGGGGGTTGGGCGGGACGGTCTCCAGGAGGTCATCGTCACCGGCGCTTTGTAGGCGCTGGCGTCGAAGCCTTCGGCGACCTTGCGAGGAATTCCGCGGGAGATGAAGTGCTCCAGGTCGCGCAGATTGCCGCGGTCATCCGGTGTGACGAAGCTGATGGCATCACCGACGGCCTTGGCGCGACCTGTACGGCCGATGCGGTGGACGTAATCCTCAGGCTGCGGCGGGAAGTCGTAGTTGACGACGTGCGAGATGCCCTCGACGTCGATGCCGCGCGCGGCGATGTCCGTGGCAACGAGAACACGTACAGTGCCGGCCTTGAACGCCTTCAATGCGGCCATGCGCTGGCTCTGGCTGCGATTCGAGTGCAGAGTGGCGGTGTTGATGCCGGACGAGGAAAGCTTACGGGCGATCTTGTCGGCGCCGTGCTTCGTGCGGGAGAAGACCAGCACAGAGTCGAGAGAGGCGTCGCGGAGGAGGTGGAGCAGCAGCGGCAACTTCGCTTCCTTGGTCGTTTCGTAGACGAACTGCGTCACGGTCTCGGCGGGATTGGCCCGGCGTCCGACCTGGACGATCTGCGCATCGACGAGAAACTCGTTCGTGAGCGTCTCGATCTCTTTGGAAAGCGTCGCGGAGAACATCATCGTCTGGCGCTGTTTCGGCAGCGCTTTGACAATCTGGCGCATCGCTGGGAGGAAGCCCATGTCGAGCATGCGGTCGGCTTCGTCGAGTACCGCCACTTCGAGGCCGGAGAAGTCGACGTGACCCTGTTGCATGAGGTCGATGAGGCGTCCCGGGGTGGCGATGACGATCTCCGTACCGGCGCGCAGCGCCTGGATCTGCGGCCGCTCGCCGACTCCGCCGTACACCGTGGCGATGCGGAGATGCAGGTGACGCGCGTACTTCCGCACGTTCTCTTCGATCTGCACCACGAGCTCGCGCGTCGGGGCGATCACGAGAGCGCGCATCACGCGGCGGTTCGTCGATGATCCCTTGGTGGAAAGACGCTGCAGAATCGGTAGCACGAACGCGGCCGTCTTGCCCGTGCCCGTCTGGGCGATGCCGATGACGTCATGGCCGCGCAGCACGAGGGGGATGGCTTTGGTCTGGATGGGGGTGGGTTCTGTGTAGCCGGCTTCGCGCACGGCTTTGGCGATTTTCGGGTCGAGCCCGAGTGATTCGAAAGGCATTTGTGTCCGTTCCTGTCAGAGTAATTTGTTCAGCTCTGACGCTCGGACAGAGGTGAAGCAGTGGTCGATCCAACGACCGGGAGGCGGCAAAAATTGCGCTTAACGTCGGAAGGTGAAGGGGTTACTGATCGCATCCCCATGGCCGTCGTAGAAGCGGATCGTCATCGAATGGTCGTCGAGCTCGACCGTGGCGAAGCCGATGTGCACCGTCGCTTCGGATGGATAGAGCGTCTTCGCGTGCGGGGTAATCGGCGGTACGGGATCGGAGCCGGCCCCGCTGATGAGCAGTCGCGGCGACCCGTCGATCAGCTCGAGGTGGTGGTCGTGACCGCAGATGTAGAGGTCGACCTTTCCGCGTTTCATCCACGGCTCGAGCGTGACCATGCGCCGATGCTCCGACCTTGGAAAGTGTCCGTGGTAGCCGGAAGAGATGATCGGATGGTGTCCGACCGCAATCCGCCAGATCGCCGTTTTCCCCGTGAATGTCTGTCCCACCGCCTGCGCGGCGTCGTCGCTTCGTCCATGAGCGTACGGCGTCGTGTCGAGCATCAGCATCTCGGCGAGCGTTGAATCGACGACGTACTGCTTCGCGGGAAACTGCCAGTTCGGCACCGTGTGTGCGCCGATCTGTGCGGCCACCGCGGACTTCCCGCAGAAGTCGTGATTCCCGAGTACGGGGAAGAGCGGCACACCGATGCGGCCGAGGGCCCGCACGCGATTCCACTGAGGGTCCGTCGCCGACGCCGGCCCGCATGGGTAGAACGCATCGCCTGTGATCACGACGGCGTCCAGCCGTCTGCGTGCATGGAGTCTGGCGATCCCTTCGGCGACCCGATCCGATCCTTCTCCGGTGTCGCCGACAACGGCGATGCGCAACACGCCGCCCTGAGAGGGAAGCGTGATTCTCGGCAGCGGGGAACCGAGGGCGAGTGCCGCGAGGAGCAGGTAGACTGTCGTGATCATGCCGCTGGTGAAAATCTACTCGAGCAACAACCGAACCGCCGACGAGATGCGTGCGATCGGCGACGGGGTGCATGAGGCACTCGTCGCACAGGCCAATGTCCCGGCCGACGACCGGTTCCAGGTCCTGAATCGCCTCGACCGTGACCAGATCGTTTCACATCCATCGTACGGTGGAGTGAGCCGGTCGGAGGACGTCGTCTTCATCGAGATCACGCTGAACGCGGGCCGGACGGTCGAGATCAAGAAGAACCTCTACGCGGACATCGCGCGGCGTCTGGAAACCGCGGGGGTTCGCCCCGACGACGTCCTCATCTCGCTGGTCGAGGTGACGAAGGAAAACTGGTCTTTCGGCGGGGGACGGGCCACCTACGCATAAAAGCACGAGCCCGGCTGAGCAGTTTGCTAGAATGCGCCGCCGCATTGGACTGTTATGGGCGCCCGCGTGACCTGTGTCCCGGTTCGCACGTCAATAGGTCAAGAGGCTGCAAGTCCCCGGTCCGTGGCTGGCTGAGTCAGTCCGTTACGCGCCCCAACAGACAAACTATGAATCGATTGATCGCCATATGCCTTGCGGCCGGACTCGTTACGGTCAGCGCGTCTGCGCAGACCGCCCAACCCACGCCGCAGACCCCAGCCCGGCCGAAGCCCGGAACGATCATCGATCGTCCCGATGCCGGGCGAATCACCTCCGATCCTGCGGCGCCAGCGGTGGCCGTTCCCCAGCCAGGGACCCCGACCGGGAAGCGCGTCGAACGCTTCGAAGCCGTCGGAAACACCAGCGTTGCCAGCGACACGATTCGTGTCTACCTGGGGATCAACCCTGGCGACCCGTATGACCCAGCCGCGCTGCAGCGGAACTTCACGAACCTCTGGCAGACCGGTCTCTTCGACGATATCCGCCTCGAGACCGACGCCGCGCCCAACGGCGGAGTCATCGTCCGGGCCGTCGTGAAAGAGAGGCCGCGCATCGGGGCCGTCGAATATCGGGGCAACAAGGATCTGAACACCGCCAAGATCAACGAGCAGCTCGAGAAGGACAAGATCGACCTGCACGTCGGCAATACGGTCGAACAAACGCTCATTCGGCGCGCCGCTGAGTCCATCAAGAAGGCCTACTCGGAAGGCGGTTTCGAGGGCGTCACCGTCGACACCACGATGGAAGATATGACCGAGGCCGGTGACAAGAAGATCGTCTTCATCATCAGCGAAGGCATCAAGGCCACCGTCGCGCACATCGTCTTCACCGGCAACCAGCGCTTCTCCTCCCGAGTCCTGCGCAGGCAGATGAAAGAGGTGAAGGAAAACAACATCGTCACCTGGGTCCGGAAAAAGAACCTCTACATCCCGTCGAAGCTCGACGAGGATCTCGAGCACATCAAGAATTACTACCAGGACTTCGGCTACACGAACGTCGCGTTCGGCGAGCCGCAGTTGAAGACGACCGGAACGACGAAAAAGCCGCGCGTGCAGATCACCATCCCGATCAAGGAAGGGACCGTGCACCACTTCGGCGAAGTGACCGTGACGGGTACCACGGTCTTCAAGCCGGAAGCGTTCACTGGCAACTTCCCGATCAAGAAGGGCGACGTCATCCGCCGCAAGCCGATCCAGGATCGCCTCGACGCTCTGGACGAGATCTACCGCTCGCGCGGCTATATCTACTCGTACATCAATCCGGAGTACGTGGAGCGTGACAACAACGTCGTCGACGTTCACATCACCGTCTACGAAGGTGAGCAGTTCAAGCTCGGCAGGCTCGAGTTTCAGGGCAACACGACGACCAAGGACAAGGTTCTCCGCCGCGAGATCTTCCTCGAAGAGGGGCAGATCATGGACATGGAGACCTTCAAGCAGTCGATCTACAAGCTCGGCCAGCTCGGGTACTTCAAGGTCAACGACAACCCCGACTTCAAGGTCAACCAGGAGAAGAAGAACGTCGATGTGACGGTCAAGGGAACCGAGGAGGGGAAGAACGACGTGCAGTTCGGCGGCGGCTACTCCGAAGGGACCGGCTTCTTCGTGCAGACGCAGTTCTCCACCCGCAACTTCCTCGGTGAAGGCGAAAACCTCGGCGTCAGTTTCCAGCGCGGCAACCGGCAGAACTTCTACTCGCTCTCGTACGCCGATCCCTGGTTCATGGACACGCCCAACAGTTTTGGCGTGTCGCTCTTCAACCGGAACACCGACTTTCCGTTGTCGGTCGGCTATCAGGAGCGGAGCCGAGGCGGATCGATCGCGTACGGCTATCGGCTGCATCGGTTCGACAGCCTCTCGCTCGTCTACGGGCTCGAGCACGTGAGGACTCACGAAGAGTCGAACGTCCAGCCGGACGTCAACGGCAACGTCCCCATCTCTGACATCTCCGATCTGACGTACACCTATTCGTCGATCGGACCGTCGTACTCGTACGACTCGCGCGACAACCCGTTCGATACGACGCGTGGCGCGCGCCTGAGCATGGGCATGTCCTTCGCCGGTGGACCGCTCGGAGGCACGATCCACGCCTTCCGCCCGACGTTCGCCGGGACCAAGTTCTTCAAGCTGTCGCGCCGTTCCGCGTTCAGCGTCAACGTCGACCTCGGCTACCTTCGCCCGCTCGACTACGGCAAGGGATGCGCGCTGACCTACGACGACTACATCGATCAGAACAGCAAACTTTGCGTGCCGAAAGGCCAACGGTTCTTCGTCGGCGGCGAGTATTCAGTGCGCGGATTCGAGTACGGAACGCTCGGACCGAAGGAGAAGTTCGGCGGCGTCGAGCAGATCGCCGGCGGCTACAAGCAGGTCTTCTTCAACTCTGAGTACATTTTCAAAGTGAATGATCCTTTGCGCGTCGTATTCTTCGCGGACGGCGGCTGGGCCTACGGTTACAACGACAAGGTCGACCCGCGCAAGATCCGCTACTCCACGGGCGCTGAGCTGCGCATTTTCCTGCCGGTCTTCCAGTTCCCGATCCGTTTCATCTACGCAATCAACCCGTCTCCGAAGACGGGAGATAAGTTCAAGACCTTCAACTTCACCATTGGGAATACGTACTAAAGGCGCGGCGATTACGCGATCGTCCACGCCAACCATTTAAGGAGATGTCCATGAAGAAGTTTCTCGTTTTGCTCGCGGTGGCAGCGCTCGCAGCCCCGATGTTTGCTCAGAGTGCGCCGGCCCGGGTCGCAGTCATCGACGTCAACAAAGTCCTCATGAGCTCGGCGCCCGGCAAGGCCGCCTACGAGCGTCTGAAGAAGATGCAGGACGACCGCGTGGCGAAGGCTCAGGCCATGAACGAAGAGATCGCCAAGCTCGACAATGACATCAACACCAAGAAGCTGTCCCTCAGCGAAGACAAGCTGACCGACATGGCCAAGCAGCTCTCCGACAAGAAGATCGCCGCCCAGCGCTTCGCGCAGGACGCGGATCGTGAAGTCGGCGAAGCCCGCGACAAGACGCTGATGGAGCTCGAAGCCAGGATCAAACCCGTGATCGACTCGGTCGGCAAGGAGATGGGCCTGGCCGTCATCTTCAACAAGTTCGAGTCCGGTCTGGTCTACGCCTCGGACGCGATCGACATCACCGACACCGTCATCAAGCGCTTCAGCGACGCCGCTGGCGCGCCCGCCCCGGCGAAAAAGTAATCACGACGCAGGCAATCCAAAAAGCCTCCCGCGCGGGAGGCTTTTTTCGTTTGCTGCGACATACAATGCGCGCCCGAATGCCCGCGGTGCCGATCTCCGAGATTGTCGCGTTTGTCGGTGGCCGCTATGACGGCCCGGCCGGCCTGATGCTGTCTGGCGTCGCGCCGCTCGCCGAGGCCGGCCAGGGACAGCTCAGCTTTCTCGCGAATCCGAAATACGCGGGGCAGGTCGCGTCCAGCGCTGCCGCCGCGATCTTCGTCGCCACAGAACTGACCGGCGACGACCCGCGCTTCATCCGCGTCGCCAATCCCTACTTCGCCATGGCCACTGTCGTTGCGAAGTACTTCGATCGCCGGCCGATGCCGCAGGGGATTTCTCCCCTGGCGTCGATTGCGCCAACGGCGACGCTCGGCGTGAATGTCGCGGTCGGACCGTTCTCCAGCATCGCCGACGGGGTCACGCTCGGCGACGGCGTCGTCGTCTTCCCGAATGTTTCCATCGAGGCCGGATCCGCGGTCGGCGAACGCACCATCATTTACCCGCAGGTCTCGATCTACGACCGCTCCATCATCGGCAAGCGCTGCATCATCCACAGCGGCGTCGTCATCGGTGCGGACGGTTATGGATTTGCCACGGAAGGCGGGCGCCATCACAAGATTCCGCAGGTTGGCATCGTGCGCATCGGAGATGATGTCGAGATCGGCGCCGGATCGACGATCGACCGCGCCGCCCTCGGCGAAACGTCGATCGGCGACGGTACGAAGATCGACGATCTCGTGATGATCGGCCACAACGTGAAGGTGGGCCGGCACTGCCTGCTCGTCGCTCAGGTCGGAATCGCCGGATCGACGGCCCTGGGCGACTACGTCGTCGTGGCAGGCCAGTCGGGCTTTGCTGGACATCTCACCATCGGCAACAACGTGCAGGTGGCCGCCAAGAGTGCCGTGCTCGGCGACGTGGGCGAAGGCGAGAAAGTGATGGGGATTCCTGCGGTACCGTTTCGCGAATTTGCGAGACGTGAAGCCACGCTCCGGAGAATGGCGCGGCGCAACACGGAGAAGAAATGACGATGCTGACCATCAACGAAATCATGAGCCTGCTGCCGCATCGCTATCCGATGCTGCTGGTCGACCGCGTCCTGGAGATCGAGGATGGAAAACGAATCGTCGGCTTGAAAAACGTCTCCGCCAACGAGCAGTTCTTCCAGGGGCACTTCCCCGGCGCGCCGGTCATGCCGGGCGTCCTGATCGTCGAAGCCATGGCGCAATGCGCCGCCATCCTCGGCCTGCGCGACATGCCTGACCGCGAACGCAAACTGTTTCTGTTCGGCGGTGTCGACAAAGCGCGCTTCCGCCGTCCGGTCGTTCCCGGCGACCAGCTCAAGCTCGAGTGCGTCGTGCTCCATCGCCGCTCCACGTCCGTCAAGATTCACGGAAAGGCGACCGTTGAAGGCCAGCTCGTAGCCGAGGCCGAGTTGTTCAGCATTCTGATCGACAGGCCGGATTAAGGAGTTCCATGGCCGAGATTCATCCAACAGCACTCATCACCGGCAATGCCGTCCTGGCGCCGGATGTGACCGTCGGCGCGTATGCCATGATCGGAGCGAACGTCACCATCGGCGCCGGTTGCGTGATCGGACCGTTCACGCGCATCGAGGGCCCGACGACCATCGGCGAACGGAATCAGTTTTACGGTCACGCCTCGATCGGCGGTCCGCCACAGGACCTCAAATACCACGGGGAGCACACCGAGCTGGCCATCGGCAATGACAACGTGTTCCGCGAATTCGTGACGATCAATCGCGGCACGACCGGTGGCGGCGGAAAGACGACCATCGGATCCGAGAACTTCTTCATGGCCTACGCGCACGTGGCGCACGACTGTCACGTCGGTTCGCACACGATCTTCGCGAACAACGCCACGCTGGCCGGTCATGTCGAGATCGCGGATTTCGCCACGGTTGGCGCGTTCAGCGCGGTGCACCAGTTCTGCCGCGTCGGCGAGCACGCCTTTGTCGGCGGCGGCTCGATGATCACGCAGGACGTCCTCCCCTTCGCCAAGACCGTGGCCAGCCGCGACAACCACTCGTACGGCATCAACACCATCGGACTGGAACGGAAAGGCTTTTCGAAGGAGACCGTCCAGGCACTGCAGCGTGCCTACAAGATCCTCGTGCGCTCGAAACTGAATACGGATCAGGCGCTGCAGCAGATCGAGGCCGAGCTCGGCCTCTTTCCGGAGGCGCGATACCTGGTCGAGTTCGTCCGCGAGTCGAAGAGGGGCATCATTCGATGAGCGTCCGCGTCGGGGTCGTCGGCACGGGCTATCTCGGCAGGTTGCACGCGCGGATCCTCACGGAGATCCCCGAGGCACACGTCGCTGGCTTCGTCGAACCGGATGATGCGGTGGCCGCGGAAGTGGCCAAGAACCTGAACCTGAAGCGATTCGCGACCGTGGTCGATCTCGCGCGCGAGATCGATTGCGCGGTGGTGGCGACTCCGACCACGACCCATGCGGCAGTCGCGCGTGAGCTCCTGGAAGCCGGTCGCGACGTGATGGTGGAGAAACCAATCACGCCTGCCGCGGAAGAAGCGCGGGGCCTGATCGAGCTCGCTGCGTCGAAGCAACGCATCCTCCAGGTCGGTCACGTGGAGCGCTACAACCCGGCCATTACGGCGGTTGCACCGCTGCTGCACGGCGTCCGCTTCGTCGAAGCGGAGCGCCTGGGTGTCTTCGTCGGCCGCTCTCTCGATATCGACGTACTGCTCGACCTGATGATCCACGACCTGAACCTCGTCCTCTCGCTCATCGGTCAGAAGGTCGTCGACGTCCGCGCGGTCGGCGTGGCGGTACTGACCGAGAAGGTCGACATCACGAATGTCCGCCTGGAGCTGGAAAACGGGGCAGTCGCGAATCTGACCGCCAGCCGCGTGTCGCAGGACCGCGTGCGCAAGATCCGTTTCTTCGGCGAGTCGTACATCTCGGTCGACACGAAAGAGCAGGAAGTGAAGGGCTATCGGCTGGTAGGAAAGTCGATCGAGCCGATCGACGTGGCTGTCGTCAAAAAGGAACCGCTGCGCGCCGAGCTGGAAGCGTTCCTCGCATGCGTTCGTACGCGGACCCGGCCGCTGGTGAGCGGCGAGGACGGGTTGGCCGCTGTCGAGCTGGCGATCCGAGTGGCCCAGGCGATCGAAGAGTCGATGCGGCGCTTTACATGAGCGGGAGAACGTGCGCGCAATGAACGAACAGGTAACCATCGGCATCATTGGCGGCTCCGGCCTCTATCAGATGGAGGGGATGCAGGTCATCGAGGAGCGCAGGATTTCCACTCCGTTCGGAGATCCGTCTGACCTGTATGTCATCGGCGCGATCGATGGAGTGCGGGTGGCGTTCCTCTCGCGTCACGGGACGGGGCATCGGCTTTCCCCGAGCGAGTTGAACTACCGCGCCAACATCTTCGGCTTCAAGCTCCTCGGTGTTCACACGATCCTCTCCGCGAGCGCGGTCGGTTCGATGAAAGAGGAGTACGCGCCGACCGATATCGTCTTCCCGCACCAGTTCATCGATCGCACCCGTCATCGCGCCGACACATTTTTCGGAAACGGTGTCGTGGCGCACGTCAGCTTCGCCGACCCGATCTGCGCCGGTGTGTCGTTCACGATGAGCGGCGTCGCGCGCGAGGCGGGCGCCCGCGTCCACGAGGGCGGCGTCTATCTCTGCATGGAAGGCCCGCAATTCTCGACACGGGCAGAATCGAATCTCTACCGCACCTGGGGCGTTGACGTCATCGGCATGACGAACCTGCAGGAAGCAAAGCTGGCCCGGGAAGCGGAGATCTGTTACGCGACGATGGCGCTGGTTACGGACTACGACTGCTGGCACGAGGGGCACGACGATGTAACGGTCGACACGGTGCTGGCGTATCTGGCGACGAATGCGGAGACCGCGCAGAAGATCCTGCGCAACTCCATCGTTCCTGCGGCCAACCGGACGCGGGATTGCCTCTGCCCCAATGCGCTGCAACACGCCATCATCACGAACCGCGCCTCGATTCCGGCGCAGGCCAGACGCGACCTCGCTCCCATCATCGGCAGATACGTTCCACAGGAGACTCAATGAGCATCCTCGTCGTTGGCAGTGTCGCGTTCGACGCGATCCAGACTCCGTTCGGGAAAGTCGATCGCTGCATCGGCGGCTCCGCCACGTACTTTTCCGTCGCGGCGTCTTTCTTCGCGAATGTCGACCTCGTCGCGGTCGTCGGCGACGACTTCACGGACGAGGATCTGGAAATCTTCCGCGGCCGGAAGATCAACCTGGGCGGGTTGCAACGCGTGGCGGGTGCCCGGACGTTTTTCTGGAGCGGCGAATACGGCTTCGACCTGAATGTGGCGAAGACCCGCGACACGCAGCTCAACGTCTTCGCGGATTTCAAGCCCGTGATCAGCGAAGCGGACCGCGGTCCGGATGTTCTGTTTCTGGCCAACATCCAGCCCGACCTGCAGATGGAAGTGCTGCGTCAGTGCCGCCGCCCGCGTCTCGTCGCGCTGGATACGATGAACCTCTGGATTTCAACCGCGAAGGAGTCGCTGACGCGAATCCTGCGCGAAGTCGATCTCGTCATCATCAATGAAGCCGAGGTGAGGCAGTACACCGGGCAGGCAAACCTGATCAAGGGCGCGAGACAGATCCTTGCGCTCGGGCCGAAAACGCTCGTGGTCAAGCGCGGCGAGTACGGCGTCATGATGGTCACCGCGGATGCGATTTTTTCCGCCCCGGCGTACCCGCTGGAGGCCGTCTTCGATCCGACGGGTGCCGGCGATACCTTTGCCGGCGGATTCCTGGGCTACCTCGCATCACGCGGAGACGTGAGCCACAGGAATCTGCGCCGCGCCGTAATCTTCGGAACGGTGCTGGCCTCGTTCACCGTCGAGAAGTTCTCACTCGACCGCCTGCGCGAGATCACTCTGAACGACGTGTACGACCGCTACCAGGAACTGCGCGAGCTGACGCACTTCGACGATCACAAGGTGTAGCGTTTGCGCGGTTGTCGCGCGAGCACCCGCCGGCGAGGCCGCCGGCGCCACACCTTCAGCGCGGTCTCGAAGGTTCGCGCTACTCACCATCTCGAGGTCCTTCGCCCCGCGCAGCGGGGAGAAGGTGGCCGAAGGCCGGGTGAGGGGCCGTTGAATCCGGATCAGCCCCACCCGCCCTCCTAACGTACAAGGGGCCGAGACCCCGCAACCTCAGCCCCTCTGCCCTCTCCGATTCACGATCGACATGAACTCGTCCCTCGTCCGGGTGTCGTCGCGGAACTCACCGCGCAGGACGTTTGTCTCCATGAACGACGACTCCTGTTCGACGCCTCGCATCACCATGCACATGTGGATGCCGCCCATCCACACGGCGATGCCGCGCGGTTCCAGGATCCGCTCGATCGTGTCGGCTACGTCGTGCGCGAGGTGCTCCTGCGACTGCAGCCGGCGCATGTGTACTTCCACGATCCGAGGGATCTTCGACGCTCCGATGATCATCCGCTCCGGGATGTAGCCGACGATGAAGTGTCCGAAAAACGGCAGGATGTGGTGCGCGCACAGTGTCTTGTAGGTGCCGCCGATCACGACGAGATTCTGGCAGGCCTCATCCGTCGTTGAGCAGGCCTTGCGGAAGAGGGTCGTCAGTTTCTTGATGTCGGTGTAGTCGTAGCCACTGGTCATCGTGATGAGCGAGTCAGCCCAGCGGCGTGGCGTGTCGAGGATGTTCTCGTCATTCATGTCGACGTGCAGGGTCTGCAGTGCTTCCCGCAGGTGGTGCTGCAGACGTTCGCGGTCGACGGTGGGTCGGGGCGAGCTGAGCAGGCTCCGATCTTCGATGACTGCTTCGATTTCCGAGGGGGTGACCAGATCCACCGGGTTGCCGTTCTTCATGGCGGCAGAGTGTATGTCGATCCCTCGATTCACCGGTTCCGTTGACAACTGAATGAGCGTTCATTCATACTTCCACTCCCCCGCCTTCCGGCGGCGGAACGATTCGTGTAATCCAGTCAGCCGAAGGAGTTTCCCCATGGCCGAAGTCAAATCACAAGGCGCCGTAGAGGCGATGGAAGTCGCCGAAGCATCCCGCGAGACCGAATGGGAGAAGCCCTCGTTCGTCGGTGACCTGTTCCTCGGAAAACTCAGTCTCGATCTCATTCATCCTTTCCCCGAGCAGCCCGCGGCCGATCGCGCCGAGGCCGATGATTTCCTCGGCAGACTGGAGCGATTCCTCGCCGAGAACGTCGACGCCGACAAGATCGACGAGGACGGCGAGTACGACTACTCACTCTTCGATGGTCTCAACGAGCTCGGCGCCTGGGGCATGAAGATCCCCAAGGAGTACGGCGGCCTAGGGTTCACCGCCACGAACTACAACCGCGCGATCGGACTGGTCGCGACCTGGTGCGGCTCAACGGTTGCCTGGCTCTCGGCACATCAATCGATCGGTGTGCCTCAGCCGCTCAAGCTCTTCGGGACCGAGGAGCAGAAGAAGAAGTACCTGCCTCGCCTGGCGAAGGGGGCGATCTCCGCGTTCGCGCTGACCGAGCCGGGCGTCGGCTCCGATCCGGCCAAGATGGAGACGCGTGCAGTGAAGTCTCCCGACGGCAAGGGCTGGATTCTCAACGGCGAAAAGCTTTGGTGTACGAATGGTACCAAGGCCGAGCTTCTCGTCGTGATGTGCCAGACCCCGCCGAAAGTGGTCAAGGGCAAGGAGAAGAAGCAGATCTCCGCGTTCATCGTCGAGACGAGTTCGCCTGGGTTTACAGTCGAGCATCGATGCCAGTTCATGGGTCTTCGCGGCATCGGCAACGCGCTGCTGAAGTTCGAAAACGTCTTCATCCCGAACGAGAATCTTCTCTGGGGTGAAGGACTCGGGCTCAAGCTCGCGCTGATCACGCTGAACACGGGTCGTCTGACGATCCCTGCCGGGTGTGCCGCGGCGGGGCGGAAGATGATCGACATCGCCAAAGACTGGTCGAGCGAGCGCGTGCAGTGGGGCGCTCCGATCGGCAAGCACGAAGCGATCGCGGCCAAGATCGCATGGATGGCGTCGCATACGTTCGCGATGGAAGCGATCGTCTGGTTGACGTCCGGCCTGGCCGATCAGGGCAAGGTCGACCTCCGTCTCGAAGCGGCGATGGCCAAGCTGTTCAACACCGAAGTGGCCTGGCAGTGTGCCGATCACCTCGTGCAGATCCGCGGCGGACGTGGCTACGAGACCGCGCGTTCGCTGCGCGAGCGGGGCGAGAAACCGGCTCCGGTCGAGCGCCTGATGCGCGACATGCGCATCAACCGTATCTTCGAAGGGACGAGCGAGATCCAGCATCTCTTCATCGCCCGTGAGGCGGTCGATCCCCACATGAAACGCGGCTTCAAGATCCTGCAGCCCGAGACGCCGATGGGCGAGAAGATCAACGCGGCTGCGAAGGCGGGCGTTCACTATGCCGGCTGGTATCCGTCGCGGTACATCGGCTGGTCGCACTACCCGAAGTTCAAGGAATTCGGATCGCTCTCAGGGCATATGGGCTACATCGAGCGCGAGTCACGCCATCTGTCGCGCTCGATCTTCCACGCCATGATGCGGTTCAGGGCAAAGCTGGAGCGGAAGCAGATGGTGCTCTTCCGCATCGTCGACATCGGAACGGATCTCTTCGCGATGGCGGCGGCGATCAGCTACGCGACGATGCTGGCCAAGAAGGGTGGCGAGTCGAAGAACGCCATCGACCTGGCCGACGTCTTCTGCCGCGAAGCGCGGATGCGCATCGACGCGAACTTCCACAACCTCTTCACCGACCATGACGACGCTGCCTATCGTCTCGTCACGCATCTGTTGAAAGGCGAGTACAACTGGTTCAAGGGTCAGGTCGTCGAGCCGGTCATGCCAACTCCGGAGATGGTCGAAGAGGCGATGGCGAAGATGGCGTAGGCCGCCAGAAATGCACGTCCCTGTGGGCGTAGCCGCGCGGATCATCGCGCCGGCGTGCCCACAGGACATGCCCTCCTTCCGTCAGCGACGGCACTGCGAAGGCCATGGTGAACGTCCCGCCGAACTTGGACGCTACTTCTCACCCGCTGCCGGAAGGACCGGCGTGATGTCGGCGGGGATGTCGTTCAGCGTCGCATCGTGTGCCTCGCCGACCCCGAGTGCCTGGAGGCCTCGATGAGCTTGGCGACGACCTGAC
Organism: Thermoanaerobaculia bacterium; assembly: GCA_038244715.1. Taxonomy (GTDB): domain Bacteria; phylum Acidobacteriota; class Thermoanaerobaculia; order Gp7-AA8; family Gp7-AA8; genus JADGNZ01. The sequence goes on from JBBRTE010000003.1 coordinate 56,713, forward strand.
GCGTTCTCGTCGACGAGCGAACGATCGTAATCGATGACAGTTCGCGGCCACTGCGCCATGCGCCGCGCCGTGTCGGGCGCGACGGTCAGGGCGGGCGGTGTGGTCGTCGGTGCAGTCGGGTTGGATGTCTGGCACGGTGCCGCGGCCCCTGCCAGGACGCTGAGAAGTCGTTTCATGACGTTCTCCGCCGGAAGCGGGATTGTACGCAAGGCAAACGCTCTGCTATCGTCGCGCCACTTCCCCAGCGCGAGGTTCCTTTGATCATCGAGTGCACAAGTTGTCACGCGAAGTATCAGTACGACGAGGAGCGCTTCGAGAGGAAGCCGTCGAAGAAGATCAAGTGCGCGAAATGCACGAGCATCTTCGAGATTCACAATCCGGCATTTGCGCCCAAACAGGAGGTCACCTTCGGGGACGAGACATCGACCCGTCGCGAGGACCCCGTCGTTGCCGCACTTTCTCAGCCTCTTCAGGACACAACGGCTCAGGCGGTTCCGATCCCCGATCGCGATACCGGCCCCATTCCGAGCGCCCAGCTCCCGATGGGCAGGCGGCTGTCGCTGGCGATCATCGCCGGAGCCGACGCCGGTACGGTCTATCGCGTCGAGAAACCGCGCGTGACCATCGGCCGCGCGGGCGCGGACCTGATCATCAACGACGGCGAAGCCTCACGGCAGCACGCCGCCCTCGAGGTCCGCGACTCGATCGTGACGCTCGAAGACCTGCAGTCGACCAACGGCACCCTGGTCGACGGGCGGAAGCTCCTGGCCCCCGTCGAGCTTCAGGACAAGTCCGAGTTCCAGATCGGGGGCACGACGTTGATGCTGATCGTGACGCAGGAGAGCTAGCAATCTGCCGCGCCTGAGGCGCCGCACACGTTAGACTCCGCTTTCAGTGGAATCCCTTCGGACTCTCTACCGCTACCGTCAGCTCATCGCGGCGCTCACCGCACGCGACCTCAAGGCTCGCTATCGCGGCTCGATCCTCGGGTTCTTCTGGTCGCTGGCCAATCCGCTGCTCCTTCTTGCGGTGTACACCGTCGTCTTCACGTTCTTCTTCCCGTCGAACGTCGTGCGCCCGTATCCCCTGTTTCTTTTTGCGGGCATCCTGCCATGGACGTTCTTTTCCGCGGCCGTGCTCGAATCGACCACGGCCATCTCATCGAACGCGGGGCTGATCAAGAAAGTGATGTTTCCTGCGGAAGCGCTGCCGCTGGTGACGGTGGCGTCGCATCTCGTGCACTTCGTGCTGGCGATGCCGATCCTGCTCCTGGCCACGGTCGGCTTCGCACTGCACGGCGACATCAGCCTCAGTTCGACGATGCTGCTCGTGCCGTTCCTGATGATTCTGCAGACGCTCTTCGTGGCCGGTATCGCCATGACCGTCGCGTCGGCTTCCGTCCTCTTCCGCGATCTCCGGGACATCCTCACGAACCTGATCCAGCTCGGCTTTTTCGTCACGCCGATCCTCTACCTCATCGACCGCGTGGAATCCCGGCCCTTCCGCGCGCTTCTGCGGCTGAATCCGATGACGCCGTTCGTCGTGTCCTACCAGGACGTGCTCTTTTTCGGCCATGCCCCCGGAATCGCCGATGTGCTGCTGATGATCGCCTACGCATTCGTCTCGATGGCGATGGGGATCGCGGTGTTCGGACGGTTGCGTGACACGCTGGCGGAGGCGATCTAGAGATGTCCGACTACGCCATCGCTCTGACGAACGTCTCCAAGTCGTACCGGCTCTGGGGCCGCGGTTCTCAATTCGCGACGCTGAAGAGCGCGCTGCTCAAGCGCGATCTGGCGTTGTCACCGGAGACCAGCGTGGAGGCGGTTCGCAACGTCTCGTTCGCCGTCGATCGCGGGGAAGCGTTCGGGATCATCGGTCGCAACGGCTCCGGGAAGTCGACGCTGCTCAAGTTGATCTCCGGAATCCTCAAACCAACCAGTGGCAGCGTGCGCGTGAACGGCCGCGTGGCCGCACTCATCGAGCTCGGCGCCGGCTTTCATCCCGAGATCACAGGGCGCGAGAACATCTACATCAACGGCATCATGCTGGGACTGTCGCGGCGCGAGATCGACGCGCGCTTCGATCAGATCGTGGCCTTCTCGGGCATCCCCGATTTCATCGATCAGCCCGTCAAGACCTACTCGTCAGGCATGTATGTCCGTCTCGGGTTTGCCGTGGCGGTGCATGTCGACCCCGACGTTCTACTCATCGATGAAGTCCTCTCGGTGGGAGACGAAGAGTTCTCGGCGAAATGCGTCGCCAAGATTCAGGAGATGAAGTATCGCGGCGTGACGCTCGTGTTCGTCACGCATCAGCTCGACCAGGTCCGAAACCTCTGCGACCGCGCGTTGTGGATCGATCACGGCGAGCCGGAGACGATCGGCGATCCCGTTCGCGTCGTCGACGCCTATCTGCAGGCGGTGTCGGCCACACAACTCGCTCCGGCGCGCGTCGAGAGTGTCGAAGAGAAAAATGTGGAGACTTCGCGCGATGACTCGGGCGAGGAAGAACGCTGGGGATCGGGCGAAGTCGTGCTCTCCCGCGTGGTGCTCGTCGACAACCATGGCGACGAGCTGGTAGCCGTCGGTCCCGGCACGCTGGTCTCGATCGACATCGACGTCACCGTACGCGTACCGCAGGATGATTTCGTCTTCGGCGTCGGCATCTATCACGCGGACGGAACGTGCGTTTACGGAACGAACACCGATCTGGAAGGGTTGATGTCGGAGCGACTGGATGCGAATGCGCGCGTCCGCTTCATCATGCCGGCCCTCGACCTCGTGGCCGGAAGGTATCGGATCGACGCCGCGGTGCATACGCGCAACGGCCGCGCCTTCGACTATCACCGCGGCGCGATCTATTTCGTGGTGGGTTCGCGCGTGCACGACATCGGGATCTATCGTCCCAAACATCAGTGGAAGTTTGACGGCGGCGTCACGTTCCGTGAGATCGACCTCGACCAGCGCAACGTGCCGGCCGAGGTAGCCGAAGCGATGCGCAGTGCGCGAAAACCCCGGACAAAGCCTTAGGGCGGCTTGCTAGATCTTCACGCAGACGTTCTTCGTTTCCGTGAAGAACGCCAGCGACTCGAAACCACCCTCACGCCCGACGCCACTCTCTTTCATCCCGCCGAATGGCACGCGCAGGTCGCGCAGCAGCCAGCAGTTGATCCAGACCGTGCCTGCATCGAGGGCCGCGGCTATCCGATGCGCGCGGGAGAGGTCGCGCGTCCAGACCGTCGCTGACAGGCCGTAGCGGGTGGAGTTCGCAAAGCGAAGTGCCTCTTCCTCGCCGTCGAATGGAGTGATCGTCACGACCGGTCCGAAGATCTCCTCCTGCAGCACGCGGCAGTCGCATCCCAGTCCGATGACGACGGTGGGTTCGACGAAGTACCCCGCGCGATCGAGCCGGTGACCGCCGGCGACGATCGTGCCCCCTTCCCGCTCCGCCAGCGCGATGTAGCTCATCACCTTCTGCGCGTGCGCTTCGCTGATCAGCGCGCCGACTTCCGTCAGATCATCCAGTGGATCGCCGATCCGCAGCATCTTTGCGGCCGCGGCAAAGCGCTCCACGAATTCGTCATGGATGCTTCGTTCGACGAAAATGCGCGATCCGCAGAGACAGATCTCTCCCTGATTCCAGAAGCTCGAGCGGATCGTATTGGCCATCGCGTCATTGAGATCGGCGTCGGCGAAGATCACGTTCGGATTTTTTCCGCCCAGCTCGAGCGACAGTTTCTTGAATCGGGGCGCGGCGTTGGCAGCGACGGCGGCGCCCGTCACGGTACCGCCCGTGAACGAGATCGCGGCGACGTCGTCATGACACGTCAGGGCGCGTCCGGCCTTGTTTCCGTAGCCATGGACGATATTGATGACGCCGGGCGGAATGCCCGCTTCGATCGACAGCTCCGCGAGCCGGTTCGCGGTGAGCGGCGTCAGCTCGCTCGGCTTTGCCACGCATGTGTTTCCCGCTGCGATCGCCGGAGCGATCTTCCACGACAGCAGATAGAGGGGCAGGTTCCATGGTGAAATCAGCCCGACCACGCCGAGCGGTTGACGCAACGTGTAGTTGAGCGCGGCGGCATCGGTCATGTGCGCGTCGCTGCTTTGGTGCAGAATCGCCGTCGCGAAAAAACGAAAATTCGCGACCGCCCGAGGGATGTCCAGCCTCTTCGCGAGCGACACCGTCTTCCCGCTGTCGATCGATTCAGTGCGCGCCAGATCCTCGAGATTCTGCTCGATCAGATCAGCAAGCCGGAGCAGAAGACGCGAACGTTGTTCCGCAGGCGTGCGGCTCCAGGCCGGGAATGCGTTCTTCGCCGCGGCGACAGCAGCATCGATATCGGCCGAATCACTGTCGGGAATCCTGCCGATCACCGCGCCGGTCGCCGGATTGATATCGTCGAAATACGCGCCGGAGGCGGGCGGACGGAACTCGCCACCGATGAAGTTAGCGAGTTGCAAGAAGGTCCTCCGGCTCGAACTCCCACTTGTCGATGTCGGGATCCCAGGAGTCCCACGGGACGATCGCCGCCATCCGATCCCGCAGCCCCGGCGGGATCACCTCGGGGACGATGAACGCCTTCTGCCGGCGAAGTTTGTAGGGATTGCGGAACTCGAAGCCGAGGACGCCGAGGATGTAGCGGGCGATGTACCAGGTGGCTTGCGGGTTCCAGCCGTGCGCGATCTTCACGACCACACCGAGACCATCAGGAAACTCGGGGTGCTCGATGGCGAGGCCGAGCAGTCCATCCGCGCCTTCCTTCGCCAGCACCTGGCCGTGGCAGGCTTTCAGGACCGTGGAGTCGAGCCGGTTGAAGCCGCCAATCAGATCGGGATGTTCGATCATCGCCTGCCAGATCCAGTCGTCGTTGCGCTCGGTGACGAGATTGGCGAACAGCCTGGCCAGGTCCGTGACGGTCATCGAGACCGTCGGCAGGCCGCAGCCGTCCTTCGCGATGATCCCCTGTTTCCAGTCGCTGCCGAGGACGTGGCGGATGTATTCGAGATACTCCTGGAAGAATGGGTGATGCGGCCAGACGTAACCGACGCGCGACCAGCCTTTCAACTTACAGCCGCGCAGGATCGCTGCGTGCTCACCGGAACAACAGTGGTACCAGCGGCGCGGCCGCCGAACCTGTCTGCCGAACTGCACGAGCGGAACATCGAGGGGCGCCTGCATCAGCCCCCACTCGCCCTGCATCAGGATGGAGCGCGCGACACGGACGTGTTCGGTGTCGCCGTTGTGCGATGCCACGGAGATCGCCTTCTGCTCCCCGGTGAGAGCGCGCGCGAACTCGCGCGTGAAGACTTTCATCATGATCGGCTTGACCATCGAGCGGCCGTAGACCTCGACGTTCCCGCCGAACGAGTAGATGACGTTCCTGCCGGAGACCCACGAGACCGCGCCGTGGATCGTGTTCTCCGCGATGCCGTTGCGTCGGTACTCGACAAGCGGCTGCCAGTTGGGCATGGCCCGCGCGAAGTTGACGGGCAGGTTCTCGTTGAACGGCATGCTGCGGATTATATGGAGCGGCGATGCGGGAGCGTGTTTCAGCACGGCTCATCCGCTCTTCGGCGGGCTGCTGCCAACCTATAATCCCCCTCATGTTCAAGATCGAAGAGCTTTTCGCACGTGAGATTCTCGACTCCCGCGGCAATCCGACGATCGAGGTGGACTGCCTGCTCGAATCCGGTGTGTTCGGACGCGCCTCCGTGCCATCCGGCGCATCGACGGGATCTCGCGAGGCACTCGAGCTTCGCGACGGCGAAAAGAAACGATACCTCGGCAAGGGCGTCCGCAACGCCGTCGACAACGTGGACATCATCGCCAAGGAAGTCGAGGGGATGGACGCACGCGAGCAGGCCATGATCGATCTCGTGATGAAGCAGATCGATGGCACGGACAACAAAGGCAACCTCGGCGCAAACGCGATCCTCGGTGTGTCCCTGTCGGTCGCACGCGCGGCATCCGAGGCCTCCGGACTACCGCTGTTCCAGTACCTCGGCGGTCCGGGTGCGCGAACCCTGCCCGTGCCGATGATGAACGTCATCAACGGCGGTGCCCACGCCGACAACAACCTCGACGTCCAGGAGTTCATGATCATCCCCGCAGGCTTCGACAACTTCAGCGAAGCCCTGCGCGCGGGCGCTGAGACCTTTCATCAGCTGAAGAAGATCCTGCATGACCGCAAGCTGACCACTGCAGTCGGAGACGAGGGCGGCTTCGCTCCCGACCTGAAGTCGAATGCGGAAGCGCTCGACCTGATTCTCTCGGCGATCCAGAAGGCCGGGTATCGTGCCGGCGAACAGATCTTCCTCGGTCTCGATGTCGCGGCATCCGAGTTTTTCGCAAAAGGGAAATACGACTTTGAAGGAGAGAAGCGCACCAGCGCCGAGATGGTCGGCTACTACCAGGAGCTGCGGGCGAAGTACCCGATCATCTCGATCGAAGACGGGATGTCCGAGGGCGATTGGGACGGTTGGACGGCGCTGACCTCCGCGATGGGTGCCGGAACGCAGCTGGTCGGAGACGACGTCTTCGTCACGAATCCGGCCATCCTGGCGAAGGGCATCGCGCAGGGTGTGGGAAATGCGATCCTCATCAAGGTCAATCAGATCGGCACGCTCACGGAGACGTTCGATGCGATCGAGATGGCCAAGCGGGCCGGATATCGGAACGTGATCTCGCACCGTTCCGGCGAGACCGAAGACTCGACGATCGCGGATCTGTCGGTCGCCACGAACGCGGGACAGATCAAGACCGGCTCACTCTCGCGCGGCGAACGCATCGCCAAATACAACCAGCTCCTGCGCATCGAAGAGGAGCTCGGTGACGCGGCAGTGTTCGCGGGGAAAGGGATCTTTCGCGCGCTGTAGGGCGAACATCGTTGTTTGATGTTCGTTTTGATGACGTTTCCCCTCACCCGGCCTTCGGCCACCCTCTCCCCGCAAGCGGGGCGAGGGCCCTCGCGATCGAGAGTCCTCCGAGCGGGCGGTAGGCACGGATGCGAATCGACGGTGCGCCGACAGGATGTGGCCAGCGAGATGCGGCCGGGAGAGATGCGGCCGGGAGAGATGCGCCGAGCGAGATGCTCCGAGGAGCTATCGCGAACGTTCCTTTGCCCTCCGGTCTGCCTCCTTATAACGATGGCAGAGAAGCAAATCGCGAGGGCCTTCGCCCGCGTGTCAACGGGGGAGAAGGTGGCCGAAGGCCGGATGAGGGGGTTGCAACTTCCGCCACGCCTCAAAAAGGAACGAGCATCGCCAACTCCGCGAGCGTCGTCACAGGAACATCTCTCCGCTCGATCGTCATCACGTCGTCACGCCCCAGTGGCGCCAGAGCCTCGAGCTCGAAGGCACGGAGTGACCGATCGCACAGGCAATCGTTCTCCGGCGTCAGGTAGTTTGCGATGACTCCGCCGATGCGCATGGAGCATGTCTCAACTTCGGCGATGAGGCGCCGGCTCTCAGCGATGACGATCCGTTCGGCGCGGGTCACGACGATGACTTCCGTCGAGCCGGCGTGCATCGCGCTCTCGAGTGCATGGAGAGCGCGCGACGCGCGGATCAGTTCCTCGCCCAGTGAGCCCGCCGGGACGAGCTCGCGATAGCGCAGCAGGATGCGCATGAACTCGCGTACCCACTCGCCGGCAGTTCGGGGCAGGTCGATGAGGCGCAGGAAGTGTCCCGTTGGCGCCGTGTCGACGATGATTCCGGCCTGACTCTCATCCGCAATCAGATCCGCCAGTCGTGTGACGGCGAACAGCTCGTCGGCACCGGGAGGAGCGATCTCGATCAGCTTCTTCATCGCATCGGCGTCGTAGGCGACGGTCATGCCACCCGGAGTGATGGCGGCGATGGCGCGGTCGATCTCGGCACCGAGGGTTTCGCGAAACTGGGCCCATCGGGCGCGGGTGTCGATCGTTTCCACCGCCTGATCTTCCATGCTCGAGCCCTCACGCGACGATGACGCGAAGCATACAATACCCGTGATTTGTCAGCTCTCCGGCTCGTCTCGCGCGTCGAATCGTGGTTCCGGAAAACGAAGCGCGCTCTCCCCTGGCGTGATGGTTACGATCCCTACCATGTCTGGGTCTCGGAGGTCATGCTCCAGCAGACCCGGATGGAGGTCGTCCTTCCGTACTACGAGCGGTTCCTGCGACGTTTTCCGAGCCTCGCTGCACTCGCCGCCGCCACGGACGACGACGTAACCGCCGCATGGTCAGGCCTCGGCTACTACCGCCGGGCGCGGATGCTGCGCGACGGGGCGCGCGACGTCATCTCCCGCTTCCACGGGCGGATCCCCTCCGACATCGCCGAGTTGACCTCGATCGCAGGCATCGGACGCTACACGGCCGGCGCGATCGCATCGATCGCCTACGACCGGCCGGCCGCAATCGTCGACGGGAATGTCGCCCGTGTCATGGCGCGTCTCTTTGCGATCGAGGCGCCGCTCGGATCGCCTGCGCTGATGCGCGCCGCCTGGATGCATGCCGAAGAGCTGGTGGCGTCGTCGAAGTCTCCTCGCGACGTCAATGAGGGCTTGATGGAACTGGGAGCGCTGATCTGCACCCCGCGAAGCCCGGCATGCCCGCGTTGCCCTCTGCGCCGTCAATGCATCGCTTTCGCCACGAGGCGGGTGGAGGAGCTGCCTCGAGCGAAGGAAAAGGGAGCCACGCGCGAGATGCGCATTGCTCTCTACCTCATCACCGGAGGTGACGGGCGCGTGCTGATGCGCCGCGAAACAGGGCCGTTGATGCGCGGGATGTTCCACCTTCCGCATGGAGACACCACTCTCCTCTCCGGCAAGCCCCTTCGCGTCGCGGCGGCGGAAGCGCTCGGCAAGTTTCGCCACACCGTTACGAACCGCCGCATCACCTTCGAGGTCTTTGCCGCCTCGCGCCGTCCTCGGGTTCTCGCCCCGGGGTACGCCTGGATCGACCCTGGCGCGCTGGCGGCCATTCCCCATCCTTCGTACGTTCGGAAAGCGTTACGGCTGGCCGGAATCTGCAAGTAAGCACTTGCTGTTCGCGACGGACATGAGACTTGCCGCCGCTGTTCTGGTCCTCGCCGCTACTCCGTTGCTGCATGCCGCGTCGCGGTCGTATGTCGTCACGAAGGGCAGCAATAACGTCGCCGAGTTCCACGCTGAGGACACATACGACGCCTTTGACGGGAAGACCAGGGATGTGACGGGAACGATCGTCGCCGACCCGTCCAGTCCGGCGACTGCCAGCGTCCTGATCACGATCAACGTCGACTCGCTCGATACGGGGGCCGGTCTGCGCAACAAAGAGATGCGCGAGCGTTACCTGGAGACGACAAAGTTCGGCGTAGCCACGTTCAGGTCGGTCAGCGTCACGGGACCGGCGTCGATCGCACCGAATCAACCCACGGACATCAACGTTACCGGCGATCTCACGCTTCACGGAGTTACGAAGCGGATGACGATCCCGGTGCGCGTAGTGCTCATCGCCGATAGCCGCATTCACGCCACGACGACATTCAAGATCCACATGCCCGACTTCGGGATCACGGTTCCGCACAACATCCTCGTGACGGTGAACGACGAGGTTCCGGTGCGGCTGGACGTGTGGGCCGAGGCGAAATAATGTACAGTCTTCGTGTACAACATCGGAGGCTGCGATGGCAATCGTCAAGACCTACACTCAGGCGCGCGCAAATCTAAAGGCGTTGCTCGATGAAGTGGTGGATAACCGTGAGGCCGTCATCATCCGCCGACGGAAGGGTGGTGACGTCGCACTCATTGCCGCCGATGAGTTGAGCGGACTGCTCGAAACCGTGCATTTGCTCCGCTCGCCGAACAACGCTCGAAGGCTGTTGGAAGCCCTCGAGCGCGCCCAGCGCGGCAAGGGAAAGCCGACGCCGCTCGCACAACTCCGCGCGGAGTTTGGCCTTGGCGACGAAGAGTAACGTCCGAAAGCATCGCGATGCGGTTCTCGACCTCGATTTCCGGCAGGACATTCAATGGTGGGTGCGAACCGATCGGAAAGTTGCGCTGCGTCTCCTCGATCTCATGGAGGCGATTCTTCGTGATCCTTTCGCCGGAATTGGAAAACCGGAGCCACTAAGGAACCTCGGCGCCAATGTCTGGTCGCGACGCCTGACGCAGGAGCACCGCCTGGTCTATCGAGTCACCGCCGATCGCATCGATTTCCTTCAGGCTCGCTATCACTACTAAAATCATGCAAATGTCCGGGCGTGTGGCGGTTGCGATCTCCATTCTGATGTTCCCCATCCTCGCGGTGCCTCAGTGCAATCTGAGTCAGGTTGCCAGCATCCCCTTCCGGGCCACCTACCTCGACGTCGCAGTCGACGGCAATGACCTCTGGGCGGCCACGACCTACGGGCTTTCGCTCTACGATCGCAGTGTCGATCCTCCGGCGCTCGTGGCGTCCCTCGCGCTTCCTGGCATCACGCGCGTCGTGCGCGTCGCGAACGGAGTCGCCTACACGGGCAGTGGCGCAGCGCTGACCGTCGTTCGAAAATCGGGCCGCTCGCTCCAGATCGTGCGGAGTATCGATATCGGCGCCACGATCAACGATCTCCTTCTGACCTCGAACTTTCTTTACGTGGCCGCAGCAAACGGTCTCACGCAGCGTGACCTGCTCGATCTGGGTACACCGCACATGTTTTCCACCAGCCGTCCTAACGTGCTTTCTCTCGCACTGAGCGTGAATGAATCGACGCTTTTCTCGGCGGACGGCGACTCGACGATCGAGACGTTCAACATCAGTATTCCTTCCATCCCGAATGGCCTGGGCACGATTGCCTCGCTGCCCGGATCTCTCGCCGTCAACGTCGCCGCCGGGCGGCTCTACGTCTCCGACGGGTCACAGACCGACGTCTTCACGAACATCGACGGCGGAGGCGGTACCGCGGTCAAGGCCGGCACCGATGCGTTCGGTGCTCTTGCGCTTGTGCCGATCAGCACCACGGCGATCTTCGCCGGCGGCGCCGATCGTCAGGTGCGCGCCCTCGATCTGGCATCGGCGGCAGCGCCGGTCGAACTGTCTCGCGTTCAACTGCAGCCGAGTGGCGGCAACGTCAATCGCATCGGCCGGCTCGCGACGGCCCCCAATCGGCTCTATGTCGCCGGCGGAGACCTGGGACTCCTCACGTACGACACGACTTCCTTCGCCGCCCCCTTTCCCGTGCGCAGTTACGGGACCGGTGCGATGACTTCGGTGGTCTCGTTCGGTGACAAGCTCTATGTTTCGCGCGCCACGACCGGCATCACCGAGTTCACGCAGGCAGCCAACGGCGCGCTCACGCAGGCTCGCTCGTGGGACGGCGCCAGGGACATCGTCCGGGATGGCACTAACGGGTTGCTGCTGACATCGTCGGGTGCAACCGCATCACTCTGGGCGCTCAATCCGTCGATCCCGACGCTCGTCTCCTCGCTCACGCTCCGCGCGCCGATCGTCTCGGCCGTTCTGGTCGGGACGGTCGGATACGTTGTCCTGAGCGAGGCTACCGGCAACACGCTCTGGTCTGCCGATATGGGGCCGGTCACTCCTGTCGCGGCGCAGATCGTGTTGAACGGGGCCAAACCGTCGTTCATCGCCCGCTCCGGCTCGGCGCTGGTGCTTGCGGAACTGCGTCCGCCACCCGACGGCAAGACGGCGCTTTCCTACTATGCGACGCCGGATTTCACGAAAGTGCCGGCGACTGCCCTGGTGGTTGGCCTGTCAACGGGCGGCGTTGCCCTGTCGGGCGTCGTCGCTGCGACTTCCACATTCAACGGAGTGGGTCTGACCGACTTCGCGACCGGATCGACGACGGTGTTGCCACAGTCGAGTAGTGCCATCGCCCGAAGCATGGCCTTCGCGGGGACCACACTGGTCGAAGCCACCGACACCGCGCTGATCACCTGGAACACGCAGACCCGCACGCTGATCAAACAGTTCGCGTTGCCGGCGTCGCCGGTTGCCGTCCATGTCGGACCTGACGGAAACGTGGCCGATCTGGCCACGGAGGAAGGCGTCACCAGTGTGCAACTCGCGGCCGGCACCCGCCTTCCGTCGCTGCTCTTCACGCTGAACGGCAACGCGTACTACAAGAAGATCGTGGCCAGCAGCCAGCGTCTGTATCTCTTCGATGGGCGCACGGTGGACATCTTCACGAATACGATGCAGTCCACCGGTTCCATCCGCACCTCGCTGATCGCCGATGTCGCCGCCAGCGACGTGGGTGCATTCACCATCCACAACAACCTCACGGTGATGTCGTACGGACGCGAGGGAAATATCCTGGCCACGTCGACCATCAACGAAGGCACCGATGCGCAAGTGCAATCGATCGCCGCGGTGGGCGGGCCGGCGTGGGCTTCCGTCATCGTCCATTGCCAGAGCACCGGCTGTGAGGGGAAAACGATCGTCTTCGATCCGAGGAGCGCGTTTACGCAGACGGCGACGATGACCGGAGCCGTCCGCGATGTGGTCACCAGCGGGACGCGCGCCTATGTGCTCACCGAACTGCCGAACGAGGTCCGCGTCGTCGACATCAGCGATCCGGCGCATCCGTCGGTGCTCCTCAGCCACGCCAGCGAAGGGTCGCAGCAGGCGCGGGGGATCGCGTTCGCGAACGGCACGGTCTATGTCCTGGGGGAGAAGCTCTACACGTACTCCGCGGCGGATCTTTCGAAGACCGGTGAACCGCTTGGTTCCTACGTCACGGATCCGGCAAGCGGGGTGACCTACGTCGATCAGCGCCTGCGTGCGGATGGATCCTGCATCGCGTTCACCGGCCGGCAGTTCTCGCCGCAGTTTCTTTCCGGTACTCCCGTCATCAGTTCGCCGGCCGCGGCCCGCTACATCGCGACCCAGCCGGGTACGTTCTACTTCCTGACCGACGATTCGATCGAGATCTGGTCGGGCAGCGCGCTGAAGCTTCCGCCGCGGCGGCATGCAGCGCGATAGCATTCCTGCAAATGCCGAAGATCACCTTCTCATCCGACGCGAACGCGTACCGCATCACGCTTTCCGATCCGCCGCTGAACATTCTCGACATCGCGATGCTCGAGGAGTTGCGCGACGCCATCGCCAACGTCGAGCCTGACCGGCATGCGCTGATCATCGACGCGCAGGGCGACAAGGCCTTCTCCGCCGGCGCCAGCGTGCAGGATCACCTCGGTGACCGCGTGGCGGCGATGCTCGGTACGTTCCACGACTGCTTCCGCATGCTGGACAAGCTCGACGTCGTCACCATCGCGCTCGTTCGCGGCGCGGCACTCGGTGGCGGATGCGAGCTCGCGCTGGCGTGCGACTTCGTCCTCGCCTCCGATCGCGCCCGGTTCGGGCAGCCGGAGATCAACCTCGGTGTTTTCCCCCCTGTTGCCGCGTATCAGCTCTCACGACAACTCGCTCCGCGAAAAGGGCTGGAGCTGTTACTCACCGGGGATCCGATCGATGCTGCAACCGCCGATCGGCTCGGACTCGTCAATGCGGTCTTCCCGATCGCGGAGTTCGATGTGCGCGCGGACGAATGGCTGCAGCGTCTCTACAAGCAGAGCGCGTCGTCCCTCCGTCTGGCCAGAAAAGCGTTCCGGCTGGCTCAGAGCGCCGAGTTCAACGAGCGGCTTGCGGAGGTCGAACGTCTCTATCTCGACGATCTGATGAAGACGAGCGACGCCAACGAAGGGCTGAACGCCTTCATCGAGAAACGGAAGCCTGTGTGGAGCGGCAAGTAAGCGATCAGTGAACGCCGCCCATTAGACGGCGAATCGGTTTCACCAGAATAAACAGGATGAACGCCGCAACGAGCGTCGTCCCCGCAACGGCGCCGAAGAGCTTCGGCAGTGGCAGACGATCGAAGAAGCCGGCGCAATATCCCCCGAGCTTGTTGCCGAACGAGATCGACAGGAAGAAGACGCCGAGCATGAGACCGACGATGCGCGGCGGAGCGAGCTTCGTCACCATCGAGAGGCCGACCGGGCTCAGACAGAGCTCGCCGATCGTCTGCAGGAAGTAAACGCCGATCAGCCACATCGGACTGACGCGGATTCCCTGCGCCTGGGCGATTGCGGCGCCCGGGACGAGCAGCAGGAAGCTCAAACCCACAAAAAACAGGCCAAATCCGAACTTCGTCGGGCTGGAGGGTTCGTACTTCCCCATCCTCAGCCAGATCCACGCGAAGATCGGCGAGAAGATGATCACGAACAGAGGCTGAACCGACTGGAACGTACTGGATGGAAAGTTGAACCCCAGAAAATTCAGCCGGGTGAGACGGTCCGCGAAAAGGTTGAGACTGGAGCCAGCCTGTTCGAATGCGCCCCAGAAAAGCATCGAGAACACGAAGAGGATGCCGATGACCGAGATCTGCCGCCATTCCTGTGGCGTGAATGAGCTCGACTTGCCGACGGCCTTTTCTGCCGCCCGCTCGTCGGATTCATTCTTCGCCTGACGCGCGAGCCCCGGCAGGATGTACTTTCTGCCGACGACATATTGGATGACGCCGAGGGTCATCCCGACGCCAGCCGCACCGAAGCCCCAATGCCAGTTGATCCGCTGCCCCAGGGGACCGCAGATCAGCGGCGCGATGAATGCGCCGAGGTTGATGCCCATGTAGAAGACAGAAAAGCCTGCATCGCGGCGAATGTCTTCCTTTGAGTAGAGCGTCCCGACGATGCCGCTGACGTTCGGCTTCAGCAGGCCGGTTCCGATCACGATCAGCGCCAGGCCGAGGTAGAAGGTCTGCAGCGAGGGGTACGCCATCATGAAATGGCCGCACGCGATGATGATTCCGCCGAGGAGCACAGAGCGGTACAGACCGAGGAGTTTGTCGGCGACCCAGCCGCCGGGGATGGACATCGCGTACACACCCATCGTGTACCAGCCGTAGATCGACGCGCCCTTCTCGGTCGGGAAGCCGAGTCCGCCCTTGTCCGGCGGTGCCACCATGTACAACAGCAACAGCGCGCGCATCCCGTAGTAGCTGAAGCGCTCCCACATCTCGGTAAAGAAGCAGGTCGCCAACCCTCGAGGATGGCCGAACCACTGTTTTTCTGCGACGGCGATGTTGGACATGGCGGCCATTCTCAGGCAGCGATGATGCACAATGCAACGGCGATGACGGAGTCGTTGCCGAGTGTTTCCCCACCCTGCATGCAACGGAACGTTCCCCTCGCGCCGCTGACGACCATCGGAATCGGCGGCCCGGCCAGGCTTTTTTCACGTGCAGGGACCGTGGACGAGGTTCGCGACGTAGTGGCCTGGGCCGCTGCGCAGCTCGAGCCGCTCTTCATCCTCGGCGGAGGCAGCAACCTCCTCATCTCCGATGACGGGTTCGACGGGGTTGTCCTCCAGATCGATCTTCGCGGGATCACGGTTCGTGACGAAGATGGGGAGGCCGTGAACGTTCACGTCGCTGCGGGCGAGCGATGGGACGATGTCGTCGCCTTCGCGGTGCGCCGCGGATGGGCGGGCATCGAGTGCCTCTCCGGCATCCCGGGGCTGACCGGCGCCACGCCGATCCAGAACGTCGGTGCCTACGGGCAGGACGTCAGCGAAACGATCGTGAACGTCGAAGTGATCGAGCGGGAAAGCGGACGCCTGATCACGCTGACGAACGCCGAGTGCGGATTCGAGTACCGACAGAGCGTGTTCAAGGCGGACGCGAAGGATCGCTACGTCGTTACAGGTGTGACCTTCCGCCTGCGGCCGCACGGCGCAGCAGCGATCCGCTACCCCGAACTGCAGAAGTTCCTCGACGCGAACGCGATCGATCCGCGCGACCTGAGCCAGGTACGCGATGCCGTGATCGCCATTCGCAAGCGGAAAGGGATGGTCCTCGACCCCGCCGATCCCGACACGCGCAGCGACGGGTCGTTCTTCATGAATCCGGTGCTGACCCCCGCGGAGTTTGAGGACTTCCGGCGCCGAGCCGGGAAGGAGGATGTTCCCCATTTTCCGGCGGGCGATCAGATCAAGCTCTCCGCGGCCTGGCTGATCGAGCACGCCGGCTTCCAGAAGGGCTTCGTATATGGCAATGTCGGGATCTCGTCGAAACACACGCTGGCGCTGATCAATCGTGGTGGCGGGTCAGCACGCGAAGTCCTGGAATTGGTGGCGATGATCCAGGGCCGGATCTGGGATACGTTCGGTGTCGACGTTCATCCGGAGCCGAATTTCATCGGCTTTTGAACCGCGGCGTTTACTCGCGGCATACTTATGGGATGAAGCGCTTCGCAATTGCCCTTCTCTTTGCCACCGTCGCCGCGCGTGCCGACACGCTGCTCGTGCTCAACAAGTCGGATGCGACCCTGTCGTTCGTCGACGCGGAGACGTTCAAGACCGTGGCGACCATACCGACTGGCGAAGGTCCGCACGAAGTCGCGGTCTCTGACGATGGCCGCATCGCCGTGGTCGCGAACTATGGGACGGGACCGAACCCGGGCACGACGTTGTCCGTGGTCGATGTCCCGGCGCACAAAGAGCTGCGCAAGGTAACGCTACCTGGCCTCCTTCGTCCTCACGGTATCCAGGCCATCGGTTCCCGATTCTGGTTCACGGCGGAAGGCAGCCGCGTCGTGGCCCGCTACGACGCCGTTGCCGATCGCATCGATTTCATCTGCGGCAGTGGCGCCGATGTCACCCACATGATCGTGGCGGTGCGTGGGGAGAAGACGATCTACACGGCGAACATCGGGTCGAACAGCGTTACGGTCTTCGACTTGTCGGGTGCTCCGCGGAACATCATCCTCAGGCAGATTCCGGTGGTGAAGGGACCCGAAGGCATCGACCTCTCGCCCGACGGGAGCGAATTGTGGGTGGCCTCGCGCGTCCCGAATGGCGGCATCGCCATCGTCAATCCGGCGAACAACACGGTGACGCAGACGCTGGAGGCCGGTACGAAGACTGCGAATCGCGTCAAGTTCACGCGCGACGGCAAATACGTACTGGTGTCGGACGCCGGTGCCAACACGGTGCTCGTGTACGACGCCGCCACGAAGGAGATGATCAAGTCCGTGGCGATGGCGGAAGGGCCGTCCGGGATCCTGATGTCCCCGGACGGCAAGTCTGCGTTCGTCGCCTGCGCCGGTGCGAAGAAGGTGCAGGTGATGGAGCTGGCGTCGTTCTCCATCACCCACGAAATCGAGACGGGCAATGTGCCGGACGGACTGGCGTACGCGCGGCCCTGACTACGAGTTGAGCATTAAGGAGCGTATCCAACGACGCTTCTGCAGTCAGGCGGAAGGTGCCGGCTCGACATACGGCGCCAGCTTTTCGCGGACGACGTCCGGAATCGGAGCCGGCTTAAACTCGCCACGCTTCACTGCCACCAGGACGTATTTGCCCGTCGCCACGATGACGTCCGGGGCTCCGCTGCGATGCACCTCGAAGTCGAGGTGGATCGAACTGCTGCCCAGTTTTCCGAAGTACGCCTCCACGACCAGCAGCTCGTCGAGCGTCACAGGATGGAAGAAGTCGCATTCGACGTGCACACGCGGAAGCCAGAGTCCCAGGTCGTCAAACAGTGTCTTGTACGGCAGCCCGCACGAGCGGAATAGCTCCACTTCGGCCAGGCCGAAGAAGCGGAGGTACGCCTGGTAGTTGATGATGCCGGCGGCGTCGATATCCTCCCAACGTACATACTCGGATACAGAAAAGCGCATGGACGTAGAATTCTAAGACGATGAGAATGCGAATCACGGGGCTTCTTCTCTTTTTTCTCGCCGTCGCTACGTTTGGCGCCGATCCCACGCCCAGGGTCGTCGCTCTTCGCGCAGCTCACCTCGTCGACGGAAGAGGCGGCAACGTCGTCTCTCCCGCGGTGATCGTCGTCCGTGGCAACCGGATCGAATCCATCGGCGGCTCCGTCCCTGCCGATGCCCAGATCATCGACCTCGGCGACATGACCCTGCTGCCCGGCCTGATCGACGCGCACGTCCACACGCTGCTGCAGGGCGACACCACCTCCGAGGATTACGACGCGCAGTTGTTCCGCGAATCGTTGCCGTACCGTGCGCTGCGGGCCAGCAGGGCCGTGAAGATCGCGCTGCTGAATGGCTTCACGACCGTTCGCGACCTCGAGACCGAGGGGGCGATGTACACCGACGTGGACGTCAAGCGGGCGATCAACAACGGTGTGATCGACGGACCTCGCATGGTCGTTTCGACGAGGGCGATGTCGGTCACCGGAGGCTATGGCCCGAGCGGCTATGCGCCTGATGTCGTGCATCCGATGGGCGTGCAGATCGTCGATGGTGCCGATCAGGGACGCAAAGCCGTGCGGGAACAGATCGCCCATGGTGCCGACTGGATCAAGGTCTACGCCGACCGCTCGTACTTCGTGGCGAAGGATGGAACCCTCTCCTCGATTCCTACCTTCAACGCCGAGGAGATGAAGGCGATCGTGGAGGAAGCGCACCGGCTGCGGCATAAGGTTGCGGCGCACGCGATGGCGCGGCCCGGGATCGAGAATGCGTTGGCAGCAGGCGTCGATTCGATCGAGCACGGCATCGCCATTCCGGATGATCTGCTCGACGTGATGGTGGCAAAGGGGGTCTATCTCTGCCCGACGCTGACCGTGACGGATTACGTCGCCGCGGGTCGAGTCGCCGCCGGCGGCGCCATCTGGGGCAAGATCCCCGTGTATCAGCGCGACAGTTTTGCGCGCGCTCTGAAACGCGGTGTGAAGATCGCGTTCGGAACGGACGCCGGCGGCTTCCCGTGGGATGCGCTCAACGAAGCGAAGGAATTCGAGCTCGAGACGCGCTACGGAATGACGCCGATGCAGGCCATCCAATCCGCGACACGCAATGCAGCGGATCTGCTCGACATGTCCGATCGCGTCGGCACCCTCGAAGCGGGGAAGCTCGCGGACATCGTCGCCGTCCCGGGCAATCCGTTGAGCGATATCACGGCGATGGAGCACGTCGGTTTCGTAATGAAGGACGGGACCGTTTACAAGCGGCCGTGAATCCGCTGGTTCCGCGCGACGGTTGCGGACCTACGTGTCTCCTGCGAGAACGCCGACTACGTTAACCTAGGGTGGTGACGAACCTCCTCGTCGTCGACGTCGGTAACACGAATATCGTGCTGGGCGTTTTTCGCGGCAACACGCTCGTCAGCTCGTGGCGCCTCGCCACTGCGCGCGAACGGACGGCGGACGAGTACGGGATCCTGGCGCGGCAGCTCATCGGCGAGACTTTCTCCGACGCCTTCGAGGGAGCGATCGTCTCCTCGGTCGTACCGCCACTCAATCAGCCGGTCGCTCTCATGATCCGGAAGTTCTTTGGTCTCGACGCGCTCTTCGTCGAGCCGGGAGTGAAGACCGGCATCGCCATTCATACCGACAATCCCGCGGAGGTGGGCGCCGACCGCATCGTCAATTGTGTGGCGATGCATGCGGAGTACGGCGGGCCGGCGATCATCGTCGATTTCGGGACGGCGACGACGTTCGATGTCGTGACCCATGACGCCCGTTACATCGGCGGTGTGATTGCGCCAGGCCTGACGGTCTCCGCGGAGGCGCTCTTCGCACGTGCGGCTCGTCTGCCGCGCGTCGACATCCGCCGGCCTGACGCAGTCATCGGCGCAAATACCATCGTCAACATGCAGTCCGGCATCTACTTCGGATACCTCGGCCTCGTCGACGGCATCCTCGGGCGGATGAAACGCGAGGTGCCGGACGTCAGGACGGTCGTCGCAACGGGCGGCCATGCCTCGCTGCTCGCTGCCGATTCCGAGCACATCGAGTATGTGGACGATGACCTGACGTTGAAGGGATTGAAGATCGTCTACGAGCGGAACCGCGCTCCCCGGCGGGGACGGAAGTGAGCGCGCTGCTGCCTCGACTGAGATCCATCTGTCTCTCGGCTGGCGCACTCCTTTTTGCGATGAACGCTCTGGCGGGCTCGCAAGTGTCCGCCACGCACGCCGCGCTGGCGACGTCATCTCCGGCTGCGACGCAGATCGGGTTGCGCGTGATGAAGAATGGCGGCAATGCCATCGACGCGGCGGTCGCGGTGTCGTTCGCGCTGGCAGTTCTCGAGCCGAAAGCGACCGGCCTTGGTGGTGGCGGGTTTCTCACCTATTTCGATGCGGAGAGTGGTGGGGTGTGGGCGCTCGACTTTCGCGAGGAAGCACCGGCGGGTGCAAAGCAGGTGGCCAATACCGGAGCTCCGTCCGCGGGTGTGCCCGGGTTCGTCGCCGGCCTCGGCGCGATGCATGCCCGCTTCGGTTCACGAAAGTGGCGCGAGCTCGTCGCGCCGGCGCGGCAACTGGCTCGAGACGATCTGGCCAAGACGCTGCTTCGTCTCGGAGAACAGGGTGGGCACGACTTTTACGATGGCACGATCGCGGCGAAACTCGTCGAAGGGGTGCAAAAAGGTGGCGGAGCGTTCTCTCTGCGCGACTTGCGGGATTACAAACCGGTGTGGCGTGCGCCGATCCGCATCCGTTTTCGAGGCGTCGATATCTACACGGTGCCGCCTCCCGCCGCAGGCGGTCTCGTGCTCGGTTCGATTCTCAAGATCGCCGGCGGACTCGATCTCAGTCGTCCGAACTATCTTCATTTGCTCATCGAGTCGGAACGGCGCGCGGCGATCGACCGCGACAAGTACCTGGCCGACCCTTCCGGGGGACGCGTCCCGTTGCACGACCTCCTATCCGACGATCGTGCCGCCCTCTGGCGCGCCTCGATCGACCCGAGGCGGGTGACGCCGACTGTGTCGCTGACCGACCCAGGCGCGGTTGCGACCACCACCAGCCACACCACGCACGTCTCGATTGCCGATGCGCAGGGCAATGTCGTTTCCCTGACGACATCGCTCGGTGGTGAGGGGGGGAGTGGGTTCACGGTTCCCGGCCTGGGGATTCTCCTCAACAATGCCATGCGCGATTTCAACAGCACACACGTTCTGCAGAACGGCGTCGCTGGGGGAAACCGGCCGGCATCGCCACTCTCCCCGGTCATCGTGATGCGCGACGGAAAGCCGCTGCTCGCGATCGGGACGCCGGGTGGTGCGACGATCGCGACGACGATTGCGCAGATCCTGCTCGACCTGCTCGTCTTTCATCGTTCGTTGCCGGAGGCGATCGCCGCGCCGCGCTGGTCGCAGCAGGCCGTGCCGGAAGAAGTGTCGTATGAGCAGCAACGGGCATCGCAGGCAGCCGTCGATGCCCTGCTGGCCATGGGTCACGGTGTCCGCGCAGGCGAGTCGATCGGCGACGTGCAGGCGATCTGGATCGAGGGCGGGAAACTCCTCGCGATCTCGGATCCGCGCCATGGCGGGGCCGCGGGCGGCTACTGATGGCCGTTACGAGCTGGCTGCGCCGCTGCGCGTCATGCGCCGCACACCATTTGGCGTCGCGATGAGCGCTTCAGATGCTTCGTTCGCAAAGAAGCCAGTCTCGACGACGCCGGCCAGTTTCGTGATCTCGCCTACGACGTCGGCGATGTCTCGTCCGTCCGGCAGACGAACGTCGAGGATCAGGTGACCTTCATCGGTGATGCGTGGTTTCCCGTCGCGGAGGCGCAGCACCGGGGACAACGCCATCGCCGTGAACCGCTTCTCGAGGACATCGCGCGCGAACGGTGTTACCTCGACGGGCAATACACCGACGCCGAGCCGCAGCACGATCTTCGACTCGTCGGCGATGACGATGAAGTGTTTTGCCTGCTGCTCGACGATCTTCTCGCGCAGCAGCGCCCCGCCGCGGCCTTTGATCAGCCGCAGTTGTGCGTCGATCTCGTCGGCCCCATCGATCGCCAGGTCGAGCGGCGCGATGTCCGCCAGCGCAAACAGCGGGATGTTCAGTGACTGCGCCTGTTCCTCGGTTTGTTTCGAAGTGCACGTGCAGAGGATGTCGTGCAATTCTCCTTTCGCGAGAGCCTGGCCGAGGAGGCTGACGAACTCCTTCGCGGTGCTGCCGGTGCCCAACCCGAGGGACATGCCGCTGTGGACCGATCGAAGAGCCTCGCGGGCAGCTTCGATTTTCTGTTCCTGATTCCGGTCCCCGGCGGTCATGCCCTCGATTATGCGCGGTCTAGGTTCGGCGTACCAGACCAGCGACGCCCAGGACGGCGACCAGCAGCATGAGCATCATCATGTTGAGAGCCGGGATGTCCGCCTGCGGCAGCAGTGGCACCGTGCTCGTGCTGTTGTTGTTTCCTGGTGTCGGATCCGTGGTCGAACTGCTGACCGTTGCGGTATTGGAAAGGGTTCCCGGCGTAGCAGTCGCCGGCGCGTTGATCGTCAGAGTGATGGGAGTTGCCGCGCCGACTGCCAGGACGATCTCGCCGACGACTGATCGCCGCCGATGACGCTTACTGCGTCTTTCTCACCGTCACGTCGAATGCCCACTGATGGTTCTTGTAATAGAAGGACACCAGTGAAACGAACGGTTGGTCGAGAGGCTTGTTCTGCTTCGTTTCAAACAATCGATAGAGGGGAGTGGGTCGGGCATAGTGCCAGACTAGCTCGCCATTGCCGATTGTAGGTTCCGTCGGATGCCGCTGAAAATTGCGCAGCCCGTCGTAGATCTTGTAACAGATCATGCCGCGGAAGACCGGACCACGCGCGCTCGGAGACGTTCCCAGAATCGGGAAGCCCTTCTGTGTCACATGTGCGACATACGCGGCGCCATCCGCAGTCGGGCCTCCGGTGACCGTGATGAGTCCGGCCTGCTTCAGGTTTTCAAACGTCTTCAGGGACCGCTCGTCGAACTCATCCTTCGGGAAACGCGGGTTCCACCACACTTTTTGGGGCACCTCGGCGTAGATCGGTTCAGCGGTGAATCGCGATCCCTGGAGGATCTGCTCGGCTTTTGCAGCGGTGAGAGGCTCGCGCTTCTGGCAGCCGGCCAGGACCAGCAGCATCGCGCATGCAACTTGACTCGATCGACGGTGCATGTTGTTATCCCCCGGCTTTCCGCGCGTAGCGAACGATATCCCGAGACTTGAATTGATCGACCGAATCCTCGACGCGCTCGCGCGCCTCTGCCTGCGACGCAACAAAGAGATCCTCATCGCCGGACTTCTGCTGGCCGTACTGGCCGTGGCCGGTGCCAGCCGGCTCTCGTTCGATCCCGATCTCCTCAACCTGATTCCGCAGCAGAACCGGCAGGTGAATGAGTTTAAGAAAGTCCTCAAGGACCTCGGCACGATCGACTACCACATCATCGTCATGGACATGCCGAAGGGGCACGATGTCCATGAATACGATTCGGTCATCGAGGCGATCGCCGAGGGCTATCGGAAGAACCCGAAGATCGAGGACGT
This sequence comes from Thermoanaerobaculia bacterium, assembly GCA_038244715.1. Lineage (GTDB taxonomy): Bacteria > Acidobacteriota > Thermoanaerobaculia > Gp7-AA8 > Gp7-AA8 > JADGNZ01. Next base: position 79,965 of record JBBRTE010000003.1, read on the forward strand.
CACCTACAAGATCCCCAACCCGCTCGATTTCATCGACATCATTCTGCCGAAGGCGCTCCTCTTTCTGACGCCGGCCGAGCTCGATGAAGTCGGGGCCAAGCTGACGGACGAGGGCATTCGCGCTTCGGTCGCCCGCAACCGGGCGATGCTCCAGACGCCGCAGGCCTTCGCGATGAAGCCGCTGGTTCAATACGATCCTTTCAACCTCGTCTCGATCTTCCTTCGCAAGTTTGGTTCCGCGGGGAGCGGTTTCAAGATCGATACCTCCAGCGGTTACTACATGTCGTCGGACCACAGCATGTTGCTGATCCTGACGAAGCCGCGGCGGCCGGCGCAGGACGTGCCGTTCGGCAAGGCACTGCTCAATGAAGGATCGTTGCTCGAAGCGGGCGCGTTGCGCGATTTCCAGAAGAGCGCGCCCCCGGGCACGCCGCTGCCGGCGGTCTCGCACACCGGCGGATACGAGATCGCGGTGGGCGACGCCGATCTCATTCGCAGGGACGTCATCATCAACATCTTCGGGACCGTGTTCGGCGTCCTCGCGCTGTTCCTCTACGCGTTCCGACGTCCGGCCTCGATCTTTTACGCCGGGGCGCCGCTGGTGCTCGGTCTTCTGCTGACGTTCGGCATGGCCGGAGTGACCTACGGCAAACTCTCGCAGGCCAGCGCAGGATTCGCAGCACTGCTGGCCGGTCTGGGCATCGACTTCATCACAGTTCTATACGGGCGGTACGTCGACGAGCGTAATCGCGGGACGTCGATGCAGGATGCCATCCGCGTGGTCATGCGCTCGACCATGCCGGGCGTCTTCGTGGCGGCGATCACCACAGCCGGGACGTTCTTCGCGTTTCTCGCGACCGATTTTCGCGGAATGACGCAGCTCGGCTTCCTGACCGGCGTCGGTATCCTGCTCTTCCTGCTCTGTGTGATGTTCCTGCTGCCGGCGCTGATCGTCTTTTCCGAGCGCAACGAGTCGAAGAAAGCACCGAAGCTGTATCTGCATTCGTTCGGTGCCGGGAAGCTGATCGACATTTCCGTGGCCCGACCGGGGATTACGATCGGTATCTGGGTCCTCTTCGTGGTCGTGTGCGGCGCGCTCGCGACGCGGGTGCGATTCAGCGACAACATTCAGGATCTGCGGGCGAAAGGCAATCCAGGCGTCGTCAACCAGTCGCGCATCACGGAGAAGTTCGGGCAGTCGTTCGACTTCATGATGTACGTCTGCGAAGGAAAGACGCTCGAGGAGGCGCTGGAGAAGACACGCACCGCCTCGAAGGATCTCGACGCGCTCGTGCAGGACCACACCATCGCGTCGTATCAATCGATCTCCACCTTCGTTCCTCCGGTCGTCGATCAGGAAGTGATCATCGCCAGGCTGCGTGCCGGGAGCGCCAACGCGTTCAATGCCGCGCGGATCGAGCGCACGTTCCGCGCTGCGCTTGCCGAAAACGGCTTCCGTCCAGAGGTCTATGACGACTACATGAAGCTGTTCGCGCAGGCGCTGCAGCCCGCGCAGCCGATCACGCTGCAGAACATCGGGAACGAAGAGATCACGAAGCTCACGACCCGGTTCGTGAAGAAAGTCGGCAACGGCTGGATGTCCGTCATCAACGTCTATCCGGCTGGCGGAAAGTGGCCGCGCGACGTTCCCCCGAAGCTGCTGGCGCTGCCGGACCGGCACCCGGGCGACGTCATCACCGGTGTGAACCTCGTCAGCGCCACGCTCCGCAAGATCGTGCTGGCGGACGCGACGCGATCCACGATCATCGGATTCATCTCCGTGCTGATCCTGATGTTCGCCAGCTTCCGCAACGTCAAGCTCACACTTCTCTCGTTTGTCCCCTTCGTCGCCGGCGCGGTGGGGATGCTCGGACTGATGGCACTGCTCGGTTTCGAGTTCAACTTCATGAATATCTTCGTCGGACTGATGATCATCGGTGTGGCCACGGACTACGCGATCTACATGCTGCAGAGGTATCGCGAAGATCCGCTCGCTTTCCGCGGAAGCGCGCATGAGACCGGCAAGGCCATCGTCATGGCCGCACTCACGGCGATCGTCGGCTACGGCTCCTTTGCCTTCTCCAGCTATCCGGGGCTACGCTCGATTGGGTATGCTTCCACCTTCGGTATCGGCTTGAGCGGACTGGCCGCCATCACGCTGCTGCCGGCAATGCTCGTTATGGGACAACGCAAACGATGAACGCTAGAGTCACTTCCATCCCCACGGCGCTTCTGACCAGAATCATCCGCGGCCGCGCGGCCCTCGACGTGTTGCTCGTCGTGAGCGCCTCTGTGGTCATCGCTCTCGCGGCCCAGATCGCGCTGCCGGTGCCTTTCACGCCGGTCCCTCTGACGATGCAGCCTCTGGCCGTGCTCCTCGTCGGCATCACCCTCGGTTCGACGCGCGGCGCGGCCGCGGCGGCGCTCTATCTGCTCGAAGGATTCAGCGGCCTGCCGGTGTTCGCCCAAGGGCACGGCGGACCGTTGTGGCTGGCCGGCCCGACCGCGGGTTATCTCTTCTCGTATCCGTTTGCGGCGTTCGTCGCAGGCTGGTTCTCGCAACGGGGATGGGGCTCGACGAGCGTTCGCGCCATCGCAGGGATGCTGGTCGCGCTCGCTGTGATCTACCTCGGCGGCTGGTCCTGGCTGTCTGCCTTTGTCGGCGGTCAGGCGGCGTGGGTGGCCGGGGTCAGGCCCTTCATCCTTGCGGACATCGTCAAGGTCGCGATCGGTGCGGCGTTTCTTCCCCAGCTGCAGCGGATGATCGCGAAAATCTGACGGCGAGTCTCCTCAGCCCGGAGTGGCATCCGCCTCGCAGTAGCAGTCACCATCTAAGGAGGACTTGGATGGTCGACAACATGGATCCAACGAGTCAGTTTCACCCCTACCAGAAAGAGACGAGTGTGCCGGTCGCGGAGCGGCCTGCCACCGGTTTCAACGCCCTCATGGAGAAGGTCGGGATCGATCCGACGAGCGTCCGCTCGATCGGCGACCAGATGAGGAGCATCGACGTGAACGGTGCGCTTGGGAAAGCCCGCAGCTATGCGAAGGCAAACCCGGCCAAGGTTCTCGGCGGGCTCGCTGCCCTCGCCATCGGCCTCGGCCTGATGCGCGGCCGGCGCTCGTAACCAGACACCCGCGTAGGGCCGCCGCCCGGCGGCTCTACCTACACCGATTACTGCGAGTGATAGGTGTAGTCCACCAGCACCTGCGTCCCGACGATTCTTCCCTGGACCCGCACGCTGGCCTTTGCTGGCGAGACTCCGGCGGTGCTCGCCGCCGCATCGATATTGAAGGCGGTCGCATTCACAGTGCAGGTCGCCTTCATCGACCCCTGCTCGTCGTCTGCATTGATGACATCGCCGGCGTGCCGCGTCACCATCGACGCGGCCGACAGCTCCGCGGCGCTCTCCGCGAGCGTCGCCGCAACGACCCGGGAGCGGAACCTCTGCGCTTCTCCCAGCGCTCGCGAGGAGTCGATCAGCATCAGCTCCATCAGCGCGAAATAGAGGATCGCCATGGCGATCGCGGTGATGAGCACATAGCCCTTCTCACGCGTGCGGGCGCGGAACGAAGATCTCGTCGATTGCAAGCTGGTTCCCCTTGTCAAAGGCTCGAATGCGCACCGCATCCTGACCGGACGGCATCGGTTCCGCGGTCTCGGTGAACACCGGGAGACTGCGCGCCACCCACTCCGAAGACAACTGTGTCGCCTTGTAGGCCTTCCGGTGAGCTTCACCCGGTTTGCTGAAATCCCAGACGACCGTCTCGGCGGTCCCGTCCTGATTAATGGTGTAGACGATGAGCGTGGTTTCGGAGCGCGAATACGTCTCGAAGTTGTCCATGACCGCGGTGCTGTCGTAGATGTCGCGCCGGATCCGCGCGAGCACACCGCCTACCTCCGGATGTGCGAAGTAGTTGACGGGCCACTTCTTCTCCACCCGCCGCATCTCGGCCGTGAGCGAAACGATGATGAAGAGGAACGCGCCGAAGAGGGCCATGGTAACCACGACCTCCATCAGCGTGTAGCCGCGCGCCGTGCGCCGGATCACCACAGGTTGCTCCCTCCCGTGTCGACGCGGGCGACACCGAGGTGCGCCTCGCGATTGGCTCCCCAATGAATGGTGAGAGTGATGTTGCGCACATCGGCGCGGGGTGCGTCCACTTTTACCGAGGTCGTGTAGGGCGTGAGCGGAGTGAGGATGGCAAGCTCGGACTTGAAGGTCTGATTCGATGCATTGTCGATCTGGGCAAAGGACTGACGGCGCCAGTACTCCGCCTCGTTCGACAGGGTCTGGTAGGCGAGGATCGTCTCGCTCGCCTCCCGCAGCCTGCGTGTCCGCTCCGAGAACATGGCGATGGTCGTGGTGATGACGATCGCCAGGATCGCCAGGGCCACCAGGACTTCCGCCAGCGAGAACCCTCGGGAACGACGCACCCGGCGATTGTACGCGGGCGGCACCTGCTAGACTCCGTCGCCGCCATGAAGCTTCGTTTTGCTCCCTCTCCCACCGGCTTTCTGCACGTCGGCGGTGCGCGAACTGCGATTTTCAACCTCCTGCACGCACGGCGCTACGGGGGCACGATGCTCCTGCGCATCGAGGACACCGATGTCGAGCGGTCGCGGCAACGTCACGCCGAACAGATCGTCAGCTCGTTGCAGTGGCTGGGCATCGGATGGGACGAAGGTCCGATCTACCAGAGCGATCGCCTCGATCGATACCGGGTACGCGCCCGAGAGCTCGTCGACACAGGCAAGGCGTACCGCTGCTATTGCACGGTCGAAGAACTGGAGGCCGAGCGCGCGGAGGCGGAGCGTGCCGGCAAGCAGTGGCACTACTCCGGCCGTTGCCGCAATCTCACCGCATCCCCGGATGATCCCCATGTAATCCGCTTCGCGGTTCCGGCGGGCGTCATCGAGTTTCACGACCTCATCCGCGGCGACGTGCAGTTCGAAGGGGAGTTGATCGACGACTTCGTCCTGCTGCGCTCCGATGGCAACCCTACGTATCACCTCTCCGTCGTCGTCGACGACATCGACATGGAGATCACGCACGTTGCCCGCGGCGACGATCACCTCTCGAACACTCCCAAGCACGTCGTGCTGTTCCGCGCATTCGGTGCACCGGTCCCCTCGTTTGCGCATCTGCCCCTGATCCTCGGCAGTGACAAGAAGCGCCTTTCAAAGAGGACCGGAGCGACGTCGGCCGAGGAGTATCGCGAGATGGGGATCGTGCCGGAAGCGCTGTTCAACTTCCTCACGCTGCTGGGCTGGTCACCTGGGGAAAACCGCGAGATCTTCACGCGTGACGACTCCGCGCACTGGTTTGATCTGGCCGGCGTGAACAAGGCGCCCGCGGTCTTCGATCCGGAGAAACTTCTCTGGATGAATGGCCAGTACCTCATGCGCATGTCCGCCGACGAGATCTACCCGCATCTCGCGCCGTTCCTGGGGGAACCACCACACCGGCTCGATGACGTGCGGGCGATGATCGAACTTCACAAGATGCGTGCGCGAACCCTGCGCGAGCTGGCGGAGCAACTGGCCACCTACTTCGCGGATGACGATGCGATCGCGTACGACCCGGAAACCGTGAAGAAGCACCTCAAGGGCGAGAATCTCGCGCCGCGACTGCGTGCATTGCACGACGCCCTGGCGGCGACGGAGCCGTTCGAGATCACGACGTCCGAGGCGGCGCTACGCAGGCTGGGCGAGGCGGAGGGCGTCAGCGCCGCGAAACTCATTCATCCGCTGCGACTGGCGCTCACCGGCAAGGGCGCGTCCCCTCCGATCTTCGACGTGGCCGTCGTGCTGGGGAAGGAGCGCGCACTGAAACGGCTGCGGCGTCTCATCGAACGCCTTCCGGAGCTCACCAGCTCAGGTGTGTGATCGCGCGTAGCGGTCTTTCATCGACGCGCCGATGAGCCACGCAGCGCAGAGTCCCACCATCAGCACCGACAGCCACTTGCCGTAGATTCCGACCGGTGAATACGGCTCCGTCGCATTGTGGATCGCCTCGCTCCATCGCCCGAGCACCTCGGCCTCCGAGAATTCGTGGATGGAGTAGAAGAGGATCTGTACCGTGAACAGCAGCAGGAACAAGCCGGTCACCTGGAAGAAGCGTTTGATATCGATTCGATGACCGTAGTGCGCCCACGCCCACGACATCGCCGCGGCCGCCGCGATTCCCAGCAGCGAGCCGATGATGAAGCGGCTGTTGCGCACCTGGATCAGCATCAGCGCTGTTTCCATCCCCTCGCGTGTGACCATGAGTACCGTGAAGCCGAACACGCCGGCGATCGCGAGAAAACGCGACGTGGGCGACGAGTAGCTGTCGAGCCGCCGCTCCATGTCGCCTTTCATCTTTGGCGCGGTTTTCCAGACATGGATGACGAACGACGCCACGAGCACGGCGGCGATGAGGCCGAGGACGCCCTCCCAGAAGGATTGGTTGACGCGCATGAGCCACCAGCCGAGAGCGAAGCTGGCGACGATCGAGGCGACGATGCCTGCGTAGACGGCGGGGCGCAACCAGTCGCGCCCCGTCTTGCGGAGGAAGGCGAAGATGATGGCGACGGTGAGGAAGGCCTCGAAGCCTTCGCGAAAGACGATGATGAGAGCTGGAATCATGGAGTCGTTATTTGCGGAGCCGCATGGCACCCTCGCCGATCGACATGACCCGATCGGGAGAGGCGGGCTGCTCCCCTTTCCGGTGGCAGGAATCGCAGACCCCTAGGATCTGCAGGTTGTGAAACGTCGGAGTGAACTTCTTGCGGGCACAGATCTCGAGCTGGCGGCGCTCCAGTTCCGGATCGTTGAACTCGATCACGGCCCCGCAGGCAGTGCAGATGAGGTGGTCGTGGTGGGAATCGCCGCGCACATGCTCGTAGTGATAGTGATCTTCACCGAGATGGACGCGGCGGACGAGGCCTGATTTCACGAGGAGCTCGAGCGTGCGGTAGACCGTAGCGCGGGAGATCTTGAGGCTCTTCTCTTTCATCTTGAAGAGCAGCTCGTCGGCTTCGAAGTGGTAGTGGGTGGAGAAGATCTCGCGGACGAGCGCGGTGCGTTCGCGGGTGAGCTTCTGGCCCTGGCGGGACAGGAACTCCTCGAAGCGGTGGATCTCTCGGTCGATGGCGGGCATCTTCGTTTACGCAACTGAGACTCAGTCGCAACGTTAGGGAACAGTCTACCGGTGCGGATGATTTCCTGTCAAACGGTCACAGCCGTGAACGGGCGGCAACCGCCGCCTCGCGGATCTGGGGCTGGTGACCCTCGATCGACAGGGAGCGGTTCCAGAAGTCGAGAGCGCGACCGTAGTCATTCTGCTTCGCGTAGAAAAGGCCCAGGTTGTTGAGGGCCAGCGTCGACGATGGTTGCAGTCCGAGAGCGCGGACGAGCTCCGGCAGGCCTTCCGTGTACCGTTCACCCGTCACCAATGCAGAACCGAGGTTCGCGGCGATGAGGTACGACTGCGGGAACAGCTTCTTGCCCTGATAAAGGAGTGCGATCGCCCGCGCGTTCATGTTGCGCTGGCGGTAGAGCGCCGCGAAGTCGATGAAGTAGCTCTCCGCATTCGGCAGGCCGAGCGCTGCAGCCTTGAGGAACTGTTCATCCGCCGCAGCGTACTGCTGCCGGTCGAACATCGTCATCGCCTCGTTCAGGTGCGGAATCGGACGGGTCGGATTGATGTCGATGGCCCGGTCGAACGCGTCGATGGCGTCGCTCATCTTCCCTTTGCCGCGCAGGTCGATGCCCAGGTTGTTGTAGTACGCGTACGCTCCCCAGCGCTCCGGCGACAGGGGCGCCGAGGCGGTAGGAATCGAGTCCGGCTGATCGTCGAGGACCGGAGTGAGATTGCGGGAAGGGTCGTTGAGGTGTCCGATCGCCCGCAGTGCCTGCGCGTACGGTGTCTCCGTCAGCCCCTCGGGCATCCCGATCGGTTTGTTGTTGACGAACTCACCGTAACTGACGACCCGCACCGAGGTGATCGGCACGACGTCCTTGAATGCCCATTGGGCGACATGGCCCGGCATGTCCGCCGACTGGGGGAGGCCGAGCAGTGACAGCACGGTCGGAGCAACGTCATAGACGGACATCGCATGCGCGGCGCGGTTCGGTGCGACGTGCGGCCCGTAGGCGACGAACATTCCCGGATTGCGGTGATCGGAAAGCGCGGCACCGCCGTTCGGCATTGAGCGCGGACGGGTCTTCCCCCAGCGGTAACCGTAGGCGGACATGACCATCACGGTCGTATCACGCGGCAGAACGCTCATCCACTCGCCGATGAGCCGGTCCACCTCCGCGTAGTAGTTCCCGACAGCCGGCCAGAACTTCCGGTAATTCTCCTGGCTGACGCCTTCGCGATACGGCGGGTGATAGGCCGAGAAGAGGTGATTGACGGCGTCCGTGCCCTCGTACGAGACCATCACGAGTGTTGGGTCCTGTCCATGCTGGCGTGCGTCGTTGTAGAGGTTGAGCGCGACGCGATGGTCGTTCCAGATCTTGGCGAGAATCGAACGGAAGATGACGATGGGATCGGACGCGTTCTTGCCATTGACTGCAGTGTTCCACTCGTCGCCGGAGATGGTCAGAAAGCGGCGCACCTGGTCGTAGCCGACCGTGTCGAGGGGTACGGCCAGGGACGCTGCCCGTTGCGCAAGTGCCGCGGGATAGACCGCGTTCGAGACCTGTTCGACGGGGGTGTCATAGAACGTGCTGTTCGGTGCCGTGGGAGGCCACGACGTCCACCAGCCGCTGACGAAGGCGGGGCGGCCGAAGGCGTCGGCGATGTCCCACAGTGCGGGCACGCGGCGCGAGTAGGCGTCGACCGGGGTCTGTTGCGCGCGGTCGTTGAAGTCGATGACGCCGTGACGGTCGGGAGTAAGGCCGGTAGCGACGGTCGTCCAGACCATCGGAGAAACGGTTGGTTGAATCGTCTGGAGCGATGCCGTGGTGCCGCCCAGCGTGAGCGCTTTGATGTTCGGGATGCGCCCGTCATCCGAAAGTTCGTGCAGCAGCTCCCAGTCCGCGCCATCGAGGGCGAAGATCACGACGCGCGACGGGGTGCTCCGCGCATCGCGCCGCAACTCCGCACGCTTGACGCGAAGGAGCGCGTCGCGGTCGACTTCGAATCGCGCGATCTCGAACGCCGTGACCTTCAGGCCGCTGCGCGCCAGATGGTTGGCCACCGTCTTCCGCAACGGATCGCGCTGCGTGTTGAACTGCGAGCTGGGCGAGAGGAGCTCTTCGATCGGAATCTGCTGCGTGACCGCGGATACCGCCTCCGCGACGCGCGCCCGGATCCAGGAGTTCCAACCCTCGTCGACCATCCGGCCAGCGTCCGGCAGGCGATCTCCGGTAATGCCGAAGCGCAGGCGGTAGTTGACCGTGACCGGGACGCCCTCTTTGGACGTGATGCGGATGATGCCGTCGCGCTGCGCGTCTCCGCCTCGGCGCTCGAATTTCAATCGGAAGAATTGATGCGGAGGCAGGAAGGTCACAGTCTGCTGGACGACACGGACCACGCCCGTGTGCTTGTCGACACCGAATACCAGCCAGCGCGAAGATGGCAGGTAGAGGCTGATGAGGAGATAGGTCACCAGCGCGAGGCCGGTGAGCAGGGCGAGGGCTTGAGTCAGGCGATGGCGGGGCATTGCGAACTGACTTGCCTATGCAGAAGGGGGACCAATTGAAATCACCACCCCGAACGCTCTTACTTCTTCCGCTTCACCAGTTGCTTGACCTCATCGTTTCCGATGGGACTCTGCGCCGAGATGATGATGGCCGCCGTCCCTTCCGCGAAGGACGGGATGTCGCATCGCACGACGGCCGTGCCGTCGCCAGCCGTCTTTCCCCGGAAGATCACCCGTGGCGGCTCGACCGTGGAAATGACCTTGACCTCGATCGCCGCAGCGGCGATCGGATTCTGGGAGAGACTCTTCTTCGCTGCGACGCGTAGCTCCAGCGGCATCCCTGCATAGAACTCCGTCGCATTCAACAGCGACAACTCCAGATGCTCGCTTTCGGCCTCGGAGGCGAGATAGTCGATGATCACCTGGTCCAGGGTGCGTTCTTCGTCGATCGCCAGCGGCGCATCGACCGGAGGGGGCACCGGAACGGGACTCCCGCTCGGTTGCGCAAGAGTCGGCCGCGAGGCTCTGGTCGCATCCGCCGCGGAGTCGAACCGTCCACGCTTGATCGCAGCGATCATTGTCCGATGCTGCTGCTCCATCAGGCTGCCGATCCACTTCTCGTCGATGCCCGCTCCCACCTGATCGGCGTATGAGGTCTTCTTCGAGGCGAGGATCTCCCCGCCGACGTAGACAAGCGACTCGATGTACGGGTTCTGGAGTCCTTTGTCCTCAGTCTGAATGTGGTAGACCTTCTCGTTGTGCTTGATATCCGTGTTGAAGCCGGTGATCACGAGCAAGCTCCGCCGAGGCTATGACCTGGGGGGGTGGAGTGTATCAAATCGATTTCGGACGTATATCCTCACAATTCGTGCTGGAACGAACGAACGTTCCGCCGCAGCTCGTCGCTGATGGGTAGTTTTGACTGCGCCTTCCAGTCGAATAGCACGACCACAACCCGTCCGGTCGCCGCGACCTGGCCGACTGGGCTCTTGCGGATCTCGTAGATCGTGTCGAACGATGTGGTGCGCATCTCGGTGATGCGGATGCACAGATCGATTGGCTCCATCTCGATCTGGAGCTTGAAGTCGATCTCGGCCCGCGCCACGATGAAGCCGATGTCCGTCGGTATCCCGGCCGCGCCAGTCAGAGCGAACCAGAGTTGCGCACGCGCCCACTCGAAGTAGGTCAGGTAAACCGCGTTGTTGACGTGACCGAACGCATCGAGGTCGCGGAAGATCACCTGCCACGGAACGACGAACCAGCCGTTTTCCCATCGTGCGCCCTCACTGCGAAGGGGTGCGTGGTCAGCAGTCATACGCGGCCATGTCGGGCAACTATTGCACGGTTGCCGGGGTTACGGCCACGGACGTACCGCCTCGTGTGCACGACTGCAGGTAGCGGCCGGGCAGTGGGTGGTCCAGATAAGGAGCGATGATCTGCGAGGCGGCCACGAGCAGATTCAGATCGACGGCGGTGTCAATCCCCATCCGTTCGAGCATGTAAACGAGATCCTCGGTCGCCAGGTTGCCGCTCGCGCCGGGGGCATACGGACATCCACCGAGCCCGCCGGCGGACGCGTCGAACGTGGGAATGCCCATTTCAAGTGCCGCCAGCGTGTTCGCCAGAGCCGTCCCGCGCGTGTCATGAAAGTGCATGGCCAGCTTCGAGGGAGGGATCACCTGCAGAAGGATTCCGATGACACCTTGCACCTGCACCGGCGTGCCGACGCCGATCGTGTCGCCCACAGAGACCTCATAGCAGCCGAGGTCGAGGAGCCGCGCACTGACTTCGAGCACTTTCTCCGGGGCGACCTCTCCTTCGTAGGGGCATCCGAACGCGGTCGAGACATAGCCGCGCACCCGCATCCCTTCCGCGCGAGCCCGGCGCGCGACAGGCCCGTAGTTCTCGAACGACTCGTCGATCGACATGTTGATGTTGCGCCGGTTGAAGGTCTCCGAGGCCGCCGTGAAGATCGAGATCGCCTTCACGCCGGTTTCGATGGCGCGATCGAGTCCCTTCATGTTCGGCACGAGAACCGGATACTCGACGCCGGGGTCTTTGGGGATGTTGCGGTAGACCTCGGCCGTGTCGGCCATCTGGGGCACCCACTTCGGACTGACGAAGGCACCGGCTTCGATCGTCCGCAGACCGGCATCCGCGAGGGCGGTGATGTAGTTGATCTTCGCCTCGGTCGGAATGGTGACCTTCTCGTTCTGCAGCCCATCGCGCGGGCCGACTTCCACGATGTCGACGTGATCGATGGTCAGTTTCATGCGAGTGTCACCAGGTCGGAACCAGGTTGCACCAGATCCCCTTCCTTGCAGTTGACCGACGCGACCGTGCCATCCTGCGGCGCCGTGATCTGGTGCTCCATCTTCATCGCCTCGAGAATCAGGAGAGGTGCGCCCCTGGTGACCTCGTCGCCGGGGTTGACCAGGATCTTCAGCACGACGCCGGGCATCGGTGCCGCCATGGAATGATCGCGATGCCGCGCGCGCGTGCGCAAGCCTTTGCCCGCGACCTCAGCGATCCAGATGTCGCCGTCGAACGCGAAGCTCACCTCGGTGCCCGTGATGAGGAACGGGACCAGCTGCGTCTGGCCATCCACGCGCAATTCCGCTTCGTTCCCATGAACCGTGACGAGCTCGATCTCGTGTTCCCCGGCGCGAAAACGGTCGCCGTCGCGCTCGAGGCTGAGCTCGCGGGTTTGGCCATCGATCGTGATGATCTTCTCAGTCATTTCGAATACCGCGAACCGGGCGAATCGATCGGGACGCCGCTCGCGCAGAGCGGGCAGCTCCCTTCTTCGTATGTCTCCAGAGCAAGTTCGAGAAGCGCCTCGTACGGTGCATCGAAGGGATTGTCCCGTCCACTGCGATTGAGGATGGACGCGAATCCCACCACCCGTCCTCCCGATCGTTCGACCACGGCTGCGGTCTCTCGGGTGGACTTGCCGGTCGTCACGACATCTTCGACGATGACGACCGCTTCCCCTTCCTCGATGCGGAATCCGCGCCGCAGGCTCATCTGGCCCTCGTTTCGTTCGGTGAAGATCGACGGAAGATCCAGCGCCTCGGCGACCGTGTACCCGATGACGACTCCGCCGAGGGCCGGTGCCACGATCTTCGCGGGCCGCATGGCGTGAAGCTTCGCAGCGAGCGCCGCGCCGATCGCTTTCGCGTTGCGGGGGTGCTCCAGAAGCCGAGCGCACTGGACATAGCCAGGGCTGTGCAGGCCGGATGAAAGCCGAAAGTGTCCGCGGAGCAGGGCGCCCGTTTCACGGAGGAGAGTTGCAACGTCGGGCGGCATGGCCGGCGAGAATAGAATGTCGCGATGAGTGAGCGCAACACCGGCTTACGGAACGGGACGGGATGAAATGGGTCAACTGACTGAAAAGATTCGCACCGAGCTCACCGCGGCGATGAAGGCGCGCGATGCCGAGCGCCTCTCCACGCTGCGGATGCTGCAGTCGTCATTCAAGTACCAGCAGATCGAATCGGGTCACGAGCTGACCGACGAAGAGGCGATGACCGTCATCCGCAAGGCCGTCAAGCAGCGGCTCGACTCGATCGAGCAGTACACCAAGGGCAACCGGCCCGAGCTCGCCGCAAAAGAGCAGAGCGAGATGGAACTGCTCAAGACGTTTCTTCCCCCCGACTTGAGTGATGACGAAGTGGAGGCAGGCGTCCGCGAAATCGTCGCTTCGACCGGCGCTCAGTCAAAGAAGGACATGGGCAAGGTCATGAAGGAGGCGACGACCCGCTACAAGGGCCTCGTGGACGGAAAGAAGATCCAGGAGATCGTCAGCCGTCTCCTGCCGGCCTGAGGTTGCGCGGTCGCGAGGCAGAATCACGCGAATTCGCACACAACGAAACCCCGTAACCGCGAACCTACGAGACCGCAATGCTCACCGCTTCCGAACGCGCCCGTTACGCCCGTCATCTGATCCTTCCCGAAGTCGGCGAGGCGGGACAGGAAACGCTGAAGGCGGGTTCGGCGCTGATCATCGGCGCTGGCGGTCTCGGCAGTCCGGTTGCGCTCTATCTCGCCGCTGCAGGCGTCGGACGCATCGGCCTGGTCGATTTCGACGACGTCGATACGAGCAACCTTCATCGGCAGGTGCTGTACGGAACGTCCGATGCCGGTACGCCGAAAGTCGATGCAGCCCGCACGCGGTTGCAGGACCTGAACCCCGAAGTCACGGTCGAGACTCACCGTGTTGCGCTGACGTCGGAGAATGCACTGCCGATCCTCACGAACTACGACGTCATCGTTGACGGCACGGACAACTTCGCGACGCGCTATCTCGTCAACGACGCCTGTGTGCTGCTGGGCAAGCCGAACGTCTACGGATCGATCTTTCGATTCGAAGGGCAGGCCTCGGTATTCGACGCGGACCGGGGTCCCTGCTATCGCTGCCTCTATCCCGAGCCGCCACCACCGCACCTCGTCCCATCGTGCGCGGAGGGCGGCGTTCTCGGCGTGCTGCCGGGCGTGATCGGCACGATTCAGGCGACAGAAGCGATCAAGATCCTCCTCGGAATCGGAGAGACTCTCGTCGGACGCCTCCTCTTGTTCGACGCGTTTCAGATGTCGTTCCGCACGCTACGCCTCAAGCAACAACACGATCAGCATGCGGCGATTACGGACCTCATCGACTACGACCAGTTCTGCAATCCCGCGAACGTGGACGAAGTGACCCATCTGAGCGCGGGCGCGGTGGCGATCGACGTTCGCGAGCCGTATGAATGGGATCGCGGCCACATCGACGGCGCACGGCTCATTCCGCTCGGTGAGCTGCCCAATCGCCTGCACGAGCTGCCCCCCGATGCGGAGATCGTCTTCTATTGCCAGACCGGCGGCCGCTCCGCGCGTGCGCTCGATGTCGCGCGCGAAGCAGGCTTCACGCACGCAAAGCATCTGCGAGGCGGGTACGCCGGCATCAAGGGGTAGTCATTGGGCGGCGAGATACGCTAGCGCGAAGCCAGGGTCGCTGGTCGCGTCGCTCCGAACATCACGACGATCGATTTTCCGGAGCCACGGCGCATCGTCAATCCGTCGATGATGGCGATCCCGCAGTCTTCGAAGTGCGGGGAGAGGATGTTCGCGCGATGACCCGGTGATTCCATCCAGGCGGTCACGAGCAGCTCCGTCGTCTCGAAGCCGGTGGCGAGGTTCTCGCCGGCGTAATGAAACGCGTAGCCGTTCGGAGCGAGCCACGAAAACGGCGAGCGACCGTCGGGAGCCTCGTGCGCCCAGTACGCCTGATCCTCCATGTCGCGCATCCGGTCGCCGGCGGAGGCATCGAGGCGGGCATCCTCACGCAGGGGGGCGAGGTGGTGCTCCGCGCGGTACTCGTTCATGGCCGCGATCACCGAGGCCCGCGTGATGTCCGACGCGAACGCGGGAGAGGCGACCAGAACGAGCACAGCGAGGAACCGTTTCATGGAGTTATTTCGCAGCAGCCGCCAGCATTTGTGGAGTGGTCGCCGGCTGATTGACCAGGTCCGTGTATTCGAAGAGAGCCGTCGACAGGTATCGCTCCCCGCTGTCGGGCAGCACGACGACGACGCGTTTCCCCGTGCCGAGCTCTTTCGCGATCTCGATCGCTGCCCAGGCGATGGCACCGGAGGAGATCCCCACGAAGATGCCTTCTTCCTTCGACAGCCGCCGCGCGGTCGCCTGCGCGTCCTCGAAGCTGACGTCGACGATCCGGTCGACGACCTTCGCGTCGTAGATCGCAGGGATCAGCCCGGCGCCGATTCCCTGGAGTTTGTGCGGGCTGTGCGTACCGCCCTTGAGGACCTGGGACTCGACCGGCTCCACGGCGACGATCAGCGTGTCGGGCTTTTCCTTCTTGAAGATCTGACCGACACCGGTGATGGTGCCACCCGTGCCGACGCCGGCGACGATCGCGTCGACTTTGCCGTCCGTGTCGCGGAGGATTTCCTGCGCCGTGGTCTCGCGGTGAACCTTGAGGTTTGCAGGGTTATCGAACTGCTTCGACAGCCACGCCCCTTTTGTCTTCGCTGCGTACTCGCTGGCAACTCGCTGTGCTTCCTTGATTCCCATCGGGCCGGGCGTCAGGATCAGTTCCGCGCCGAGGGCCTGGAGCAGTTTGCGGCGCTCGACGGACATCGTGTCCGGCATGATCAGCGTGCACTTGTAGCCTTTCGCCGCGGCGACGAAGGCGAGGCCGATGCCGGTGTTGCCGCTCGTGGCCTCCACGATCGTCTGCCCCGGTTTAATCTCGCCCGCTTTCTCCGCCTCGGTCACCATCGAGATGGCGATGCGATCCTTGATGGACGAGAGTGGGTTGAACGCCTCGATTTTGGCGACGACTTCCGCCGCACCGGCCGGGACGACGTGGTTGAGCCGCACCAGCGGCGTGCCGCCGATCAGCTCGGTGATGTTGTTGTAGATCCTGCCGTGCATGTTCTCCTCCTTGATGCCGTTGAGGGTCGATTTGAGCTGGCAATTATGCACTTCACAACCCGGCAATTGCCAAAGGCCCCCACGACGAGACTCAGGCGGCGTTGCTCGCTTCGCCGAGGTATCGGTAACCGATCTTGGCGACCGCGACGATGACGGCTGCGTCCGTTCCCACGGCTTTCTGCAGCTTGCGGCGAAGGCGCGTGACGTGCGTGTCGACCGTACGGCTGTTGAGGTTGAGATCGACGCGATAGTTCCAGACGCGCGAGAGCAGTTCATCGCGGGGAACGACGCGCTCCTTGTTGCGGAAGAGGTACATGAGCAGGTCGAACTCCTTCGGGGAGAGCTTCAGCTTCTGATCCTTCGCGGATGCCTCGCGGGTGGAAGGATCGAGTTTGATCAGGGTGTCTTCGCAGATCGTCTTCGTGGTCAGCGAGGTTGCGTCGCTGCGTCGCATGACAGCGTCGAGCCGGGCGAACAGCTCCTGGAGCCCGAACGGCTTGGTGATGTAGTCGTCCGCGCCGCCGCGCAGACCGCGCACCTTGTCCGTTTCCTGGCCGCGTGCGGTGAGAAGGATGACCGGCACCTTCGAGAACTTGCGAATGTGATCCAGGACCTCGAAGCCGCTCTTCTTCGGCAGCATCAGATCGAGAAGGACGAGATCCGGTGACTCCGCGTGGAAGATGCGGATGGCCTCTTCGCCGTCTGCCGCCAGCACCGTTTCGTAGTTCTCCATACGCAGGTTGATCTCCAGCCCCTGCCGCAACCCCGCTTCATCCTCAACGACCATGATTTTCGTCATCGACAATCTCCGGTGATACCTACGAGTCGCGAACGGTGAGTGTTTCTAGAACGTGAGAGGAGCCAGTTGCACCATGGATGGATTCTTCTGCGATTGGAACCGGGGAAAGAGAAGGCGGAACGTCGATCCGGCGCCGGGTCTCGATTCAACTTCGATCGTGCCGCCGTGTGAAGAAATGATCTGCTGTACGAGAGTCAGGCCCAGGCCGGCGCCCCGCCGGGTCTGGGTGTCCGAGAATTGCGCCCGGAAGTAGGGTTCGAAGATGTGCGCGAGATCGTCGGTGCCAATCCCGATCCCACGGTCCTTGACCTCGATGACCACCCAGTCGTCGGTCTGCCGCAGGACGACATCGATGACTTTGTTTGCGTCGCCGGAGTATTTCGTGGCGTTGTCGATCAGGTTGAGCACCGCGCGGGAGACGGCGTCCCGGTCCCACGACTGCTCGTCGACGGCGTCCTCGATGTGAAGATTGATGTCGAAGCCGCGGCTGCGGATCCACGACTCGTACGTCGAGACCAGCGAGCTGAGTAGCTCGCGGGGATGGACCGGCGTGAATGCGAGAGCGCGGGCGTTGCTGTTCTGGATCCGGGCGACGTCGAGGACGTTCTCGACGAGATGCGAGAGGTGCAGCACTTCGCGCAGGATCGAGTCCTCGATCTCCAGCCGCTGCTTTTCGGGGAGACGCGCCCCGCGCTTCAGAGTCTCCGCCCCCAGCCGGATCATCGAAAGCGGCGTGCGCAACTCGTGCGAGACGTTCGCCACCAGCGCGCCGCGCAGTTTCATCGTGTCGGCCTCGTGCCGGAGACCGCGCATGGCCAGGTACGCTCCGAGCGCCGTCAACGACAGTGCGAACACGCTGAGCAGCACGCTGATCAGGCGTGCGTTCTCCCATCCCGAAGTGCCATACCCAGTCTCGACGAAGCCGCGAACGGCGTAGGACGCCAGCGGTGCCGCCAGCGGGGCGACGAACGCGTATCCATTGCCCGTCTTGATCGCGCCCAGTGTGGAGGGATTCTCGATCAGAGCGACCTGCGCCTGCTGGGAGAG
This sequence comes from Thermoanaerobaculia bacterium, assembly GCA_038244715.1. GTDB lineage: Bacteria > Acidobacteriota > Thermoanaerobaculia > Gp7-AA8 > Gp7-AA8 > JADGNZ01. Next base: position 97,882 of record JBBRTE010000003.1, read on the forward strand.
CCCTTGCGCCTGCACGAGAGGCTGATGCGCGAGTGCCGGCCGGACGCGCGCCAGCAGAAGCGCGGGATCGTACGTGTAGCGCACGCTGCCACTCGACGAATAAAGCTCGCGCGTGAGGCGTGCGCCGGTGTGCGCTGTTCCCGGTCGTTCGCTGGCGTAGAGCGCGTTCTCCGGGTCCGCATCAGGCAGGTAGAGCGCGGAGATGATCCAGTCGTTGTCGCGAATCCAGGCCTGCAACTCGGCGGAGGAGGGCGATCGCCGCTCGACGCGCTGCCATTGTTCCGCGGCGCGGTAGAGCTCATCGCGGACGGCACCGTCGATCCTGCGCGCGCTGATGTCGGCCGCGTAACCCGCGTACTGCAGCGCCAGCGTGTTGACGACGCGCTCCATCCGTTCGGAAAGGACGTAGGAACGCCAGGCCAGGACTCCAAGGCCGACGATGACGATCAGGAAGGGAACGAGGATCGACGAGACGTGGTCGGGCCTCTCACCCGTCCGCGAGCTTCCCTTCCACTTCGCCAGAAAGGTTCGGCCCATTCGTCCCCGCCATCACTGCTGGGGCGCAGCGGGACTGGTGGTGGCGATGGAATGCGCCTGGGCCAGGTGCTGCGCCACCATCTTGTCGATCTGCGCCTTCGAGTACGGCTCCAACCGGACGTCGAGTTTCTTCAACACACCCTGACGCTGCACGATGACCCAGAGGACACCGGTGGTTTTTGCGCTGTAAAGGATCTGCTTGAAATCCTTGATGTCGCCCTGGACCGTGCTGTGCCCGTTGATGGCCATGAGGCGGTCGCCGGGGCGGAGGTCGGCGCGCGCGGCTGGCCCCTCATCATTGACGGCCTTGATGACGATCCCGGGATTCAGCTCCTGAATGGCGGCGCCGAGGTAACGGCGCCCGCTCGAAAGCTGCCGGATCGCCTGCTCGCACTCCCGTGCGGACGAGGTGCACATCTTCCGGTCGTCGGCATGCATCGACGGAACGAAAAACAGCGCCGCAACAAGCAGGTAAGAAAGTCGAACGTACATTTTCTGGGAACGGGGTCCTTGGCCGGCCTTCAATCTAATCTGCGAATGCCGGAGTGTTGATTACAAATCAGAAAATGTCGGATGAATTCCCTGTAATACAAGAGGTTAGCTGCATTTCGGTCACTCGAACCGCAGAGCTCCAAAGGCCGCTGCTACATGAAAATCGGGAGGCGTTTTCAAGGTCGGTTGCCATGCCGAAAAGTCGTCGCCGTGGTGCGTGCTGCGGTCGATCCGGAAGAAATTCGCGCGCCATACGCCTCCCGGTTCCGGGCGAGCGCTCAGCGAGGCGAAGGGAATCCGGATGACGGCTTGCCAGGTGCGCTGATCGTCTCTCCGGAGCGCGGCGAAGAGGCCTTCGCACGTCCACGCCAGGTCGGTTTTCATCGTGGCCCGCACGCCGTCGGGAGAATCGATGCGGGCGTCGAACGTGGTGCCGAGTGGATTCACCTCGATCTCAAAGTACGGAGTGAGGCCCTCGGGGGCGAGGAAGATTTCGAGCGCATCCTCCTGCCAGAGCGGGTCATCGTGATTCCAGTACGTCGCCACGATCTCGTCGTCATCCGCTCGAAAGAGCACCGTGAGGAAGGTGTCGTCGTAATACGCCGTGACCAGCGTCCCTTGCCGCGGGACCTCTCCGTCGGTGGCCCTCCGCAGGGCCGCGGGGAAGCAGGCGAGCGGGATCGCCCAGGGATCTTCCGTCGAGAATGCCGCCCGCGGAACGGCGAGCGCAGGCGTTTCCATCGGCGGGAATGATACGGCCTGAGCTGGCGCGGCATATCGCGTGCAAGTCGCTCGAGGCCCGTGAACAATGCCCGTTGATTTTGAATTGGATGACCTGAAACGAGAGTTTCTCGCGGAAGCGGATGAGAAAGTGAGCGAGATCCAGGCGAAGCTCGACGGCGAGCACTCGCAGGATGCGCTGAACCGCGTGACCTACCTCGCGCACCAGCTGAAGGGATCCGGTGGAAGCTATGGGTTCCAGCGGATCTCAACCGAGGGGGCGGCGCTGGAGACGGCCGTGGAGGCGCTGGGGAATGACGGTGCACGTCCGTTCAGTGATGCGATCCGTCAGCACGTCCACAACCTCCGCGCGGAAGTCGATCGCGGGATGAAAGAGTTGGGCGGCGGCGAGGACCGCAGCGCGAGCGGCTGATCGAGGTCCGAGTCTGGACGTCCTACGCCGCGTCCGTGCTCTTCGCACGCGCGACACGCCCCGGATCAGCCGCCTGCACCTGATTGCGCCCGCTCTTCTTCGCCTTGTAAAGCGCCTTGTCGGCCGCCACGATCAGCTCTTTCGCAGACTGGATCCGCGAATTCGGAACCGTGGCCACGCCGATGCTGACCGTCGCCGAGATCGCGCCCGCGTTGGTCTCGACCGGCGACGCCTCGATGCTCGCGCGGATCTGCTCCGCGAACGTCAGCGCATCCTCCAGCATCGTCTCCGGCAGCATCAACGCGAACTCCTCTCCGCCGTAGCGCGCTGCCATGTCGGTCGTCCGGATCGATTTCTGGAAGATGCTCGAAATCGCCTTGAGCACTTCATCGCCGATCGCGTGACCGTACGTGTCGTTGACCTTCTTGAAGAAATCGAGATCGACGATGACGAACGACAACGGCCGCTGATAGCGCTGCGACTCTTCGAACGCCCGGGCCAGCTCGTCCTGCAGGTGGCGATGGTTGAAGAGCTTCGTCAGGCCGTCGGTGATCGAGAGCAGTTCCAGACGCCGGTTCGTCTCCAGCAACTCCTTCTGCAGATCGACGATCCTTTTGGCGGCGCGGATGCGCGCCATCAGCTCGGGATACTGGAACGGCTTGGTGATGTAGTCGTCGGCGCCGAGGTCGAGGCCCTGCACTTTGTCGGCCTGGTCGTCTTCGCCGGTCAGCATGATGATGTAGCGGCTGCGCAGCTCGGGAAGGGCTTTCAGTTGCTGGCAGAGCTCGACGCCGTCCATGTCGGGAAGCCGCCGGTCGAGGATGGCCAGATCCCACGCCAGCGTCGGGAGCTGATCGTGCGCCTCCTGGCCGGTACCGAACTCGAAACTCTCGTAGCCGCTGCGCTTCAGAAGAAGGCGCACCAGCCGGCGGATGGCGGGATCGTCATCGACGACAGCGACCTGAAACGGCTCAGCAGTGGACATCGGTACCCACTGCCGCAAACGGGGTGCCATAGCGTAGCGCCGGCGGCTCGCCGGCTGGACCGCCACCGGCCCGGTGGCGGGTTGGTCAGCCAATGCGCATCGAAATATCGAGCGCGACCACCGAGTGCGTCAGCGCTCCGATCGAGATGCGGTCCACTCCGGTCTCGGCGACCGCGCGGACGTTGTCGATGGTGATCCCGCCCGAGGCTTCGAGAGGAACCGTCCCTGCCGCCCGCTCGACGGCAACTGCCATCGAAGCGGGAGTCATGTTGTCGAGGAGGATGTAGTCCGGACGCAATCCCAGTGCCTCGTCGAGCTCGGCAGTATTCCGAACCTCCACCATGATCTTCTGGGGAGGGTTCGTCGACCGGATCCGCGAGACCGCCGCCGTGATCGAGCCGGCGCGGTCGACGTGATTGTTCTTGATGAGGAACATGTCGAAGAGTCCGATGCGATAGTTCTCCCCTCCGCCGCAGCGCACGGCGTACTTGTCGAGGGCGCGCAGACCGGGCGCGGTCTTCCGCGTGTCGTAGATCTTTGCTCTGGTGCCCGCGACCGCGTCGACATAGTGACGGGTCGTGGTGGCGATGCCCGACGCGCGCTGCATGAGGTTGAGCGCCGTCCGCTCGCCCGACAGCAGTCCCACGACCGTCCCGCTCACCTCGGCCACCACGTCGCCGGGCTTGACCGCGTCGCCGTCCTGCCGCAACCGCGCGAAGGCCGCTGAGGAATCGATCGCGGCGAAGGTGGCGGCTGCGAAGTCGAGGCCGGCCAGGATCCCTGTCGCCTTGACGAGGAAGTGCGCGCGGCCGCGATCGGCCCTGTCGAAGATCGCGTCGCTGGTGATGTCGGGCAGGTCCTCCTCGAGCGCGCGGCGCACGATGAGATCGATGTCGCGGTCAGACGGGGGCGTGATCATCTCGGAATGATGCCATGATGCGGCACGTTTTGAGCGGCAGTTCGTTGAAAATTTGGGGGCGTACCGGCTTCGACGGGGACATGTCGTGGCCATGGTTGCATGCCGAGCTGATTGCCTCGTAAATCCGATCACCCTGAGTAGCTGCGAACAACAGCCAACTCGCTCTCGCGGCCTAAAAACCCACGAGCGTCCGCCCGATGGTTGCTCACGCCGTCGGGGCCGGATGTCATTAAGGTGAGCTAAGCGTTTGCGAGCCGTCTCGGCGCAGGCGATGAAAATCTAGAGGCTGGTCCACATTCATACCCCGCTCTCCGGGCGGAACGTGGACGAGATCAATCGGAGAGCTAAGCATGTAGTAGCCAGGTTGCACTGCTCTCGGACGCGGGTTCAACTCCCGCCGCCTCCACCAATAGAAGATTCAGCGACGTCCAACAAAGGCCGCAACCGTGATTCTCTACAACGGTTTGCGGCCTTTGTTGTGTGCAACAGCGTCCAGCGCAGTTCACTGGAATCCGGGGGTAGGAAGGGGTATGCTACGGGGTGTGAGCGGATCCTCTGAAGGTCGTACCCCCGTTTCGGTTGACGAATCTCCCGGGCTTCTGAAGAGGCCGAGAAAGTCGCTCACCGATACCGCCATACGAAAAGCAAAGAAGGGTTCGAAGCCCTTCAAGCTGTTTGACGAACGCGGGCTCTTCCTCTTGGTCACGCCGGCCGGCGGGAAGCTTTGGAGACTCAAATACCGATTCGCTGGGAAGGAGAAGCTTCTCGCGCTCGGCAGCTATCCGGACGTCTCGCTGGCTGAGGCGCGCGATCGCCGGGACGATGCGAGAAAGCGGATCGCCGCCGGCGCCGATCCATCGGCAGAGCGCCGCGCGCAACGCGCCGCCGGCGGAAACACATTCGAAGCGGTCTCGCGGGAGTGGTTCGACAAGTTCTCGAAGCAATGGGTGCCATCGCACTCCAGGACGGTCTCCGCGCGATTGAAGCTGCATCTGTGGCCGTTCATCGGCGCGCTGCCGATCGCTGATATCGAAGCGCCCGAGCTTCTGGTGACCCTCCGGCGCCTCGAGTCGGCCGGCCACGGTGAAACAGCGCGACGCGTGCGCCAGATCGCTTCTCACGTGTTCTGCTACGCCATCGCGAAAGGAATTGCGCGACGCGATCCGGCTGCAGATCTTCGCCGCGCCCTGGCGCCGGTCGAGTCGAAAGTCCGCGCTGCAATCATCAACTCGGCGGAAGGCGCGACCCCCAAGAATCTGAAAGAGGTCGGAGCATTGCTCCGCGCGCTCGATGGCTACGATGGATCGATCATCGTGCGTTGCGCGCTGCGCCTCGCGCCGCTTGTCTTTGTTCGACCAGGCGAACTACGAAAAGCCGAATGGTCGGAGATCGATTTCGACCGCAGTCTATGGCTCATCCCAGCTTCGCGCATGAAGATGCGTCAAGCTCTGGTCGTTCCTCTTTCGACGCAGTCCGTCGCCATTCTTCGCGAGCTCCAACCGGTGACCGGGCACGGTCGATACGTTTTCCCGTCGGGGCGTTCATCGCAACGGCCGATGAGCGATAACGCCGTACTCGCGGCGCTTCGTCGATCCGGAATTCCGAAGGATGAAATGAGCGGGCACGGGTTCCGCGCCATCGCAAGAACACTGCTCGACGAAGTGCTCGGTGTGCGCGTCGACTTGATCGAACACCAGCTCGGACACGCCGTGAAAGATCCTAACGGCCGCGCGTACAACCGCACCGCGTTCGTAGCCGAGCGAGTGACGATGATGCAGCAGTGGGCTGACTACCTCGAGCAGCTCAAGGCGGATGGCGCTGGTCCAACCAACGTTGGTGGGACCGCATGACTCTTTCCGACGACGAGATGGAGGACGAAGATCGCCGCGCAGAAGAGATGCGCCGGGCGCGCTTCGTCACTCGCCTGGAGGGTCAGCAGTTTTCGCGGCTGGTGGAGAGGAAGCGCGCGAAGACGCGACCGCCCACACTACTCGAGGAAATCAAACGCCGAGGGTTAGACCTCGAAGTGATCTATCAAATCCACATGCAACATCAACCGACACTGGACGATGTTGAGCTCGAAGACTTGTCCGCACGTCGGAAGGCCGCCGGCCGTCTTGTTCGCGCTCTTCGTGACGCTGCGTCGCTTCTGCGGTCCTTTTCCGCTTTTCGCGTCGTGTACAGAAATGATCTCCCCGACACGCCCCAGCTGAATCGATTCGTTGGTTCCGGAGTTCCAGCAGAATGGTGCGATTCCGCGTCACGCGTTCAGCCCGTCGAGAGTTACGAGGAGTTGCTCAGTAGCATCTTCGGATCGGTATTGACGCCGGTGCATCGCGGCTCCCCTTTCCTCTTTCCTGCTGCGCTCATCGAGTTGTTCTTGGATTCGCCAGACCCGATGTCGCCCGTCTATGCACCCTGGACCGGCTGCGTCGAAGGTACCTACGCGCAAATTGCTGGTCGGCGCCAGGATCTCAAGAAGCGGCTGTCGGCTCGCCGGAACGGCATGGACTATGAGCAGCGAGTGGATCCTGGCCCGATTGACATTCACCACATAGCCGAAATGTTGGACGACCTGTCGAGGGAAGCAGACCGAGTCAAGCGCCTGCTGAGAAAGCCTCCGGTTCGCCCGGTCCTTCACGCGCAGAAGTCCTTTCGCCGCGTATTTGCGGCTCACGCGCAGGCGTTGACCGGCGGCTTTCAGGACGAGATCGGCGCTGCCGTGTTCTCGATGACGTTCGGCGCGGTCGAGCCGTCTGAATACATGCGGATGCGGGAACGAGACTCAGCGCACCCGACAAAAGCCTGATCGCGGAAGTAGAGATGTGTCGGGCTGCAGTCTGTGCGATGCGCGCGCACCATGCCTCCCGTAAGCGCCAAAGGCGTTCAACCGGAGAGCATGGACATGATCAACAGATTTCTTCGACTTCCAGAGGTCAAGGCGGCCACAGGCAAGAGCCGCTCTACCCTGTACAACGGAATTGCTGAAGGGCGCTTCCCTGCCCCGATTCATCTCGGAGTCAGGATGCGCGGATGGCTCGAATCCGAAATAGCCGCAATGAATGCGGCTCTGACGCGCGGAGCCTCGGACGAGGAAATCCGGGCGCTCGTCATCAAGATCGAAGCTGACCGGAAGAAGGCGGCCTGAAGTGGTAACCGCCGAATCTTCCGGCGGCCGGACCTGCGTCGGGGTTCGACCAGGGTTCGCCGGCGAACCCTGGCGTGAGTGCGGAGCCGATCTCCCCGCCGATCGACGGTTCCGCTGCGAATCCTGCGATGGAGAGATCGAGCGTCGGCTCTCCATCCAGGCAGGGCGAGAAAAGGCAGCTGTGACCACTGGCGGCGCGCGGAAGAGACAATCGGCCGCGTACTGGTGGGAAGAGCTCGACCGTCGCGAGGATGCCGCCTGATGCCCTTTGTAAAGCTGGATTGCGGGCTCCCGAACTCAACTCTGTGGCAGGACACCGATGGAACGATCATCTTCATCAGCGCGCTTTGCATGGCCGAACCGCGGGAGTTCGAGGAAAGCGTTGCGCAGATCATGACCCGATCGCTCGAGCTGACCGGCTGGGCGGCGCCTGCTGGCTGGTATGGCTTCGTTCCGGCTGCAGGCGCGGGGATCGCGCGCACCGCCGGCATGGAGCTTGAGCGAGGCCTGGCAGCGCTCGAGAGACTGGCAGCGCCGGATGCGCAGTCGAGATCGCAAGAACATGACGGGCGGCGACTCATTCGAGTAAACGGCGGCTTCCTGGTCCTGAACTTTCAGCGCTACCGCGATCGCGACTACACCACGGCCGAGCGCTCAAAGCGCTACCGAGAGCGGCATTCGTCACGGCGTGACGTCACGGCGCAACACCGTGACATCACGCAAGCAGAGTACAGAAGCAGAGTACAGAGGACAGAAGCACTTGAATCTGAAGAGAGAGAGAAATCTGCTATCGCGCGCACGGAATCGTTTTCCGCCGAACGGCCGATGTCCTGGCAAGGCTACACCGCCGAAAGCTACAAGATTTCCGCGTGGCTCCGGAAGCAGCCGAAGCAGAGCGGCGAAGCGTTCGAGGCGGCGTTTGAATCCGAGTTCCAGAAGAGCTGGACCGTCTGGAACGAGATCAAGCGCCTGATGGAGCGCAGCATCCCGGAGCCGTGTCAGGACGGCAATCACACGCTCGACGCCGGCGGGAACTTCTGCAAGTACTGCCCATTCCAGGGCGCAGGGGAGATGGCGGGAGTCGTCTCGTGATGAGCATCAAACGATCCGGTTCGGGCGAGCTGCGTAGCCATGCGCACTCCCAGTCTTGCGACCTCATCCTTCGCAGGGTCACTCGCTCCGTGCCGGATCGTTTGATGGTCGCCACGAATCGCGACATGAGGGAGAAACGAATCATGAAGGCAAGTCACCTGTCATCCGTAGCAGCCGCATCTCCGGATCCCGTCGACGTCATCGCAGCCTCGCGTCTCCGCGAGTGCATCGCCCGCTTCAACGCGGACGCAGAGGGGCGGTCGAAGCTCAGCGCGACCGATCGCACGCAACTCGCAGAGCTTCGAGCGGCGGCAAACCATCTCGGGTCGTTCCACAGTCACGACTGGTCCGGCGCGACAGAGCAATTGCGTGGCGAGATCCTCACGCGCACCGAGAGCTACGACGGACTCTCCACGGGCGAGGCTGAAAGCGTCGTGAACGGTCAAACGTACAGTCATCCCGCGATCGAGAGCGCGCACTTTCGTTCGCTCGTGCAACGTCTCGGCGCCGAGGTCCTCGCGCTAATTGATCAGTTCATCGCCGCGCGCCGCAACGACGTAGAGCGAGGGCAGGCGAATCGCCGCGCAGAAGAGGAAGCTGTCGACCAGGCGCGCGACATGCCGGTCCTCGCGCCACTGATCACCGCGTACGAGCAGGCCGGCGTCGCTGGCCTCGGTCACCTGCAGCAGGACATTCGACGAAGCATCGAATACACCGCGAACGAGTTCCGAAAGACGCACGGCCTCTCGGTCTCCTTCAACACCATCGCGCTCGAGCGAGTTCTCGCGGCGCGCATGCGCACGGCTCCAAACGTCGCCTGAAACATCGCAGGGAAAACACTACCGGAGAGGAGAGACTACCGATGACCACAGACAACCCGACACTCGACGATTTCGAATCAACCGCTCCGCCGGCCTCGGCCGAGCGCGTACACGCTGCGGCTGCACGATTGAGCAACGGTAACAAGGATCGCGGCTTGGTACTCGCGTTCATCGAAGCGTTGGACCGAGAGCGGCCGCTGCCCCTGAACCCGGAGACGGACGCTGATATCGACGCTTGCGTCACGCGTATCGCAGCGCGGGAGGGGATCTCCTACAACGAGGCCTTTCACGAGCTCACTCGCGCGGAACGAATGGGCGGAGAAAGCTACACCACCTTGCTACGACCCTGCCCAGTCGGTCGCCCGGTACATCAACCGGCGGCGACGGTAGCCACGACACCGGCAGTCACACACGCACCGCAGATTCGGGTAGTCGCGGTGCCGATCGGAACAACCTCTCGGGAGCCAGCTCCGGCAGTGCCTCTTGCGCGCGTCATCCAGTTCGCCGCCGGCGGAGGCCCGGAGCGCGAGAAAAAGTTGCGTGCCTTCTTCGGCTACGGCAAATCGCCGCTCACCGATTTCCGCACGGCGATGAGGCGCAACGGTGCGGAAGAGATCGAGCGTTCGGCGAGTGAGCTCGCATCACACATTGACAAGTTTGAAGCGGAGTTCGGGACCGACCGCTCGCCATGATCCGGTTTCGTTCAGAAAAGCAAAGCAAGAGGGACGCGGTCGATTTCTCCAGGGCACCGCGCATCGCGGCGCGCGCGCAAGACTTTTCCAAGGCTTTTTGAGGGGTAGTCGAACTGGAATTCGTTGACAGCTAACCCTTTACGGTAGAACGATTTATGAGCGACGCTCAAATACTTTTTTCGACTTCTGGAAAGTTTCCGGAAACAGGACCCGCCAAAATTTTCTATCGGGCCCGGAACCTTTCAGCTTCGCGGCGTGGATATCGGCTCTCCGTAGAAGGCCGCGCCGCAAAACAGGAGTCCATCAGGATTCATCAGCCCTGGCAGAAAGCGACCGGGCCGCGCACCTCGGCCGGGAAGAGGCGCTCGAGCAAGAACGGTCTCCGGAATCGCCGCCTTTGGCGCATCGACTCGCGCCAGGTGATCGTCGAGAGCGATGGAATTGTGAGCGAGATCGAGATTCGGACGACCTACGCCAACGGAAGGACGACGATCCGGCGCAGCGTCCGAATCCACTTCCGTCGCATGCAGGTCGAACGCCGGAGACTCGAGCGAGCCTTCGAGCAAACGATGCGGCGATTTACGGAGCCAGCCCGATGACGGAGAAGAAGAAGCTGGGGAGACCGAAGATGCTCCGGGCGGCGCAGTTTCCGTGGCTGCTCGAGGCGGCCGAAGTCGAGAGGAACGCCTTCAGCTCGACTCTCGGCGAGACGCTCGCGCGCTTCTCTCCGATTCTGACCGGCCTGCGGTCGGATGATCGGGCGAAAATTCTGCTGAGGATGTTCGACATTTTCGGTGTTCCGCGGGAGTCGCTATCTCCGGTGCTGGTGCACTTCGGGATCTTTCCGCCGAAGGAGAAGATCCGGCCGAAGAACAAGGCGCGCAAACCCCGCACTGCGGCGCGGGTTCCTGACCTCGGGCCGCGTCGCGCTTGCCGCTATGGCTCGGGCGCCTACCCCGAACGTACGGAGACGAACGGATGAAAGGCCTGGACGAAAACCGATCGCTCAGAGTGAAGAGCGGACGAAGCAGCGCTGGCGCTCGAAGCTTTGGCGGCGGAGCTGGTGGCGTGGAGTGGATTCAACGGCGCCGAACCTTTCCGAAGCTACCGGCAAGGCCGGAGAGGCAGCGAAAGAGTCGACAATTCACTACGACGAAACCACGAAGTCGTGGACGAACGTGAAGAAAGCGGCCGAGGACGTCGCCACGGCCACGCGCAAGACCGGCGATGCAGTACAGGAAGCTGACCCGTTCTGGAAGAAGTTCAACGACTACATGGCCAGCATGGGCGCCACGATCGTTCCGCACTTCAGCGAGTCGGTCGACGTGACGGCCAAGGCCATCGCAGCCGCGAGTCCAACCGTTGCCGCTCACGTACTCGAAGTGGATCATCTCGGGTCCGCATTCCAGAGAGCATCCGTAAGCACGGGTGACATGCACACAAAGCTCGAAGACATCGTGGCTACGTTGAAGGGAATCAAAACGGCAGGCATCGAAGCGGCGGCGGCGATCGTGAAAATGTCGGACGCGGTGAACTCCGTACCGAGCGGTGACGGCGGATCGCATCAGTACGGCTCGCCGATCGGGCCGGACCAACAGCCTTGACTATCCGATGAGCGCACATTGACAAGTTTGAAGCGGAGTTCGGGACCGACCGCTCGCCATGATCCGGTTTCGTTCAGAAAAGCAAAGCAAGAGGGACGCGGTCGATTTCTCCAGGGCACCGCGCATTGCGCCGCATATACACGAAAACGGCGAAGGTTTTCGGGAGGGGGTAAAACCGAGCCACGCGGCTCTGCAAAGTGTTGAAGGGTAGGCACTTATGCTTGGGATCGATCGCCGAAAACGTAGCCGCCGCTCGATTCGCGATTGATTCGCGTTTTCGATTCGCAAATGTGGCGCTCTTTCACGAAAGGGGCGGTAGTGGTCTAGGTTGAGCCTCAAGTTGTAACATCGGCGCTCGTGACCTACGGCATCATCGCTGCCCTGTGTTCGCTCGCCGCTCTCGCGACGTGCTCGTGGGCCACTGTCCAAGCCTGCCGTGACAGGCATGCGCAGGCCAGGACGTTCGCGCTGTTGTCGGCTGTCTGGCTGTTGGCGTGTGGCGTCACGGTTTACGCCTGGCAGGCGCGTACATGGCCACGACCGCTTTATGTTGCCCCCGTTGAAGTCAGGACGGAGCCGGTAACGATGGACACGACGGGGACGATGGATACGATGGACACGGCCGGTACTACCAAGGCGAAACAGTAACGTTCGATATCAGGCTGCCATTCTTTCGCCCCACATGTCCAGCGAGAGCAGATCCGCAGCCGTCCAGCGGTAGTCGGTGAGCCCGGCAGCCATCGCGGGAGTCTGGCGCTTCAGCGACGCGTGCTTGCGGCAGAAGTTGTAGTACACCATCGTGATCGCGAGCATGTGGCAGTGGTTCTCGAACTTCTTTGAGAACCCATTCGTGAGCCGAGTGAAGCGGCGATTCTGCATCCGGAGCGTCAGGTTCCAGCGTTCCATTGAATGACGTGGAGATGTGCTTGTCGAGCGGCTGGCCGAGGCGCGGAACACGGTCCACGGAGACCAATCGACTCGGCGAATACCGACTCGCGGCGCTGTTCGGACTCATGCCCGGTTGCGGCGTGCCACTCGCGACCAAATCTCGTCGCACTGAACGCGTTCCGTTTTGAGGTAAGTGTCGTGGAATCGCTGGCAGGCCGCGCCGACTTCGCGGATGAGGCTGAGCACCGTCATCTTTGACGGCGGATGAGACTCCACGGCACCGAGAAGCTTGCACTGGGCGACGTCCGCTCCGTTTGAAGGGGTTAATCAGCCGAGGCCGATCGCCGCGCGGGGCATCCCGTCACTCTTTCCTTGGAGGAAGGTGTGAGAATCCGGCGGAACGCCTTCACTTTCCAGCGTCGGAAGCGTTCCGGCGAGACTTCCCTACCCATGATTCGGTTCAGTCTTCGTTCGGACGTACCTGCTGCCAGCGACCCAATGACCCGCGGCGTCGCGCTTGGTGACCTCGATCTCGCCGTTTTTCCACCGTTCACGATACCTGTCTCGCCAGAACTTCAGGTTGCATGGGTGGCAGCGTGCGTTGACGCCGTCCTTGAGCTTCTTGAATCCTCCATGGAAAACGCGGCGGGTCGCACCGCAATCGGGACACGTGGCCCACTTCGCCTGTCTCAACCGCCAGCACGGTGCACAAAAACTCGAGTCATGAAGCATCGCGTTGCCGACCATCATCGTTCGGCCTAGTCCACAGTCATCGCAGACCAGAGTCATTCGCCGGCCAAATTTCTTCTTCAGTGGCGGAAGCGGCACACCCTCAGCCTTCAGCTTCCGATACAACCCGTAGCCTTTGCTTTCCGGCCAACCAAGCGACCGCGATACCTCCTGCGTGTTCACGAGTGGAAGATCCTTGATGGCGTCGAGAAACTGATCCCGCGCCGATCCGCTGTATCGCATCGTGTCCCGTCGCAGGCTGGCGATGATCTGATCGAGCGAGCGGTGCGGTGCTCGCGTCCGGCTCCCGGTGTACATGTGCCGCGCGATCGTGATTGGCTTCTTCTTCAGCAAGCGATCCACGAAGCGAAAGTAGAACGCGGGTTCGCCCTCTGGCGACATCGCGATCCCGATGGTGATGTCGCGCGCCCCCTCATCGCTAATATTGAATCGCCAATGCACCCTCCCGAGGTGGTGGGCGCGAGGGAAGGCGGCCGCGTAGCCGACTCGGAGAGTTCCGCCGATCACGAGCACGTCCCCGTCAGCAACGACAGCCATCCCCGCGTCAACCATCTTCGAATGGATACCCTGCCAGCTCTCTCTGATCCTGTCGGCGTAAGCGTGAAGAATCGCGCCGTTGTCGCCGTCGTCGAAGTACTTCCGATACGTCCCCTCGGTGGGTCCGGACTCCCCCAGCTGATACGCCGGCGCGATGACGCCCCACTTCTCGAAGAGCTCCCTCAGCTGAAGCGCGAGCCCGTCAGGTGATCGGCGCCACCGTCTGAACTCGAACGTCTCTTGCGCGGCACCCCATGTAGCTCGATCAACTATCGGCTTCCAGGCCTTCTCGACCATGAGATCGAGTTGCTGCGGAAAGTTCTGAGAGGCTACGAATCGCCCACAGGCAAAACCCGCGTACGCGGGATTCCTCAGCATCTTTGCAACGGTGGTGGATCTCCACTTCGCAGCGGTATGAGGGGGCGGGACGCCATCCTCGTTCAGGATCTTGGCGATGGCCGCTGGGCTCTGATTCTCGCGGGTGTGTAGCCGAAAGATCCTCCGGACCACCCTGACGTGATTGGCGGCGCCTGGCGCGAGCTTGATGTGCTGCCCCACGAGCGCTTTTCGCTGCCCCCGTACGAGCGTCTGCATGTGGTCGCCAGCCGCATCAACCAACACGCGCACCATGCCGTACGGTGGATCGCCGCCGAGCCGAAAACCCGCCTTTACGGCCCGATAGCAGCCGTACTGAATCATCCGCGACTTGTCCCGGCTGAACTCCGCAGCGATGACCCGCTTCAAAGACTTCATCAGATTCGCGTAGGGCGTGCGGTCGTCCCTGAAAGTCTCCTGGACGTAGTGGATACGAACGCCGTGGATGAGGAAGAAGAACTCCCAGTACGCGCCTTCGTCGATGTTCAGAAAGCGACCCCACCTGCTCACGTCACGAACGAGGACGACCTCGAAGTCGGCGCCGACGCTTGCGTCACGAACGAGTTTCGCGAAGTCCGTACGGCCCGTGACGCTTCTGCCCGAAGCGCTGTCTCGATAGATCGGGCCAATCTCCCATCCGTGCTCGTTGGCGTACGTCGTGAGGATTTCCTCCTGCGCCGATAGAGAGTCTGGCTGCAGGTCTTCATTCGTCGATCGGCGAAGATAGAGTGCGACGCGCATCACGCGGCACCTCCAGCGCGACAACATTGGTCGCTCGAGGGAATCGTGCAACAGCAGCGGCAGCCCGCTGGTTATCGGAGCCCCAAATGTGGCGCTCTTTCACGAAAAGGGTCCGAGCTGGCCGGCCTTCTTCTGCGCTTCGGCCGCCTCGAGGAGCCACGGATACCTGAGCGGCCCCCTGGCGATTCAGAAGGGGGGCCGCCCGCTCGAGCGAACCCCCCCATCCCACTCACCTTTCACGCGCGCTTGGCCAACGGTGGCCGTTGCGGGGAAATCGGTTCGAGTCGATCGTACGGCGGGATCTCTCCGAGCGATTCGCGGATCTCGTCGGAGATCACGTCACTGAGGTCGCCACCTCGCTCCCCGACACGCGCTTGGAGGGCGTCGTCGAGCCATGCTGGAAGTTCAATCGTTCTGGCGCGCAGCGAGACTTCGGGAATGATGTCGCCGGCGACGCGCCCTACGAAGGCTGGAGAAATGTGTTCTCGGAGGAAGTCAGCGACGATTGAGCGTGCAGCCGTCGTGGGCGTCTCATCGGGGAAGATTTCCTCAAAAATCTCTCCTTCGGTCCCTCCGAAGATCGCGGCGACGTCATCGCGCGAGTATGTTTCTTTCGGGTTAGCGAAAAACACGCGGATTGCCTGCTCTTGCAAACCTCGGAACAAGGTGCGAGCCATCGTGCCGCTGAGATCGCGCGCGTTCCTGAAGCCTGGCGCATGTTGCTCGGCTTCTTCATCCGCCGCGGCGTCCAGGTCGAAGGCGTAGTTTTCGAGGAGGCTTTCCAGTGCGGCGTCCAGATCAATCACCTGGTGCTGGTTCTGCGCCAGACGCCCAAGCCGTCCGGACTCGACCGTCAACGCGGCAACGAGATAGGCGGGCAGCATGAACGTCACGGAGCGCATGGCACGACCTTCCGGGAGCAGGTGGCGAAGGTCGTCCAGACCCTCACCAGACAACGCTTCGTCGAGTTTCTTGGAGCTCCATCGGTCCATGAGCTTGGAAAGGAAGGCTTCCAGCGACACGCGGCCGTTCTTGACGCCGCCACCGAACGGGATGGGCAGATCCGCGATTTCGAGGCGCGATTCCGCGTCTGAAACGCTGTAGCTGGGCTGGGGGTTGAGGAACACATCCCGGACACCGTTGCCGTTGCTGTACTTCAAGGCGGACGTTCCTTTGCTCGGAGGTTTGTTGGGCGATTTCTTTGTCGAATGCTTCATGGGGCACTCCTTCCTTCAAAAACGGGAAGCGTGCCGCCCACTTCGATTGACAGTCCCCGAGGAAGCGTTATCCTCGTTTGCGTGTGTTGCGGGTCTTGCCTCTCGGGGTCGGGCGACGTAACCCCTGAGAGTCGCTGTTCGTAGCAGCGGCTCTCTTTTTCTTTCCAACGTCAGGTCCCACGGCCGGTCTGCCGCGCTGCAGATCCTCGGGACGTTCGTCGTAGGGTCCGCCGTTCGCCCGTTCCCTGCGCTCGACGGCTGCGCGAAGGCCTTCGAAGACCAACCCGGCGAGCGTTACCCCCGGCGTCCAATAGACGATGTTCTTCGCGCGCTCCACGAGCGACTCGGGCAAAATAACCGCGAGTTGTTTCCTGCCCGGCGCTTCCTTCGGTGACATCGAACGAATACTAGTATTCTTTCGCGCCCGGTGTCAACTCCAGAGGGGGGTGTCGAGAGATGAAAGAGCCATGGCGTGCAGCGAGGACCACGTGGCTTTTTGTCGCAGCGCCTGAGCAAAATTTGCGTTTAACGGGAACGTTCTCCCGCCCGCCTGTTCGAGACGTATGCGCGGCCCGTGATGAGGAACACGGCGCTGCCGACTCTAAGCAGGAAGGCTGAACCGGCCAAAGGTAGAACACACCATTATTTTTCGTCGCGTAGATTGGCACCGCGATTCTCGCCAAAGAGGGCGTGTGCCGCAGCGACGGTTCTCCGCGAATCGCTCGGAGAGATTCCGCCATACGATCGACTCGAACCGATTTCCCCGCAACGGCCAACGTTGGCCAAGCGCGCGTGAAAGGTGAGTGGGATGAGGGGTTCGCTCGAGCGGGCGGCCGCCCTTCTCAATCGGTCGTTCAACTCAACTTCTCCGTAGGACCTTCCGTCCGAGGTGGGCGTAGTTTCTCGTACCGGGCTACTCCAGAGCCTTTTTCTTCGCTTTTCGCGGACGGCTTGCTGGTAGAGCTTTTGGAGGTGCAGTTCCCTCGTCGGCCGTCACCTGCGATTCGGGATTGTTTATCGCTTGGTAAACGAGTTCGTCGAAGGTCACGGTGGGCAGTACGAATCGCCCGTTCACACCGCCTCCGGTAGCCTGACCGACAATCCCTCGACCGACGCCGTACAGAAGCGATAACGCATTGAGAACAGCCCGCGCGGGTACACCATCCGAACCCAACTGCAAGTTTGAATAGAACTCCCCGTGGAGACCCACCTCCACCTCGTAGGGTAGGTTTGCATTCTCATCGGTTCGGAAGAGATGGCAGGTGAATACGACAAGAAACTTCTGCCTCTCGGATTCATGACGCGAGATCCCAAATGTTGTCTCGATCTGGGCGCTCTGCGGCCTCCCGCGATCAAACGCCTGGTCCGGCTCGATCCTTAAGGTCAGTTGCTGATAGTCGAGAAAGCTAAGCAGCGGCCTTGATGCCATCGTCATCTCCAAGTTGCAGAGCGGGACCCTCAGGGACCGCCTGAGCCGACCCGATCAGCGAGGTGATATCAAAGGCCTTCCATTCGATAGGCAGGGTTCCACCATCCGGCACTGGCATTACCGAATCCCAGAACTGCAGTGGTTGGTGAACGGGGAGTAGGAACGTGTAAGCCGCGCTGCGATTCTGGGCACCCGCGGTCAGTGGAACCGACGCCGAGGTGAGGGACTGATGGTTGGCCGCGTCGATACGGGCCTCGGCGGCGGCGTCATCTTCCACTTCCATCTTCAGCCGGCAACCAAGACCGGATGCAACAGAGACGAGTGTCCGGAGCGTCACATTTCGATCGCCGGCCATGACACGAGTCACGACGGCGCGATCAACGCCCATTCTTCGGGCGAGCTCCGTACGTTTGATGTTCTTGGTGACCAACTTCTGGACGAAAGTCTCCGTCAGACTGAGCAGTAGTCGCTCCGTCTCCAACCCGGCCTTCCCGGCCCGCCTGGCCAGACGTCTCTCAAGCCATGTCGTCATATTGAATGTTCCCTTCCTCTAGCGCCGTGAGGAACAGTCCCTTTTGGCGCTTCGCATGGTTGATGTGACGATTCGGTGTTTTTTGACTCTTCTTCGGAAACCCATGGGTCAGTACCACCGTTCGACGCTGTTTCGGATGATGAAAGAACGGCAGGCGGATTCGGTGGGGCTTGAGTTCGAAGACCCCATCGCCGAGCGCCCTGCACTTATCGCGATTCGTCGGAAGGCCGTTTGTCATCACCCTTTCAAACAGCGCGTCAGTTGCCTCTATGTCAACTTCGTCGGAAAGACCTTCGATGAACTCCACCACTCCCGGCATCGCGTAAATCGTGCACCCCGTGTCCGAGGTGGCCGCTCCCAGGAGCTTGAGTATCACTCTGTTGACTCCTGAGTCAACAGAGCCAGAACCACTTTGATTCTCGGGGGAGCATCTTCCGGCAGCGCGGAGAAGCCATCTGTCCGTTGGGCCATCGTCATCACTATGTAGGGAGGTCGGGACCTCCTCCGCTCGAACGATGAAGGTCTCGATCGACGCGGAGCCAGGCGCGGAATGGTGCCAGCGCGGAGTGAATAGCGGCGCATCACGTTATCCGCTGGTCCTGAGTGATCGTCACCCCTCAGTGAGACATGAAGTCACCGTTGCCTAGCCAGCGCGTTTGGTTGATCGCCGTGACTTTGTCGCCGTGGAAGGTGATGGACGTGTTCGTGTCCGCCGCGTAGTCGGTCACGTAGTTCCAGACTGATTCCACGGCTCCATCCGGCAGGGTCGTGACGTTCTGACTTTCTGGCCCTTTGTGCATTTCCGTCTTCACCTGGTCCATCGACTGCCCGATCTGCACCTGCCCTATGTAGACGCGGTTCTGAACCGCGGCGTGCATCGCAGGGCGATTCGTGACGCAGGAAGCGCAAGCGGCGAGGGTCAGGGTGACGACAGCGATGCTGATGATGTTTTTCATTCTCATGTGATGGTTCCTCTCTCTTTCTCTCTCTTGGTGGGTGTGACGGGGCGGGCAATTTCCCTACCTCGGCTGCTCAGCGGCGCAACGTCACACGGAAGTTATGGTGCCCGGTACCGCCAAGGTGATCGATGGTGTCTTCGAGGTTGTCGTTCGCGAGGTGATCCCGCGGGCAGCGCGGCGATCCTCGCCGCACGGGAGCGCGCATTCCCTACCCTTACTCGGCGCTCTCAGCCGCTTTCATGAGTAGTGCGACCGCGTCCGCGGAACCGTCCACGCGAAACGTCTTTGAGCCCGAGAGCACAACGCTGCACGAGTCGTCACTGATCGGTTCAATGTATTGGACAGACGAAGTCTCGATGTAGAGATATCGCGCACCGCTCGTGCCATGGATTTCAACCATTACTAGTGCCATTCGGGAAGTATATTGCCGTCGGTCCTCTCGCGTCCTGGCACCTCGGGCCACCTGATACAACAGGCGCCTGCCGTGGTCGGTGTTCCACGCCCTCGCTGCGGGCTTCGATTTCAGGGCGGCCAAGAGTCACCGCGCGGCCGTCTTCCACCATGAGTGAGGACCCGGCGCGACGGCTTGCGGCGCCGGGTCGCGATTGCATATCTGTGGACTAAGAAGTATCTTCTTAGGTACTAAATAGACCGATGGCCACCCGTGCGCGCCGACCGAACCGTGTTGAGACTTTGCCGCTGAAACTCTCAACGACGCCCCAAGTAATAGCGCGGCTCGACGCCCTGGCTACGACCGGGCTCTACGGAAAGAATGGCACGGAAGTCGCCGAGGAGTTGCTTCGCCTGAAGCTGCGCGAAATTGAAATCCCAGCGTGGGCGGAACTGGCTGAGAGCCAAGGGAAGCCCCCGCGGTGATAACCTCCGCGCTCCTTTCGGCGGCCGAGCAGTACGACGGACCCCGAATGGTTTTGCAGCGAAACGTGACCATGCCGCACGCGAACGAGCGCAACTTGAAGCACGCCCCGATCACCGAGGCTGTCATCGATCTCCGCGTGAAGGCGAGAGGCGATTTTGTGTCGTACATCCCCGCGCTTCGAACCGCGTTTCTAGAGTCATTCGGAACCGTTGAAGAGCAGGCGGGGGATCAGATCGGGCCACACGGGCTGATTTTTCCGAAGACGCCGCAGAGTGAAGCTGTTCAGACTTCAGAGAGTGGCTTCGCTTTCAGCAAGCTGCGACCGTACACGAGTTGGGAGGACGTGCTTGATTCAGCGCGACGTTACTGGGCGGTCTACCGGCAGGTTGTCAACGTCGAAGTGGTCAGCCGGATCGGCGTCCGCTACATCAATCAGTTTCATGTGCGATCCGATGAGGGCCTTGGAGAGTACCTGACGTCGCCACCGCAAGTTCCGGAAACGGTGGCGGGGTTGGAAGTCACGAATACGCTCTCGCGCTTCGTCCTGAAATCCGATGCTGCCGTCTCCGCTCGGGCCTTGTATTCAACCAGGGCTGATGACTCTGGCAAGCTGGTAATCATCGACGTGGACGCTTCCAAGCTTGGAGACTTCGATCCCGACACATTCGGGATGTGGCAAACGCTCGAGGAACTTCGACGAATGAAGAACCGTATCTTCTTTGGCAGCATCACCGAACGTGCCGCGGAGGAGTTTGACCGATGAGCGCCTGCTTGCTCAGTGCCGATCGCCCTTTTTCGTACCCTCGGAGCAGGGCGGTAGGACGAGAAGCCAAAGAGATTCAACACGAAGAAATCGGGGCCGAGCGCGAGATTCTCGAAGCGCCAGGAACGGGAGCAGCCCAACGCGCCGGCATTCTGGCCATTTTGCAAGCGATGCAGGAACACGGCGAACATGCGCAGGTAACCTTCGAGTCTGCGCAGAGGGCCATCGACATGCTGAGGGGTCTGCTGCTCATCAGCGGCGAGCTGCCTGGCGTTTCGATCGATCCGGACGGAGAGGTGTCGCTCGAGTGGTACCGCGAGCCTCGTCGAGTATTTTCAGTGAGCGTTGGCGCCAACGGGGAGCTAAACTACGCCGGACTCTTCGGCGGGAGCCGGGTGCATGGCGTTGAAATCCACACTATCGAGGGTGAAGAGATTCCTAGCGCGATTCGCGCGGGTATCCAACGTGTCTACGCCTAGCCCGGCGACGAGACCTCAGCCTCGGCATTTGGCGAGGTTTTGTTACAAACAGGGTCACTTCTCCAGATCGCAAACCCGAGTCCTCCACGGCGCCTTTATGCCTCCGGTTCCGGAAGCTCCGGAGGACCCCATAACACTCTCGGTGTTCGTCGTGGACCTCATGAGCACGGAAGCTATTCATGACCACGGTCGGGCCTACGCGCTGCGCGGCGGTCAGCCCCCGAAAGCATTTGGGACTATTGCCGTCGAAGCGTGCGAGGCTCAGCATCTCTCCGTCGATCGCAATGATCACGAAGGTGACAACCCGCCGCTCCACGCCGACGTTCTCGGTTGGCCGACGGAGAAGTCAGCGCAGAAACTCATCGCCCTCGAATTGGCCTCCGAATCAAAGTTGCACGTCGCCTAAGACTCTGCAACAGAGCGCGGTCAACTGGGCGCCTCAAAGGAGCGTTGCGGACCGTGGTCGCCCTTTCGGGCGCAGCGAGCAGTGGATCGGAGTTCCTCATTGGGGAGGTCGCCCGGCGAGAGAACACGGGGTAGATTAGGGGGTACACTAGGAATGTGAAAGTAGCAACATGCTGATTCCGCTCTGGTTGTCATAGACGTTCAACTCCCGCCGCCTCCACCAATGATAAATAACCGTCGTTCGGCAGCTTCTGGCTGCGCCAGCACTGTCTCTGTGCTCCTTTTGCCCTGTTACAAGCAATCGTCCATGACGTGCGCTAGATACCCGCTCCCGCTTCGGGAGCCGCCTTCCGAAGAGCGTTTTTGCGTCGGTAAGGACTTCGCGCAGTGATCGTACTCTTCACCGGCGCTCGAGGACCTCGCGCGGGAATCGATTATCCCAAGCGGTCCGCAGGTGCAGCCGCGCCAAGGTCGGCAGGCAGCGAATCACGAATGCGAACGACTGAGTGTAGTCGCGGCGGAGAGCCAGGAGCTGCGCCAGCGTTCCGCTGGGTCCGAGGCGGCGTTGAAAGAACTCGACTTCCTGTTCCAACGGTGCCGGGCGGCCGTGATAACAGAAGAAACAGTTGTGCACCGATCGCTTCAGTGAGCCCATTGCGTACCTGGTGGCGTGGGGCAGCAGAGGGAACACGGCCACGCTAAGCAGGGCCTGGCTAAACAGCGAGTGGAACGCCTTGAAGACGTCGAGGCGGCGAATGGCCGGCATTGGGATGCGAGGCAGCAGCTCTTCACCCCATACAGTGACAGCGGACGCCACGATACTGGGGATGACCACGCGGTCCACGAAGAGCGCTTGTGATGGCCGGATGTCGAGGATTCGCGCCACAGACCCGGAGAGCAGATCGCCGCGCGTGCAGATGAAGAACGACCGGACGTTGGCCGTCACGCGCTCGACGAACGCTTCAAGTCTTCCCTGCGCGTCGACGTGTCCTGCGTTGAACCCGTGAAGAACCTCAAGGGCCGCGACCTGATCGCGCAGCAAGAGCCGATTGTCGTGGCTCGCGTCATCGGGGACGACGAGGATGAGGTCTACGTCGGAAGCCGTTCCCGAGAAGCCGCCCGTCGCCGCGCTGCCGAACAGGATCACACAGACCAGCGCAGGTCCGCTGGCCACACACGTCTCGACGATTGCCTCGAGGTAGACGCGCACGCGAGGAGGCAGCGAACCCGGAGCACCAGCAGGGAGCATGGTCATCGCAATCTGGTCGTCGGGGAAGCTCATACTCGCCGACCGCCAGATCCGTACACTACTCGACAGAAGTCGCGGATTGCCAGCGCCCTCACCGTTCACGATTGATGTCTGCCGATTAGCGCCAAGTCGGACTACGGACCATCCGTTTTAGGAGCTGGCTCGCCAGAGGTCGCGAGCCGTGAGGCCAAAGCCAACCAACGCGAGCCCGAAATGCGCCAGCAATGCAACGGAGTCGACGAACAGCACCACGAGGCCCAGGAAGTGCGAGGCCCAGTCTTGATAAAGGCGGACACTCGGTTGGTTCGTGCCTGCGGCGGCAAATCCGATTCCGATGATGCCGTGAGGTAGCCACACGAGAATCCACGTGGCAACGAGAGCCCACCAGGTGCGCCAGCTCCGATCGCCTTGAACCGCCAGGACGAAGAACGCAACGCCGAACGCGAGCCATGCGAAGCCGAATGAAACTTGCCATGTATTCAGATACGGGCCGAGGGGATAGACATGATTGGCGAGGTACGGTCCTGCTGTGGGTTTCCAGAACCGAAGCACGAAGACCAGGCCGCCAAGCGAGAACGGAATACCCGACCACGCCAGCAGCTGCCAGCTCAGAGGAGCGCTGGCCAGGTTCTTTCTATGAGCGATCACCGTCGCCGCGCAGAGGCCCGCGGAGCATAACGAGACTAAACACACGATCCCCATGCGTCACCTCTCCAACTCTAAAATCAGTGTCTGAATCGCTTGGCGGCGATGCGAAGGGGGCGAGCCCTTCGACTCCGATTCGAGCCGTGCTGCCGGTGCGGTGAACCTGCTATTGCTTTGGCTGCTGCTTCTTTTCGGTCACAGCGGGCTCTGGCCGACTGGACGGTCTTTGCTCCCTGAATGGCCACGATCGCCTGAAACTGTTCTGCGCTCAAGCGCATTCTAGCTGCTCGTTAGCGAGCACCCGCCGCCTTCGGAATGCCGCCGCCTGCCTGCTCCGTTTGGTTGCGGCGATGCTCACTTCGCCCGACCTGAACGTCGGCGCTGGCGCGGCCGAATTGGTCCAGCTGGATGCCGATCATCCGGGGTTCCACGACGACGTCTATCGGCGGCGCCGGAATGAGATCGCGCGAGCGGCGCTCGAGTATCGTGAGGGTCAGCCCATCCCCGAGATCGCGTACCGCGACGAGGAACATGGCGTCTGGCGCGAGGTCTGACGTCACCTCGATCCGCTCCACGACCAGTACGCGTGCCGCGCATACCGTGAGGCGGGACAGCGGATCGCGTTGCCGCGCGAGCGCGTCCCCCAGCTCGGCGAGGTCAATGCGGTCATCGAACCGCTGCATGGGTTTCGGATGTCTCCGGTTGCGGGGCTCGTCACGGCGAAGGCGTTTCTCGGACAGCTCGGGCACGAGACGTTCCTCTCGACGCAGTACATGCGTCACCACAGCGTTCCCCTCTACACACCGGAGCCCGACATCGTGCACGAGCTGATCGGGCACGCGGCGACCTTTGCCGACGAGACGTTCGTTTCGCTCAATCGCGCGTTCGGCGAAGCAGCGCTGCGTGCGCAGCACGATGCGCCGGCGATCGAGCGGATCGGCCGGCTCTACTGGTACACGCTCGAGTTCGGAGTGGTGCGCGAAGCCGGCCGTGTGCGCGTCTACGGTGCGGGGCTGCTTTCTTCGTTCGGTGAGCTGCGGCGCTTCGAGCGCGAAGAGGAGCTTCACGGTTGGATCATCGACGAGATCGTGGCGACGCCCTACGATCCGACGCGTTACCAGGAAACGTTGTTCGTCGCTCCCAGCTTCGACGCCATGGTCAACGACGTTCTCTACTACCTGGGGCGCATCGCGCCAGTGTGACCCGCTTGCCGAGGCGGTGTTCGCACTCGCTGACTCCGTGGGGTGGTAGGGCGAACTGGTCGCGCTCACCCGGCGTAGGGACGCGTTACGCGGAGACCGGTGTCGCGATGGATTCGATCGTGGCTAATGCTCTGGCGACCTGCTTCTCGCGCTTCTCGGCCTTCCTGCTCCGGCCGATCACGTCCTCGATGACGGCCCAGGTCACGTTCGACGGTTGGTACCGCTCGGGATTAGACGCCGTGACATGCCGGCCGAGGGCGCCGAGAGCGGTGTGAAACGGCAGCGCTGTTGCGGCGAGGTCGCGCGTGAGCTCGTCGATGTACCGGGCCACGAGCAGTCCGACGGCGGAGGACTCCACGTAGCCTTCGACGCCGGTGATCTGGCCGGCGAAGAAAATGTGGTCGTCGCGTTTCGTCTGGAATGTCGCACGAAGATGCGTCGGTCCATTGATGAAGGTATTGCGATGCATCGACCCGAAGCGCGCGAAGACCGCGTTTTCCAGGCCGGGAATCATCTGCAGGACGCGCTTCTGTTCGGGCACTCGCATCTTCGTCTGGAAGCCGACGATGTTGAAGTATTCGTCCGATAGATCTTCCTTGCGGAGCTGCACGACCGCGTGGGGCCGGTGGCCGGTTTCCGGATGTTCGAGCCCGACCGGTTTCATCGGACCGAAGCGGAGCGTCTCGATCCCGCGCGATGCCATCTCCTCGACCGGAAGGCAGCCTTCGAAGTGGGCGGCCTTCTCGAAATCGTGCGGCGCGAAAATCTCCGCGGAGAGCAGCGCGGCGATGAACGCCTCGTACTGCTCCCGCGTCATCGGCGCATTGAGATAGTCCGTCGCGGATCCCTTCCCATAGCGCGATTTCCAGTAGAGCTTCGACAGGTCGAGCGAGTCCGCGGCGAGGATCGGAGCGATGGCGTCGTAGAAGTACAGGCCGTCGTGGCCGAGAAACTCGTTGATCGCGTCGAAGAGCGGGGTGGAGGTGAGAGGACCGGTGGCGATGACGAGGAAGTCGTAGCCCTCGCGATCGAGGGACGTCACTTCCTCACGCCGCAACGTGATGTTCGGCTGCTCCGCGATGGCCTCGGTGACCATCGCGGAGAACCGGTCGCGATCGACCGCGAAGGCGTCGCCCGCGGGGACTCGTGCGTCCGTGCCGCACCGGATTACGAGCGAACCGAGGAGCGCCATCTCCCGCTTGAGCAGGCCGACGGCATTCGTGATCGCCGACGAGCGGAAGGAGTTCGAACAGACCAGTTCCGCGAGGTTCGACGTCTGATGCGCCGCCGTCATCTTCGACGGGCGCATCTCGAAAAGTTCGACGGTGTGTCCGCGGCCCGCGAGGGCGAATGCGCACTCGGATCCGGCCAGGCCGGCGCCGACGATCTTGACGTGAGCCACGGGCTAGTTTGACGGTTCGTTCGACGAGAAGGCGGGCGCGGCATCGACGCGAATCTCGCCGAACTTCTGCTCGAACATGGAGATGTTGTGGGCGAGCGCGTCGAGCAACTGTTTGGCGTGCAGCGGCGTCATGATCACGCGGCTGTACACCTTCACGTCTCCGCGCCCCGGAACGATTCTGCCGAGGTCGATGACGAACTCGCTGGGCGAGTGGATGATGTTGGCGAAGTTGATGTACTCGCCCTGGGCGACGGCGTCGTCGAGGGTGATGCGGAGTGTCGGCTGCTGTTGCTCGTCCATTTGTCGCGACCATACCTCGGAGCCGGGAGCGATATTCCCTTGTGCGCCTCTGGGCTCGTCAGGATCATCCGGGCGCGACGGGCCGTCGCTGGGAAATCCTTCTCGCACGTTCATCGTGTTCACGTCGGTGCCCTCGGTGGTCGTCCCGCGCGACCTCGAGGAACCCGTGAAAATCGTTCGGTGAGAAGCGAATACTCGGCTGGTGGTGCGTGAGGCGCGATCGATGAAGATTCAGTTCGTGACGGTGTCTCTGAATGGGACCACCGATCTCGATCGGATTACCGCCGCTGAATACGCGCAACGAATCGTCGCTTCGGGGAACCTTCGCGTACCTGTGTAGATTGCATCCACCTTCGGTCAAATCGGACTACTTCCAAAGCGGCTGCTGTCAGACTTGCCGTCAAAAGCGAAAAAGAGCGACACGAAAGCCGCTCTCTTCGTCGTAACTTATTGACTTAGTTGGTCGGGCAGGGGGGATTTGAACCCCCGACCACCTGAACCCCATTCAGGTACGCTACCAGGCTGCGCTACTGCCCGACTCGGGTTCGCATCCTAACACGGGGCTGGAACGGGTACTCCGACCGTTGCCGGCCTACAGGCCCGCGGCCCAGAGGATCAGGTATTTGGTGATCTCGATGTTCTTCGGCGTCGAGGTGACGACGATTTCTTCGATTTCCTTGGCCTTGGCGTGGAGAGCATCGCGGATCACCGCGAGCTCCTTTTCCCACGAACGTTGGATCTGGCGGATCTTCGTGAGGTAGTCGTCTTCGCGGACCGAGTGCGACGACTCCGCCACCGCCGCGGGGCGGCCGCTGGTGATGTTGTAGAGCGCCTGACCCCAGGCCACATTCACATCCTGCCCGCGCTCGGTCGATGGGACCTCTTCGTTGTCGTCGATCTCGCGCTGATCACGCTCCGAACGTTCCTTGACCTGATCGATGCGGCGCCGGAACGTGCTTTCCAGCCGCTCCTGCTCTTCGTCGATGCGACGCTTCGCCTCGTCGCCACAGCGGAGCATGAAGACCTGCCGCGATTCGCCCAGCACTGAATAGAGCGCGAACTCCTGGTTGTAATAAACCGTGAGCCTCGCGTTGCCGGCGACGTACTGCCGGAAGGCATCCTGCGATTGCAGTGCTCCCTGCATAAGTATCTCGGGCCGGGTGGCTTCGTCGAGGTGTTGATTGGGGTCGGGGACAGCGCGGATGTCCAGTGTTTCCGGATCGATCGTTCTCGCTTCGCTCCAGCCCACGGATCCGTCGGCCGCGTGCACCGGCGCGAGAAAACTCTTGACCGTCGCCACATGCACACCACTCCGCGGCTCGTTCTGCGTGATGATCGCCTCGGCCAGCAGGTTGGGTCGATACGTGCCCTTGCCGCCGAAGACGTAGAGCTGCTCCAGCGACGGTGAGCTTCGCATCGTGAACCGCGGACGACGCGACGTTTGTGTATCGTCACTCCGCTCCACCGTGAGGCCGTGGGCCACGGGATGTGCGTCGATGACCTGCCCGGCGACGCTTGCCAGCGCGGCCTTCACTGACTCCTTGCGGTCGGGCGGCATGAGGAAGACGATGCATCCGCCGCCGCCGGCACCGCAGACCTTTCCGGCCCAGGCGCCCGCGCCGGTCGCTGCCGCGATCGCCGACTCGATCTCCGGCGTCGAGATCCCTTCGATGAGCGCCTTGCGGTTTTCCCACTCGTGCCCGAGGGCTCTGCCGGCGGCTTCGAGGTCGCCGCTCTCCAGAGCCTTTTCCATTTCGATGGCACTCTCGGCGATCTTCTCGAGACCTTTGTGAACCTTCTTCTTGCCGTCGATCTGGCGCTTGAAGATGTCCCAGTTGTTCGTCCCGGAAAAGTGGGAGACGCCGGTGTAGTGCAGCAGCATGTGATCTGCGAGGCGATCGATGGGCAGAGCGATCGGATGGCGGACGACGAGTCCGGGATTCAGGTGAATGGCCAGCAGGCCGCCGTAGACCGGAGGGTAGTAGTCCTGGATGCCGGCGGGCACGCGGATGAGCCGGGTCTCGAGATCGCGCACCAGGGCGATGAGGTCGTCGCCCTGCACGGGTGCGCCGGCGATCTCCGAGAGGGCCCGCACCAGCGTGATGGTCAGCGCCGAGGAGCCGCCGAGGCCGGAACCACGCGGGGCGTCGGTACGGGTGGTGATGCGGATTCCGGTGAGGTGAAAATGCTCGAGCGCGCGGTGAACGAGTGCGGCCTTCGGATCCGCGGCCAGTTCGTGGATGGACGCATACCGCTGCTCATATTGCTGGTCCGTTAGATGGACGTCGATCGCATCATCGCCCGTCTCCACGACCTCGGACTCCGCGTGATACGAGATGGCGACGTTGACCGTGCGCGATCCAGGATGAAAAAGGTAGAGCGGCCAGAGATCGAGAGTGCCGCCAGCGAGATCGGCGCGCACCGGCGCCCGGACGATGACCTTTTTCATGATGGGAATGACCGTGGATTGCTAGAAGAGTGCCCGACGATTCGCGGCGAAGGCTGCCAGCTGCTGCGCGGGTGCGGCGAGCCTGGGACCGAGAGCGGCGACGCTGCTCCGGAACGCCGCGAGCGAATCGCCGCGCAACGGATCGGGTGTGATCGATTTGAGTTTCAGTGGATCGAGCCATGTGCCGCCGTCGGAGACGCGATAGTCGAGGTGCGGTCCGGTCGCGAGACCCGTCGCGCCCACGAATCCGATCACCTCTCCCTGCGACACGCTCCGGCCGGGCTTGATGCCTTTGGCGAAGCGCGACAGGTGCAGGTAGGAGGTCTCGATGCGCGAGCTGTGACGGATGCGGACGAAGTTTCCTTCGCCATGGTTGTACGTCGCGGCGACGACGACCCCGTCCGCCGTGGTCATCACGGGCGTTCCGACCGGAGCGCCGTAATCGACCCCGTGATGCGGGCGGAAGTAATGGAGGAGCGGGTGATAGCGGCTCTTCGAGAAGCCGGACGTGATCCGGCTGAACTGCAGCGGCGCGCGCAGGAACTGCTTGCGGAGCGGGCTGCCGTTGCGCGCGTAATAGCCGGCGCGGCCGTCAGGCGTCTGACAACGGAAGGCCTCGTACGTCTGTCCGCTGTGCGTGAAGCGGGCCGCTGTGATCGGGCCATAACCGACGGCGTCGGCTCCGGCGTACTTCTTCTTCACGACCAGACTGAAGGAGTCGCCCTTCTGCAGAGCGAAGAAGTCGATGTCCCACTGGAAGACGTCGACGAGCTCCTGCACGAGCTGCGGCCCCTCACCGGTGGCGCGAAGCGCTTCGTAGAGGGAAGAGTTGATATTGGCGGAGACGGCTTGCTCGGTCTCGGTCTGGAGCGCCTGGCGCGGCGTGATGGCGAAGCCCGCGGTGCCGCGGACGGCATCGATCTCACCCCAGCCCGTGACTTTCATCTCGACGCTGTCGACGGTGCCGGCAGCGTCATGGTGAAACCGGAGCAGATGGCCCGGCCGGAGCCTGCGCAGGTCGACCGTCTTGCCGAATTCATTGTTCAGGACGGCGGCGTCCGCGCGTCCCAGGCCGCCGTCGAGGAGGATGGAATCGAGCGTGTCGCCCTCTTCCAGGGTCAGGACTTCGGAATGTTCCGGTAGCGTGGCCGTAGCCGGCCCGGAAAGCTGATCGTAGCGGAGTGGAAGCGGCGCAAGCATGGCTGCGCGAGCGACCGGGATGGAGGCCTGGGTAATCGCGTCGTTATTGCCGACAGCCGCAAGGATGAATGGAATGGCGAGGGGGAGTACCACCGCTACATACAGCCGGGGCCGTCGTGCCAGACGCAGCAGAGAGTCGGCGAGTGAAAACTGTCGTTTCATCGATCTGGAACCGGTACTGCGGACGAATCGGCGGGATCGTACCATGCGCACCACACCCTCCCTGTTTCCACCCAGTGGAAAGACGATCCTATTGCTTCTCTCCGGACGGCTCCATGGACAACACCTGGACGGGTGCCTTCTGCGTGTCGTCATGGATGGGGCCTGCTTTGTGGTAAGTCACTGGCACGATGAAGGTTGCGACGCTGATGGACGCTCTCGGCTGAATCGACGTCACGAGAAGCTCGCGCGTCTGGGTCACCGTGCGGTTCACGCGGAGCTGCGTTTCGCCTCGGATCGGAGCGTGATTGTTGATCGTCGTTACGTTCACGATCTGTTTCAGCGCGAAACCTTTGATATTCGTGTTCTCTGCCGACATCAGCTCATCCAGGTCGGGATTGCCGGTCTTGAGGGCGCCGCTGGCTAGGAAGGTGTCGCCCACATCGCCGAAGGCGGTCGTGGTCCATTTGTCGATCGTCGTCTTCACGGTCTGTGTGAGCGGCAGATTGCCGAACGCGACCGTGATGTCGTAGCTCATGGTCATGCGGTAGTGATCGGTCGGAAATCCGGCGATCGTCGTCTGATCAGCCATCTTCGTGACGTCGATCTTCTTGTTCGCCACGGTGATTTTCCGGGAACCGATCGACGTGGCCACGCTGGCTGCGTTGACTTCGACGAACGATTTTTTTGACGGGTCGACGAACGTCATCGTCCGGGAGCCGTTCGTGGCGATGATGTAGGTCCCGGCCGGGTAGGTGTTGCCGGAGATGAATTCGACGCGGGAGTGGTCCCCTTCGATGATGGCCCGGCCGGTGCAGTCGGTCGAGGGGATGGATTCGAGGTCGGACGCGGTCGTCTGCCGGAATTCGTACTGGATCGCCGCCGATGCGGTCTGGGCGGTTATGACGAGCAGGAAAACTGTAAGGACCGGCAAATTCTTTTTCATCAATAACCTCAGTTTTCACTGAGTATAACTCGCTCCCGGTGAAATACGATTTTCGACCGGGGCGTTGGGTCAGCCCATGTTGATCAGGAAGTTTTTTGCGGCCTCCCTTTGCGTGGCCGCGCTCGCTCTTCCCGCCTCCGCTGCCGGGACCGCCAGGTCGGATTCGCTGGATGACGTCATCCGCAAGGTTCAGATGGCACAGACGAAGACGAACACGCTGCAGGCCGACTTCCGGCAGGAAAAGACGTTGGCCCTTCTCTCGAAGCCCGAGGTTTCCACGGGCCGGTTCGTCTACTCGAAACCGAACAACGTCCTCTGGACCTACGACGCTCCCAAGCGCGTCACGATGCTGATTGCTGACGGAATGCTGACGACGTACTACCCCGACCTCAACAAGGCCGAGCGCATCGAGGTGAAGCGGTATCAGGAGCGCATTTTCAAGTACATGGGTGCGAGTGGTGCGATCGACGAGCTCGGTGCCTGGTTCAATTTCACCTTCACGAACACGTCGGATAAGCCGTACTACGTGCTGGACCTCGACCCGAAGAGCAAGACCATCGCGAAGCGAGTGCGCCACATCAAGATCTTCATCGACCGGAAGACCTACCTGACCACCCAGTTCGAGTACACGGAAGGGGATGGCGACAAGACCCGGTATGAGTTTCAGAACGTGAAGATCAACGCTCCTGTCGAGCAGAGCCGCTTCTCGATCGCCATTCCGGGCAGTGTTCGCGTCGAGCAGATGAAGCTGCAATAGACTGCGCGCTTCCGCAGGGTCCGGATCGACCCGGACACCGAGCCCGCAACCGCCACGCGATGCGCACTCAACCAGGAACGCGCGACGCGCAATGAACGAACGCCTCACGTTTCGCCGAATCGCCTCCGACGGCTCCGCCCGCCGGGGCGAGATCGTGACTCGCCACGGGACGATCCAGACTCCCGTCTTCATGCCTGTGGGGACGCTGGCCTCGGTCAAGTCGCTGACCACGGATCAGCTGCAGCAGCTCGCGCCGGAGATCATCCTCAATAACACGTATCACCTGATGCTCCGTCCGGGCGTCGACCTTTTGGAGAGGCTTGGTGGGGTCCATCGCTTCATGAACTGGGACCGCGCCGTACTCTCCGACTCGGGTGGGTTCCAGGTGTTCTCCCTCTCACAGATCCGCAAGGTACGCGAGGAGGGAGTCGAGTTCCGCAGCCACATCGACGGCTCGGCGCACTTTCTTTCGCCCGAGACGTCGATCGACATTCAACAGCGGATGGGCGTCGACATCGCCATGGCGTTCGACGAGTGTCCGGCCTCCGGCATTTCCCATGCGGAAGTCGAGCGGTCGATGGAGCTTACGCATCGCTGGGCGGCGCGGTCGCTGGCGGCCCGAACCGGCGCGTCGGCGCTCTTTGGAATCGTCCAGGGCGGGATTCACCAGGACTTGCGCAAGCGAAGCGCGGAGGCGATCGGAGCGATCGACTTCGACGGCGTCGCCATCGGCGGCGTCTCGGTCGGTGAGCCGAAGGAAGAGATGCTCGATGTGATGCGGTTCACCGCGCCCCTTCTGCCGGCCGGCAAGCCCCGCTACCTGATGGGTGTCGGAACGCCGGAGGATCTCCTGGACGGAGTGGCGGCGGGAATCGACATGTTCGACTGCGTCATGCCGACCCGAAATGCCCGGAACGGATCGCTTTTCACGAGTCTCGGCAAGGTAGCCATCAAGAATGCGCGGTACGCGGGTGACCAGGGTCCGCTCGATCCAAATTGCTCCTGCGTCACGTGCCGGACCGTCTCGAGGGCCTACCTCCGGCACCTTTACGTGACCGGCGAGATCGCCGCGATGGTCTATAACACCATTCACAACGTCTCGTTTTACCTTGACTTGATGAGGGGGATTCGGCACTCTATCGCGTCCAACTCTTTGCAGGCTTTTCGCGATGCGTTCCTCTCGCGGGTCGTGAGCGGCGAAGTTGACGCCTGACGACAGAGTCCCCGATCAACGAAACTCACATAGAAAAACGATATGACAGCGATTGCTCTGCTTCAAACCGCCGGCTCCGGCGGCACCGCCGCCTTCCTCATCAACATCCTGCCGATTGCGGCTATTTTTCTCGTCTTCTACTTCCTGGTCATCGCTCCCGCGAACAAGCAGCGGCGCAAAACCGCCGAAATGCTGAGTACGCTTAAGAAGGGCGATCGCGTCCTGACTTCGGGCGGGATTTACGGGACGGTACAGAGTGTTGAGGCCGAAGTTGTCTACCTGAAGATTGCGGAGAATGTGCCGAAAGTGAAGCTCGCACGGTCTGCGGTCACCGGAATCATCACGGGCGATGCGGCGGAGTAGCTGCCGTTCGCTTTTTCCTGGAGGAAATCTTGACTAGAGGTCTGTTGTGGAAAGTCATTCTGATCCTGCTCGTTCTCATCGGTTTTGCCTGGGCGACGATTCCGACCAACGACAACCCTGAGCCGATCCGTCGCGGCCTCGACCTGAAAGGCGGTACGCATCTGGTCATGCGCATCAACGTCGGCGATGCCGTGCGGCTCGAGACCGATCAGGCCTCCGAGATGCTGAAAGCGCAGGCGAAGAAGGGCAATGTGCCCATCCCCACCACGCGCCGTGTGAACGACACGACGTTCGTGGCCGCGCTTCCCGCCGATACTCCGACCACCGAGTACGAGCGGATCGCCAAAGACTACATCCCGTCGTTCGACGTCAGCCGTACGGCTGATGGAGCGATGCAGTTCAAGATGAAGACGACCGCGCAGACCGCGCTGGAGCGCGACACGATCTCGCACACCGTCGAAACCATCGACAACCGCGTCAACGCTCTCGGCGTCACCGAGCCGTACATCGCGACGGAAGGTGGAAACCGGATCGTCATCCAGCTTCCCGGTGTCGACGATCCGGCGCGCGTGAAAGACATCATCAAGACCACCGCGCAGCTCCAGTTTCGTCTCGTCGAAGGCGAGCCGGGCTCCGATGCGAATGCGGCGATGACGAATGTCCCCGCCAATATGAAGACGGAAGTGGACGTCCTTCCGGGCACGCGCGAAGACGCCCTGGGTCGGGCCGCCGGCACGGAGTTTTACGCAGTCCGCAAGACCGTTCCCGTAACGGGCACGGACCTGAAGAACGCCCGCGTGCAGAAGGGACAGCTCGGACAGCCGAACGTCGGCTTCTCGCTGACTCCGGACGGCGCACGCAAGTTCGGCGACCTCACGGGCCAGAACATCAAGCGCCGCCTGGCGATCGTGCTCGACAACAAGGTCGTCTCCGCGCCGGTGATCAACAGTCAGATCAACGAGTCGGGTGTCATCGAAGGCAACTTCACGCCGCAGCAGGCCGCCGATCTCTCGCTCGTCCTCCGCAGCGGATCGCTTCCGGCGTCGCTGACGACGCTGGAAGAGCGCACCGTCGGACCTTCGCTGGGACGCGATTCCATCCGCCAGGGCGTTCTGGCCTCAGTCATCGGCTTCGTCGTCCTCGTGCTGGCCGTGCTCCTTTACTACAAGGGAGCAGGAATCAACGCCGTGCTGGCGCTGCTGCTGAACCTCGTCATCCTGCTCGGCATGATGGCGATCTTCCACGCCACGCTGACGCTGCCGGGTATCGCCGGCATCATTCTGACTCTGGGTATGGCCATCGACTCGAACGTCCTCGTCTTCGAGCGTATCCGCGAGGAACTGCGCGAGGGCAAGGCGGTCCGCGCGGCGATCGAGAACGGCTTCTCGCGCGCCTTCGGCACGATCATCGACACCCACATGACCACCATTATCTCGGCACTCTTCCTCTTCCAGTTTGGGACGGGGCCGATCAAAGGATTCGCCGTCACGCTGCTCATCGGTCTGTTCGCGTCGGTCTTCACCGCGTTCTTCGTCTCGCGCGTGATCTTCGACGTCATGTACAAGGCGCAGGATCGCCCGACCGAGATCAGCATCTAAGGTAGGCGAGGAGAGATACCCATGCAGATTTTCGTCAATTCCAAGTATGACTTCGTACGCTGGCGCTTCTACGCCGTCGGCTTCTCTCTCATTTTCATGCTCTTCGGGCTGGCCATGTTCCTCAAGCATGGCGTCAACTGGGGCATCGACTTCGCCGGCGGCGCGACGGTCACGCTGAAGTTTCGCGACGCCGTGCCGATGGATCGTCTTCGTGCCGATCTGGCCGACGCCTCGATTCAGCAGTACGGCAAAACGGAAGATCGCGCCGTGCTGATCCGCCTGCCGGAACTGAAGAAGGAAGTCGACTACGCCGGTCAGGTCGTCGCGAAACTAAACAACGACCTGAACCCGCAGGGCGCGTCGAAGCTCGACATCAACTTCCATGGACGCGATCGTCTGACCGAGCTGTTCACGTCCCTCGATCCCGACGCCAAGGGCTCATCGCCCGCTGCCAGGGACTACTACCAGAACGTCGCGCAGAACATCGTCAACAAGCGTTCGGAAGTCGGCATCTTCACCAACATGAGCCAGGCCACCTCGGCGCCGGGCGTCACCACCCGGATCGCCGGCATCCTCAACGACAAGTGTTTCCTCGGCTCGTTCAACGTACTGAATCAGGAGACTGTCGGACCGCAGGTCGGTCACGATCTGCAGCAGAAAGCGATCTGGGCAGTCATCCTTTCCACGCTGGCGATGGGTGCCTACCTATGGCTTCGCTTCGACCTGATGTTCGGTGTCTCGGCCATCGCCTGCATCGTGCACGACGTGCTGATGTCGCTGGCCTTCCTGATGATCATCAACGGCGAGTTCTCGTTGAACATCGTCGCAGCACTGCTGCTGATCGTCGGCTTCTCGATCAACGACACAGTCGTCATGTATGACCGCGTCCGCGAGAACAAGCGGAAGCTGAAGACGCGCATGACGTTGGAAGAGCAGCTGAACCTGGCGATGAACCAGACACTGTCGCGAACGATCCTGACCTCCGGCTCGGTGGTCATTGTGCTCATCTCGTTGCTTCTGTTCGGCGGCAAGGTGATTCACGAGTTCGCATGGATCCTTCTGATCGGTGTCCTGGCCGGCACGTATTCGACCGTGACAATCGTTCCCGCGGTTGCCATCGCCTGGAACAATCTGACCGGTCGTACGCACGATCTGTCGGGGCCGGCGAATCGTTCCGCCCGCGTCGAGACGCGGCAGGACGTTCCGCCGCCGCCGCAGCGCAAGCGCCGCGCGAGCTGACAGTCCCGCAGGAAAGAATCAAAAACGCCGCCGGTCCGGCGGCGTTTTTGTTTACTGGCGGTTCGTCACTCTCTCCCGATGTGTAAGCTTGATAGACTCCGGCGATGTCAGACAACGACCGCGACGACGCCCTCGAATATCACTCCGGTGGACGTCCGGGAAAAACCGAAGTCGTACCGACCAAGCCGACGGCGACGCAGCGCGATCTGGCGCTCGCGTACACGCCCGGCGTCGCCAAACCGTGCCTCGAGATCGCCCGCCAGCCCGGCGACGTCTACAAGTACACGAACAAAGGCAACCTCGTCGCCGTGATCTCCAACGGGACTGCCGTTCTCGGACTCGGCAACATCGGCGCCGCCGCCGGGAAGCCGGTGATGGAAGGCAAGGCGGTCCTCTTCAAACGCTTCGCCGACATCGACGTCTTCGACCTCGAGCTCGAGACCCATGACACCGAGGAGTTCATCAACGCCGTCAGGATCATGGAGCCGACGTTTGGCGG
Organism: Thermoanaerobaculia bacterium; assembly: GCA_038244715.1. Taxonomy (GTDB): domain Bacteria; phylum Acidobacteriota; class Thermoanaerobaculia; order Gp7-AA8; family Gp7-AA8; genus JADGNZ01. The sequence goes on from JBBRTE010000003.1 coordinate 134,498, forward strand.
GATCAACCTCGAGGACATCGCCGCTCCGGAATGCTTCGAGATCGAAGAGCGGCTCAAGGCCGTGATGAAGATCCCCGTCTTTCACGACGACCAGCACGGTACGGCCATCATCTCGGCCGCGGCGCTGAAGAACGCGCTCGAAGTGGCCGGAAAGAACATCGGCGACGTGCGGATCGTCATCTCCGGAGCCGGTGCCGCGGCGATGGCCTGCCTCCGCCTCTACATCAAGATGGGGCTGAACAAGAAAAACGTGATCCTGACGGACAGCAAGGGCGTGATCTTCCAGGGTCGTACGATCGACATGACGCCGTACAAAGAAGAGTTCGCGGCCGATACGAAGCGTCGGACCCTCGCGGATGCCATGGAAGGCGCGGACGTCTTCGTCGGACTCTCGGTCGGCGGGATTGTCAACGCGGACATGGTTCGCTCGATGGCACCCGACCCGATCGTCTTCGCGATGGCCAATCCGGATCCGGAGATCGGCTACGACGAAGCGGTGGGTGCGCGCGCCGACGTCATCATGGCCACCGGCCGTTCCGACTATCCGAACCAGGTGAACAACGTTCTCGGGTTTCCCTTTATCTTTCGTGGCGCACTCGACTGCCGTGCCACGACGATCAACGACGAGATGAAACTCGCAGCGTCGAAAGCACTGGCGGAGCTGGCGAAGGAAGAAGTTCCGGACGCCGTTCTGCGCGCGTACGGAAGCGAGAAGTTCACGTTCGGACGGGAGTATCTGATTCCGAAGCCCTTCGACTCGCGCGTGCTGCTCAATGTGCCGGTGGCGGTGGCGCGCGCGGCCGCCGAGACCGGCGTAGCGCAGAATCCCATCACCGACTACGAAGCCTACCGCCGTCGTCTCGAGCAGCTCCTCGGGCGCGCGCGCGGCATGATGCACGGCGTCTATGACCGCGCCAAACGCGATCCCAAACGCATCGTTTTCCCTGAGGGGGATCAGGAAAAGATCATCCGCGCTGCGAAGATCCTCATCGACGAGGGCCTGGCGCACCCGATCCTCCTCGTCAAGCGCGAGGTCGTCGAGCCGCTGCTGAAGAAGCATCACGTCGATGAAGCAAAGGTCACGATCATCGACGTCGAGAAGTGCGCGCAGCGCGACCAGTACGTGCGGCGGTTTGCGGAGATCCGGCGCCGGCAGGGGATCACCGTCGCGGACGCCTATCGAATCCTGAACAGCCGGAACTACTTCGCGATGATGATGGTGGAGGCGGGCGACGCCGACGGCGTCATCGCCGGACTGCATGCCTACTACCCGGCTACGATCAAGCCCGCGCTGCAGATCATCAAGACACGGCCGGGCGTGAAGCGAGTCTCCGGCGCGTACCTCCTGATGTTCAAGGGTCGCATGCTCATCCTCGCCGACACGACGGTCACGATTGAGCCGACGGCGGAGGACCTCGCGGAGATCGCAATTCTGACGTCGGAGACCGCGCGCCGATTCAACATCGAGCCGCGCATCGCCATGATCTCCTTCTCGAACTTCGGTTCGACGCAGCATCCCGAAGCGGAGAAAGCCGCCGCCGCGGTAGCGATCGTGAAACGGCTCCGCCCCGACCTCATCATCGAGGGAGAGATGCAGGCCGACGCCGCGGTCGAGCCGCACATCGCCAGAGCCGACTATCCGTGGAGCGCGATCCAGGGCGATGCAAACGTTCTGATCTTTCCGAATCTCGACGCGGCCAACGCAGCGTACAAGTTGCTCTGGCGTCTTGGAGGTGCGGAAGCCATCGGGCCGATTCTTCAGGGTATGGCCAGGCCGGTGCACGTGCTCCAGCGCGGCGTCGATGTGAGTGATGTCGTCAACATGGCCGCGATCGCCGTCGTCGACGCGCAGGAAGCGAGCGGTTGAGCAAGGCCACGAGCTCGCGCTCGCGGCCTTGATTCATCTCAGAAAAAGTATCGGTACGACACCTCGACGACCCGCGCGGGCAACAGGTAGTACTGCGCGTCTCCGAGCTCACTCTCTGCGACAGGATCGCGTCGGTTCCCGAGGTTCCGGCCGTCGAGTCGCAGCTCTCCGCGCGCCATTCGATAGCCGAGACCCGCGCTCCAGGTGGTGTACGCAGACGCGAGTGCGGTATTGCGTTTGTTCAACCAACGGGTGCCGACGTAGTTCAGGGTCGCGGTTGCATTGAAGCCATTTCCCGGGGCGTAAACGAAGCCTGCGTCGATGAGATTGTGAGGAACCATCTCCAGGCGTTTACCGGCCAGTTGGGTCGGCACGCCCGGATCGAATTCCTGCACGAAGTTCCGGAATCGTGAGTCGTGGTAGCTGTAGCCGAACTCAGTCCGCAGAGACGGCGCCCATGAATAGGAGACCTCGAACTCGGCGCCCTTGAAGCGGTCTTCTCCCGAGTTCTGGAGGATCGGTGTGCCATTTACCGTGGCGGCGGTGACGAGATTCCGAAAGTCCATCTGGAAGACAGAAGCGGTCCAGGTCAAACGTGACTCGTCGAAGCGGCCTTTCACCCCGGCCTCGTAGCTCGTCGCTGTTTCGGGCTTCAGGATGCCTACTTCCGCCTCTGGTCCGAAATCGATGGCCGCCGGTTTGAAGGTGTTGCGGTAATCCGCGAAGAGCGCGACCGAATCGCGATCGCGCGTGAATACTCTGTAGTTCGCGCCGAGGCTGCCCGAGAGCTTCGTGAACGTTCGGGACTGCTCCTGCGGGCCGTCAGGACCGTCCGTCTGCCGGCGTTCGGATGTGTGATTCAGGCGGGCACCCGCGTCGATGAGCAGGGCGGGCGACACGTTCCACTCCGAGCTCGCGTAAAGACCCGAGAAGTTCCGTCGGTCCTTCGCGTCGAACTGCTCGAGTGGCGTGGCATCACCGCTGCGATCGCCGCGACCACCGTTCAACGGCGCGAAGTATTTGAAGGTCGCGCTCTGGGCATGGGCATTTCCATAGAGGTGATCGAAGCCGGCCACGATCCGAAGAGCAGGCGATGAAGACCAGACAACGTGCGTGTCAAAGTAGAGGTCTGAGATCGTGCGGTCCTGCGAGAACCCGAACGCGTTCGGATCGACAGAAGCGATCTCGGACAGGAAGCCCTTGACGATATCGACCGAGGAGTGGGTGAGCGCAAGCGTCGTCGTCCATGGCGAGCCCGCCAGGTGACTGTCCCATCCTCCAGCAATATGAAAGCGGTTCTGATCGATGTGCGCGTCGCCCGGATTGTGATTTGCGTCGACTGGCACGGCGGTGGTGAGCGCGGTCCCTTCACGCGGGTGAGGGCTGTTCGGATCCTGACGGAGCGCGGTGAGGTCGGCATCGAGGTGCCATGCCGGGACGCCCGTGGTTGCCGGCGCAGACGCGGCGCGATACAGGACATGCAGCCGGTCGGCGCCGGTCTTGTCGTCGCGGAACCCCTTGCGCTCCGCGTTGGCGATGATTGATTGCCGTACGGTTGCGACCTGCGACAACGGCACGGACACCGCGGCCGAAAAGCTGCCGTATGACCCGACGGATACGTGGCCCATTCCGGGCGATCCCGCCTGCCGGTGGATTACATGAATGACACCGACAAAGGACGTCGCTCCGTACATCACGGGTGCTGACCCGCGCACGACCTCGATTCGATCGAGATCGGTGAGGTCGAGCGCCGGCGTATCGGGATTGAACGCTCCACCCCAGGGAACGCCGTCAACCACCAGCAGAAACGCGTCGAATTCGCGCAGCCCCCACATCTCGGGAACGGACCCGGCCGGCCCCACATCACCGCCCGGCGCGATGGAGATGCCGGCGACGGTGGCAAGCGCGGACTGCAGATCGTTCGCGTTACGCGCACGCAACGCATCGCCGTCGATCACCGTTACCGACGCAGGGACCAGCAGCACATCCTCGGCGATTCGCGTCGCCGTTACTTCAATCGTTTCACTCGCAGGCGGAGCGGATTGAGCTCCTGTCTGAGCCAACACTGCCACAGCCGGAGCAAGGGCGCACAGCGCCCAGAGCATCCTACGTTTCATGAGGGAATCTCCTTCTTTTCGAGTGAACGGGAGCGCGGCGGCGCGCCTAAATGTTCAACCGCGTTGCGAGGAGAAGAAGAGGTCTGGACAGCAGAAGAGACGGCGCCCCTCCGCACGGTCGCATACGCGCAGAGAGGTCGGAAGATGCGTCCTGAGAAGGCAGGAGGGAGGTGCGGGTGGGTGGAGACGCGAACGGAATGTTCTCGTCGGGAGGTGGCGGCCCGAGAGGCGTGACCGTGGTGCCTTCCTTGTGGCGATACGTGACCAGACCTGCGCCGCTGCGATCGCCGGTGACCCATTGCACAACCGCAGGTGCTTCCGGCAGTGCAGGCTCGCCACGGTCTTCCGTGCTGACGCCGGCCCTGGCGTGCAGGTCGATCGACAACGGTCCGGGAACGATCCGGAACGTCTGCGGAAACTCGATGATCCGTTCATCGCGCTCGTCACCGACGCGAAGGAGGATGCGCGCGTGCGTCGTTACGACGTTCGGCACATGCCATGAGAACGAGCGTATGCCCGCGTCGAGATGGGGCGTCAGGCGGACGGAGTAGTACCGGCCGTCGTCGAGTGAGAGAAACGCTTCCCACTCCTCGACGTGCTCCGGCAGGGACGCCGCCGACCACTGGAGCGTGGTCTCGCTGCCGCCGTCGAGGACAGCTCCCGCCCGTGGTGCAACGAGCTGGATTGATGGCGACGCGGTGGCAGCCGCGGCGATTCCAGCAGCAGCAATCGCTGAGATCAGGAATTTCATCGGGAGGCGGCAAGTGTACATCGCCACTCCGGCCTGACCAGTCTCGATAAGTGGGTCGCGACGGCTAGAATGTCGGGCCGAGGAGACCATTCGTGTCCGACCACTACTACAGCCCCGAGCACCTCAAGGCCTTTGGTGCAATCTCCGAAGGCGCCCCTGAACTGGGAAAGAAGTTTTTTGAATACTACTCCGCCGTTTTTGCTCCGGGCGCGCTGACCGAGCGGGAGAAAGCGTTGATCGCACTCGCGGTCGCGCACACGGTGCAATGTCCCTACTGCATCGACGCCTATACGACCGAGAGCCTGCAGAAGGGCGCCGATCTCGAACAGATGACTGAGGCGGTTCACGTGGCGTGTGCAATCCGCGGGGGAGCGTCGCTCGTTCATGGGATGCAGATGAAGGAACACGCGGAAAAGGTGGGGATGTGACCGAGTCCTCTTCGCCTGGACGCGCGGCCACGACGAGCTTGTCGTCGCGGCGCGTGCCTCTGGCGGATTCCGGCGAGCAGCTGGCGCGCCTGGAAGCGAGCACCGCGGGACTTCCTTCGTTCGGGGAAATGCTGCAGGGTGCGGGTTGGCCTGCGTTGACTCCTGCAACGCTCGAGGTCTTTCAGATCAACCTCGGCAAGCTTTGCAATATGACCTGCAGGCACTGTCATGTCGACGCGGGTCCTGACCGCAGCGACGCGATGATGACGCGGGCCACGGTCGATGCCTGTCTCCGCGCTCTCGATCAGACATCGGCGCATACGGTCGACCTGACCGGAGGCGCGCCGGAGCTGCATCCGGAGTTTCGGTATCTCGTGGAGGCGGCTCGCGCGCGAGGCAAGCACGTGATCGATCGCTGCAATCTGTCGGTCCTCCTGCTGCCGCGCAACGCAGGGCTGGCGGCGTGGATGGGGGAACGGGGGGTCGAGGTGGTGGCGTCGCTGCCCCACTACCGCCAGCGCAGCACGGACGCGCAACGGGGGGAGGGCGCGTTCGAAAAATCGATCGCTGCGCTGCGACTGCTCAACTCCGTCGGCTATGGGCAACGCGATCCGGCCCGGGTCCTGTCGCTGATGACCAATCCCGCGGGAGCATTTCTCGCTCCCCAGCAGGGCGGCATCGAGCACGAGTGGAAGGCAGCACTACACCGCGACTTCGACATCACATTCGACCGGCTCCTCGCTCTCAACAACATGCCCATCTCGCGATTTCTGGAGTGGCTGATCGAGTCGGGCAATCTCGATTCGTACATGGGCCGTCTCATCGACAATTTCAATCCCGCGGCGGTCAGTGCGGTCATGTGCCGCAACACCATCTCCGTATCGTGGGATGGCCGCCTCTTCGATTGCGACTTCAATCAGATGCTCGATCTCGATGCGGCGACTGGCGATGAAACGATGACGATCGAGACTTTCGATGCCGTTCAGTGGCGGAACCGGAATGTCGTGACCCGGGCGCACTGCTTCGGCTGTACCGCGGGTGCAGGGAGCTCCTGCGGTGGCGCGACGACGTAGCTAGTCCGATCCAGCCTGCGACTTCCGCTGTTCCAGCGCTCGATAGCCGATGTCGGTCCGGTATCGCGCACCCTCGAAGCGCACCTTCGGCGCCGCCTCGTACACTTTGGCCAGTGCCTCATGCAGGGTGGCCGCGCGCGCGCAGACACTGGCTACGCGGCCGGCGACATTCACCATCCTGGTGCCGCGTTGAGTGGTTCCCGCGTGGAAGACGACGACGGCCGGATCGTCGATCGGATCGATGACGACCTCCTGTCCCTTCTGGAAGTCATCCGGATACCCGTCGACCGCGATGACGACGCAGGCCGCGGCTTCCTTCAGCCAACTCAGCTTCGTGTCTCCGAGGTTGCCGCGGGCGACTTTCAGGCAGAGATCGGCAAGGTCGTCATCGAGGCGGAGCATCTGCACCTGCGTCTCCGGATCGCCGAAGCGGCAGTTGTACTCGAGCACTTTGGGTCCATTGGCTGTGAGCATGACGCCGGCATAGAGACAGCCTGTGTAGGAACGTCCCTCCGCGGCCATCCCCTGGATCGTCGGCATGATGATCGTCTTCACGATCTCCGCGGCCGTCTCTCCATTGAGCACCACGGCGGGTGAATGGGCACCCATGCCGCCGGTGTTCGCGCCGGTCTCGCCATCAGACACTTTCTTGTAGTCCTTGGCGGGCGCGAGAGTCACGAACTTCTTTCCGTCGGTGAGGACCATGAACGAGACTTCCTCGCCGGTCAGGAACTCTTCGACCAGGATGCGGTTGGCAGCGTTGCCGAACTTCTTCTCCTCGAACACGAGCCGGAGGTAGTCCTCCGCTTCGGACTTCGAGCCGACGATCACGACGCCCTTGCCTGATGCGAGCCCATCCACCTTGATCACGGCCGGATAGCCGAACTCTTTCAGGGCCGCCCGTGCCTCGTCCGGAGAGGCGCAGACGCGTGCTTCGGCCGTGGGGATGCCGTACTTGCGCATGAACTCTTTCGAGAACGCCTTCGAAGCTTCCAGCTCGGCGGCGAGACGGGTGGGGCCGAAGATGGTCAGTCCGCGCTTCTGGAACTCATCGACGATGCCGAGGGTGAGGGGGAGCTCCGGGCCGACGATGGTGAGGTCAATCCGAAGCTTCTCGGCGAAGTCCGCCAGCTCGATGATGTCGGCAACGCCGATGTTTACACAGTCGCCGATGGCTGCGATCCCGGCGTTTCCCGGGGCCGCGTAGACCTCTTTGACAAGAGGAGACTGGCGGAGTTTCCACGCGATGGCATGTTCGCGTGCCCCTTGCCCAACGACCAGAACGCGCATGAGGTAATGTTTTGATTCTACGGGGTCTGTGCCTATTTGTCACTTGTGGTGCGGCCCTTCCCGGTGCTTCGAGAAATCCGCAGACCGTCTTGGACGTTTCTCGAAGCACCGCCGTACCTGTGTCACGATGACGGCGGAAGTCCTCCGAATGATCCCGACGAACGAGTCTGTGGAGCCCGACGATCGTCAGCTTGTCGAGCAGATCCGGCGAGGTGACGAAGAGGCGTTCGAAACGCTCGTCCGGAGGAAGACCTCCAAGGTCTACGGGCTCTGTTATCGCGTCATCGGAAATGGGGAAGACGCGAAGGACATCTCGCAGCTGGTCTTCCTCAAACTGTGGGAAAACCTCGACAAGTACGACCCGCAGTACGCATTCGACACCTGGCTCTATCGGATGGTGACGAACGTTGCCATCGACTTCATGCGCAGCAAGCAGTCGCGCGACAACGCCGTCAACTCGAACCTCCGCCTCGTGAAGACCGCCTTCGATCCGGAGCAGACGGTGACGGTGCAGCGCAAAGAGGTCGAGTCGGTGTTCAATGTGGTCTCGAACGTCCTCTCGCCGAAGCAGAAGGCGATCTTCGTCATGAGTGAGATGGAAGACCTCCGCTCCTCCGAAATCGCCAAGGTGCTGGGCTGTCGGGAGTCCACCGTTCGCAACCATCTCTTCAACGCACGCAAGCTGATGCAGCAGCAGTTGAAGCGCCGCTTTCCCGAATACGCCCGGCTCTGGGAGCAATCGCGATGATGACGTGTCAGTACTTCCGCGCCAACCTTCAGCCGGGCACTACGGACGTAGGCGTTCTCGAGCACCTGCGGCTCTGCGACGCTTGTCTCGACCACGCCATGGGGATTGATCCCGACCTTTTCTTCCGTTCCCTCGGCGGAACCGAGCTCGTTCCTCCGGGCGGCGTCGATGCGTTTGTCGGCGATGTGATGTCGCAGGTTCGTGTTCGGAACGCGGAGACGTCGTTTGCCCCTCGAAAGGCCGCTCGTGTCTGGCAGCGTCTCGCCGTTGCGGCCACCGTCGCGGCTGGAGTCGCGGGAGCCTCGCTGGTCTATCGATTCGAAGCGGTGGTTCCGGCGGCTCAGCCGGTACGTGTCCTGGCGTCCGCGTCGAGGGTGGTTCCCGCCCGCCCGCAGATTCTTGCGACGAAATCGTTCGTGGAAACGTATTCATCCCATGACGCGACGATTGTCGAGATGCCCAACGACGGCAGCGACGCGAAAATCGTGATGATCTTCGACGAGAAGTTGCCGGCGGATTTATGAAATTGAAACGTGTTCTTCTGATGATCTCGATGATGGTGGCGCTCTGCGGCGCCGCCATTGCTGAACCCGCGGCCGTCGATGCCAGGACGGGACTGGCCGTCCGCTCCTTCACCTTCAAATTCAAGCAGGCCGACAAGGCCGCCGCGGCGATCAAACCGCTTCTGAGCGCGGATGGATCGATGTCGATGCAGCCGTCCTCGAACTCGCTCGTCGTCACGGATCACGCCGAGAACCTGAAATCGGTGGCGAAACTGATCGGCGACTTCGACAAGGAACCGCAGAGCTTTCGCCTCTACGTCCGGATCATTGGTGCCTCCCGCGTCGAAGGGTCTCCGAAGATCGCGGACGATCTCAAGGATGTGGCCCGCAAGTTGTCGATCCTTCCCTACAACGCGTTTGAAAGCGTCGGGGAAGCGACGGTGCAGGGGAAGGAAGGCGATCGAGGTCTCATCGACATGCAGACCGGATATCGAGCCGACTTCCGTTTCGGCGAATACGACCCGGCCAGCGATTCCATCGCCGTCAAGGATCTCCAGATTTCGAAACTTACCGGCGCACAGCGGGATCAGCTCTCGTCGCTGCTCAAGACGTCGCTGAACCTCACCATCGGTCAGACTTACATTCTTGGCGCTTCGAAGGCTCCGCAAAGCCAGCGCGCGCTGATGATCGTCCTCGTCGCTCGACGCTAAGTAGCGGCAACTCTCCCCCACACCGGGACGCGGCGTCACCCTCCGCCGCGTCCTTTTTTTTCGCTTACGCAATCGTTCTCGCGTTAGACCACGTCAGGGCAACCATCCAGCCGCGTCTGCTATCCTTCGGATCAGCTCGTTGTTTTTCGGAGGGTCAAAATGCGCAGATTCGTTTTCGCGGCCGCGGTTTGTGCGTTCATCGCACTTCCCCTTTGCGCCCAGAACACCGACATCGAATCGTTGTCGGGCCTTCAGTTCAATTTCGGTAACCCCGGTGCCCGCTCGCTCGGGATGGGCGGTGCGTTCCTCGGACTGGCCGACGACGCTTCCGCAGCTGAGGCGAATCCGGCCGGCCTGACGATCCTCAGAAAGCCCGAGATCACCATCGAAGGCCGCAACTACCAGGAACAACAGGTCTTCACGACCAGCGGCACGTTCCCCGATATCAAGCGCACGGCATTCAGTCACTACAGCCAGCGCATCGACGCAACGTTCGCCAGCATCGTCTATCCGACGAAACACGTGACCTTCGGCGCCTATTACCATGAGCCGCTCCGCAACGAGGGCACGGGTCAGGTTGTGCCGGTGCGCAACGACTTCACCGGACAGATCAAGACTGACGTCCCCAACTTCTTCCTTCCCTCCGATGGCAATGGCAATATCACGGGTGGTCCGATTACGACGGCGCAATGCCAGGCTCTCCGCCTGAAGAACCCGTTCACCTGTCTCGAATACACGATTCTTCCCTTCCTCAGCTCCGTGAAGATTCAGGAGAAGACGTTCGGTCTGGCGATGGCGTTCAAGGTGGGGACGTTCTCGTTCGGTGCGACCGCGCGGTCGCAGCGGTTTAACGAGACCGCCTTCACGTTCCGTGTGACGCCGACCTTCGACTTCTCGAGCATCAGCGTGCAGGCAACCAGTGACATCCGCAGCAACAGCGACGTGGGGAAGGACAAGACAGACATCACCTTCGCCGGCGGGTTCAAGTGGGCCCCGACCGACCGGTTCTCCATCGGTGGCGCGTACAAACAGGGCGCAAAATTCGTGACGCCCACGTTCGCGGCAAACGAGGCCACGAACTTCGAGTTTGTGAAAGCCGCCGACACCACATTCCACATCCCCGATGTGTATGGCATCGGCATCTCCGTTCGTCCCATTCCCGTGCTCACGATCAACGCGGACGCTGTGCGCGTGAAGTATTCGAACCTGGTCGACAATTTCGTCTCCATCAACTCGAACGTTCGCAAGGTCAACAAGCCCTTCGCCGCGGCCGACGCTCTCGAGATGCACCTCGGCGGCGAGTATTTCTTCTCGACCAAGATCCCCTTTGCGATCCGCGGCGGCTATTGGCGTGACCCGCAGCACTCCCTCACCTACCAGGGGCCGCTCACGAATTCGGACGAGGTCGCGGCCGCCGTGCTTTTCCCGAGGACGAAGTCGCTCAACCACGTCTCGGTGGGTGCTGGCCTGGCGTGGCCACGCTTCCAGATCGATGCCGCCTACGACCGCTCGCAATTGTTCCGTGTCGGATCGATCTCGATGGTGACCAGGTTCTAATCCGAGCCTCCGAAACCCTGCGTCGTCCGTCCAACCTAGGGCCAGCCTGCGTCCTCTAGCGGAAGGTCCAGGAGCTCGAACGTCTCCCAGCCGTGAAAGTCGAAGTGCCACCATTCCGAGGGCAGGGGCTCGAAGCCGTGACGCTTCATGACGTCGCGCAGGCGGGCCCGGTTTGCCAGCGCCTCGGCGGATAGATCGTTGAAATCCTGCCGCGCGCGGACCGTGAAGTCGTCGTAGCCGGTCGGCATCGGCAGCTCGCCTCCCGTACGCAGGTCGATGAGCGTGAGATCGACCGCGGCACCGCGATTGTGGCGCGAGCCCCTGGCGGGATCGGCGACGAAGTCGGGGTTGTGGATCACTTTCCACATGCGCACCGTCACACGGTATGGTCGGTAGCCGTCGAAAATTTTCAGGCCCAGCCCGTCGCGTGCCAGGTCCTGCTCGATCTCGTGCAGCGCGATCGCCGCGGGCCGCCGCAACAAGACTCGCGACACGGGATACAGCTTCACATGCATGAAGTTGTCCGTGGTTGCGTAGCGAACGTCACGCGGGATGTCGGTGATCTCGACCAGCCGCTTGTCGGGTGTGGCGGCGACGAGACGGCCGTACTCCGCGACGGTTCGTACCACCGGCGGGTGCGCCGTCGCGCACGCCGTGGCGATCAACAACAGAGCGAGCAGCCGATTCATCGCGGAATCGCCGGGGCGACGCTGGTCATGAACGCCTCCATGTTTTTCATGACGCGCTTCGAGTCGTGATTGTTGAAGTCGAACCACAGCATCAGGCGGTCTTCCGGGTGAAAGCGCTCCGCCACCTGACGCGCGATCGCCTCGGCATCTCCGACGAGCGCGTTGTCCGTGGCGCGGCGCACCTTCTCTTCGTCGAGCGTTCCTTCGAGCGCCCGCCAGTAGTTCGACAACGCGGCCCGCGCCTCCGCCGCCGCCTGCGCAGGGTCGTCGTTGATGAACACCAGGACCGTGCGCGGCATCAGCCGGCGGTGCCACCCCCCGCCATCCGGGTGATACGCCGTTCGCATCCGCTCGTTGGTCTTCTGGATCTCGTCGCCAGGCGTGATCGACAGATTGAAGACGCCAACGGGCAGCAGGGTGTTGGCGAAGCTCTGTGTCGCCGCGTCATGCGATCCGATCGACAGGCGCAGCAGTTCCATGCGCGATTCCTGCGGGACGATCTTCAGATTCGGAAAGACCCATCGAGGAGCGAGCGGGAGAGTCTCGACCGGCCGGCCGTATGCTTCGAGAACACGCTCCCAGTCGGCGTCGGAGCGAAAGTCGGGACGCCCCAGCCATCGTGGGGTGACCATCGCGGAGCTGAGCGTTTCCCCACGGAGAAGACGGAGAAAAATCTCCGTCGCTTCCTCAAAGATCCTGTTCTTCACCACCGGCCAGGCCGCCGCTTCGATGGCATCGCGCGGAACGATTCCGTAGGGGATGTTGATGAACGGAAACCTTCCCGCGGCGAAGCCCACCGTCAGCAGGCGCTGTTCCTCCGGGTCGAGACCGTGCAGCGCGAGAAAGGTGCGGACCCTCTCCGCTGCCGCGATCGGTCCGCCGTTGCAGAGGATGTTCATGATCGCGGATCCGACGCCGATCTGTTTCGTTCGCGCGAAGATGCGGTGAGCGAGTTGAAGGATGTCGGTGTTCAACCCGATCTCGCCGACGAAATGCGGGATCACCGCACCGGGATTGCCCTTCTGAACCTCAGTGGAAAGGTGGCTCTCCGCAACCCAGGCCGTCCCGAACCCGAGCTGGTCCGCGAGCGTGACCTGCTCGAAGAAGTTCACGAACATCACCCGTTCCGACGGAAGGTACCCATCGACCTCCGTCTGCGAGATGGAGAAGAAGATGTCGAGTTCCATTGCGCGATCGTATAGGAACGGACGCTGCCCGTCAGCGGCTCACGTTTGGATTGCCCCGCAGATAGAACCGCAGCGGCCACCCCGCTGCTTCGCCCGAATTCTCGACGCCGATGCGGTGGCTGACCGCGATGTCGTCTTCCGGGACGTCGCGGTCGCGCGGAGCCAGCCAGAGCGCCTTGCCGTCGAGCGGTTCCCCGTTGAGAGACTTGTCGATGGCCATCGCGGAGCAGAGCTTCCCGGGACCATTCATCAGGTCGCGGTCGCGCTTCGCTTTGGGCCGTCGCTCGCGCATCCTCTCGATCCCGCGCACGGGTTCGGCTGCACGCAGCAGCACCGCCTCGGCGATGTCCGCCTCCTGCGTGACTACGTTGACGCACCAATGCATCCCGTACGTGAAGTAGACGTAGGCATGACCGCCGGGGAGGTACATCGTTTCATTGCGGAGACTGCGCAGACCACGCCGCGCGTGACTGGCGGAGTCGTTCGCGCCGAGGTAGGCCTCGACTTCGACGAGTCGCGCGGCGAGCAGGGTGCGGCCGAGACGGCGCCAGAGCACGCAGCCGAGCAGAGAGCGCGCGGCCGTGACGGTGTCCTGCAGGTAGAAGTCTCGGGGCAGCTTCCTGGTCATTGCGAAGGCAGGGCGCGATTGGTTGCGCGGCGGTCGAGTTGATCCTCGGTGACATGACGGCCCAGCAGTCGGATCAGTCCGTCGTGAACACCCGGTGCCGCGCCGACGACATTGCAGCGTTGCAACCAGCGGTCTCCGCCCGAGAAGTCCGTGAAGATGCCGCCCGCCTCGGTGACCAGCAACGACCCGGCCGCGATGTCCCACGGCGCCAGGTGCAACTCAAAGAAGCCGTCGAAGATGCCGGCGGCGGTGTATGCCAGGTCGATCGCCGCAGAGCCGGCGCGGCGCACGCCCTTGGCTACGGTGATCACATCCTGGAACACGGCGCAATAGACGGAGACGAACTGCTGGGCACGGAAGGGAAACCCCGTGGCGAGGAACGCGCCTTCGACGGTCGCCTGATCGGAAACGTGCATCCGCTCGCCGTTGCGGAACGCTCCTGCGCCGCGCTCCGCGGTGAAGAACAGATCACGAAGCGGTTCGTGGACGACGCCAGACGTGATCTCGTCGCCCGTTTTCAATCCGATGGAAATCGACCAGACCGGAAAGTGCTGGAGGTAGTTGGACGTGCCGTCGAGCGGGTCGATGATCCAGGTCCGCCCGCTGGTGCCCTGTGCGCTGATTCCCCCCTCCTCGCCGAGGATCCCGTCGGAAGGACAGTGCTCGCGCAGGAAGGAAACGATGGCCGTCTCGCTCTCGCGGTCCGCGCGCGAGACCCAGTCGTTGCGCGACTTCAGATCGGCATCGTCCCGCCCGAGCTGCTCCCAATGTTTCCGCAGGATCACGGCGCCGAGTGTTGCTGCTTCCGAGGCCAGATCCACGTCGTTCGAACGGTTGGTCATGCGGTCGATTCTACCGGGGGCCGGCTGCTGGGTGTCGGTGCTATGCTCCGGCCAAGCCCATGCAACCGCCGACGATTTCGCGTTATCGCGTAGGGCGTCTCATCGGCGCTGGCGGAATGGGCGAGGTTTATCTCGCACAGGATGAGACCCTGAACCGGAAAGTGGCTCTGAAGCTCCTGCCGGTGCGCTTCACTCAGGATCAGGAGCGCGTCCGCCGTTTTCAGCGCGAGGCGCGCGCGGCCTCGGCCCTCAATCACCCCAACATCATCACGATCTACGACATCGGCCAGACCGAGTCGACGCACTACATCGCCACCGAATACATCGAAGGGGAGACGCTCCGCGAGCGGATGGCCACGAGCCGGGTGAATATCGCCGAGCTGCTCGACATCGCCAGCGGCGTGGCCAGCGCGCTCGCCGCCGCCCACGACGCGGGAATCATCCACCGCGACATCAAGCCGGAGAACATCATGCTCCGGCCCGATGGGTACGTGAAGGTCCTCGATTTCGGTCTGGCCAAGCTCGCCGAGCCGGAATCGGCGCTGAACGACAGCTCCACCGGCGCGGTCATGGGCACGCTTTTCTACATATCGCCGGAACAGGCCGGCGGTCTGCAGCCGGACGCGCGCTGCGACCTCTACTCGCTGGGTGCGGTGATGTACGAGATGGTCACCGGCCGCCCGCCGGTGCAGGGCGACAACTTCATCGACATCGCCTTCGCCATCTCCAACGGGATTCCGAAGCCGCCCTCGCACTTCGTCCGCGGCCTGCCACCGGAGTTGGACCGGATCATCCTGAAACTGCTGGAAAAGGATCGAGGCAACCGCTACGCGTCGGCCCGCCAACTCCTCGGCGATCTCAACGCGCTGCGCCGGGAACTGGAGTTCGCGAACCAGCTCCACTCGCTCGAGATCCATCGCAATGTCTCGCTCGCCGGTTTCGAGCAGCAGCCTACGGCGCAGATGTCGTTTCCAGCCGCATCCCGGAGCGCGCGCATCCGGCGCACGCTGCGCGATTCGCGCGTCGTGATCGTGATGACGATCGGGGTCATCGCGCTGCTTGCGACCGCGGCATACACGATCATCCGTAGTGGTTTTTTTGCGGACCGGATCGACAGCGTGGCCGTCCTGCCGTTCGTGAACGCGTCGGGAAATCCGAACAGCGAGTATCTCAGCGACGGGCTCACCGACAGCATCATGGATTCCCTCTCGCAGCTGCCGGAACTGAAGGTGGTCGCGCACAGCACGGTGTTCCGGTACAAGGGAAAGAACACGGATCCTCTCGCGGTCGGTCTGGAGTTGCACGTTCGCGGCGTCGTCACCGGACGCCTGATTCAGCGTGGCAACACGGTCGTCGTGCGGGCCTCTCTGACCGATGTCAAGCGAGGGACGCAGGTCTGGGGACACCAATACGACCGCAACCTTTCGGACGTGGTGGCGCTCCAGAAGGACCTCTCCGAGGAGATCTCGTCGCAACTGCAGCCGCATCTCACGGGCGAGGAGCGCAAGCTGCTCAGTCGCCGGCGGCCGGAAAGCAATGAAGCGTTTCAGCTCTACCTGAAGGGTCACTATTTCTCGACGCGCTTCAATGACGAAGAGGCGATCCGCAAGGGAATCGGTTACTTCAATCAATCGATCGAGCGCGATCCAGGGTATGCGCTGGCATACGCGGGTCTGGCCTCCGCCTATTTCGCGCTGTCGAACCTCTTCATGCCGCCGCGCGAAGCGATGCCGCGGGTGCGTGAGGCGGCCGAGCGGGCCCTCGCGCTCGACGACTCTCTCGGTGCGGCGCACACCTGTATGGCGCTGGCTCTGGTCTGGTACGACTGGGACTTCGTAAATGGAGAGAAGGAGTTCCGGCGCGCGATCGCCCTCAATGCCAATGACGCCGAGGGGCATCAGTACTACGGCGATTTTCTCGCGGCGATGGGGCGCTTCGACGAGGCCCTCGTCGAGAAGCGGCGAGCCGAGCAGCTCGATCCGCTCTCCGTCAACGCCAGTTGGGACGTCGGCAGGACTCTCTACTACGCGGGTCGTGACGAAGACGCCATCGAGCAGGCCAAGCACACACTCGACCTCGATCGCAGCTTCCCCTATGTCTACTACCTGCAGGCGCAGATCGAGTACCGCAAGGGCCATCTGCCGCAGGCGCTGGAGTTGATGCAGCGCGCGATGCAGCTGGGCGGTCACACCCAGCTGCTGGTCACGAACTGGGGAATGATCAACGCCCGCGCGGGCAATCACGAAGAAGCGCAGCGTGCCATGGACGAGTTGCGCACCCGCGCGGCGGGCACGTATACGCTGCCGCTGTTCCTGGCCCGGATCTATGCGGCATCGGGCAACAACGACGAGGCGATGAAGAATCTCGAGCAGGTCTACAACGACCGCTCGGAGTCCGCGGTCTGGCTGAAGGTCGACCCCTCGCTGGTCTCGCTGCGAAAGGACCCGCGTTTCATCGCGCTGATCCGGAAAGTGGGACTGTTGTAAGAGGCGCGGCGCACTGCGCCACCCCTGAGTTTTCCCGAGGCGCTTCCTGAACCGGGCCGCGCCGGGTAGGGAAATCCCTCCTTCGTTCCACACCTTCAGTACATGCCCATGCGCGGCACAGCCCGTCGCGCGCGGCCGGCCATCACAATCGATCTTCGTACCTTCGGATGGGACCGCGCGCTCATCGCCACGCTGCGTCATACGACGCTGCCGTGGCTGGACGAGCATTCGCCGTCGATCGAGCTCGAGGCGACGCAACTCGCCGAAGCGGGGGAGCTGGGTGCCCGCGACAGGCTTTCGCTGGTGGCGCAATTTGCTGCACAGCAGGCATTCCTGCACTTCGCCGGGATCTCGGATTCGGAGCTCGATCCCGCGGAGTGGGCGGTCGTGCGGAAGCGCGGTCACGATTGCAGGCTCGTGCGCCTCGCGGCACGCGGGACAGGCGATGAAGCGCCTCCGACGCTCACTCTGATCCAGCAGTTCGCGGAAGTCGTTTGCGCCCCGCCACTGGATTCTCTCCGGCAATCGTGGGGACGCGCCGAGTCGGTCTATCTCGAGATCGATGCGCGCCTTCGGGGCGATGCTGCCGCCGATCTCCGGTGGATGCGGAGGGCCGCGTGGGGTGAGATCACGTCTCCGGGACGGGAAGCGCTCAACGAGGTGTTGATCGGGAGCTCGCGGCGTTTTCGGGGTGACGCGGCCATCGAGAGCATCCGCTTCGCCGCACGGCTCGGCGGCGAGCAGGTCTTCGAGCTGGGTCACGACGCGTCTCCGCTCCAGCGCTATTCCGCGATCGGAACGCTTGCATCCATTACCGGAGCCGTCGAACGGCAACGCGAAACCGAGATCGTGGAAAAAGTCGTCGAGGCCGCGTCCGCGCAACGACTGATTTTCTGCGTGGCCGATCGCGATCGCATGGACGCCTCCTCGGCTCGTGTGATCGGAATGCTTGTCGCGGCGGGTGCCGGCGTGTGGGTTTCGCCGGACCACGAGGCTGTCGAGCTTCCGCCGTCGCGGTTCTTCGTGGTGGCACCCTCGCTGCGGGCGCGCCGCGAGCTCGAAATGCGGATCGAGGGACGGGGCTGGCTCGAACGCTTCGTCGAGTCCGACGCGTTCCCGCGGTTCCTCGATACCGGCACGCTTCCCTCGGATGATCACGTGCCGGCGCTCGTGTCCCTGCGCGAGCCTCTCCGTTCCTACATCGCGGCCATTGCGCTTCTCGGTGCGCGGATCCGTTGCGACGTCGCGGCCGCGTTCTTTCGGCAGCTGATGTTCGGCGACCGGGTGTCCGATCTTGCCGTGGAAGGCATCATCACGATCGCTGACGGCTTCCTCGTGTTCGCGTCTGAGGGCATCCGAGGCGCCGCGAGACGATTGATTCCGGCCTCCTCCCAGGCGACGCTCTGCCGCGTTGCCGCGGACGTCCTCCTCGAGACCACCGAAGATCTCCCGGCCGCGGCCGCCCTCATGCTCGAGGCGGGAGACACACGATCCGCGGCGGAGCTGCTGGAGCGGTCACCGGTTCCCGATGCACTGCCGGTGCTGCGGACAATGCCTCGCCACGCACTGACCCCGACGCTGGCGTCTACCCTGACCATGGCCCTCATCGACGCAGGTCAATACCGGGACGCGCGCGATCTGGCGCATCTCGTGACGGGCGATGCCGGGGAGTTTCTCCTGGCGCGGATCGAGCGGCGGGTCGGGGATTACGCAACTGCACACATGCGACTGGACCGGATGACCTCGCGCTCGTTCGGGGCGGACATCCTGCGAGCCGACCTTGCCTATCTCGAGGGTCGTTACGACGAGATGGCAGCCGCGCTCGGCGCGTGTTCACCGCAGACCGATGACGAGCGTGCGCAGTTCGCGTATCTGCATTCGCTCCTGTGTAACGAAACGGGTCAGACCACCGACGAAGCGCCGCCGGAAGGGCACTACTTCGCTTCGCGCCTGGCCACCTATCGGGCGGAATCCGAGAAGGATCTCGATTCGGCAGCCCGGCACGCCAGCGAATCGCTCGACCGTGCGCGCTGCGCGACGGAACGGATCGATGCTGCGCTCGATCGCGTATACATCCTCTTCACCGCCGGGGCCTGGCCCGAAGCACGGGATGAAGCGCTGCGAGCACTGGCTCTCGTCGAGGAGACGCAGGGCGATCGCGCCGCCGGAGGGATTCTCTTCATCCTGGCCTACCTCGCTGCCGACGACGGTCATTGGGCGCACGCCACGCAGCGGCTTCAGAGGTTGCGGCACTTCTTTCGCGGAAACGGGGACACGCGCCGGTTGCGAGAGCTCGAGCTTCTGTCTGCCCATCTCGATTTTTCCCGCGGGCGGTTCGTGGATGCGTCGCGCTCGGCGCAATCGATCCTGGAGATGGACGTCAACCCGCAGATTCGGGAGGCGGCAGCGCTGATCCTCGATGAGATCGACTGGATCGACGGCAGGAACACATCGCTCCGTTCGACCGGCGGCGCCGGAAATGTCGAGTTGAAAAAGCGTTACGACGCCATGTGGGTTCGTCGTCACGGGGGAACGGCTGCGTGCAGCGATGAGGCAACTGGTTCGGCGGCACTGAAGCGCTTCCGCGACGCTCTCGGGCGTGGTCTCGACGATCTCGCGCAATCTCTCGCTCGGGAGATGAATCTGGAACTGGCGACGCGCAACGGCGAGGCCTCGCCAGTCGAGTTGCGGTTCCTACGCGATGCTGCGATCCGTGAGTTTCCATTCGGCCCCCGCGATTTCGTCCCGACCGCGTGGCGGTTCGCCAGTCGCAATCGACTGGGTCAGTGGGCGGAGATTGGATCGCCCCCGGCACTGCCGGCGGCAGAGCTTGACCTCATCGCTGGCGCGGGGCGCACGGACTGGGTGCTCTGCAGCGAACGGGAGCTTCTTTTTGTTGACGGCATCAGCCAGTGGCCATCCGAGTCACGCGATGCGGTGGCCGCTCTCTTCCGAACCCGCGCGGAACATCACCGGATGCGCCGCGTCATCGAGCAGAACGAGAGCGTGACTGCGGCGAAGAGCGAGGCGATCGACGGGATCATCGGCGACGCGCCGGTCATGCGGGAGATTTTCTCGCTGATCACCCGCGTGGCGCGGCGCGACGTTCCTGTCTGCGTGCTCGGCGAGTCGGGGACCGGGAAAGAGTTGATCGCGCGCGCATTGCATCGCCATTCTTCGCGGCGCGGCAAGTCGTTTACCGCGGTGAATTGTGCAGCGCTGCCGGAGACGCTGATCGAGAGCGAGCTGTTCGGCCACGTGCGCGGCGCTTTCACAGGTGCCGATCGTGACCGCGCCGGGCTGATCGAGACCAGCGAAGGAGGGACGCTCTTTCTCGACGAGATCGGAGAGATGCCGCTTGCCGCGCAGGCGAAGCTGCTGCGGTTTCTGCAGGAGGGGGAGTTTCGCCGCGTCGGCGACACGGTCCATCGCGCCGCCGACGTCCGCATCGTCAGTGCCACGAATCGAAAGCTGGAAGCGGCGGTCGAAGACGGCACGTTCCGCGAGGATCTCTACTATCGGATCGGCGGGATCGAGATCGTGCTTCCGCCATTGCGTGATCGGACGTCGGACGTGCGAATGCTCGCCGAGCACTTCCTCGCGCGGGAGCGCGAGAAGAGCCGCGGTGGCCCGTCGACGCTGACCGCGGATGCCGAATCCATCCTCCTGGCGTATCGGTGGCCCGGCAACGTGCGCGAGCTCCAGAACACGATCCGGGCGGCGTATGCGCTCGCCGGTGACGGGGCGGCGATCGATGTGGAGCATCTCCCGGAACGAATGCGACGAGCTGTCGTCCATGACGGCGGTGGGTTCAGCTCGTACCAGGATGCCGTGACGCGCTTCCGCCGGGAGCTCATCGAGAAATCGCTGCTCCAGGCGAACGGAAATCAGAATCGGGCCGCCGTATCGTTGAACATGTCGCGGCAGGCACTCGCCTACCAGATCCGCGAGCTCGGAATCCTGGTGAGGTCCGCGCGCTCCCGGGAACACGTTGTCACCGAGCGCTGACCCTGCCGACCCGTCACTGTTTCGATCCTGTCCGTACAATGCCCAGACACCGATGCGTCATTCGCTCCTCATCGTCGTCACGGCACTCGCTGCGGGTTGCGCGCTCTACTCCGACGTCTCCATCTCGCCGCTGCTCCTTTCGCCGGGTTCGATCGAGCGCGGCAGCGACCTGCCTTCGATGCTGCGCAAAGCCGACTATGTCCGTGCCATCGAGCAGGCGGCGGTCATCGACGCCAAGACGCACCAGTCCACGAGCGAGCTGATGTCCCTCGGCATCGCCGAGATGGATGCCGGGCGGTTCGATGACGCACGCCGCCATCTCCGGGCCGCGCTCGACACGCAGCCGTTCCGCACCACCTATGCCGATGCCGCCTGGAGACTCTCGCAGGTGGAGTACCTGCGCAACAACTTCGAGGCCAGCCTGGAGTGGGCTCATGTTGCGGCCGACCACGGTCTGGTCGTCCGCAAGTGGCACATGGACTTCCTCGAGGCGCTGAAGAACGTCGACGTCTATCACTTCCGAGGACCTGTCGCGGAGCGCGTCCCGCTGCGGATCGGGAGGCCTGATGTTCCGCGCATCGACGTCACGGTCAATCACTCCACAAACGTCATCGCCATCGTCGATTCCGGTGCCGTGATGTCGATCGTTTCCCGGAGATTCGCGGCGTCCGTTCCCATCCGCAAGCTCGGCAACTTCGAGGGAACCTTCGCCGGTCTGCTGGGGGAGCCGATCCAGGTGGAGTTCGGATTGATCGAGTCGCTGCAGATCGGAAAGATGACGATCGAGAACGTGCCCGTGGCGATCATGCCCGACGACAAGATGAAATTCGTGGTCGCGGGAAAGAAGGAGTTTTCGATCGAGTTCCTGCTCGGTGCGCACCTTCTCAAGGAGACGCGCATCGAGCTCGACTTCCGCCACAACCAGGCCACCATCACGCATCTGGCCGCCACGGACCGCGTTACGGCACCCGATCAGAATCTCTTCTGGGATCACTTCCGGCCGGCGGTGCGGGGCGCCATCAACCGCAAAGGCTGGTTCGTGTTCATTCTCGACACCGGTTCCGAGGTGACTTTTCTGAACGCGGCGCAGGTCAACGCCTTGCCGATTCAGCTCTTCACAAAGGTCCACAACGCCACGTTGCAGGGACTCGGCGGCTCGAAGAAGAGGGGTGACAAAGTGGAGGATGTCGAGATCGGCATCGACCGCTGGGCCGGGACATTCCGGACGATCCCGATGTATGACCCCGGCCCGACCGAGCACGAGAGCTCGTCCGGGATCATCGGCGAGAACTATCTGAAGAATTTCGTGGTCACGATCGACTTCGGCCGGATGCGCGTCGACCTGAAGCCGGTACTGCGCGTTCCGATGGGTGAGATCGGCATCGAGGAAACGGCCAACCCGAACCAGATGCCGCGCTAGGCCGGCACGGCCGGCGGCGCAGGGGAACCAAGGCTCAAGCACAAGTGGCGCCGAAAACGTTTTGCCGCGCAGACTCCCAGTCCGATCGCTGCTACCGGTCCACCCAGCCCATGGCCCGTTCGTTGTACCGCGGTCCCGCAATCGCGTCCGGACGAAGGGCGTCCTCGAGACGCGCCATTTCTTCCCCGCTCAGTGCGATCGAAGCCGCGGCGACGTTCTCCTCGAGATACTTGCGCCGTTTCGTACCCGGGATCGGGACGATGTCGTCGCCTTTGTGCAGCAGCCAGGCGAGGGCGATCTGCGCCGGCGTTGCCTTGCGGCTTGCCCCGATGTCGCGCACGACCGAGGCCGCGCGCACGTTGGCGTCGAAATTCGCTCCCTGAAAGCGGGGATCGCCTTTGCGGAAGTCCCCATCCGGATACTCCTCCGCGCGCTTCACACTGCCGGCCAGAAAGCCGCGGCCGAGGGGACTGAACGGTACCAGCCCGATGCCGAGCGCGCGAAGCAGCGGAATGATGCGCGGCTCGAGATTGCGCTCCCACAACGAGTATTCACTCTGCAGGGCCGTGATTGGATGGACAGCGTGCGCGCGGCGAATCGTCTCCTCGCCCGCTTCCGACAGACCTAGAAATCGAACTTTTCCCTCGGCGACGAGCGCGGCCATGGTCCCCACGACGTCTTCGATCGGGACTTCGGGATCGACACGATGCTGGTACAGCAGATCGATGTGGTCGGTCTCAAGCCGCTTCAGCGAGCCTTCCACCGCCTGACGGATATGTTTGCTGTCGAGGCCCGCCGGTTTGTTGTCTTCGATCTTCCAGCCGAACTTCGTGGCCAGGAGGACCCGGTCGCGTTTCCCGCGGAGGGCGCGGCCGAGCAGCTCTTCGTTGATGTAAGGGCCGTACACTTCCGCGGTATCGAAGAAGTCGATCCCCAGCTCGAGCGCGCGGTCGATCGTGGCAAGCGATTCCTGCTCGTCCGCCGGCCCGTACGACTGGCTCATGCCCATGCAACCGAGGCCTTCGGCGGAGACGACGAGACCCTGAGATCCGAGTGTCCGTTGCTTCATCCCGATACGCTACTACGCGGTGTGACGGATCGGGAAGCGCTGCCGGAGATTCCTATGCGCGGACGAAACCGCGCTCGAGAAGAACGCCGACGATCCTGGCTGCATTGGTCTCCGCGCTCACGGATGTCGTGTCGAGGGTGATGTTCGCGGCGTCCGGTGCCTCGTACGGGTCGTCGATGCCGGTGAAGTTCTTGATCGCGCCTCGGCGTGCCTGCGCGTACATCCCCTTCGTGTCGCGTGCCTCGCAAACGGCGAGTGGCGTATCGACGAAGACTTCGATGAAGTTCGCGGGCCCGACCATCTCGCGAACGGTGTCGCGAGTGGCCTGATACGGGCTGACGGCGGCACAGACGACGGCGCCCCCATGGCGGACGATTTCCGCGGCGACGAATCCGATGCGCAGGATGTTCGCGTCGCGGTCTTCCTTCGAAAAGCCGAGCCCCTTGGAGAGGTTCGTGCGGACGACATCGCCGTCGAGGAGGGTGATCTGCCGGCCATGCTCGAGCAGACGGCTGATGACGATCTCGGCGGTCGTCGACTTGCCGGCGCCGCTCAATCCGGTAAACCAGATACAGAACCCCTGACGATGTTTCGGAGGATGGCTCTCCGCGAGGATCGCCGCGACTTCGGGACGTGTGAACCACTCCGGGAGCGGAAGGCCCGCGCCAAGAAAATCGTCCCGCACCTGCGTGCCCGAGATCGAACGCGTCTCTGCCCCGGCGGGGACATTCGACGCCTCTTCATACCGATCCTCGCTCGCGACGTAGACCAGCTCGCGGAAGGGAATCATGGTCATTCCGATCTCGGCAGCGTGCTTGGCGACGAGCTCCTGGGCGTCGTACGGTCCGTAATATCCGCCGCCCGGGCTGGCGTGATCACGGCCGACGATGAAATGGTTCGCTCCGAAGTTCCGCCGGATGATGGCGTGCCACAGCGCTTCGCGCGGTCCGGCCATGCGCATGGCCAGCGGCAGCAGGGACAGCAGCACGCGGCCGGGCGGGAAGTGCCTCTCCGCGAGGGCGCGATACGTTCGGACACGCGTGTAGTGATCGACATCTCCCGGTTTCGTCATGCCGACGGACGGGTGCAGCAGGAGAACGCCGTCGACCGCGTCGATGGCGCGGCGCACGAGCTCCTCGTGCGCACGATGCATCGGGTTTCTGGTCTGAAAGGCGACGACGTTGCTGCGTCCGAACGCTTCCAGGGTCGTTCGCGCTTCGGCAGGTGTGCGCCGGAGATCGCGAAAATCCCAGGGGGTTCCCGTGCTGATCACCCGCATCGGACCGCTGATGTTCCTGCGCCCCCACCCGTCCATTTCCGCGACGAGCGGATGTTTCGTATCGCGCGTGCCGAACACGCGCATCGCCGTCTCGTCGCGATCCCACTCGTAAATTTCATCGACCCTCATCACGGCGAGCATCTCCGCGTGAGGACCGCGAAGGACGACGTCGCTGCCGATCGTCACGGGCGCATCGTCGGCGACCGGAAGCGCGATGGGAATCGGGAAGAGGGTTCCGTCCGCAAGCCGCATCTCGGCAACGACGCGCTCGTAATCAGCGCGGCCCAGAAAGCGGTCGAGCGGCGAGAAACCGCCGGTGGCGAGCAGCTCGAGATCGCAGCGCGACCGTTCCGAGAGTTGGACGGCAGGGAGCCGATTCGCCCGCGCGATGAGCTCAGAGACGGACTCCGCGGGCTCGACGAGGTCGATGAGCCGTCCGCCGTACGGTTCAATGAGGCTTGAAGGGAGGGTTGAAGGCATGCGGCGCCGCGAACGTGGCGGCACATGGCCGAAATTTCCGGAGGGGTGATAGCGTCAAGGCCGACGCCTACTCGTGGGCGAGATGACGTTGTGCACGGCGAGCACCATGGCGTTGATCGCGAATGAATTGGCGAGGCTTCCGGCAGCATAGGATCACACCGAATGATCGTTCTCACCCTTCTGGGTATCCTCGCTCCGGCCGCACTGATGGTCGCTGCGGTGCGTCGTTGGATCGGCCCGGTTCCGTGGCGGATCGCGATGCTCTTTCTCCTGCTGACGCTCGTCTTTCTGCGAGGCGCGGTGTGGACGTCGAAGGTTCCGGTGCCGCTCGATGAAGTCGCGCGCGGCTATCCGTGGCGTGGGGTTTTCGGTGAGATCGAAGCGCGGAACCCGATTACGAATGACACGGTCAAGCTGTTTCTCCCCTGGATGCAGGTGGCACGGGAGGAGTTGACCCATGGCCGGGCCCCGCTCTGGAACCGCTACTCGTTCAGCGGCTATCCACTGCTTGCTAACGGGGAGTCGGCCCCGTTCTCACCACTGTTTATGGCGACACTGTTCGTGCCCTTGCCCAAACAGCTCGTCGCGATGGCAGCCCTGAAGATTTTCTCGGCGCTCCTTTTTACCTGGTTGTTCCTGAAGCGAGAGAAGGCCAGCGATGCGTCGGCGGTGTTCGGAGCCGTCGTCTTCGGCTTCTCGACGGTGATGACCGTATTTCTCTACTACTCGACCGCGTCGGTCATCGCCTTCCTTCCCGCCGCCATCCTCGCGCTGTGCGACGCAATGGAGAAGCAGACGAAGGCGAGCGTAGTCTTCGTCGCGGTGGTCATCGTTACGGTGCTGGCCAACGGGCATCCGGAGAGCGTGCTTCACGTGGCGATCGGCTGTGCTGCCGTCCTGGGCGTTGATCTGATCGGTGCAATCGACCGGCGCGACTGGCTCGTTCGTCTCCGCGCTCCTCTGGCCGGAGTCGCCGCCGGGCTGGCCCTCGCAGCGCCGGCATGGGCTCCGGTTCTGGAGCAGGTTCTGATCAGCGAACGCCTCGCTACGTTGCACTCACTGCCGCATCCCGTGCCGATGTCGCTCATGGCGGCCTGGGGCATCATCAGTCCGAACGGCTTCGGCCATCCGCTGCGACACAACTGGTCGTGGATGTACCACTACGTCGGGGTCGCCCCGTCGTATGCCGGCTTGTTTCCCCTGATGCTGTTCGCCGCCGCGGCGACGTCGCGCCGGACCCTGACCCGCGAGCGGATGTTCATCGTGTTGGCGATTGTCATTTTTCTCATCGCCATGGACTGGAGCGTCCTTGGGCATCTGCTCAATGCGGCTCCTCCGTTCAACATCGTGGCGAATGACAAGCTTCGGTTCGTCTGCATCTTCCTGCTGGCAGTCGTTGCGGCCAAGACGCTCGAAACGGGACGCTCGTCGATCCCGCGCTCACCGGGTCTGTACATCGCAGCGATGGTCGTCACCGCATTGGCGCTTTATGTCTATGGGCAACGCGCGCATCTGATGCGTCCGATCGATCTTGCGGGCATCGCTGCCATCGGGATTTTCCTCGTGCTGCCGTCGCGCGCCAGGCCATGGGGTGCGGCGGGACTGGCCTGTCTGGAGTTGCTGCTCTTCAACAGCAGCTTCAACGCGCTGGTCGATGCCAGGTACTTCCGCCCGGACTTGCCCATCGTGGACGCGTTGCGGGCCCGTGCGCCGCAGGAGCCGTTTCGCGTCGCCGGTCTCAACTGGATGTTCTCGCCGAATTCCTCGGCACAGTACGGGCTCGAGGATGTACGAGGGTCCGATCCGATGGCATTCGCCGGCTACGACCGCTTTCTACAACGCTTCACGATCGCGGAGCCGGGCTCGTGGATCCGGCGCATCCTCGATCCGAACCGTCCGGAACTGGCGTTTCTCAATGTGCGATTCCTCCTGGCGGAGCCAGACGCGGTACCGGGTGGAGCATGGCGACTCGTCTACCGCGGCGCGGACGGAACGCTGTGGGAGAACCCGCGGGCATCGCCGCGCTTCTTTTCCCGCCATGCGAATGTCCAAACGGTGCAGGAGACAGCCCCCGGTGAGTTCACGATGCGCGTGGTGTCTTCGATGCACGCGCTCGTCGAGTCCAGCGAACCGTTGGGACCTGGGCGGCGCGTATACGTACGAGGCCATCGCGTGCCGTTGCGCCACATCGAAGGGGCGTTCATCGGCTTCGAAGTTCCGGCCGGTGCTTCCGACGTTCGCGTCGTCTATCGACCGATGAGTTTCTATGCCTCCTGCGTGGTGGCGATGCTCGCTCTGATCGGTTTGTCGATTTTTCGCGCGGCGTCGTTACCGTCGGCTGCTAACCCGGCAGATACACCCGCATAGCGGTAAACGTACACCGCGACTGGGGTGGCGCCAGACTAGCGTGCGATGTCGTGTGTGGCCGCCGAACCACTGCTGCAAGAACCCGCGGCGGCTAACGCAACTACGAGTCAGAGTGGAGGAGTTGGTTCCCAATGCCTCGGAATGGATGGGCGAATCCGAAGTAGTCAGACCTTACTTTGGGCTGAACGTGCGGGAGAAGCCGATTGCGTAGAGGTAGCCGTAGTGTGAGTTGGTCCCGCGCAACGGCTTCACGAAGGTGAACGACGTACTAACCGTGGGGGTCATGGAGTACGTTGCGCCCGCGCCGGCGCGCCAGTAGTCGTCGCGAAGGAGTCGGTCGTGGGCGAGCCAGAGGGCATCCGGAAGGTCCGGATTGCGAAAGGGAGGTCCGGTCGTAGCGAAAACGTGATCGGTGGTCAGACCGCCGTAGGTTTTCTGCCAGTTTATGAGGGCGCGCACCGTCAGGCGGGGGAACACGAAGTAGCCGAACTCGACATCCACGTTGCTGCGGTTCATCGAGACGCCTTTGAACTTCTGCACGATCGCGTATGCATACTCAGCGTCGATGTAGACATTCCGGGCGGCGAAGAGATGTCCGGCGTCGACGCCAAGCTGCAGTTCGCGCAGGTCCGGACCGACTGCCGCTTCGCCAATCGTTGGATAGTTGTGAGTGGGAATGCGGAGCGCGACGAGTGGCGTGAGAACGACCGGGCCATCGAGGACGTTGTAGCGAGCGCCAAGCCGGAAATCCTGCCACGTGGAGTGATAGTTGCCATCGTCGATTCCGTCGCGACCAAGCACAGGCTGCGGATCGATGCCGTTCTCCGAGCCGACATACGGAACCGAGGCCGAGATCGCGAATTTGTCCGTGAGGCTGTGCTCGATGCCGAGGGCAAGCGACCGCGAGTGGGATCCGCCATGCGGGATCCGTGAGCCGTCGTAGAAAAAGTGCCCTTCAAACTCCGTCCGCTGAAACGTGAGAGCTACGGATGACTCTCCGCTCGGAGCGATCCACGCCTGTCCCTGCAGCGCGGGAGCCAGAAGGGTGGAGAAGAGAATTACCGCAGAGGCTCGAATCACGCGCGCTTCCGCTGACATGCCTCGATGATGCCTTTGCTCCGCTGCTCCATGACGGTATTGATGGTCGTCAGCAGTTCATGGCTGCGCTTCGTCACCTGGACGGCGCAGCGGTTCTCTTGTTCGATTCGCGACATCTCCTCACGGCTAGGTTCAAAGACCATCGGAACGACGCTGGGACGTCTGGTGGCAGTGGCGACACTTTCCGAGGCCTGAGCGAAGTCGGCGAACTCGGTCAGGACCAGATCGTATTTGTTCGTTCCGGCCGCGGCACGCAGTTCGTCGATCGTCGTCACCGCTTCTGGATGGTGGCCGACCATGCGCAGCACCGTCAGCAGGCGTTCTCGATTTTCCGGAGCGCTCCACTTCGATCGCGGGCTCAAATAGACCAGGATTGCGGCCGGATGCGCGGCCGCGTACGCGCGCTGGAACCGCACGCCCTGCCCGAAGACGACGTACTTGTCGCCACACGCGAACCCCTTGAAAACAGGAAGGAAACAGGCAACCAGCAGCAGTAAACCGAGACGTCGCATCATTCAAGGCACCTCCGCGCCGCCTCATGGATAGAGAGTTTCCGGACAGTTGTCAATCATCGGTGATCATGGGAGGCCGACCCGCTCAGCGAGATTCTGAAAGCGAGAGTCGCTCCGGATGGTGTCGAAGATCGGGTCGACTCGAAGATAAACGAGCCGGTTGTGGTGCTCCGAGTAAGCCTGCTCGAGCCACTTGATCGCGTTGTCGGTGTCGTTCAGGCGCGCATGAAGTGCGGCCATGCGGTAGGTGTAGACGTTGCCGGTCTGATCTTCTTCGATCTTTTCCATTTCAAGACGCTTTCGCCAGTACCCGGCCATCCCACCGATTTCGTACGAGTGGGCAAGATCAGCGACGATCGCCTCCGGATACCCCGCCATGCGTGCCCACTGCTGGTATTTCGCGAAGGCTTGAGGGCTACGTCCAGCGACGGCGTAGGCATCGGCGATGCCTTCGCGCATCTGGACGTTCTGCGGGTCGAGCTCGATCGCTTTCTGATACTGCTGGATCGATGCATCGTATTTGCGTGCCAAATAGAGGATCCACGGAAGTTGTTCGATTGCCTGCCTGCCGAGGGGACTAACCTCGAAGGCGCGCCGTGCCTCCGCGATGGCCGCTTCCGGATGCCCGGTCGCAATCAGGAGCTGGCTATAGGCATCGTGAGCCAGGTCATAATTCGGATTGAGCGCGATCGCTCGGCGAAGCTCCTCCTCGGCTGCCTTCCAGTTCCAGTCAAACTTGGTCTCGATCGCGCCGAGTGAAACGTGGGCCTCGGCAAGATTGGGATCGAGCCTCAGCGCCATCAGCGCGGCATTCTTCGCCTCGGGAAATGCCTCCGTCGGCAGGAGGATGCCGAACGTCGCCATGGCGTCGTACGAATCCGCGATGCCTGCGTATGCCGCGGCATATCTCGGATCGAGCTGCACTGCCTTCTTGAAATACACCAGGCCGTCGCTGAGTGTTTCCGGTTCGGCGCGTTCGAAGTTGGCACGCCCGCGAAGATAGGCATCGTGTGCTTCCGGGGTCGTGACCTGACTTCTCTGAAGACGTTGTTGCTCCGCCGGTGTCATCTGGATGCGAATGCGCTCCGCAATCGTTCTAGCGAGTTCATCCTGGAGTGAAAGCACGTCGCCAATGGGACGATCGTAGGTCTCCGCCCAAAGGCTGCGCTGCGTTGAGACGTCGACTAGCTCCGCGTTGATGCGAATTCGCCCCTCGGACCTCTGAATCGAGCCGGTCAGAATGGCATCGACATCCAGTTCCTTGCCGATCTCATGAAGCGATTTCTGCGTGTCCAGGTAGTGGCTGGTCGTCGTCCGTGGAACGATCCGCAGCGCGTGGATCTGGGCGAGCCGTGTTGTGAGCTCCTCGGTTAGTCCGTCGGCGAAATAGCGGTCTTTGCCGCCATTGAGATCGCCAAGTGGGAGCACAGCGATTGCGTCGATGTGCGGTTCGAAGGGCCAGAAGCGTCGCACGGAAATCGCCAACCCGGCAAGGATCAACACTCCCGTGATTCCTGCCGCGATCGTCGAGCGCGTGAGGAGATGTCGTCGCGGTTGAACCGGTGCTGACATCGGAACCGTAGCAGCCGGTGCCCGCGCGGATTCGAGCGCGAAGGTCAGATCATGGACAGTTTGAAAGCGCCGGTCGGGATCCTTCTCCAGGCAGTGGCGAACGATGGAGACGAGCGCGGTCGGAACGTCGGACGCAGCCATCGTCATCGGATCGTCGGTGAGAATCGCAGCGATGGTCTCGGCAGCGGAGCGTCGCCGGAACGCCGGCCGTCCGCACAACATCTCGAAGAGGATGCTGCCGAACGCGAAGATGTCGCTGCGCTCGTCCGCGCCGAGCGCCTTGACCTGCTCGGGGGCCATGTACGCCAGCGTCCCCATCACGGTTCCCGGCTCCGTGCGCGCGACTGTTTCCGTCATGTCGTCGTGCGCGATCGGCTCGCTGAGCTTGGCCAGGCCGAAGTCGAGGATCTTTACGCGGCCGTCCGTGGTGACGAAGACGTTCTCCGGCTTGAGGTCGCGGTGAATGACATTTTTTCCATGTGCAGCGTCGAGGCCCGCCGCGATCTGAGACGCGTAGAGTGCTGCGGTGCGAGGTTCGATCGCTCCCTTGCTCAGTACATCGCGAAGCGTCTGGCCCACGAGCAGCTCGGAGACGATGAACGGCGCGCCCTCATGCGAGCCCAGGTCGTAGATGGTGAGGAGGTTTGGATGATTGAGCGCGCCGGCCGTCCGCGCTTCCTGCTCCAGACGCTTGCGGCGCATCGCGTCGGTGTAGACATCGGCGAGTAGGATCTTGATGGCGACCTCGCGCCGGAGATCAGGATCGATCGCCCGATAGACTTCGCCCATACCCCCGGCGCCGATGGGCCCGATGATTTCGTATTTGCCGATTTCAGAACCGGAATCGAAGGTCACGCTCGTCTATTGTCGTCCTTGTTGGTCCCCGGTACCGAAGAGAACGACCGTCTTGCAGGGGCGATCGCGCGAGCTTTCTGATTCGCACAGTGCGAAGACTGCGGCGCCGCTTTATCGATGCCCCGGTTTGAAGACGTCGGCGGTGTGCGGCGTCTCCAATCTCCCCAACTTCGAATTTGCGCTGGAACGGCGTGTAGTCGTCACCAGCGCTCGCAATCGCGGGTGCCCGCGAAACAACTCGCTGCAAGAGCCCGTCATGGAGTCGATGCGGGCGGCACCCTCTTCTTCGTAGCTTGTTCGAAAGAGTAGGCGAGCTTCAGGAGCGTCGGCTCGCTGCAGGCCATCCCGGTGAAGCTCACGCCGAATGGCTGCGGCTTCGCGTTGAAGCCTTCCGGAAACGCAGTTTGTGGCGCGTTCGGGACCATGGCCCACGGCACGATCACCGTCGGATACCCGGGACGCGCCGCGATCGAGGCTCCGCCGGGGCCGGGGAAGAGCAGTGCATCGAGGTTCTGTGCCTTCATCACTTCGTCGATTCCGTGCGTGGCGCTGAGGCGGATGTCGTTCGCGCGATCCGATTCGTAACGCGTCTTGTAGACATCCAGATCCATGGCATCGGAGATGTCGAGAAGCGACTGGCCGTACTTGATCGCGCCCATCTTCTGGTGGGCGGTGTTCCACTGCCGCAGCTCGGTCAGCGACTTCACCGGCGCAGCGGCGCCGAGGGCTGCGAGCCACTTGTTGAAGTCGCGCTCCATGCCGTAGGCGAGGTCGATCGAACACTTCTTCCCCTTGACGTCGTCCATGTCGGTGCATACGCCCCAGAGGAAGTAATTGTCAGCGGCGTTCTTGTCGACGACGCTCGGGATGTCGGCCGGATCGACGACGACGGCGCCCTGCTCCTTGAGCACGGCGATGGCGTCATTCATCGCTTTGGTCTGTTCGGGATTGAGTCCGCCGCGCGGTGTGGTGGCACCCGGCGTCGTGAACTTCTCGTAGAAACCGGAGCGCGGAATGCCGATGCGCGCACCTTTCAAACCGTCTTTTTTCAGGAACTGGGTGTAATCGTGATTCGCTGGCGGTGTGCAGCGCGTCGTCGCGG
Organism: Thermoanaerobaculia bacterium; assembly: GCA_038244715.1. Classification (GTDB taxonomy): domain Bacteria; phylum Acidobacteriota; class Thermoanaerobaculia; order Gp7-AA8; family Gp7-AA8; genus JADGNZ01. The sequence goes on from JBBRTE010000003.1 coordinate 167,136, forward strand.
AATCGCTGGGATCCGGATTGCTCCCCTCGAGGACGCCGAAGAGAATCGCGGCGTCGGTCACGAACTTGGCCATGGGTCCGGCGGTGTCCTGATCCGCGGTGATGGGGATGATTCCGTACCGGCTGATGCGGCCCACAGTCGGCTTGATCGCCGCCAGCATGTTCTGGTTCGCGGGGCTGAGGATCGAGCCCGAGGTCTCGCTTCCGACATTGGCCGCCCAGAAATTTGCCGTCGTTCCTGCTCCGGAGCTCGAGCCACCGGTGGCAAGGGCCGGGCGACCATCGCCCTGTTCGGTGCGCGGATCGCGGCGTGGATCGTAGGGATTGAAGCCGTAGCCGTTCAGCGCGTTGTAGTTCGTCGGCATCGGTGGATTGCCGGCCACCCAGTTGGCCAGCTCGGTAAGTTGGGTCTTGGCCATGATGATGGCGCCGGCTTCGCGGAGGTTCTTCGTCAGCGTCGCGTCGTACGGAGGAACGAGCGCCGCAAAGGCAAGTGCGCCGCCGGTCGTCGGCAGATCCGTGGTCTGGATGTTGTCTTTGAGCGCGATAGGGATGCCATGCAGTGGTCCGCGAATCCTGCCGGCCGCGCGCTCGCGATCGCGTTCGTCCGCTTCCTTCAGCGCATTCGGATTCACCGTGATCGCCGCGTGTAGTCTGTCTTCGTAGGTGGCGATTCGCAGGAGGTACTGCTGCACCAGCTCGTGTGACGTGACCCGCCCGTCGCGCAGCGCGGCCTGCATGTCGGCGATGCTGGCCTCGACGACGTTGAACGGCTTCGGCGCAGGCTTCGGCGCTTTCGGCGCTGCAGAGAGGGTGACGGCGATGGCGAGAGTGAGGAGGGCGGACGATACGGCGCTCTTCATTTGCTGCGGATTGTAAGCGTACGCGGCGTTTACTTCGAGATCACTCCACGGAGCCCGCCCGAAATCAGCGCCGCCAGGTTCGTCAGGATCCGCGGCAGCGCCAGTCCGCCCGGGCTGGCCAGGTACATCGGCTCCCACACCGGATCGAATTTCTCCTTGTACTGGCGCAGGCCCTGGAAGTTGTAGAAGTTTTCGCCGAATCGATACGCGAGTGAACCGACGCGGCTCCATAGGGTTCCGAGCGACCGGTTCTCCAACCCCGACAACGGTGCCATCCCGAGGTTGAACCAGCGGTAGCCACGTTGCTGTGCCCAGAGGATCAGGTTCACGAACATGAAGTCCATGACACCCGCCGGCGCGTCGGCGAGGTGACGCATGAGATCGACGGACAACTCCTCGCCCGCGCCTTCCCAGAGATTGGCGAATGCCACGATGCGCCCTTCGCACCGCACGACCGCGACCTCGCAACGCCGGACGTACTGCTCGGAGAAGAAACCGAGGGAGAAGCCTTTTTCGCGGGTGCGCTTTTCCGTGAGCCAGGAGTCCGAGATGACGCGCAGCTCCTCGAGGAGCGGTTCGGACTCCACGATGTCGAATGTGCACGCTTCTGCTTCGACGCGCCGCAGCATCTTGCGCATCCATTTGCGGTCGCCGCCGTCGAGCGAGAACTCTTCCAGCGACACGCGGGCCTCTTCGCCGATCTTCAGCAGCGTCAGTCCGAGGTCGAGGTAGAAGTGAAGGTTCTGGCGCTGTACTTCGTAGAAGACCGGCCAGCCGGCGTGGAGATCACAGAGCTCGCGGAACTTCCAGATCAGCTCCCGTTTCTCGTCTTCTGCACCCATGGGATCGCCCATCGCGATCCAGCTCCGGCCCTCGACGCCGTACATGAGAAACGCGCGTCCGCTGGGACTGAAGAGCAGCGGCTTGTCGCCGAGCAGCGCGAGATTGGCCTGGCTGTTTTTCTCACTCACCAGGATTGCCGCCGCCCTCTCCACCTCCTCGGAAGTCGGTGGATCCGGCTCCTCCGTCGCTGGCCGGAGGAGACGCTGAATCGAAACGAGGAGTAGCACGCCGACGACGCCGACCGAGGCACGCAGGAAACGTGGGGCGTCGGCGCGAAAAGAGAAATGCCACCAGAGATCGCGCGAGTAGTCGACGTGCTTGTAGCTGAAGAAACCGAGCCACGCGGAGGAGATCAGGACCAGCAGAATGGCGGTGATCCATCCCGGCCCGAAGCCTTCATTGAGCAGCGAGGCCTTGCGATAGAAGTGTCGCCGCGATGCCACCAGCGCGAAGAGCATCACCGCCAGGATGATGGCCTCTTCGAAGTCGCCGCCCTTGAAGATCTGAAAGAGGATTCCCGCCACGAGCACGCCGACCGTGATCTGGTACGCCGCATCCAGCCGGCGTTGCAGGCCGCGGGCGAGCAGCAGCAACGTGGCGCCGGCGATCGATCCGAAGAAGTGTGACAGCTCGACGATGGGCAACGGCACGAGCCTGCGGAGCAGACCAAGACGCCCGGGAAGGGCCGGCGTCGCGCCGGAAAAGAGAAGGACTGCGCCGGCGACAAACGTCGTTAAGGCCAGCAGATGCGGCGCAATCCCGGGTGCCCAGCGGCCGAAGATCTTCCAGGCGTTGGCGACACCCTCGCGCTTCTCGATGATCTCGTGCGTGGCCAGGAGCAGGATGGCCACGAGCAGCGGCAGCAGGTAGTAGATGACGCGGAACGCGACGAGTGCGCCGAGGATGGCGGAAGCGGAGAAGAAGGGCGCGAGGAAGACGAGGATGATCGCCTCGAAGATCCCCAGTCCACCCGGCACGTTGCTGGCTACGCCGGCGATCTGCGCCAGAAGAAAGATGCAGAGGAAGCGGGAGAACATCAGCGGCAGCGAGTCCGGCAACAGGATGTAGAGCACGGCCGCGGCGATGATCCAGTCGAGGCAGGACGTCGCCACCTGCGCCACAAACAGCCCCGGCGAAGGCAGCTCGAACTCCCACTGTTTCACGCGGATCGGCTCGCGGCGGATCGCGATCCAGAGCATGTAGGCGATCGCCGGCAGCAGCATGACGATCCCGAGAAGGCGGATCGACGCGAACGGCAGATGCACAGACGCCGGAATCTCGGGTGGCGTCGCCAGGAAGAAGATCCCTCCGAGCAGCACGAAGCCGAGCCAGAAACTGATCGTGCAGAACGCAATGACCTTCGCGATCTCCACTGCCGTGAGACGCCAGGCGTTGTAGAGCCGGTAGCGCAGCGACCCGCCGACGAGACCGGAAAATCCGACGTTGTTGTTGAACGCGTAACCGATGAACGACGCCAGCGCGATCTTGAAGTACGGCAGCGGGTGCCGGATGTAGCGGAAGGCCAGCGTGTCGTAGCCCGTCATCACGAGATAGCCCAGGAGCGTGAGAACTGCGGCCAGGAGCAGCTGGTTGCCGGGAAGAGCGCTGACGTAATGGATGACGTCCCGGTAACGATACTGGGCCAGCGTGTCGTGGAGGACCCGCAGAGCGACGGCGAACAACGCCAGGATCAGGAGCGGCTTGAGGAACGGAGCAAGCCGTTTGAGTCGTTCCATTCGGCGGGATTCTATGTTGCCTCAGCTCACACTGCGATCCACAGCGGCACTCCGCGCGCGGAGGCCTGCCTCGCGGTGAGGAAGAGTTGCACGTACGTCTGCACGTCGAGGTCCTCGTCGAAGAGCGCGTCGTCCTCCAGGTACTTCGCCGCGAGCCGCATCAGTTCCACGTCGTCGGTCGGCAGGGACGCTTCGGCGGCGAAGAGGCGCAGTTCGTCGAGAAGCGCGTCGAGGCTGCCGGCCTCCAGAGGATCGGCCGCGGTCGGGATCGCGATCGACTGAACGGATTCGAACCGCAGCGGGAGAAAGACGGACTGATAGGCATCGAGGCCCGACAGGTGCGGCGCGGCGATCACCCGCATCGCCCGGGCCTGCAACTGCGACCAGCCCACGGCCTCGACGGGATCGGAGACGTATGCCTCGCCGTTCACCACCGGGAGCTCCGGAAAGTTTGCATGAATGGCGTCATCGATCGCCTTCGCCAGGTCAGGAGCGAAAACGTCCGCTGCGTTGCCGGCGACGAAGACGAGCGCCACGGGATGAGCGTACCCTACGTGGCCGCCATTGTGCACACCCGGCCGTCGGCGATCTGGTGCCGGGATCGCAGCTTGGGTCACATCGGCCGCTGATGGAGCGATCGCGGCGATCGCGATCAACAAGTCGCTGTTGCCGCCGTCCCGGGTGGTTTGAGGGTTCCGCAATCCCCCGGTAGTGCACACCCGGCTACAATTCCCGGCCATGCGCCGCACTGCCGTTGTTCTCGCCGTCATTCTCGCCACCACCCTCTTTGCGCAAGCACCCGCTGAACCGCCGATGCTCGGTTTCGGCGGCGGTACGGCCGCGAAGGAACGCGCGCTCGAAGCGCAGTTCGACGCATCACTGAAACGCGACGACCTGCGCGACTGGATGAAGCGCCTCTCCGCGCGGCCTCACCACCTCGGCTCCGCGTATGACAAGGAGAACGCACAGTTCCTGGCATCGCTGTTCAAGTCATGGGGCTACGACACGAACATCGAAGAGTTCCGTGTGCTCTTCCCGACGCCGAAGCGGCGTCTCGTCGAATTGATCGCGCCGGAGCATTTCACCGCGAAGCTCCTCGAGCCGGCGGTCTCCGGCGATGCGACGTCGGGCCAGCAAAGCGAGCAGCTGCCGGTCTACAACGCCTACTCGATCGACGGTGACGTCACCGGCGATCTGGTCTATGCGAACTACGGCATCCCCGCGGACTACGAGACGCTCGAGCGCAACGGCATCGATGTGAAGGGGAAGATCGTCATCACACGCTATGGCGGCTCCTGGCGCGGCATCAAGCCCAAGGTCGCCGCGGAGCATGGCGCGATTGGTTGCATCATCTACTCCGATCCGCGCGACGACGGCTACGGACAGGGCGACGTCTATCCGAAGGGCGCGTATCGCAATGAGAACGGCGCACAGCGCGGCTCCGTGATGGACATGCCGGTGCATCCCGGCGATCCACTGACCCCGGGCATCGGCGCGACCGCGAATGCGAAGCGGATCGATCGCAAGGACGCCGAGGTCATCACGAAGATCCCGGTGCTGCCGATCTCGTATTCCGATGCGTTGCCGCTGTTGCGCGCGCTCGGCGGTCCGGTCGCTCCCTCCGAATGGCGTGGCGCCCTCCCCATCACCTATCACCTCGGGCCGGGACCGTCGCGCGTCCATCTCGCGCTCGAGTTCAACTGGAACATGGTCCCGGCGTACGACGTGATCGCGCGCCTGACCGGTTCGCAATATCCCGACGAGTGGATCATGCGCGGCAATCACCACGACGCGTGGGTGAACGGCGCCAACGACCCGATCAGCGGACTGGTGGCGGAGCTGGAAGAAGCGAGAGCGATCGGTGAGCTGGCGAAGAGTGGTTGGCGGCCGAAGCGGACGATCCAGTTCGCCGCGTGGGATGGCGAAGAAGAGGGGCTCATCGGATCGACGGAGTGGGCGGAGACGCATGCGGACGAGCTGCGCAGCAAAGGAGTCGTCTACATCAACTCCGATACGAACTCGCGCGGCTTCCTCGATGCCGGTGGCTCGCACACGCTGGAGCGGCTCGTCACGCAAGTCGCGCGCGATGTCCCTGACCCGGAACGCAATGTGTCGGTCCTGGCGCGACTCCGTGCGCACGATGCGATCACAGCCACGAGCGCCGAGGCGCGGCGGGAAGCGCGCGAGCAGGAGCTGATCCGGCTCGATGCGCTCGGCTCGGGCTCCGACTACACGCCGTTCCTGCAGCACACCGGCGTTGCCGCGCTGAACATCGGCTACGGCGGAGAGGGGGGTGGCGGGTCGTATCACTCGGTCTACGACTCGTTCGACCACTACACGCGCTTCGAGGATCCGACGTTCGACTACGGCATCGCGCAGGCGAAGACCACCGGGCGTCTCGTGTTGCGCCTGGCGAACGCCGACGTGCTGCCCTTCGAGCTCACCACGTTCGCCGACACGCTGGCGCGCTATCTCAACGAGCTGACGAAGCTCGCCGACAGCCAGCGGCAGTTGATCGAGGACCGCAACCGTTTCGTTCGCGAGCGTGCGTACGAGATCGCCGCCGATCCGACGAAGCCGTTTCTGGCTCCGAAGACAGAGGAACCCGTTCCGCATCTCAACTTCGCGCCGCTACAGAATGCGATCGCGCACCTCAATCGGAGCGCCCGCGAGTTTGATCACGCCGCGGCGGCGATCCCTGCGGACGCTACCGCACGCCAGGCCGCAGCGGATCATGCCCTGATGCACATCGAGCAGAACCTGTTGCGCACCGACGGGTTGCCCCGCCGGCCCTGGTTCCGTCATCAGATCTACGCGCCAGGTTTCTACACAGGCTACGGCGTGAAGACGATTCCGGGCGTGCGCGAAGCGATCGAGCAGAAGCAGTGGAACGACGCCAACGCGCAGATCGAGCTCGTGTCGAAGGTGATCGAGGGGTATGCGGCGGAGGTCGAGAAAGGGAAGCCGTAAGGGACAGCGAAAAACGAGGGTGAGTGAATCCGGTCGGGCGTCAGAGTCGTCCTACCGCGCCAGCAGGTAGATCACTTCGCCACGGCGTGACATGCCAAGGTCTTCGCGCGCGATCCGTTCGACCGCGTAGGTCGACTTCTTCACGCTGTCGATCTCGCCCTTCAGCCGGGTGTTCTCGTTTTCCAGCTGCCGGATCTCGGCCGTGAGTGCCTCGACGCGATGCCGCGAGAGCTGCAGCTCGGACGTGGCGCGGCCCGTGACGAAGAGCGAGACCACCCCGGTCAGGGCCAGCAGGGCCACCAGGAGGATCGCGATTCTGCGGATCACCTGCGTGGCGCGGCTCGCTTCGCGGTTGGAGACGGAGGGCTGCATGTGTGCCTGTAGTGTCGCGGGTCGGTGAGACGCTGTCAACGCCGTATAATTCGAGACGGTGACGCGCGACGCCGCACAGAACCCTCTCAACGAACGGTACGCCTCGAAGGAGATGTCGTACCTGTTCTCCGCCGACTACAAATTCCGGACGTGGCGGAAGCTCTGGATTGCGCTGGCGGAGTCGGAGCGCGAGCTCGGTCTGCCGATCTCCGCGGAACAGATTGCAGAGCTGAAAGCCAACGCCAACGACATCAACTATGCCGACGCGGAACGCCGCGAACGCGAGGTCCGGCACGACGTGATGGCACACGTCTACGCGTTCGGTCTCCAGGCCCCCTCCGCGAAAGGCATCATCCACCTCGGCGCCACCTCTGCGTTCGTCACCGACAACACCGACCTCCTGCAGATGCGTGAAGCCCTGGGCATCATCCGGCGCCGCATCGTCAACCTGATGGCCAAGCTGCGCGATTTCGCATGGCGCTGGCGGTCGACGCCTGCACTGGCCTTCACGCACTTCCAGCCGGCACAGCTCACCACGGTCGGCAAGCGCGCCACACTTTGGATTCACGACCTGCTGCTCGATTTCCGCGAGATCGACTTCCGCCTCTCGCAGCTCGCGCTTCTCGGCGTGAAGGGGGCGACCGGGACGCAGGCATCGTTTCTGAGCCTCTTCGACGGCGACGAAGGGAAGATCGACCGGCTCGAATCGCTCGTCGCGGAAAAAGTCGGGATGACGCGCAGCTACCCGGTCTCCGGGCAGACGTACTCGCGCAAGGTCGACTCGCAGGCTGTCAATGTGCTTTCCGGCTTCGCGCAGTCGGCGTCGAAGTTCGGATACGACATGCGCCTCCTCCAGCATCTGCATGAGATCGAAGAGCCATTCGAGGATGCCCAGATCGGATCGTCGGCTATGGCTTACAAGCGCAACCCCATGCGGGCGGAGCGGATCGACGCGTTGGCGCGGCATCTCATCGTCAATGCCCTCAACCCTGCGTTCACCGCGGCGACGCAGTGGTTCGAACGGACCCTCGACGACTCCGCAAACCGTCGCATCGCGATCCCCGAGGCGTTTCTGGCGGCCGATGCGATCGGGCTGATCTATGACAACATCGCCGCCGGACTGGTCGTCCACGAGGAAGTGATCGCGGCCAACGTCCAGCGGGAGCTGCCGTTCATGATGACGGAGAATCTCATGATGGAAGGGGCGCGCCGTGGCGGCGACCGGCAGGTGCTGCACGAACGCGTCCGCATCCATTCGCAGGCCGCTGCGGATGTGCTGAAATCGGGTGCGGGCGAGAATGATCTCTTCGGCCGGATCGCCGCCGATCCTCTCTTCGGGATCGACCGCGCCTCGATCGAAGGCATCGCGCGGCCGGAGAAATACACGGGAGTGGCGAAACAGCAGACGGAACGGTTTCTCGTCGAGGTCATCGATCCGATCCTCGATGCGGAACGAGCCCAGATCGGGTCGGAAGTTGGTGAGGTGCGGGTATGAAACGAGTGCTGATCGCTGCAGCGCTGCTGGCGCTGACGGCATGTGCAACACACCAGTCGGGAACGACAACCACTGTGCCGGCGAGTCCCGGATCGATGTCGCCGTCACAGATGACGTCGACGGGAGCGGCTGGCTGGATCGGTCAGGAGTTCTCCGGCCGGACCACGGCCAACGGCGAGATCTTCGATCCGATGCTGATGACCGGAGCGCATCGCACGCTTCCCTTCGGCTCGCTGGTGGATGTGCGCAATTTGAAGACGGGACAGACCGTCCGCGTCCGGATCAATGATCGCGGACCGTATGTCGGCGATCGCCTGATCGATCTGTCGTACGCGGCCGCGCAGCAGATCGGGTTGGCCGAGAGCGGCGGCGGAGAAGTCGAGATGGCCGTAGCGAAGATCGGCCGCGGAGATCGCGAGCCGCCGGCGCCGTTTGCAGTGACGGTCCAGGACAAAAGCGCGGTCGCGGCCACGCCGTCCGTGGAGCAGCCCGCCCCGGCCCCCGTCCCGGCTCCGGTGGTCTCGGAGCAGCCCAAGGCACCCGCGACCGTGGAGAGCGTGCAGGTCGTCGAACAGCACACCAGCGGAATCGAGACGCGGCGTCAGGTCGCGGCGAACGGAACCTCGATCCTCGACGTGCCGGTCAATCGGAGCGCGGGGACGCCGGTGCCTGTTCCCTCATCGCCTGTGAAAAGGAAGTCCAACGCCGGCGAGGCCGCCGGCGTCACACCGAAGACGCACGCCGGCGGGCGATACATCGTCCAGGTCGGCGCATTCTCGCAGGAAGGAAACGCGAAGGCGCTCCAACAGAAGCTCAAAGCGATCGGCCAGGAGGCGACCGTCGATCACACGTCGCTGTATCACGTGCGAATCGGTCCCTTCGACACTCGGGACCAGGCTGCCAGCGCTCGTTCGAAGCTGGAGGCGGCGGGGATTTCGGCGATTATCGTGTCGCAGTAGGGCATCCCGCGCCACGCGGCTATAATCCGCCGCCCAAATCCGAGCAAAGGACTACGAACCACTCATGTCGAATCGCACATTCACCATCATCAAACCGGATTCCGTTCGCAAGGGGAACTTCGGAAAAATCGTCAGCCGTCTCGAGACCGAAGGCTTCAAGGTCCTCGGGCTGAAAAAGGTCAACCTCTCCACGAAGCAGGCGGAAGCGTTTTATGCCGTGCACAGCGCCCGGCCGTTTTTTGGCGACCTGGTCAGGTACATGACGTCGGGCACGGTCTACGTCGCTGCCCTCGAGAAGGCGGGCGCCGTGCTGTCCTTGCGCACGCTCATGGGCGCCACCGATCCTGCGAAAGCCGACGACGGCACCATCCGGAAAGAGTTTGGCGAGTCGATCGAGCAGAACGCGATCCACGGATCCGATTCCGACGAGAACGCGAACATCGAGATCGCATTCTTCTTCGCCGAATCAGAGTTGATGTAGCGGCCGATCCGCCGTTGCCGGCCGTACGTCGGGTGCCGAAACGCTCTCCGACGTCCGGCTGGTCACTCCCAGGATCGGGATCCTCACCTCCGGATCGGCGACGGACGCGTCGTAGTCGACGGGCAGGTAGAGCGTGAAACACGATCCTGCGCCGACGACCGATTGCACCTCGATCCGGCCGTGGTGCAACTCGACAAAGTTCCGCGTGAGAGACAGACCCAGCCCCGTGCCGCCCCGGCGCGCCCGCCGGCCCTCCTCGGTCTGGTAGAACTCGTCGAAGATCCGTTGCAGCTCCTCCCCGGCGATGCCGATTCCTTCGTCGGTGACGTCGATCTTGACGGTGTCCACCCCCAGCGGGGACGCGACTTGCGCCATCTTCGTGACTGAGACTGCCACCGGTCCTCCGCTCGGAGTGAACTTGACCGCATTCGAAAGAAGGTTGAAGAGGATCTGCTTCAGCCGGCCTTCGTCGAGCCGGACGCGCGGGACCGCCGGATCGATCGTCGCCGTGATCTGTACCTTCGCCTCGGTCGCGAATCCCTTCATCACGCGCTCGACGGCAACGATCGTGTCGCGGAGGTCGAACTCGTCCGTGCGCAGCTCCATCTTCCCGGCCTCGATCTTCGAGAGGTCGAGGATGTCGTTGATCAACTCGAGCAGATGGTTGCCGGCGACGTGGATGTTCTCCAGGAACTTGTAGAGCCGCTGCGAGAGCGTGGCCCGGGTACTCTCCAGCAACACGCTGGAGAAGCCGATGACCGAGTTGAGCGGCGTGCGCAGCTCGTGCGACATGTTGGCCAGAAACTGGTTCTTGGAACGGTCTGCCGCAAGGAGCCGGAGATTCGTCTCGCGAAGCTCGTTCGTCCTCTCCAGAACTCGTTGCTCGAGGGCGACGGTCAGGCCCTCGAGATCGCGGTAGAGGTGGGCGTTCTCGATGGCCACCGCGGACTGGTTGGCGATCGCATTGAGTAGGAGGAGGTCGTCATTCGTGAAGGCGTTCTTCCGGAAGCTCTCGACGGAGATCACGCCGATGACGCGGTCGCGGACGATCATCGGAACGCCGAGCCACGATTCCGTCGGCTTGGAGTCGACGATCGCCTTGACGCCGAAACGCTTCTCGTCGGCGACACTTCCGATGAGGAGGGGCTCGCCGTGATCGACGACCCAGGAGTTCAGACCCTCTCCGACGCGCAGGCGCTGGCGCGGCAGACTGACGCCATCGCGCATGTCCAGCTCGAAGGAGAGCTCGTTCGTTGACTCGTCGAGCAGCGCGATTGTGAACAGCGTACAGTCGACGGACCGCTTGCACTCGTTGTAGATCGCCGTCAGCAGCTCGTCTGTGGTGAAGCGCAACGAGATCGTCTTACCGATGTTCGTCAGCGACGCGATGCGAAGTACCTGCTGGGTGCTCTTCATCCTGGTCATGGCCAGGCTGCGCGCCATTCCGATGGCAAGCGAACCGCTGATCGCCTGTGCCACGAGGGCGCCCCATCCGAGCGATGCGTACGACAGCGCGGTCATCACGGCGTAGGGAACCGTGAGGAGGTAAATGGCCATGTCCACCAGATCGAGCCGGAGGATTTTCCGGTGCGAGTATCCGTACGACTGGGCTACGCGGAACATGAGCAGGATGTTGGTGGTGCTCAAGGCGATGCCGCAGAGGGCGATCTTGAGGGCGGCGCGGAAGGTGGCGTGCTCCAGAGGCAACTCACCGTGCAGAAGCTCGTAGAGTGTGGCGGCAGCGACGACGGGGATCCCGTACGTTCCGAAGAGACCGAACGTCTTCACGTGGTCGATGACGTGATCGGCCGGCTCGATCTTGGCGGGCCCGATCTGTTTGAGCGCCAGGATGCGGGCGAATCCCGCCACGAGCACCGCCAGCCACGACGCCATCACGACGCCGAGGATCGGAACCATGACGGTGTAGGCGGTGAGGACGAGGGAGACGTAGATCAGTTCGGTCAGCTCGAACTTCAGGAAGGCCAGCGCCGTGGCGAATGCAACAAGGATCAGGATGATCGCCGCGGCATTCGGCTGGAGCCGGTGAATGATGGCGACGGTCTGATCGAATCGGAGCCACGTCACCCAGAGCATGAGCGACAGGCCGGCGAGGCCCTGGGTCAGAAAAACGGTGATCGTGCGCCGTCGCGCGGGGTCGGTACCGTCTGCCATGGGGTTGTTGGTGAGAAAGATATCGTAGCACCCGCTCAAAGATCGCGGAGGACGAGACCTTGCTCGAAGCGGTGCTCGCCATCGCGGGGTATGGCGCTATCGTCGCGGCAGATCAGGACGTTGCGCAGCGCGATCGGTGCAACCAGCTCGACACCATGCGCCACGATGCAGGAGTCGAGCGTGACCTGAGGCCCGATCCTGCAATCGTCCCAGACGACGCTGTCTCGAAGTTCCCCTTCGACGACGCTGCGCTGGCCGGCGATGCTGTGCACCATTGCGCGGCGTACGGTTGCCGTCTCATCGACGAGCGAGTCGCCGGTGACGACGGTTCCCTCCGCCGGCGGCAGTTTCCCCTCCACGATGTGCGCCAGTAGCGTTCGCGACGCGTTCATGTAACGCCGCGGTGTGCCGATGTCGAACCACAGTCCATCGTCGACGACGCCGGCAATCCGCTCGAGACCACTGTCGAGCACAGGCTGGTAGACCTCGTCGACGATTCCAGAGAAGTCTTTGTCCGGCAGAAGATCGAAGATGCGTCTGGAGATGAGGTGCGTGCCGGAGAACATCAGCGCCTCGCCTGTCCCGCGCCCGAACCCTGTGACCAGCCCATCATCGAAATAGACCGCGGTAAACCGATCGCCTTGCGGCGGATGACGAAGGGTCAACGCGGCCAGTGAGTCACGGCTGCTTCGCGCTGCACGCAATGCGGCATAGGGCGGGAACTGGACCGTGTCGCCATTGACGAGAAAGAAATCACCCGCGCTGTTGAGAAGCGTGTGTACGTTCCGCACGCCGCCGCCGGTGCCGAGGATCTCGGGCTCATACGAGAATTCGAACGTGGCCCGCCCTTCGAACTGGGCGCGCAGGTACTTCTCGATTGCCTCGGCGAGGTGGTGAAGGTTCACGACGAATTCGGAGACGCCGGCGTCGAGCAACGCCTCGACGGCCCACCCCATGAGCGGTCTTCCGGCAAGAGGCACGATCGGCTTCGGGATGGTGTACGTGACCGGGCGAAGGCGACTGCCGTACCCAGCAGCGAGGATCATGGCTTTCATATTGCGGTCGCGCGGTTTCGTGGTCGCGCGGTTGCGCAGCGGTCCCGCTGCTCATTGGGTCGGGCTGGTGCACCAGGCAGTCGATGCGAGCCGTCAATCGTTCTCATCACCGCGAACTCCTTGCGAATGACCTGCCGAAAACCCGGATGCCGCGATACCGCGAGATCACAACTGCTCGGGCGGAAAGATCATGTTCTCGCCGAGGTCGGGCCTTGTTCTCCGCGCCTGGCGGTAGAGATCGGCGTAGGTCTGGCGGATGGCCTGTTCCATCGTCATCCCCAGCTCAGTGGCGATGGTGCGGATCACATCGATCGGGCCTTCGATCTCGAAGTAGTCGCCGATCGGTGTTCGGTCGAGCACCACTTCCACTTCCCGAATGCGCCAGACCTCGCGGAACTTCTGATAGCGGAAGACAGGCTTGTAGCCGAGGGAGTCGAAGAGCTGGATGGCGAGCTCGAAGCTCTCCACGCCGGTCTGCACCTCCTCGCGCGATTTGACGCCCCCTTCGATCGACATCGGACCCTTGTAGGTGGCGATGGAGTACTTGCCGAATTTCCGTACGCGCAGCAGCGATCCCTTCGTGCGCAGCTCGCCGCGGCGATCGAGGACGATGTTGTCTTCGAACGTCTCGGGATAGAGGCGCTGTCCGCCGATATCGTGCAGTTTGCGAACGAGCTCGTTGCGGTCCTTCAGGGCGAACTTAACTTCGATTTCCTGGGCCATGTAGTCGCAAAGTCGCGAGGTCTCGCCGTCTCGTGGGGAAGCGGAGCGTTACGACACTCCGCAATCCGCGAGACCGCGCGACCTCACTTCCGCAGCACCTCCACACCGGGAAGGGTCTTGCCGGCAAGGAATTCCAGTGAGGCACCGCCGCCGGTCGAAATGTGGCTGATGCGATCGGCGAAGCCAGATGCGTTGACCGCCTCCACCGATTCCCCCCCTCCCACCACCGTGGTCCCGCCGGACTGGGCGACGGAGCGGGCCATAGCCATCGTGCCTTTCGCGAACGCTTCCTTCTCGAAGACGCCCATCGGTCCGTTCCAGAAGATCGTCCGCGCGGCGCGGAGCACCGCGTCGTACGCCGTGACGGTCTTCGGACCGATGTCGAATGCTTTCTGTCCCGGGGTCAGTCCGGTTGCGACGTCGACAGTCTCGATCGCCGTGGGATGCTCGAGGTCGTCCGCGACGACGAGATCGACAGGGAGCGTCACGTTGGTAATCCTCGTCGCTACCTCGATCGAATCCTGGTCGACCAGCGATCCGCCCATCGCCACGCCACGTGCGGCAAGGAACGTGTTGGCCATCCCGCCGCCGACGAGGACCGAGTCCGCAAGCCTGACGAGCGCCTGGAGCGGTTCGATCTTGCCGGCGATCTTGGCGCCGCCGAGAAGTGCGACGAAGGGGCGGTCGGAGACGTTGGTGATCTTCTGCAGGAATTCGATTTCCCGCGCGAGCAGCAGTCCGCCGGCGATTTGTTTCGGATCGAACAGACGAGGCAGCGCGTCGATCGATGCGTGCGCGCGGTGACAGGCGCCGAAGGCATCGTTGACGTACGTGTCTGCGAGCTTCCGAAGCTGTCCGGCGAACCCGCGGTCGTTCGCTTCTTCGCCGGCGTGGAAACGCAAATTCTCGAGGAGCAGCACTTGACCGGGTGCGAGCGCCGACGCGTGCGCTTCGGCGTCGCTGCCCACGCAGTCGTCGGACCACTGCACGTCGAGGTCGAGGAGCCCGGCCAGCTTCGTACGGATCGGCGCGAGCGAGTACTTCGCTTTCCGCTCGCCCTTCGGCCTGCCGAGATGGCTGGCGATGACGACGGCGGCACCGGACGCGAGAAGGCGCCGCAACGTCGGCAGCGTCTCTTCGATTCGCGTGGCGTCGGTGATCCGGTTCCCGTCGAGCGGGACGTTGTAATCGACGCGATAGAAAACGCGCGCCCCAGGTGCGAGGGAGAGGTCGTCGAGCGTACGGATCCGGATCATGCCTGCTGCAACGACTCCTTCCGGACGCGTGCCATGTACGCGATGAGATCGATGATGCGGTTCGAATAGCCCCATTCGTTGTCGTACCAGGCGAGGACTTTGTGCATCCGCGCATCGACCGAGCGGGTGAATGTGGTGTCGATGATCGCCGAATGGGGATCATGATTGAAGTCGACCGAGACGAGCTGCTCGTCGGAGTAGGTGAGGATGCCTTTCAGCGGACCGTCGGCCGCGGCGCGCAGCACCTGGTTGATCTCGTCAGGGCCGGTTTCTTTCGACGTGCGGAACGTGAGGTCGACGAGCGAGACATTCGGCGTCGGCACCCGCACGGAAATTCCGTCAAACTTCCCCTTCAGTTCTGGAAGAACCAGGCCGACTGCTTTGGCGGCGCCGGTGGTTGTGGGGATCATCGACATCGCGGCGGCTCTACCGCGCCGCACGTCCTTGTGCGGCAGGTCGAGGATCTCCTGGTCATTCGTGTACGAGTGCACCGTGGTCATGATCCCCATCTCGATTCCGAAGCTCTCGTGGAGAACCTTGGCGACGGGGGCCAGGCAGTTCGTCGTGCACGAGGCGTTGGAGACGATCTTGTGCCGGGCCGGATCGAAGTCTTTCTCGTTTACGCCGATGCAGATGGTGACGTCGGCATCCTTCGATGGTGCGGAGATGATGACGTGCTCGACGGACTTGCGGAGATGACGGGACGCTTTGTCTTTGGACGTGAAGCGACCTGACGACTCGACGACGATCTCGACGCCGAGGTCGCTCCAGGGGATCTCGGCGGGATCGGGATTGGAGAAAACACGCAGCTCCTTCCCGTCGATGGTGATGCTGGTGTCCGTGTGACCGACGTCGTTGGGAAGCGTGTGATGGACCGAGTCGTACTTCAGCAGATACGCCAGCGTGGCGGCGTCGGTGAGGTCGTTGACGGCCACGAATTCGATATCGAGATTGCGCTCGAGCGTGGCCCGAAGCACGTTGCGCCCGATGCGCCCGAAACCATTGACTCCTACCCTGACCATGAATCCTCCGGAAACGTCTCGTAGTATAACGACGGCCCTGTGAGTACCCGACGCGAGAGGCTTGAGGCACAAGGGACGACGCACGAGGGCACATCCTCGCCGGTTCATCATCGATGCCCATTTGCTCCGCCGTGCTCGCTCGCTCCTTCTCCTTCTTCCCTGGATTCTTCCCATGCCCGTTGAGCCGATCCGCTGGCGCGGCACCGCGCTCGAGCTGCTCGATCAGCGCCTCCTGCCGCGCGACGTCGTCTATGTGCCGTGCCGCGATGCCCATGAAGTTGCTGCTGCGATCCGCGACATGATCGTGCGGGGCGCGCCGGCGATCGGTGTGACTGCGGCGTTCGGTGTGGCCCTCGCAGCGCAGAGAGGGGACGACGTCGTCGCCGCGGCCGCTGAGCTTCGTGCGTCGCGTCCGACGGCGGTGAACCTCATGTGGGCGCTCGATCGCATGCTGCGTGCGCACGACGCTGGGTCCGATCTGACGGCCGAGGCGGAGGCGATGTTTCGCGAGGATGTCGAGGCGAACCAGCGCATCGGCCGGTACGGCGCGGCGTTGCTCGGCGAATCGGTAACCGTCCTGACGCACTGCAATGCCGGGGCACTGGCGACGGCGGGCTACGGCACCGCGCTGGGGGTCATCCGCGCGGCGGTCGAAGGTGGGAAGCGCGTGGCCGTTTTTGCGGACGAGACCCGGCCATACCTGCAGGGCGCACGACTGACGGCCTGGGAGTTGAAGCAGGAGAACATCGAGGTAACTCTCATCACCGACAGCATGGCCGGGCATTTCTTCCAGCAGGGCCGCTTCGATGCGGTGATCGTCGGTGCCGACCGGATTGCCGCGAATGGCGATACCGCGAACAAGATCGGAACCTACACGGTTGCGGTGCTCGCGGACGTCCATGACGTGCCGTTCTACGTGGCCGCGCCGCTCTCGACGATCGATAGGAACACGGCAACCGGTGCAGCGATCCCGATCGAAGAGCGCAGCGCGGCGGAAGTGACGACGATGAACGGCTTGTCGATCGCGCCGGAAGGCATCCTGGTTCGTCATCCGGCGTTCGACGTCACGCCGTCGCGGTTGATCCGCGCGATCATCACGGATCGCGGTGTGTTGCGAGCACCGTACGAGCAGTCGATTCGGGAGGTGTTCGCGTGAGCGACGGACCGGTGTTCGATGGACCGGCCCAGCCGCCGGCTCCTGCTGTGCCGTCGCCTCCTGCCGCGCGCAGATCGTCGCTCGCCGTGACGCGTCTCCTTCAGGGTCTCTGGCTCGGCAGCGGGGCGTTCCTGATTCTCACTGCATCGGCAGCATTCAACGCGGCGGGCAGTGCGACCGACGCTGCCAACGTGGTCGGCGCCGTGCTGACGCGCTGGCACTACATCGCGCTGCTCGCGCCGCTGCTTCTCATGTTTCTGGAATGGCGCCGCAGCCGGCCGGTCATGCTGGTCATCCTCTTCGTCGCCGTGCTCCTGGCGTCATTTCAGGCCCTGCTCGACACGAGAATCCGTGTGATGCGCCGTGATTCCGTCGTGCCGATCAGCAGTATGGCCAAGGACGACCCGGTGCGGCAGCGGTTCGGGATGTTGCACGGCCTGTCGTCGCTGTTTCTGATCGGTCAGGTCCTCGCGGCCGCCGCCGTGGTCGCGACGCGCGAGTAGCGACCTATAATCCGCCGACTGTGAATCTGCTGATCGTCGACGACGAAGCCTCGCTGCGCGATTTCCTTTCGATCGTTTTTGAGGAGGATGGGTGGCGCGTCGACGCGGCGGCGTCCGTGGCATCCGCGCGCATCGCGCTGGCGAAGAACGAGCCCGACCTCATCCTCTGCGACCTCATGCTGCCGGATGGCTCCGGGATCGATCTGCTGCGCGAGGTGAAGGTATCCGCACCGTCCGTCGCGGTCATCATGATCACCGCGCACACGTCGACGAAGTCGGCCGTGGAGGCCCTGAAGGCCGGTGCCTTCGACTACATCGCCAAGCCGTTCGACATCGATGAGCTGAAGATCATCGTTCGTAACGCCGTCGAGCGGAAGGAGCTGGAAGACGAGAACCTCCACCTCCGGACGGCACTCGAAGAACGGTTCACGTTCTCCAGCATCATCGGCCGCAGCGCGCGGATGCAGGAGATCTTCTCGATCGTGCAGCGCATCGCCAAGACCGCCTCGACCGTGTTGATCTCCGGCGACTCCGGCACCGGCAAGGAGCTGATCGCGCGCGCCATCCACTACAACTCGGGCCGCCGCGGAAAGTTCGTCTCGATCAACTGCGGCGCGTTGCCGGAGACGTTGCTGGAGTCGGAACTGTTCGGTCACGAGCGCGGCGCGTTCACCGGTGCGATCCGCGAGAAACGTGGACTGTTCCAGGAAGCCGAACGCGGAACGATCTTCCTCGACGAGATCGGAGAGACATCGACGGCGATGCAGATCAAGCTGCTCCGCGTCCTGCAGGATCACGTCGTGCGCCGCGTCGGTTCGAACAGCGAGTCCCAGGTCGATGTGCGGGTCATTGCGGCGACCAACCGGGACCTTGCCGAGTCGATCCGAGCGGGAACGTTTCGCGAGGATCTTTTCTACCGCATCAACGTCATTCCCATCACGCTACCGCCTCTGCGGCAGCGGAAGGAGGACATCGCCCTCCTCGTCGAGCACTTCATCACGAAGTATTCAAAGACGATGGGAGTGCCGCAGAAGAGGATCTCGACCGACGCCATGCGCTCCATCGAGAAATACCATTGGCCGGGCAACGTCCGTGAACTGGAGAATGTCATCGAACGGATGATCGCTTTGGAACCCTCCGACGTGCTCACCACGAAGTCTCTTCCCGAGCACGTTCTGCTGGGCAGCGCCATTCCCGATGTGACGTTCGAGCTTCCCGCCGACGGGATCTCCCTGCAGGACCACCTCGAAGGGATCGGCAAGATCTTCATGCTCAAGGCGCTGGAGCGGACGGGCGGGGTCCAGACGCAGGCCGCCGAATTGCTGCGGATGTCGTTCCGTTCCTTCCGCTACTACGCGAAGAAATACGACCTCATCGCGCGCGAAAGCCGTCAGGAAGAGGTGGAGGTGGAGAATGAAACCTAGCGTTCTGCTGCTGCTGGCATTCGCCTGCGCGCAGCGCTCATCCGCGCCCGTTTCCGCCACGACGATGACGAACACCGCCACCTCCGCCGCCGCAACCCGGATCATCCTCCCCGACCATTCCGCCATCGACGTCGAAGTAGCCTCGGACGACCCGACGCGGGAGCAGGGCCTCATGTACCGCGATTCCCTTGCCGGGAACCGAGGGATGATCTTTCTGTTCCCGCAGGCCGGCGAATATCCGTTCTGGATGAAGAACACGCTCATTCCTCTCGACATGATCTGGATGGATTCGCAGCATCGCATCGTCCACATCGCCCGCGACGTCCAGCCCTGCAGGGCGGATCCGTGTGCGAACTATCCGCCGAACGCGCAGGCGTCATCCGTGCTCGAGCTGGCGGCGGGCGTCGCCGCAAAGCACCACCTGGTGGACGGAAGCGTGCTGCGTTTCGAGGGGATGGACAGCGTCGTCGTTCGATAGAGGCAGGGCCCCCGCGGCTGGTTTTTTTCTCCGTGCAAACGAATTCAACGCTCATTGCGTCTGATCCGTAACTATTCCGGCGCGGGGGTTGAATTATTCAATCGCGAGGCTTCGTTCGTATCGTCATGTTTCGCAGCCGCGGGGAGAATCTGCGCTCGACGTACATTCTGCTGTTCCTGAATGTCGCCTTCTTCCTGCTGCAGTTCCAGGATGCTCCCAGGTTCGCGCGTCTCTTCGGCTTCGATCGGAACCAGGTCGCCGCAGGCCAGATCTGGCGTCTGTTCACGTACCAGTTCGCGCAGGCCAGTCATGTCGGCCTCGTTTCGATTCCGCCGGTCCTGACCCTCTTTCTCAACCTCGTTCTTCTCTCCTTGATGGGGTCCGCGGTCGAGGAGGAGTGGGGAACCGGAAACTTCATCCGGTTCTACCTGGTGTCGACGCTGGCGACGGCGCTTGTTGCCGCCTGGTACCACACGCCACTCCTGGGCTCCTTCTTCATCAACTTCACGCTTTTGTTCGTTTACGCGGCGCTGAACCGCGACCAGACGTTCTATCTCTCTACGGTCCTGCCGATCCGTGTGACGTTTCTCGCCTGGATGGCCCTGGCGGCTCTGCTGACCGGAGTCTTCTTCGGTAGCAAGGCCAATCTCGCGGCACTGGCCGGAGCAGTGGCCGGGTTCGGGTACTTCGTTTCGCAGCGTGTGAGGGTGCTCGCCATCGCCTCGCGCGACGCCCAGCACGCCCGCCCCCCGCTTGCACAAGAGGATGCCGCGGTGATCATCGCGACGAAGAACATCACGCGGGTGGCGGCGGTGAAGAAAGCGCTGTCGACCGGATCGGCGTCGGATATCGATCGCCTGATCGCACTCGCGGAGCGGGACAAGGTGCAGGGAGTCAATATCTGTGAGCCGATCGACTTCAAGCCTGACAATGCCGATCGCTACTGTATCCGCTGCGAAGGGTTCGGCGAGTGTACGGCCCGCCATCTTCGAATGAACCGTCCTGCCGTGGAGCCATCCGTCACTGCGACGGGAGCGTTAGAATCCACGTAACCTGACTCCTTACGTGGCTGCAGGGCTGCCGCCACCACCCCGGCGGCGTCGGAACCGTCTCCGCCGCTTCGGACCATCACCTTCGGGACGCGGTGCGCTTCCTTCTTCCCGGGGCTGAGGAAGATTCGGACGCGGAGCCTGAGGCGGACGCGGAGGGCGCGGTTCGCGCGGTGGCCGCGGCTGGGAGGCCCCGGCGTTCGGATTCGGGTTCTGTTTCGGACCCCCCTCGGCGCCGCTGCTTGCTCCGCGGCGACGGCGGCGACGGCGGCCTGTGCGCTCTCCTTCGACGGGAGGGGCGGCCTGTTGCTGGGCTGGCCGCTGTTGCTGGGACGGACGGTGTGCCTGCGGGCCGCCGCCTCGTGGAGGCCGCTGCGGCCGTCCGTCGCGTCCCCGCTGCGGTTGCTGCTGCGGTTTCCCATCGGTCCGCGGCTGGCGGCCGCCGCCGGGTGTTTCGCGTCGGTCGTCCTTCTTGCCGGTGCGCTGCTCGAACTCCTGCAGTTTCCGCTGCATGTATTTGCGGATCGGGCCGTCATGGCGGGCGCGCATCTCGTCAAACCCGCAGTACGGACAGCGTTTCCAGCCTTCGGGATACGTCTTTTTGCAGGAGCTGCAGAGGATGCTTTTTGGCAGCGGCATGGCGGGCGGGGCGCATTGTACACTTCCAGCCATGGACTCCCGGGATGACCTCTCTCGGCGCAAAACATTGCAGACACTCATCGAACTCGCAGAAGGCTCGAGCCCGGCTGCCTGCTGGGATGATCGTCGCGCGGAAGACTTGCTGCGTTCCCAATCGAGCGCTGCGGAGGTTCGCGAGCTGGGGATGAGCGAGGAGATGATCGTGCGAGTCTTTGGGGAGCCGGCCGTCGGCAAGCTGCAGGTCCTTCAGGATGATGCCGGCCGCGAGCCCACCTTCACCGTCCGCGTATCGGCGCGTTTCGAGGCCGCGCATTTCCTGCGCGAGTACCGCGGCATCTCGGAACCGCTTCACGGTCACTCGTACCTGGTGGAAGCGGACCTGGCCTCGCGGGAGGGCGGCGTGGACGCGGATGCCATCGCAGTTGATTTCGTGAGCGCCCGGCGCACGCTCGAAGCACTGGCGAAGTCACTCGACTACGGCTGCATCAACGATGTTCCCCCCTTCGATACGATCAACCCATCGGCCGAAAACATCGCACAATGGTTCGCGGGCGAGCTGGGCACCGCCGTCGCCGGGGAAGGCGCCGTCGTCCGCGCCGTGACGATCTGGGAAGGACCGGTCAACTCCGTTACATATCGCCCGAGACTATGAGAACGATCCCCAATCACACCGCGCTGAAGGAGTGGGCCTCGGTCATCGACGCGCTCGGCCGTGGCGAACAGATCGTTCTCATTCGCAAGGGAGGTCTGGCTGACCGCTCCTTCGGTGTCGAGGCGGATCGCTTCTACCTCTTTCCGACCAACTATCACGATGCGGGAGGCGGTGAGCCTATGCACGTCCGTTTTACGCATTGGGCCGAGGTGCTGAAAACCTGGCAGTTTCGTGAGGCCGGGATGCTGGACCGTCTCGAGCCGCTGACGATCCTGGACCGGGAGGCGATCGAGACCCGCTACCGGTTCCGTCCCGATCAGGCGATCAACGTCATCGCCGTCCGCACCTACGCACTGGCCAGCGCGGTCGACATCGTGATGACGGCGGAGTACGCGGGATGCCGCAGCTGGGTGAGTGTCGATGAGGAGATCGACATCGATGGCTCGATCGCAGCCCTGACTGACGAGGAGTCTGAAGCGCGGGTCGCCGCGGTCGAGGCGATGCTGGGGCACGTTCCGGCATAGTCACCGCGTACCATGCGCGCGTGGAGTTGACGGCGGTCATCATCATGCTCGCGGTGGGCGTCGGTCTCGCGGCATCGATCATCATCACGTTCGCGGCCGCGCAACGTGAGGCGGAGATGAATGGGTCCGCGCGGGCGAATGTCACCACCGACCGCAACCGCATTGCCGCTTCGATTCTCTTCAACCTTCTGCAGGCGGGCGGGACCCCGGGGGAGCAGGCGTTGAGGGAGATCCGCCGCGGTGCCGGTCTCGCGGCGCCGGTCACCTCGTCGATCGATATCGTCAGCTGGACGGAGCGTTTCGCGAGACTGGCCACCGAGGAGCAGCGAAGCTGGTTGCTCGATACGGCGGTGCGGCTTGTGGCGGACCGTACCACGCCGGTCCCGATTCGTCAGTATTCGGCGTTGCTCGATCTGAGCTTCAGCCTTGGCTTTCAGACGGATGCGCTGGCGAAGCTGCGGGAGGTGTACGGATTCGATTACGTCGACCACGCAAAGAATGCGCGCCCGCGGAGCGCCGATCGGGGAGGCGTTTCGACGCCGTTGTTCTCGGGCGACGAGCGGGCGACGTCGGAGTTGCTGCGCATTCTCGAGATCGAGGGTCCGGTTACGCGCGCGATCATCATCGCCACGTATCGGAGGCTGGCCGCGCAGAACCATCCGGATAAGGTTTTCGGTCAGAGTGCTGACGTGCAGACGGCTGCGGCGGCGCGCTTCATCGAGATCACCCGGGCGTACGAGACCTTGCTCTCCACCTACGGCGAGTAGCTGGGGCTTGCTCTTCGGCTGCGGACGTGTATAATGACCATTCGGGAATTCGGGTTGTTTACTGTCTGTTCACCGCAACTTCCCCTCCGTAAACCGTAGTAAATCTCGACGACACAACAAATTGAGGACGGACGTGTCCGGTCGCGGTGACGCGACGCCGGCCGGCTCCTCGGGTCGAAGAGGCCGTTCAGCAAGATCCCTCCGAAATCGTAACCCCAACGGCGGCAACGACTTCGAGAGGCCAACCCGGAAACTTCTGGCGCCCCGGTAACCATTTTATTTGCCGCTGCATCTAATAACGATAACGGCACGACTTACGCATTTTTGCCTCTGGCAGTAGGGGAGACACGATGAAAACCGCAGTTGCAACCGACCATGAACAGGGATGGGACTTCGAGAAGGCAGCAATGCCTTACGTGGACTCCCTCTACAACACCGCCTATCGCATGACTCGGAACTCCGAAGACGCGGAGGACCTTGTCCAGGAGACGTACCTCAAGGCGTACAAGTACTACGACAAGTTCGAGGAAGGTACGAACTTCAAGGCGTGGCTCTTCAAGATCATGAAGAACACGTTCATCAACAACTACCGGAAGAAGAAGCTGACGCCGCACAAGATCGACTTCTCGGAGATTGAAGAGTCCTACGAGCGGGTCATCCAGAAGAACGCACCGGATCTCATCAAGGATCCCGAGAGCGAGATCTTCCAGGACATGATGGATGCAGACGTCAAGCGCGCGCTCGACTCGCTTCCGCACGACTACAAGATGGTCGTCCTCCTGGCCGACATCGAAGGCTTCTCCTACAAAGAGATCGCCGAGATTCTCGACTGCCCGGTCGGCACCGTGATGTCGCGCCTGTACCGCGGACGGAAGATGCTCGAGCGCACGCTGCTCGAGTATGCCCGCAAGTACGGTTACATCCGCGGTGGGGCCGAGCCCGCCAAGATGCGCTCGCGCAAAGACGAGACCAAGGGCCGCAAGAAAAAGGACTCCGAGACCGGCGACGAGACCGAGATTCAGGAGCCCGAGGCGGACGAGGAAGCGATTCTCTTCGCCGACGACGAGGACATCGAGCTCGAGATCGAGGAAGAAGAAGAGCCCGAGCAGTTCGAGATCGAGTAAACACAATCCTGTTTCGGATTTACGCAAGGGCGGCCACGCAGGCCGCCCTTTTTGCTTTCGGAATTCGACCCGGGTCTCTCCAGTTCCGAACCGTTGCAGAGTCGTCACCACCGATTGCCCAAGGAGAACCGCAGTAATGATCTGTGACGATGTGAAACGGGTTGCGTACTTCTTCCTCGACGGAAAGCTTGGCGAGAGCAAACAGAAAGACTTCAAGACTCACGTCAGCATCTGCCCCGATTGCGAACAGCGCGTCAGCATCCATCGCCGCCTGCGCGGGTTCATTGCGAAACGCATGGGCCGCGACTCCGCACCGACGCGCCTGCGCCAGCGACTGGCGCGCACCTTCCGCGCGTTGAGCGATTCGATCTCGACATAGAATCCGGCGCGTGTCCGATCGCGACAAGCTGATTCTCGTCTCGTCGAATCCGAACAAGGGCATCGAGGCCGAACGCATCCTCGGCGTTCCGTTGCTGCGCGTCTCCATCTCCCTTCCGGAGATCCAGGCGGCAGACGTCGAGGAAATCACCCGCTACAAACTCGAAGTGGCCCGTACGAAGGGCTACGACCGGCTCATCGTCGAAGACGTCTCCCTCGGATTTGACGAGCTCGGCAATTTCCCAGGGCCTTACGTTCGCTGGCTTCTCGAGGCGGCCGGCGGAAAAGGCCTGGCTGCGATCGCATACGCGCTCAACAACCGCTCCGCGAAAGCCGAGTGTTGCGTCGCCTACTGGAACGGGACGAAGCGAGAGATTTTTCGGGGCATTTCGGAAGGTGAGATCCTCGTCGAACCTCGTGGCGAACACCAATTCGGCTGGGACGCATGGTTCCAGCCGCGCGGCTCGAAGAAGACGTTTGCCGAGATGACGCCCGAGGAGAAGGATGCCGTCTCCCATCGTGGCGACGCCTACCGGAAACTGTCCGCATACCTCAAGGCGGGGAACGGCTGACCAGCGATCCGGACGGATTGATTTCTTCCGAGGACAGCCGCCGCAACGCCCCTCCCTGCTCATCCGTAGAAATGACTGAATGCAATGATCTTGGCGCTTCTGCCGTTTGGCAGGCCAATTGAAAGATCCATCGCCAACCCTCGGGGACTCCGAGGCAGCAGTGGAAAGGACGCCCCAAATGTGGATCTACGACGGTGATGAATGGTTCGAAGAGGGCGTGACCGAAACCGACAAAAAACGGCCGGAGACGATCATGCCGCGACACGGCGATGAGCTCTATCCGGAGTTGCAGGTGGTCGAAATCGAGCACGCACCGGTGCCTCGCACCGACCACGTGCCGCGCGTTCCGCTGCACCGATAACCCGATCTCGCGAAACTCTCGTTGAGCCGCGCCTCCGGGCGCGGCTTTCTCGTTTTCAGAACGTCTCCAGCCACGCCTCGATGACCGCGATCGCGCGATCATTCTTGAAGTTGTACCAGGCACGCTCCACCGTTCGGTCCGAGGCCAGCGCACGTCGGAAGCTGTCGGCATCGGTGCTGCGGGTCAGCAGGCTGCGGACCGGCGTGTTCTCCAATGAGGCCACGAACGCGTTCCGATCTTCCGCGTCCGATTTCTCGCTGCGGGCGGGGACTCGACGGTAGCGTGGGGGACGCAGTTCCGGATGAGTCGGGATCTCGGCAACGCGCAGATCGACGATATCGCCTCCATCCGTGTCGAGAAAGTACGCGCGCACACCCGAGTCGTCGAGGTAGGCAACTGTCAATCCTTCGGTGTCGATGTCGAACGAACGCGTGCTCGCCGCTGCCGGTGTCGATGGTGCCGCAGGTTTCGCTCCCCAGGACACGTTGCGTGCGACGAAGTCCTTCTCCTTGTCCTCACGACGCCGCTGCCAGCCCCGGATCACGAGTCGGATCTTCTGCATGAGAGTTGGCATTTCTAGAAGCCGCGTGCGACGGTCCGTGCCTGCGGAAGGGAATGATATCTTCGACCGCTATGAGCCAGGAGCGGCTCGAAGCGAGTCAGGACATCGACCGCCGTACGGCGCGGGAGATCGTCCAGATCATTCAGGAGCAGGATGCACTCGTCGCCGGCGCCGTGGCCGGGGAAGCGGAGCGCATCGCCCACGCCATCGACCAGATCACCGACCGCCTCGCACACGGTGGCCGGCTCTTCTACGCCGGCGCCGGAACCAGCGGTCGCATCGCCACGCTCGACGCCTCGGAACTGCCGCCGACCTATGGAGTCGATCCGTCTCTTGTCCGCGTGTTGATGGCGGGTGGCGATGGGGCGCTCCTTCATGCGGTCGAAGGTGCTGAGGACGACGAAGCCGCGGGGATCGCCGCGGTCAACGCCGAGGTGACGGCGGAGGATGCGGTGGTCGGAATCGCGGCGTCGGGAACGACGCCGTATACCGTCGCCGCCGTAGGCCGGGCGAACATGCTCGGCGCGCTGACGGTCGCGGTCACGTCGAATCCGGACTCGCCGCTGGCCCGCGAAGCAGACATCGTCATCGCTCCGCGGACCGGCCCTGAAGTGATCATGGGATCCTCGCGGATGAAGAGCGGCACGGCCCAGAAACTGGTCCTGAATGCGCTGTCGACCGGTGTCATGATCCGTCTCGGCCACGTCTACTCGAACTTGATGATCGACATGCCGGCGACGAATGAGAAGCTCCGCAACCGTGCTGTGCGGATGGTGGAGCTGGCGGCCGGTGTGCAACGTGTTGCGGCCGTGCAGGCCATCCGCGATGCGGGCGGGAACCTGAGAATCGCCACGGTGATGGCGCGGAAGCGGCTATCGCCGGACGAGGCTCGAGCGTTGCTGAAAGCGCGGGGCGGGAACCTTCGGGAGGCGCTCGAAACGTGAATCGTGTCGAGCGTCTCATCGAAATCGCGCGCAAGAAGAAACGCGTCGTCATCGGGCTGATGTCCGGTACGTCAGTGGATGCCATCGACGCCGTGCTCGTGCGGATCGAGGGCAACGCCCGGGACGGCGCACGCATCGAGAAGCTACGCTTCACCAGTTTTGGGTTTCCTCCCGAGATCCAGACCCGCATCAAGCTGCTGTTCGAGCGGGAGCGCGACCGCAAACTCACGGACCCTCAGACCGGGGAGCATCCCGCCCCGTGGACCATCGAGGAGATCTGTCATCTCGACTTCGTCCTCGGCGAGCTTTTCGCTCAGGCCGCGAACCGTTTGATCGCCGATGCCGGGATGAAGAACGAGGATGTCGACCTGATCGCCGCCGCCGGTCAGACGATCTGGCATCGTCCGCGCCCAACCACCGAGCCGTCCACGGCATCACTGTCGTGGCTCGACGAACCGATCACGACCCGATCCACGCTGGCCATCGGTCAGTCGGCGGTCATCGCCGAGCGCACCGGAATTATCACGATTGGCGATCTGCGCGTCCGCGATGTCGCGGCAGGCGGCCATGGCGCCCCACTCGTCGCCTACTTCGACTGGGGACAGCTTCGTCATCCGAAACTCGCGCGCGCGATGCAGAACATCGGCGGCATCGCCAATGTCACATACATCCCTCCCAACGCCGGGCTGGAGGATGTCATCGCATTCGACACCGGTCCGGGGAACATGGTCATCGACTCACTGATGTACCTCGTTTCCAACGGCACGCAGACGTTTGACTGCGATGGCGAGACTGCCGCCCGCGGCCACGTGCAGGAAGAGGCGCTCGCGTGGTGCATGTCCGATCCGTACTTTGAGCTCAAGCCACCGAAGACGACGGGTCGCGAGCGATTTGGGCGCCAGTTCGCGGCGCGAATGGCGGAGCGCTTCAAAACGCTCGCGCCGGACGATCTGATCGCCACCGCCACGGCCTTCACCGCCGAGAGCATCGCGCACGCGTATCGCGAATTCATCGCCCGTCCCGTCGACGAGATGATCGTCGCCGGCGGCGGTGCCCGGAACCCGACGCTGTTGCGCATGCTGCGCGAACGGCTGCCTGGAACGGACGTGAAGGTCTACGAGTTTCTTCAGGAGAAGGAGGCGATGGCCATGGCGCTCATCGCCAGCGATTCGATCTCGGGGCTGGACACGAACGTCGCGTCGGTTACCGGAGGTCACGCCACGGTCCTGGGCAAGATCTGTCTATGACACAACAGAAGATCTACGGCAGAGCGTTCGTGGGCGGGGAGTTGCGTGAGAGAACGCTCATCACGATGGAAGACGGCCGGATCATCGAGGTCGTGGACGCGGCGCGTCCTCCGCGGGACTGCGCCGTCGCGGCCGGTGCCATCGTGCCCGGATTCGTCGACGTCCATGTGCATGGAGGTACGGGCGCGGATTTCATGGACTCGACGGTCGAGGCGGTCGCGCGTGTCAGCCGGTTTCACGCAACCGAGGGAACGACGGCGATGGCGGCGACGACGCTGTCTGCATCGCGTCAGGACCTCCAGGAAGCTGTCACCACGATCGTGCGCGCGGGGCGCGATGAGGGCTGCGCGGAGATCTGCGGCATTCACCTCGAAGGGCCGTACATCAGCACGACGCGGGCTGGCGCGCAGGACATCGGGTCCATCCGCCCCCCCGAGATTCATGAAATCGAAACCCTGCTCGCACTGGGGCCGCACCATCGATGGATGATGACGATCGCGCCCGAGATCGAAGGCGCACGTGCGCTCATCGAACACTTCCGTGACCGTATGCTCTTCTCCATCGGGCATACCGCGGCCGGCTATGCCGAGTGCGTGAACGGGCTGCTCTGGGGCGCATCGCACTTCACGCATCTGTTCAACGCCATGACCGGCCTCGAGCACCGGAAGCCGGGCGCCGTCGGAGCGGCGCTCACATCTGTCGACGCAACCGCGGAGCTGATCGCGGACGGGATTCACGTTCATCCGGCCGTCCTGCGGATCGCGGCCCTCGCGATGCCGCATCGCATCGCCCTGGTCACCGATGCCGTTCGTGCGTGCGGGATGCCGGACGGCAAGTACAGACTGTACGAGCACGAGATCACCGTTTCGGAGGGGGCGGCACGCCTGAGCGACGGCACACTCGCCGGCAGCCTGCTCACGATGCGCTGCGCCGTGCAGAACATGGTGGAGCTGGCAGGCCTGCCGCTCGAACTCGTCCTGCCGTTGGCGACCGAAGTGCCTGCGCGCATCCTGGGTGTCGGGGCTCGGAAGGGAAAGCTCGCTGCCGGATATGACGCCGATCTCGTCGTCCTCACTTCGCGATTCGAGATTGAGGCAACGTATTTGCGAGGCCGGAGGGTGTGAACTGGGAAACGCTACCGGACTACGACGCGCTGTCGCATCGGGCGGCGGACCTCTTTCTCTCTGCCATTCGCACCAACCCCCGCATCGTCCTGGGTCTCCCCACCGGCCGGACGCCCGTGCACATGTACGAACGCGTCGTGGCGGCGTGCGCCCGTGAGTACCACTGCTTTGACGAGGTCGTGACCTTCAATCTCGACGAGTATGTGGGGATTCAGCGAAGCGATCCGGGGAGCTACTTCTCTTTCATGAAGCGTCACCTCTTCGGCTTCATCGACATCGATCCGTCCAATGCCCACCTCCCGGACGGGATGGCGGTCGATCCCGTCGCCGAGTGTGCACGCTACGAGGGGGACATCGCCTCGGCCGGCGGGCTCGCGCTCACGTTTCTCGGCCTCGGCAGCAACGGGCACATCGCGTTCAACGAGCCCGGGACACCATTCGTTGCGCGGACTCGGGTCGTCACGTTGAGCGAGTCCACCCGGGCTGCCAATGCCGCGCTGTTCCCGGGCGGCAACGTTCCGACGCGCGCCATCACGATCGGAATGAGCACCATTCTCGAGTCGCAGGCAATCGTCCTTCTGGCCAGTGGCGAGAAGAAACGAGACGCCATCCGGAGGCTGCGAAGCGGCCAGATTTCGGAAGACTTTCCGGCAAGCGCGCTGTGGCGCCATCCGCAGGTGACCGTGCTGACGGACTGATCGGCACCGTTCTCGCTTTGGCGACCAGCGCGCCATGACGGAAGCGGAAGAGATAGAAAGCGCGCGACGACCGGTGCTCGGGATCCTGTGCATCATCCTGCTGTTTTTCCTATATCGCGTATTCGCGGTCTACACGGTCCGTTCGGGTGAGTGCAAGCCCAAGCCAGTCGATCCCTCAATTCGCGTTCTGACACGGGACGAGGCTGGGCGGCTGGTCTCGTTCCCGGAGCGCACCGGTTTTCCGGCGCAGAATAGGCCGCTCATCGTGATGACTTACAACATCGAAGGGCACGACGAGCTTTACGATTCCGATCATGCGACGAAGATCGCCGCGACGATCCGGCAGTTTCACCCGGACATCGTCGGCCTGCAGGAAGTGCACGACCACACCTGGCAGGTGCGGTTCCGCGACCAGTTTGAAGAGATCCGGCGGCTGACCGGCATGCACGGGTACTACGGTCGCAGCTACCACAGCCTGGGCGGCGACTTCGGCAACGCCATCCTGACCCGTGGCGAGATCGTCTCTGCGGACGTTCACCCTCTGCCGAGCATCGGCGAACCGCGCAGCGTGCTCGAGTCAGTGATTCGTATCGACGGTGCGACGATCAACGTGTACGTTGTCCACCTCACGGCCTGGGCGCGATTCAATTCGGCCAGTCGTGGTGCGCAGTTGGATTGTCTCGCCAAGCACGTGCGCACCAGCCGCTATCCGTACCTCCTCCTCGGTGACTTCAACGCGCCTCCTTCAGCGCCGGAGGTCGCGAAGTTCGAGAAGGAGGATGCGGCGCAGCTCTGCGGACCTGAGATCAAGCTCACCCATCCGCTACTGGGCCAACGAATCGACTACATCTTTGCCGACTGGGGATGGCGCGCCGAACGGACGCGGGCCTTCGCCACCGGCTCGTCAGACCACTATCCCGTGGTCGCCGAACTGTTCTGGAGCCGCAATTGAAAACGAAAGCGACGTGGATCGAGAAAAGTAAGAATGGATCCCACAGTGTTCGCGTCCCCCTGATCATGTTCATCGCACTGGTGCTTGCCGTGATCGGGCTGACGATCGTCCTCTGGTCGGCGGAGCGGGGCACGAACCCGAGTCTGAACGTGAAGGATGTCGGCGAGTTTAACGTCCTCCTCCCGTCCATCATCGGTCTGACGCAATCGAGCCTGGAGAGCGGGAATCAGATTCAGCTCCTGGAGAATGGCGATCAGTTCTTTCCTCTGCTTCTGCGCGACATCGCGGCGGCGAAACAGAGTGTTCATCTCGAGTCGTACATCTGGTGGAAGGGCGCGATCTGCGGCCAGCTTGCCAACGCCCTGGCCGCGAAGGCGCGCAGTGGTGTCGAAGTCCGTTTGCTCGTCGACGCGTCAGGCGGACACAAGATGGACAGAGAGCTCGCAAAATTGATGCTCGATTCCGGCGTGAAGTTGATCCGCTTCCATCCATTTTCGCTGTCGAACCTCGGCAGGCTCAATAACCGGGATCACCGCAAGGAAGCCATCATCGACGGCCGCATCGGCTACATCGGCGGCTTCGGCCTGGCCGAGGAATGGACGGGGCACGGGCAGGACAAGGATCACTGGCGGGACGCGGGTCTTCGCGTGCAGGGACCGATCGTCGGCCGCCTGCAGGCTGCGTTCGCCGAGAACTGGATCGAGGAGACGGGCGAGATCATGGCCGGTGATCGCTACTTCCCTCATCTGGATGCGGCCGGCTCCACGAGAGCCCATCTGGCTTACATCTCACCGACGGGCGGGGTCTCATCGGTTCAGATTCTCTATTACCTGGCAATCAAGGCCGCACGGAAGGAGATCATCATTCAGAACCCTTACCTTCTGCCGGACGACGACGCGATCGACGCGATGGGCGAGGCCGTGAAGCGCGGTGTCGTCGTGAAAGTGATGGTGCCGGCCACGACGTCAACGGATAGTCCGGTCGTGCAGCACGCCAGTCATCATCGATTCGGTTTGCTGATGGCCAAAGGGGTAAAGATTTACGAGTATCGGAAGACGCTCCTGCATCAGAAGGTGATCATCGTCGACGGCGTGTGGTCCTGCGTCGGATCGACGAATTTCGATCGCCGTGCGCTGGAGCTCAACGACGAAGTGAGCATGGGCGTCCTCGATCCCGGTCTCGCCACGCAGTTGAAAGGCGTGTTCGACGACGATATGAAATTCGCCGTGGAGCGCCATGCCGAGGAATGGAATCACCGCGGGATTTGGCACAAGTTGGAGGATGGGCTGGCATACTTGGCAAGTTCCCAGTTATAGAACGCAGGTCAGCCGTTGCTGACCACGACTGCCGATGGCCACTCTGCCCGTTGAAGGACGCTGGTCGGTCACGTCGATCTCGGAGGATGAGATCGCGGCCGCTCTCGCGTTTCTTCGCCGTGACCCGCTGATCAATGTTTACCTGATCTCCCGAATCCTCGAGGAGCGGTTCGCGTCCTCGACGCAGACCGTCGAGGTTCGCCACAACCACGAGATCATCCTCGTCGCCTCACTGGCGACGAACATCGTGCTGGCGGCCGATCCGGACGTGCCGCTGGAGGTGACCGAGACGGGCATCGCCATCATCGCGGAACGTATCCTCACGAGGATGATGCCCGTGCGGGCGATCATCTCACCGGCGCACCTGGTCGAGATGCTCTGGTCGAAACTGCGGACGCGTCTCGATCCACCGACGGTCGTGCGGATGAATCAACCGGTCTACGCAATCCACGGCCGCCTCGACTTTCCGGACCTGAAGCTCGTCCGCTACAGCACGACGCGTGATCTGGAGAAGCTCGTTCCCGCGTGCGCGGCCATGCACACGGAGGAAGTCGGAATCGATCCGCTGCAGCGGGATGCGGGTGGCTACCGGGAGCGAGTCCGGGAACTGATCGAGCAGAAGCGTTCCGTGGTCTACATGGTCGATGGTGCCATCGCCGCGAAATGTGAGTACTCCGCGATCACGAATGACAGCGTTCAGTTGATGGGGGTCTGGACGAATCCCGCCTTCCGCCGCCGCGGCTATGCCCGAACCCTGTTACGAGAGGTGTGTGGTCATTGCGCGCGTAAGGGGAAGACGGTGACGCTGTTTGTGAACGACTTCAATCTTCCCGCGATCGGCCTCTACGAATCCCTCGGATTCCGTCGGATCGGCCTCAACCGGGCTCTGATCTGGTGAGGCCTGAACATTGCACAATTCATCGGACAGCCTGGATCGGCGGCGCCGGGACCGCACGTCAGGTTGGAGGTTGGAATGTCCGAGATTGGTACAGTCAAGTGGTTCAACAACGATAAAGGCTTCGGGTTCATCAAACGCGAGACCGGCGAAGACGTGTTCGTGCATCACAGCGCGATTCAGGCGCAGGGATACCGGACATTGAACGAAGGCGAGAGCGTCGAGTTCGACGTCAAGCAGGGTCCGAAAGGTCTTCAGGCCGAAAACGTTCGCCGCGCGGGCGACTCCTAGGCACCGGGCGAGGCGGCCTGTTCAGGCCGGCCCGAAACGCGCCATCATGCAGGCCCCGAGCGTTCCGCCCACCGCGAGAGCGGGAAGGGCATGCCCTTGCCCCTTGAGGACGAAGATGATGGCCGCGAGTGCGCCCGCAACAAGGATGAGCGTGCGCAACACCACGTCCTGAACACTGACTCGCATGTTGGTGTGCGGCGTTGGACGCGCCGCAGCAGGATTGTACAGGAGACGGGCTGCGTTCGCCCTCGGTCTTCGGTCTTACATCCGTTCCGGTACCGGGATGCCCAGAAGGTCCAGCGTCGCAGTCATCGTCTGCCGGAAGATCTCCGCGCAGGCGGCGCGACGCTGCCGCTCCGCGGGGTCCTTCTCATTGAGGATCGGATACTTGTGGTAGAAGCTGTTGAACTTCTGCGCGAGCACGAAGAGATCGTGGGTAATGATCGAAAGCTCCAGCGCTTCGGTCGCCCGGCGGATCGCAGCCGGCAACTCCGCACTCAACCGCACCAGTTCCCACATCTCGTCCGTCAGGCCTTCCGTTAACGTCAGGGCGTCGAGCGATGCGTCATCGAGCCTGGCCTCGACATCGCGCTCCGCCATCTTGCGGAAGATGTTCTGGACGCGGACGGTCGAGTACTGCAGATACGGGCCGGAGTCGCCTTCGAACGTGAGCGCTTCGTTGAAGTCGAACGCGATGACGCGGTTGCGGCCGTACTTGAGCATGAAGTAGCGAAGCGCGGCCACCGCGATCTGCCGACCGAGTTGTGACACTTCACCTTCGAGCAAGGTTTCGCTCTTAGCGCTCGTGCGAACCGTATCTGTCGCTCTCGACTCGAGTACGTCAAGGAGATCATCGGCCTTTACCCCAAGTCCTTTCCGCCCCGACATTTCGATGTAGGGTTTCTTCGAGTCCTCTTCGGAGATCTCGATGCCGAGCGTCACCGCGGTTGCCGGTGTAAGGGCCACCATCTCGTACGAATAGTGAATTGAGTTCGCCGCCTCGCGGGCATGCCCGAGCTGACGAACCCCTTCTTTGACGACCCGCTGCAGATACGCCTGCCGGGTGTCGATCACATTGACGACGCGTTGCGCACCGCCGAAGTGCGGCGCGTCGGGTGAGCCCTCTGCGGTCGTCGTCTCCCACAGGATCTGGCCGTCGGGATACGTGGAGAATTTGCGGAAGTTGAATGCTCTGTCGAGCAATCCGAACTTCCAGAGCTGATAGGCGATGTCCTTGCCGGTGTAGGTGACGGTTCCGTTGGAGCGTACGAGGATCTTGTCCGGTTCGTTCATCCCTTCGAACTCGGCGCTCTCCTCCAGCTTCATCACCCAGCAGTCTTTGTTCTTCCCCTCGGTCTCCTGAATGACGGCGCCGCTTTCCTTCAGCAACTCAAAGGCGCGATCCCAGAAGTGAAGGGCGATGATGTCGCTCTCTTTCGGCAGCAGGTCGTAGCGGATGCCGAGCCGCAGCATCGTGGCGACGTGCAGCTTGACGATTGCGCGCGCGATCGTCGACGCGAATTCGAACGTGT
The DNA here is from genome assembly GCA_038244715.1 of Thermoanaerobaculia bacterium. GTDB lineage: Bacteria > Acidobacteriota > Thermoanaerobaculia > Gp7-AA8 > Gp7-AA8 > JADGNZ01. The sequence continues at coordinate 202,270 of JBBRTE010000003.1, forward strand.
CGCCCTCATGCCGCTCGATCGCATGCAGCGTGTCCCGGCGCCACTGCTGCGCCTCGGGATGGGCCACGTAGTAGCTCGCCATCTTCGAGTAAACGTCCCAGCAGTAGTAGTCGAAGCGGACGCTCGGATCGTCGATCATCGTCCGGACTTCCGCCAGCGACTTCGGCTCGAGATGCTGGAAGGCGACGACCACGTCCGCGACCTGCACACCGGTGTCGTCGATGTAGTTCTGCGTCTCGACGCGGTAGCCGAGCCACTTCATGCAGCGTACGTAGGTATCCCCGAGAACGGCGTTGCGAAGGTGACCGATGTGCGCGGCCTTGTTCGGATTGATGTTGGTGTGCTCGACGATGACGCGCTCGCCGTTCGGTGCACCGGCTGCCATCACGTTGCGGATGTGCGCCGCGGTGAACGCACCGCGGTCGAAGTGAAAGTTCAAGTAACCCGCCCCTTCCACCGTCACCGACCGCACGAACATCGGCAGCACGAGGCCTTTGACCATCGTCTCGGCGAGCTCGCGCGGCCTGCGCTTGAGCGCCTTCGCGAGCTCGAGGCAGAGCGGCGTGGCCAGGTCGCCCATCGCCAGCCGTGGCGGGGCCTGCAAAACGATGCGGTCGAGCGCGTGACCGAAAAGCGTCAGCACCCGTGCGGTCAGCGTTTCAGTAAGTTCGTCGGTGATCTGTTCGAGAATCAAGGCGTACTCCGTTCAAGTAGAGACTCTCCCGTCATCTCTGGCGGCTTCTGGATGCCGAGGAGATCGAGGATGGTCGGGGCGACATTCTGCAATGCGCCGCCACCGCGAAGCGAGCCGAATCGTTTGTGAGGGTCGACGAGGATGAGCGGGACAGGATTCGTGGTGTGTGCCGTGTGCGGCTGATTCGTCGCTGGATCGAACATGAGCTCGGCGTTGCCGTGATCGGCGGTGATGAGCGCAATGCCGTCGACCTGCTCGACTGCAGTGAGGATGCGATCAACCGCGACATCGGTGTCGTGTACCGCTTCGATCGCGGCGGCCATCACGCCGGTGTGGCCGACCATGTCGGGGTTGGCGATGTTCATGATGATGACGTCGAATGCCCGTGACGCAATCGCTGCGATGACCTTGTCCGCAAGCTCCACGACGGACATGGCCGGCGTCAGGTCGTACGTCGCCACGTTCGGGGACGGGACGAGCACTCGCTCCTCGCCGGGGGATGTGGTGTCGGAGCCGCCGTTGAAGAAGAACGTCACATGCGCGTACTTCTCGGTTTCAGCGATGCGCAACTGTTTCAGGCCGGCGTGCGAAAGCACTTCGCCGAGGTAGTTGTGGATTTCCTGGGGCGGGAAGAGAACGGGCAGGGTCCAGTCCTCGCGATACGAGTTCATCGTCGCGAGATGGACCTCCGGCACGACGGCACGATGGAAGCCGTTGAACGCGTCGTCCTTGAACGCAGTGACGATCTGGCGCATGCGGTCCGCGCGAAAATTGAAGAAGATGACCGCGTCGCCGTCTTCGACTCGGCCGTGGTGCGATCCGTCCGCGGCGAGCACGGAGACCGGCTCGATGAATTCGTCGGTGACACCTTGCTCGTAGAAGCGGCGGAGAGTTTCCAACGGGTCTCTGGTCTGAGTTCCGACGCCGAGCGTCATCAGGTCGTAGCCTCGCTGGACCCGATCCCAGCGATTGTCGCGGTCCATCGTGAAATACCGGCCGATGACGGTTGCCAGAGTCGCCTGTGGCTTGCCCTCGAGATGGGCGATGAGCCTGCCGAGATATTTTTCGGCAGACTTCGGCGGCGTGTCGCGGCCGTCGAGGATGGCGTGGACGTAGACGTTTTGCGCTCCCAGTGCGATCGACGCGTCGATGAGGCCGTGCAAGTGCGTCTGCATCGAGTGAACGCCGCCATCGGACAAGAGACCGGCCAGGTGAATGGCGTTGCTGTTCTTCACGGCCTCGACCAGAGTCGGATTCGAGGTCAGCTCGCCGCGCGAGACGGCCTTGCCGATCCGGGCGATGTCCTGGTCGACGATGCGGCCCGCTCCGATGTTCAGATGACCGACTTCTGAGTTGCCCATCTGATCGCGGGGGAGTCCGACCGCGCGGCCCGACGCTTCGAGCGTGGTCCAGGCAGACTCCCGAAAAAGCCGGTCAAAGCGCGGGGTGTCCGCCTGGGCGATCGCGTTGGATTCGGATTCGCGGCGACAACCAAAGCCATCGAGGACGATGAGGATGAGGAAGGGGCGGTCAGTCATTGCTGCGGCGGGCTGCGATTGTATGGCCTAACCGCAAAGCCTGCTACACTTTCGCCTCTGGCAATCAGCACCGCGGGAGGGGGCGGACCCATGAAGACCTGGGAGTACAAGATCATCAACGTCCGGTCGGAGAATTACTCGATGGATCCGCGCCGTGCCGAGGAGTTGAACCGCCTCGGCGATGATGGATGGGAGCTCGTGAGCATCACGTCCATCAATTTCAAGACGGGCGCGACCGATCACATCGGCATGGTCTTCAAGCGTGAGAAACAGCAGCAGCCGGCGTAACAGTACAAGTCTCGGAAACCCAATCGGAGCGACATTCCATGCCGAAGAAAATCCTCCTCGCGGATGACAGCATCACCATTCAGAAGGTCGTCGAGCTGACGTTCTCGGACGGCGACTACGAGGTGATCGCCGTCAACAACGGGGCGAAAGCGATCCAGAAACTGTCCGAGATGCGTCCAGACATCATCCTCTCGGACATCATCATGCCGGAGAAGAACGGCTACGAAGTCTGCGAATACGTGAAGTCGCATCCCGAGTACCGCAACATCCCGGTGATCCTCCTGACCGGCACCTTCGAGCCGTTCGATCCCGACCGCGCCGACAAGGCCGGCTGTGATGCCGTCGTCACGAAGCCATTCGAGTCCCAGAGCCTCATCCTCAAGGTGGAGGAGCTCATCCACCAGAGTGAGACCAACGCTTCGTCGGAGCAGTCCGCGGCGTCGGCGTCGGATCTCTTTACCGATGCTCCATCGTTCGAGCCGCCTCCCGCCGCCTCGGATCCGTTCGGGCATGCTGCCGACATCTTCTCGGCGCCAACGGCGGCAGTGACCGCGGTGACGGAGTTGCCGTTCGACACGCCTGCGGCGTTCGGTGGCGAGACGCGTGCGTTCCCGCGGATGAGTTTTGAAGACATGGAACAGATGGCTCATCCGTCGAGCGCTCCGCCGGAGCCGGCGCTTCCCTCGACGGAGCCTCAACCGGCGATGCCCGAGCCCGAAGCCGAGGCGTCGCCGTGGGATGAACAGCCGGTCGCGTTCGGCGGTGAGACACGCGCATTTCCGCGGATGAGTTTCGAGGACATGGAAAAGATGGTGGTGCCAAAGCCGCCGCCGGTCGCATCGCCCGCACCGCCGATCGAAGAGTCTGCGCCGGCGCGGCAGGAACCCGAGCTCTCGCCGTGGGATGAGCCGGCGGAAGACGCCGGAGCCACACGCGCGCTGCCGGCGATGTCCTTCGAGGAGATGCGCCGGATGGCCGAGTCGGCTCACCCGGAGCCCCCTCCATTCGAAGCCCCGGGTGCTCCGCCCGAGCCGGAAGCATCCCCGTGGGACGACCAGCCGGCATTCCCCAACGAGACGACGGCGTTTCCGAGCATGAGTTTCGCCGAAATGGAGACCCCGGCAGCTCCTGCGGCCGCGCCCGAGGAACCAGCATGGGCACCGTCGGAAGAGATTCACATCGACGATCCGTTCGCGGACACGACCGGAACCGAATCCCCATTTGCCGTTGCCGAGACGCCCGAGCCCAAACCCGAGCCCGAACCGGAGCCGGCGCCGATGGCACACGGACCGATCTCTTCCGAGCCGGTGTTGATGGCGGCCAGCGAACCGTCTGCCAGCGCTCCAGCGCCTGATGCCGCCGTGCCGGGCGACCTGACCGATGAGCAGGTCGACCGGATCGCGCGCCGCGTCGTGCAGCTGATGTCGGACCAGGTGGTTCGCAACATCGCATGGGAGGTCATCCCCGACCTTGCCGAGATCGTGGTGAAGGAGAGGATCCGGGAGCTCGAAGCCGGGGGATGAGACCGACTCGCTAGCCTTGCGGCGAGTGGCATTCTGTGGAAGCTGCGGCACAGCGATCCTCGATGAAGATCTATACACGCACCGGTGATACCGGCGAGACGTCGCTGTTCGGCGGCGCGCGCGTCCGCAAAGACGACGCCCGCATCGAAGCCTACGGTACCGTCGACGAGCTCAACTCAGTTCTGGGTCTCGCCCGCGCGAGCTGGCCCGCGTCGTCCTTGAACGAGCCATTTCACTCCATTCAATCGGACCTGTTCGACATCGGTGCGCACTTGGCATCACCGGGAACGTCTCGCTTCGCCGGCCCGGACCCTGAGCGCGTGGCCGCGCTGGAATGTGCGATCGATCGGATGGAGGCGGACCTCGCGCCGCTGAAGACGTTCATCCTTCCCGGTGGGAGTGTTGTCGCGGCGCAGCTTCACATCGCGCGCACGGTGTGCCGCCGCGCCGAACGCCTCGTGGTTGCCTTACGCGACGAGAGCGAGGCGACCACGGCGTCGATTACCTACCTGAACCGGCTGTCGGACTTCCTCTTCGTGGCGGCGCGGTTCGCCAATCACGAACAGGGTGTGGCCGACGTGCCGTGGACGCGCACATAGCTATTCGACGGGGTCGCGCCGCTTCGGCGGATTCGCTGAGTTGCGCCACGCGGACCACCAGAGGTCACGGAGCAGCGACGCTCCGGCCGCGATCCGGCCGGCCGTGAACTCCCTTCCTTCCGGCGACGGCGGATTGCGGTAGGTGCTGAAGTCTCCGCGCTTGTCGAGTTGGTAGACCTGCTCCACGAGCGCGCTCGACTGGCGGACGAACGTGATGGCAGCATCGAAATAATCAGACCGGAGCTGCGGGGCCGCCAACTTCGGAACGACGTCCCCTGTCGCAATCGCGCGCGAGACGAAGTCCGACTCGAACCGTGCGTGGATCAGACAATCGTTCACGTAGCCGTTCGGATTCGACGTGACCCAGCCGTTGTAGTTGATGGTGTCGTGGAGCGGGTTGGCGGCGTCGGCGACGAAATGTCCCAATACGCCGGAGTCGCGAATGATGTCACGCTCGATGAAGACGCGATCAGGCGATCCGGGCGCCGCGGCCCGCCAGAGACGCCACTCGCCCGTCAGTTGCTCGGCCATCTCCGCGATGCGCCAGGGGAGAAACCCGGCGTCCGTGTTGCGGATGCCGTAACGCCGCAGCGTGCCCGAGGTCGTCAGCAGCGCGAGGAAGGAGTAGCGGTCGCGGGGAAGCGTCAGCGACGCGATGTACTCGTAGTTCATCACATGGTCGGGCGCGTTGTTGGCGTCGATCGACGGTCCCGCACCACGCCAGCGATCGGGGTCGTAGCCGAGCCACGTGAGCTGCGGAAACTGCCGGTAGAAGAACTGCGGCATGTCGGTCGGCAGCCCGAAGGTCGCCGCTTCGTTGGCGATGAGATGGCCGGCCTGTCCCCAGGCGAAGGCAGGGAGTGCAGCGAGGACGAGAAGGATGGAGAGCAGGAGTCGTTTCACGAGAGGGGCATTGTAGTGAAACAAAAACGGCCCCGCGTAACGCGGAGCCGCAAACAATGCCAATTGGTCGGGGCAAGAGGATTTGAACCTCCGACCTCACGGTCCCGAACCGTGCGCTCTAACCAGGCTGAGCTATGCCCCGGAAGTGGAGTTGCGTCGGGAAGCGGCGCGAAAAAGAGACGCGGATTCTAGGGGAAGCGCGCCGCCGGGTCAAACCGGCCCCCTCCGGAGTTCATTCCGTCAGAACCGGTAGGTAATTCCGGTCGAAACGATCAGAGGCCGGACCTTCATCGTCACCGATGACGAAGTGCCGACGAACGTCGCCGCAGAGTGCGACTCGACCGGAATGTAGCGCGGCGCCGAAGAGACCCCATCGCGGTGACAAAGCAGCAAGAACCGTGTGCTCTGCGCCCTCTCGCGGAATCCCGTCTCCTCGCGTTCTCGTTTGCATCGCACGAAGGGAGACTTCATGTCCAGACAGTTCATTCCGATCTTCATCCTCGCTGCTGCGCCACTCTTCGCGCAGCAGCCGCAAAACCCTCCGCCATTCGGCGAGAAGGTCGACGTGAACCTCGTGCAGCTCGATGCAGTGGTGACCGATTCCCGCGGGAACCAGATGCTCGGTCTCGGCAAGGACGATTTCGTCATCCGCGAGAACGGCACGGAGCAGACCGTCGACTCAGTCGACTACTTCACGAACCGCCGGCTCATTACGTCGCGCGAGGAGTCCGCCAACTTCAAGGTCGAACGGCTGCACGAGGATCAGTACGTCATCCTCTTCTTCGACAAGGTGACCTCCGATGCGTCGTCTCAGGGCGAGATGATCCGGGCCCGCAGCGATGTTGCTCGCTTTCTCGACGATCGGTTGCGGCCGGAAATGCACGTCGCGGTGGTCGGCCACGATGTGCGGCTCAAGGTGTACACCGATTTCACGTCCGACAAGGCTCAGATCCGCCGCGCGCTCAATGACGCAACGGCGTATGGGCTGGGGATTCGCTCGAAGTCCGGAGCGAGCAGTGGCCCGTCGTTGCTGCGCGACATGGACATTGACCGCATGATCAACAAGACCGGCGCGGTGTATGAGGCGCTCGAGGTTCTGGGGGACGCGCTCCGTCCGATCCACGCGCGCAAGGACGTGGTGCTCTTCTCGAACGGCATCATCGGTCCTGATGAGGAGGTACGGGGAGGTATCGTCATCGGCCGCAGCCGCTACTACGATCCGATGATCCGTTCACTCAACGGCGCCGACGTGACGCTCTACCCCATCTCGCTGCAGAGCGGCATCGACGTGCCGGAATTCGTGCACCAGAACCTGTCGACGATGGCCAGCGACACGAATGGCCAGTACTACCGCCTTCACACCAGCTACACGAATCCGTTGAAGCAGATCGAGAAGCAGACTGCCGGGTACTACCTGATCAGCTACTACACGAAGAAGCGGCCCGGGGAGCACGGATTCCAGAAGGTCAAAGTCGCGCTGCGCAACCCGGAGTTCAAAGTCAACTCCCGCGCCGGCTATTCATACGGCGACTAGCCGCACGCGCTCGCCCGGCCCGAGCTGGGCGAGCTTCCACAGATCATCGGAGACGACCGTCGCCGGCTGCAGATAGCCGCCGGTGACGGGATGATCCGGACCCATCGCCACGAGGCTGCCGTCGGGATGCCATTGCAGAGTCCCGAACTGCATCCCGCAGGATGGGAGGTCGGCCGGCGGCTCAAAAGACGTCGCTGCAACCGGGCGAAGGCGGATGCCCACACGATTCAGTTGGTTGGTGACCTCCCATTCCGCCGCCAATCCGGGCGACTGGTGAGGTCCGGGTACGACGCGGAGGGTCGTCCGATCCGTGCGCGGACCCGTACTGACTCCTGCCTGACGTGGGGCGGACGGGTTTGTGGCGGACGCTCGCAATACTGCCCCGGCGCGCAGCACTACCGGCGCTTCGGCATACCTTGCCCGCATCTCGTCGATGCCGCCTTCGATCGCGAGGTACGCACGCAGCCCACCGCGGAAGCGGCCAAGGTTGAGCTCGTCGCCTGTATGAATCGTGAACGTCTGCACGCTGCCCGTGCCGTCGCAAAACGCCGCGCGAAGCGTTCTCCGCGTACGCAGATGTGGCGCGACCAGCACGCATTCGAGCAGTGGTGCGTTCTCACGATTTCCTGCGGCGCGATTCGCCAGCGCCGCGGAGTGGGGGTCGAAGGGTCCTCCCGGAGAGACCCCGTAGCCGGCCCGCCGCCAGTCGCGCGCGCCGATGATGCTTGTGAGCTGGCCCGGCGCCAGCACATCGGCGAGCACGTCTCCATCGCTCTCGTGATGTGGTGTCACCGCGGCCTCGTGAACGGGGATCGACGCCGCGCAGAGCTCGATGACATCGCCGGGTGCGAACCGATTGGGCTGCTCGGCGTCCGGATCCCAGAGCGTGGCATTGGTGCGCCCGAGGATGTTCCAGCCGCCAGGTGAATCGACCGGGTAGAAGCCGGCCATCGACCCAGCGATGGCGAAACTGCCGCCTGCGACGACGGTGCGCGACGTGGCGCGGCGCGGCATCCTCCATTCTTCCGGCCAGCCTTCGAGATACGCGAAACCCGCGCGGAAGCCGAGGTATCGCGCGGTGAGGCGGATTTCGGGAAGCCTCGCCAGAAGCGCATCGCGCGTGATGCGCGCGTGCGCGAGAAACTCGTCGAGGTCGGGACCGGTGAAGTCGACGTCGATGCTGTGAGATCGCGCGTTGAGCTCGATTGGTGGAACGTCGTCCCATTCCAGCGTGCGAGGGCGGTCAAAGACGACATACAGCGATTGCTGGCCGACGACACAGCCGAGGACTTCAGGACTGGCACGAATGGCAGAGGCGCGACGATGCAACTCGCCCGCGGTCACCGACGCGCCAAAGTCGGCGAGGATGCCGCGGTCGCCGGCAGATGTCACTTTCGGCTGCATGTGGCGTGATGGTAACGTGCCGCTCCACATGAGCGACCAACACGTACACAGCGGCTGCAACCACAGTTCGATGCTTCAGGACATCGCTCGCCAGGCGATGATCGACCACGCCCTTGCTCCCGATTTCCCGCCCGAGGCGATGAAGCAGGCAGAGGCGATTTCGGGTCCGGCCCGAGAGACGGACGCGTCGATCCGCGATCTTCGCTCGCTGCTCTGGTGCTCGATCGACAACGATGATTCGCGCGATCTCGATCAGCTCACGGTGGCCGAGGATCTGGGTGGTGGAAACATTCGGGCCATGGTGGCGGTCGCCGACGTCGATGCGCTCGTAAAAAAGGGCACGCCGATCGACGATCACGCGCGCCAGAACACGACTTCCGTCTATACGAGCGCCCGCATCTTCGCGATGCTGCCGGAGAAACTCTCGACGGGCCTCACGTCGCTGAACGAGCACGAAGAGCGGATCGCCGTCGTGATGGACATAACCATCAGCGCCGACGGCTCGGTGACGAAGGGCGAGGTTTTCCGGGCTCTCGTCCACAACAAGGCGCAGCTCGCCTACAACGCCGTGGGGATGTGGCTCGAAGGGAAGGGCGACATGCCGGCGAAGGTGAACGCCGTCGCCGGACTTGCCGAAAACCTCAAACTGCAGGATCGGGTCGCCGACAAGATGCGCGAGTTGCGTCACGAGAACGGCGCTCTCGATCTCGAGACGATCGAAGCGAGGACGGTCATGAGCGACGGCCACGTCGTCGACCTCCAGATCGAAGCGCGCAACAACGCCAAGAACCTGATCGAAGACTTCATGATCGCCGCGAACGGCGTGAGCGCGCGCTTCCTGGCTGGGAAAGGTCTCTCCAGTCTGCGTCGCATCGTGCGCTCACCCGAACGTTGGGATCGGATCGAGGCCATCGCTGCGAAGGTGGGCGACTCTCTCCCCTCCGAGCCCGACTCGAAGGCGCTGGAGGAGTTCCTCGTGCGCCGCCACAAGGCCGACCCGCTCCGCTTTCCCGATCTCTCGCTCGCCATCGTCAAAGCCATGGGCGCCGGCGAGTACGTCGTCGAGAGGCCTGGTCAGACGTCGATCGGACACTTCGGTCTGGCCGTGCGGGACTACTCGCACTCGACCGCACCAAACCGGCGCTTTCCCGACCTCATCACCCATCGTCTGATCAAGGCTGCGCTGGCGGGAACCAAGCCGCCGTACACCGATGACGAGCTCGAAGTGCTGGCGCAACACTGCACTGAGGCCGAGGACGCGGCAAACAAGGTGGAACGGCAGGTCCGGAAGTCTGCGGCGGCCTGCATCCTTGAGCCACGCGTCGGCGAGCGCTTCGACGGCATCGTGACCGGTGCTTCGGAGAAGGGGACGTGGGTTCGCGTGTTTCACCCGCCCGTCGAGGGGAAGGTCATCCACGGGGCTCACGGAATCGACGTGGGCGACCGCGTCAACGTGAAACTGGTCGGCGTCAACGTCGAACGGGGATTCATCGACTTCGTGCGCTGAGCCGCCAGCGCCAGCAGGAAGAGTGATGGCGCGATGACGTGCATCAGCAGCCGGTCGGCCGTCACGGCGATCAGGTCGGATACGACCCACGCGGTCGTGACGTAGACCATCACGTAGACACTAAGCATCGACCCGATGACGGCGATGGCCGGCCACGCCGCGCGCCGGTCGATCCGCACCGCGAATACGGCAGCCACGGCCACCGCGATCCACAGCAATCCCCAGTGCTCCAGAAGCGTCATGTGCTGCGGGAACGCCAGCGCAGCCTGTCCGATGCGATGCAGTTTTTCGGGAATGGTCGGCAGCAGGCGAAGGACATCTTCCTCGTCGCCGGGTGGAATGCTCATACGCCATACGAAGAGGGCGACGGTCGCGACGCCGGTCATCATTGCCGCCGCCGCAATCCGCTTGCGGAACGCCCACGCTCCGATCACCAGGAAGACGAGCGCAAACGGCAGCCCCTCACTCTTCGTCAGGACGAGGAACGTCAGCCACAGACCGAAGCGAACCGGCGAGTCTGCGGCGACGAGCTCGAAGAACGCGCCTGCCGCAAACGCGGCGAGGGCGATGTCGTTGTAGGCCGAGAGCACGCTGCCTTCGCTTGCGACGGTGAACTGCGGGATCCAGACGACGACTGCCGCGCACCACGCGCCGGCAACGGGCGAGACGAGCCGCCCGATCCGGTCGCGTACCAGGAGCGCCAGCGCGACCAGGAGGCCGAGGTAAAGCCAGCGAAGTTGACGGTCATCGAGGTCGTGCGCGATACGCAGGATGATCGCGCCGTCGATGGGGATGAGGAGCGGGTAGTGGTTGCGGGGATCGAGTGTCGCCCCTTGGAAAAAAGGGCCGCTGATCGAACGCTCATGCGCGATTCCCTTCGCTTTCAATGCCCAGAACGCCCGCCCGTCGAAGTCGTTGAGAGGCGTGATCGAGGCGATGAACGTCAGTGCGATCAGAGGGATGCACATCAGAATCGTGGGGAGCGGCGAGTGGAACGCCGGTGCCGTCGCACCGGGATCACGCCGCGAACGGCGCGTCAGCTCCCACGCCAGGCTGCCGGCACCCCATGACGCGACCAGCACGAACGCCGCGACCAGAGTCACATGCATCACGCCGGCGATGAAGATTGCTCCGCCGGTGATGCCGGCGCCGAGGAGGAAGGCTTCGCCGAGCCTTCGCCGGGCCAGGCTCCAGCCAACGATGGGAAAGACGGTCAGCGTCACGAGGAGTCCGATCATCGCGACGGCCAGTAGAAATCGGTCCTGCCGTTCAGCTCGCGCGTTGTGACAAACGCGAAGACGTTGCCGCCGACGAGCGGAACGGTGGTGATCGGACGAACGATGAATGCGTGCGGATCGATGGGGATCGACTCGCCGTCCAGCACTGCGGTTGCACGGCCGTCGCTGGGGTTCACGAGAAAGAGCTTCGTGTCGCGATGGAGCCGTGCCGGCGGGAGTCGCGTGGCGGTGGTTGTGACGTTGGGAAGCAACGTCCAGTCGCCCCCACCCCGATTCGCAAAGTAGAACGCGGCCTGCAACGGCTGCGAGGAATCGACGCGCAGCCAGCCGCGGTCCAGGATGTTGAACGTCTGGTGCACGAAGTCGTAGTACGCCGCAGTCGCGCCGGGGGCGATCGTGATCGTCCGCTCGATCCCTTTCGGCCAGAAAACGACCCGCACCTCGGCCCGCACCGGGTTGGGGTTCCGGATTGTTGCCTCGGTGACGAAGGTCGATGGCGCTGCGCCGTCGAGCGACGCTACGAGCGGCAGAACGAAGGACCGGGCCGGTTCACTCAATTGCGGGTTTTCGACGACGCGTCTGCCGCCACGAAGATCCCGATCGCGCAGGACGTCGTAGGCCACTCGTTCTGCGCGAGTCGCGCTCACCGCCACGATCGTCCGCGGCAGTGTTGGATCCGCGGCCGCGGTCCGATAGTCGCTACGGGTGCCGAGAGAACGTGTGCGTAGCGGAAAGAGATAGTAGTTTGCGAAAACGGCCGTATCTCGATCCACGGGGCTGCTGATCAGCGCGATCGTTTCGTGACGGGGGAGCTCGCGGCGGAGTTTCTCGACGGACGTGTACCAATCGCCCATCTGGTGCTCGCGTCGCGCGTCGTATTCGAGGGGGTAAAGCGTGATTGCGCCGTTCACGAGAGCGACGAGACGGGGGAGCGTGGCAACGGCGAGCGAGACGAACAGCAACGCGCCGGAGACGCGGACCATCAGCGAGCCGCGGTTCATCCTTCGCCGACCGAGACGACCTGGTTGTTCTCGCCGAGTGTGACGATGCGCGGTTTGTGCGAGAGCGTCTGCCCTTCATGGAACGTGACGAAGGCCAGGATGCTGATCATGTCTCCGCTCCGGAAGGGAGAGCGCGAGCCGGCGTGGAGGGAAACCTGGCCGCTGCCTTCCGGCGCCGGCTCGATCCAGGTCCAGAGGCGCTCGCCCGTCGCGACGCTGATCACCTGCACTTCTTCAAACGGCAGCACTTCGGCCGCGCGCAGAGCGAATGCATCGACGCGCAGGGCCACGGGACCGGTCGTGCTGATTTCCGTGATGACGGCATTCTGGATGACGGCGTGCAGAAGGGTGCGCATCTGCGGCTAATCGTATCGTGCCGCGGCCCGTCTTTTTTAGGCGGAATGTCTAGCCGCGCGGTGGTACGACGAGGTTGTCGATGAGCCGCGTGCGCCCGATCCGCACGGCGCCGGCCAGGAGGACGACTCCGAGAAAATCAGATGGCGGCTCGAACGTTCGCGGGTCGACGACGGCGAAGTAGTCGATCTCGATGCCCGGAGTCTCTGCGATCGTCTCGCGCATTACGGTCTCCACGGCGCTGACCGTTTCGATGCCGCGGCAGATGGCATCCTCGCCCGCGCGCAACGCCCGGTGAAGCATCGGCGCAAGGCGACGCTCTTCCGCGGACAGATAGCTATTGCGCGATGACAGAGCCAGCCCGTCCCGTTCCCGCTCGGTCTCGGCGAATACCAGCCGTACCGGGACATCGAGATCGCGCGTCATCTGCTCGATCACCGCGCACTGCTGCGCGTCCTTCCGGCCAAACACTGCGAGATCGGGTCGGATGATGTTGAACAGCTTCAGAACGACCGTGGCCACTCCTTCGAAATGGCCCGGCCGGCGTTCCCCTTCGAGCGGCCGGGAGACACCGGTCACTGAGACGGTTGTCTGCATTCCGGCGGGATACATCACCGCGACGGTGGGCAGGAAGAGGACATCGACGTCCCGGCCGGCGAGCAACGCGCGGTCGTTTTCCTCGTCGCGGGGATACCGGGAGAAGTCTTCGTTCGGGCCGAACTGCTTCGGGTTGACGAAGATCGATACGACCACGAAGGTGGCGCCATGCCTGCGTGCGGCATCGATCAGGGAGAGATGCCCGGCGTGCAGAAAGCCCATGGTCGGGACGAAGCCCACGACCTTTCCCGCCGCATGCGCGTCGGCCACCGCTGCGCGCGTTTCCGCAATCGTCGTGGTCGTCCGCATCGTTCGCGTCACTGTGCTTTCGGCATCTCGATCACGACGCCTTCGCCGTACAGGGCACGCAACTCATCGGCGCTCCCGCCGTGAAACGACTCTTTTTCACGATCGGGAAAGCTTCCGTCGCGAACGTCCGAAAGATAGTGTTCGACGGCTGCCCGCATGTCGTCCGCGATGTTCGCGTAGCGCCGGACGAATTTCGCGATGTGCCCGTCGTAGAGGCCGAGAAGGTCGTGGAAGACGAGGACCTGACCGTCGCAGGCGGGACCGGCGCCGATCCCGATCGTAGGGACCGAGACGCGTTCGGTGATCATCGCGGCAAGCTCGGCAGGAACGCACTCCAGAACGATGGCGAAACAGCCGGCCTGGTCGAGGGCGTGTGCCTCGTCGACAAGGCGGTGGGCATCGTCGAGATTCTTTCCCTGCAGCTTAAACCCGCCGAGGACATTCACCGATTGCGGGGTGAGCCCGATGTGGCCCATCACCGGGATTTCCGCATCGAGAATCGCCTCGATGGCGCGGATGCGGGACGGCTTGCCGCCTTCGACTTTGACGGCCTGGGCGCCTGCCTGGATGAAACGACCGGCATTGCGAACCGACTCTTCAATCGAGACGTGGTACGAGAGGTAGGGCATGTCGCCGACGACCAGCGCCCGCGATGTACCGCGGACGGCGGCGCGGGTGTGATGGACCATCTCGTCGACTGTGACGCTGAGTGTATCGGGCATCCCGAGGACGACCATTGCCAGCGAATCTCCGACGAGGATGATGTCGCTTCCCGCCGTATCCGCGACTTTCGCGCTGGGGTAGTCGTAGGCGGTGATCATCCCGATGCGCTGCAGGCCTTTCATCGCGCGGATGGCCGGGACAGTGACTCGTTTGTCTGCCATGTTGCTCCTCCTCGGCGGCCGGGTCAGGAGGAGTGAGGGAGATCGGCAGACCCGTGAATCAGGCGCGCGGTCCTGGTTCGCGGGTCTGCTGACCTGCCATCGACTGCTTCCCGTCTCGGTCCGTTTGCTCAGGATCCAAGCGGTACGTAGTACTGCGTGCCCTTCTTCGCATTGCGAATCTGCTCGATGAGCTGATCGAAATGCTCGGGCGTATGAACGAAATCGATCTCGTTCGTATTCACAACCAGCAATGGCGTCTCGTCGTACCGGTAAAAGTAGTGTGAGTACGCCTCGCTGAGCTCTTGCAAATACTGTGGCGAGATCGACTTCTCGTACGCCCGTCCGCGCTTCTTCACGCGTTTCAACAGTGTATCAAGCGACGCCTGGAGATAGATGACGAGGTCCGGTTTCGGCACGCTCTCGCGGAGCATCTCGTAGAGCCGGTTGTAGATCATCAGCTCGGAGTCTTCCAGAGTCAGGTACGCGAAGATCTTGTCTTTCGGAAACGAGTAGTCGGCCAGGATCAGCTCGGTAAAGAGGTCGCGCTGCGAAATCGAACGTTGCTGGTCGTAGCGGGAGAGCAGAAAAAAGAGCTGGCAGCGGAAGGCTGCTCCGCGCTTGTCCTTGTAGAACTCGGCCAGAAACGGATTGTCGACGTCCTCGAGGATTTTCGTTCCCCGGAACTTTTTCGCGAGCAAATTAACCAGCGAAGTTTTCCCGACGCCGATCGGCCCTTCTACGGCGATGTGGCGAAACGGCAGCGGCGGCACGGCGCAAAGGATAAACGATGTGATACAAACCGCGACCCGATGCTAGCCCTTGAAGACTATCGACTGGACAACGGACTCCGCGTCGTCCTCAACGAAGACCACTCCGCCCCGCTCGTCGCCGTCAACCTCTGGTACCACGTCGGATCGAAGAACGAACGTCCGGGACGAACCGGGTTCGCGCATCTCTTCGAGCACATGCTCTTCTCCGGATCGCAGCACGTTGGCAACAACGAGCACTTCCGCTACGTGCAGTCCGTGGGCGGCGTTCTGAACGGGACGACGTTCTTCGATCGCACGAATTACTTCGAGACGCTGCCGTCGAACTACCTGGCGCTCGGCCTCTGGCTCGAGGCAGACCGGATGGGTTACTTCCTCCCGGCGCTGACGCAGGAGAAGCTAGACATCCAGCGCGAGGTGGTGAAGGAAGAGCGCCGGCAGCGCTACGACAACGTTCCGTACGGCACCGCGTTCGAGCGCCTGCTTCACCTGGCGTACGACTCCGACTACTCGTATCACTGGCCTACCATCGGCTCCATGGAAGACCTTGGCGCGGCGTCGCTGGACGACATCCGCCAGTTCTTCTCGACCTGGTATCGCCCCGATAACGCCACGCTGACGCTGATCGGCGACTTCAACCCCGACGAGGCACGACGCCTCGTCGAGGAGTACTTCGGCCCGATCCCTGCCGGAGGCCCGTTCCCGCCGTTCACCCTCGAGCGCCGGCCCTTGAACGGCGAACGCCGCGAGGTGTTCCCGTCACCCGTGCAGCTGCCGCGCGTCCATCGGCTCTATCACTTTCCGAAGATGGGTCACCCGGACTGGATCGCCGGTGATCTGCTCACAACCGTCCTGAGCGGAGACAAGGCCAGCCGGCTGGAGAAGGCGCTCGTCCTCGAGCAGCAGATCGCGACGGATGTCGCCGCGTACGTGCTGCCGACGGAGTCGACGGGCATCTTCATGATTCAGGCGACGGCGAACGAAGGCGTGGCGATCGAAGACGTCGAGCGCGCCATCGACGCCGAGATCGCGCGTGTCGCCGGCGAAGGGGTCACCGCGGATGAGCTGACGCGCGCAAAGAATCGTGCCGAAGTCGAATACGCGCACCAGATCGAAAACTACGACGCACGGGCGGATCTGATCGGGATGATGTCGACCTACTTCGGCGATCCCAAGCTGGTTCACACATGGCTCGATCCCTATCGCGCCGCCACGGGGAGTGATCTCCAGCGCGTCACCGGAAAGTACCTGGTCGCGGACAATCGTGTGACGAGCATCTTCGTCCCGGAGAACGTATGACGATCGACCGCACTGTCGCGCCGCAACCCGGACCGCCGCGGCCGTACCACTTCCCGCACGTCGCCCGGCGAACGCTCGCCAACGGACTGCGCGTGCTCGTCGCGGAGAACCACAACGCTCCGCTCGTTTCCATGAGAAGCCTCGTCCGTTCCGGCGCGGATTACGACACGTCTGAGCTGGCCGGACTGGCGTCGTTGACCGGCGAATTGCTCGACGAGGGCGCAGGCACCCGTGACGCTGTCCGTCTCGCCGAGGACCTCGGCTTGCTCGGTGCATCGCTCGGCAGTGGCGCCGACTGGGATGCCTCCTTCATCTCGGTCGACTCTCTCTCGCGCACGTTCGCGGCCGCCCTCGACATCTTCGCGGATGTGAATCGCCGCCCGACCTTGCCCGAGGCATCACTCGTGCGCGTCAAGAGCGAGCGCCTCATGGAGTTGATCCAGCAACGCGACGAACCCGCCGCGATCGCGGGGAAGCGCTTCTCCAACCTCATCTACGGGAATGGTGCCTACGGCAATACGGTCATCGGCAACCCCGAATCCGTTGCCCGGATCACCGTAGATGACGTCCGGCGCTACTACGCAACGCACTACGTTCCCAACCACGGGTCGATCGTCATCACCGGTGACGTCGAAACCGAACGAGCCCTCGATGCCGCATCGGAATTGTTCGGCGACTGGCCCGCCGCACCCCTCCCGCCCCGGCCGCAGGTTTCGCCGAAGCAGATGGAAGCCAGCCGCATCTACCTCATCGATCGTCCGACGGCCGTGCAGTCGGAGATCCGCATCGGTCACATCGGCATCGCGCGCAGTACCGAAGACTATTTCGCGTTGTCGGTGATGAATGGGTTGCTCGGCGGGCTGTTCAACTCGCGGATCAATCTCAACCTTCGCGAGAAGCATGGGTACACGTACGGCGCCCGCTCGATGTTCGCATTGCGGCGTCAGCCGGGTCCCTTCGTAGTCAGCGCGCCCGTGCGCAACGAAGTGACCCGCGAGTCGGTGACCGAAGTCCTGGCCGAGCTCCGCAGGATCCGTACGGGAGACGTCGAGCAGCACGAGCTCGACGACACGAAGAATTACCTGATGGGCTCGTTCCCATCGACGGTGCAGACCGCGGGCGACGTCGCCGGTCGCCTCCTCGACATGGAGCTCTACGACCTGCCGCAGGACTACTTCGATCGGTACCGCGAGAACATCGGCGCCGTGTCGAAGTTGGATGTCGAGCATGTGGCGCAGAAGTACATCGACCCTGATCGCGCCATCATCGTCATCGTCGGAAACGCGGAGCAGATCCGCGAGCCGCTGGGAACGCTGGGGATGCCGATTCACGAGTTGGATATCGAAGGGCTGGCGATCGGTTGATCCCGTGATGCGCTGCAAGGGCCCGCAGGCCCTTGTAGCCACGTGTGACCGAGCGACTATAAGCGCTTGAGATAGGCGAGGAGCGCGGGTCGTTCATCCTTGGTGACGAATCCGCGATCGACCACCAGACCGTCGGACGAGAGAATCGGAGGGAGTCCTGGCGCCGGGTTCAATCGTGCTACGCGTTTGAAGAACGCATCGTAGTGGTCGAGGACCTCCTCCATCGTTGCCGCGGAGTTGTTATGAAAATACGGAGCGGTCTTGCTGATCCCGCGCAGTTGCGTGCTGTCCATGACGCCAAGGTCCGCCGGTTGGCCGGTCAGCAGCAGCCGGCCGGGGTCCGAAGTAGTGACGAACTGGAAGGTGCCATTTGCGAGCGTGATGCGGTAGGTGCGGGCATTCCGCGCCAGGCGCGCGGGACAGGGCGCGTAGTCATCTGTCGTCGGACGCGGGCAGGCTGTCTGAACGTTGTGATACCGCACGATCGGACGGACGATGGCCGCCTCCGGGGTCGATGTGCCCGGGTGCAGTTTGCCGCCGTGGCACTGCCCACACGCGCGGTCGAAGACGACCTTCCCCTGCTTCTCGATCTCGTTCAACATCGGATCAGGATCGGGGAGTGACGACGACTCCTCGAGCATCGCCTCGGCTAATGCGGCGACACGCGGCGACGAGAAGAGCGTCCGCTCAAATGCTGCGATGTCATCGAGCAGGCCCGCTGGAGGCTCCTCGCGCACTTGTGCATGTCCGAGTAGCGCACCGCGGGCCTGTTCCTGCAGGGTGGCGAAGCGCGCATCGTGCTGGTAACCGCCCTGTCGGTTCGGTCCGTTCGCTTCCTGTCCCATGAGCGGAACCCGTGATGCGCCGGGCGGCCAGACTGGGGCCACCGCATCTGGTCCGCTGATGGCAACATTCAGGATGGGCATGACAGCTCGCCAGAGATCGACCGAGGTTTCGCTCGTCGGCTCATGGCTGATCGGATCGACCATGCGGACATTTGCTGGCAAGGGCATGTTCACTCGGACCAGTCCGTTTTGCAGGAGGTTCGAGTAGTCGCTTGCCCCCTCTCCGTTCACTCGAAAGTCGGCTGCATCCGCGGGACGGAACAGTGGATCGTCCGCGCTCGGGTCATGCGCTCGCGCAGCCTGCAGCGCGGCGAATCGAGCCTGAGCCGCCGCGGGAGAGAGTTGGAAGCTCTCCGAGGGCATGTGGCAGTCGGCGCAGGAGCGTCCGTTGGCGCCGAGCCCTTTGAGGGTTCGGTCTACGCTGCACGGCTTGTCCGAGCGTGGACTCGTCGTTTCGTATCACATCGCCATGGTCCATGCCGCCCTGGGCGAACGCGACCAGGCGTTTCAGTGGCTCGACAAAGCGTATGACGCCCGCGAGGGGAGAATGACCATTCTCAAGTACGCCCCCGAGTTTTCGGTATTGCGTGCCGATCCGCGGTTCACAAATCTACTGCGGCGCATGAAGCTGATATGAACCAATACGTTGACGCCTTGCAGTTTGGGGCGTGTTGCACGTGGTTGCCAGATGTTCGGCGGTGAACACCAGGGCGCGCTGGCCCTCAACGTCCTCTTCGACTGCCTCGGCATCCGATTGCGTAGCGGTCGATGATGCCGTCCGACTCCGTCTGATTGATGATGGCGATGACGTCGCGGATACTCATGGCGATGCATACCGTAACTCCATGAGTCATCTGAGCAAGCGGGTCTGTGGGCGTCGGCAACCGTCCTCCCGGCTATAATCGTAGCCTTCGATGGAGCAACTCCAACTTCACTACGTCGATCTCGGCGTTCCCAGGGTCGTGGACCTCAAGCACGAGCTGTCGGTTGGGCGCACCGAGGGGAATGACCTGATCCTCAATCACCCCTCGGTATCGCGGAAGCATGCCCGTTTCGACCTGCGCGGTGATCAGTGGTGGGTCATCGACCTGAAATCGACGAACGGCGTGAAGATCAACGGAAACCTCGTCACCGAAGCACAGGTGACGGCGGGCGACAAGCTCTCCATCGGTTCGGTTCTGATCGATGCCCGGGCGATGCCGTCCGTCGATTTCAATGCCAGTTCGATGTTCGACAATCCGTCTGGCACGGTCGTCCGGCGGATCTCCGATTTCAACTCCGAGTTCGGCCTCGATCTGGCCGAGATCATCGACAGCAAGTCGCCGGTCACGCGTCCGCCCTCGCAACCGGGGTTGCGCGAGCCCGCGGTGTCGCGCGAGAAGATCTTCCAGGTCCTCGTGCAGGTGGCCAAGGCGCTCCTCTCGTCCGAGGAACTGCAGGAGGTGCTGACGACGGTGATGGACATCATCTTCCGCTACCTGCCGGTGGAGCGCGGGCTGATCATCCTCTTCGACGAGGATGGCAACCCGGTCCCGAAGTTGACGAAGTTCATCGACGGCGCGGAGCAGCAGGACATCCCGATCTCGCGCACGATCCTGAAGATGGTGGCGGAGCAGCAGGTCGCACTGATGACGTCGAACGCGCTCGAAGACGCCCGGCTCCTCGGTGGGAAATCGATCGCGATTCACGGAATCCGCTCCGCGATGTGTGTCCCGCTCTGGAACCGGCAGCATGTGATCGGCGCCGTCCAGGTCGATTCGCCGATTCACATCGGAAGTTTCACGGAAGAAGACCTCGATCTCCTGACGGCACTGGCCAACTTTGCTGCCGTGGCGATCGAACGCGCCCAGCTCGCCGAGAAGATCGAGGAAGAGCGGAAGATCCGCGCGAGGATGGAGCGCTATCACTCGCCGGCTGTCGTCGACGAGATCGTGAAAGGCTCCATCTCCACGGAATCGGAGATCCGCAGCACGGATGTCTCGATTCTGTTCGCCGACATCAGCGGATTCACGACCGTGTCGGAGACGCAGAAGCCAGAGGAAGTGGCGGAGTTCCTGTCGCACTTCTTCTCGTTCGCCGTGGAATCAATCTTCGCGTATGGAGGAACGCTCGATAAGTTCATCGGGGATGCCGTGATGGCGTTCTTCGGGGCGCCGCTGCCTCAGGATGACCACGCCGATCGCGCGGTACTGACCGGCCTGATGCTGCAGCGCATGGTGAATGAGTGGAACATCGAACGTGCCCTCACCGATCTCCCGGCCGTGAAGGTTCGCGTCGGCATCAACAGCGGTCTGGCGGTGGTCGGCAATGTGGGCACGGAGAAGCGCGTCGACTACACGGTGCTCGGATCGTCGGTGAACATCGCGTCGCGGCTCGAGAGCGGTGTGGCCAAACCGGGACAGGTCGTGATCTCTCAGAACACGATGGACCGCATCATCGGCAGCTTCGAGACGGAGTCGCTCGGCGAGTTCGCGCTGAAGGGCCTGCAGCAGAAGATGCCGGTGTTCGAGGTGATCGGAACCGTGGGAATCGGGTCGATCACCGCGCTCGAAAGCTCCTCGACAACGCGATAAGTCCCCTCGCGGCGGATCGCGCTCGTTGCATAATCGCGCGTTCATGGCGTTTCTCGAGGCGCGGTCCCTGTCGAAGACGTACCGGAACGCCGAAGTCCCGGTGCCGGTGCTCACTGACCTCGAGCTCACCGTCCAGCGCGGCGAGATGCTCGCCATCGTGGGACCGTCGGGCATTGGCAAATCGACGCTGCTCCACCTGCTCGGCGGCCTGGATCGTCCCGACTCCGGCTCGATTCAGGTCGGCGACTTCGAAGTCTCTTCAATGAGCAACGACGAGCTGGCGCGCTTCCGCAACCGCAACGTCGGCTTCGTCTTTCAGTTCCATCACCTGCTTCCCGAATTCACCGCAACGGAGAACGTGGCCATGCCGGCGTGGATCGGCAGGTCGGAGAAGAACGAGGCGATGACCAGGGCCGCGTCGCTCCTGGCAGAGCTCGGCCTGGAACACCGCAGCCGCCACTTTCCCAACCAACTCTCCGGGGGAGAGCAGCAGCGCGTGGCGATTGCGCGAGCGCTGCTGGCGGAGCCCCTCCTGTTTCTGGCCGACGAACCGACAGGGAATCTCGACCTCGAGACGAGCGAGCGCGTCTTCGATCTGATGCGGGACTGTCATCGGAAACGAGGGCTGACCTCGGTGATCGTCACACACAACCGTGATCTGGCGGCCCGTTGTGATCGCGTGGTCGAAATGACCGCTGGTGCCCGTAAGTAGCCTTCCCACCGGCCACAAGCGACCCGGTGTATTCCCCAACGCCGCGTGCATCGCAATCGTGAACTTGCGGCTGCGCGATCCGGTGTGAGGAATGACCACTGGCGCACGGGGTTAAACTACCTGCAGCCCATGTTCGAAAAATACAACGAGAAAGCTCGCCGTGCTCTCTTCTTCGCCCGTTACGAAGCATCCAAGCTCGGCTCCCGGGTCATCGAGTCCGAACACATCCTCCTCGGTGTTCTTCGCGAGGGGGAGGAGATCATCAAGGAGATTTTTTCCCGCTTCAACGTCAAGCCGGAGCAGATCCGCCGCGAGGTCGAGGGCGACCGCCTGTTCGTCGACCGGATCTCCTCGTCCGCCGAGCTTCCCCTTTCCGAGGAGTCGAAGAAGATCCTGGCGTACGCGGCCCACGAAGCGGAGTCGATGCTGCACCAGTACGTCGGCACCGAACATCTGCTCATCGGCATCCTCCGCGTCGAGTCATCGACCGCGGCGCGGATCCTGACCGCCAAAGGCCTCAACGTTTACGGCGTGCGTGAGGAGACCATCTCGATCCTGAAGGAGCGCGAGGCGGACAAGCAGAAGAAAGAGCTGCCGTTCCTGGCCGAGTACGCTCGCGACCTGACTGCGATGGCGCACTCCGCACAATTCGATCCGCTCATCGGACGCGAAAAGGAAGTGGAGCGCATCATCCAGATCCTCTCCCGCCGGACGAAGAACAACCCGATCCTCCTCGGCGAGCCGGGGGTGGGCAAGACGGCGATCGTCGAAGGCCTGGCGCAGCGCATCGTCGACGGCAACGTGCCGCTCTTCATCGCCAACAAGCGAATCCTGTCGCTCGACCTCTCCCTCATCGTGGCAGGGACGAAATACCGCGGCCAGTTCGAGGAGCGACTCAAGGGAATCATCAAGGAGCTGAAGGAAAATACCGACATCATCATTTTCATCGACGAGATCCACTCCCTCATCGGAGCGGGCTCGGCCGAGGGCTCGCTGGACGCGGCCAACATCCTGAAACCGGCGCTCTCTCGCGGCGAGATCTCCTGCGTCGGTGCCACCACGATCCGTGAGTACCGGCGGTACATCGAGAAGGACCGTTCGCTGCTGCGCCGCTTCCAGGCGATCAACGTGGCTCCGCCGAATGAAGCGGAGACGCTGCAGATCCTCGAAGGCGTGAAAGAGCGTTACGAGAGTTTCCACAAGGTGAAGTACTCCGATACGGCCATTCGCAGCGCCGTGTATCAGTCGAACCGCTACATCACCGATCGCTTCTTCCCCGACAAGGCCATCGACATCCTCGACGAAGCCGGTGCGAAGGTGAAGCTGCGTCGCGTGGCCGACACGCAGAACCTGCGCCGGTTGGAGTCGGAGATCCGTTCGATCGTGAAGGAGATGAAGAAAGCGATCTCGGACAAGGATTTCGAGAAGGCCGTCTTCCTGCGCGAGCGCGAGATCGAGCTGAAGGAAGAAGTGGAGCGCTTCAAGCAGGAGCGCGAGGCCGTCGGCGAGGAGTTGATGGAAGTGACGAAGCGGGACGTCGAGGAGATTATCAGCTCCTGGACCGACATCCCCGTGACGTCGATCGAGGCCGACGAGGCCGCGAAGCTGATCAACATGGAAGAGTCGCTGATGCGGCGCGTGGTCGGTCAGGACAAGGCCATCCGCGCGATCTCGCGCGCGATCCGGCGCTCGCGGCTGGGCGTGGCATCCCCGAACCGGCCCATGGGCTCATTCATCTTTCTCGGATCCTCAGGCGTTGGAAAGACTGAAGTGGCGCGGCGGCTGGCGGAGTTTCTGTTCGGGTCGCAGCGGCATCTCGTCCGCTTCGACATGTCGGAGTACATGGAGAAGCACTCCGTCTCGAAGCTCATCGGCTCGCCGCCGGGTTACGTCGGTCACGAGGAGGGCGGACAGCTCACGGAGCGCGTGCGCCGGAATCCCTATTCGGTCGTGCTGCTCGACGAGATCGAGAAGGCGCATCCGGACATCGCCAACATCCTGCTGCAGATCCTCGAGGACGGCATCCTCACCGACTCGCTCGGGAACCAGGTCGACTTCCGCAACACGCTCATCATCATGACCAGCAACCTCGGCACCCGCTTCCTGACGACCAAGGGACACATGGGCTTCCGGGAAAAGTCGAGCGAAGGCGACCAGAAATCGGCCGAAGCGATGATCCATCAGGAGCTGAAGAAAGAGTTCAGCCCCGAGTTCATCAACCGCATCGACGACATCATCATCTTCAATCCGCTGACGCAGGTCGAGCTTCGCCATATCTGCCGGCTGCTGGTTGACGATGTGAATCTCGCGCTCGTGCAGAAGGGCGTACAGATCGCGATTGATGACTCGGTGATCGACTGGCTTCTGCGTCGTGCGGAAGAGGAGTCCAACTCGGGTGCGCGGCCGTTGCGGCGGGCAATCCAGCGTTACATCGAAGATGAACTGTCCGAGTTCCTGATCCGCCACAAGGATTCGGTTCCGGAGTGGATCGACTTCACGATGAATGCGGATGAAGTCCTGCTGATGCCGCGGAGTAGTGAGGCACTCACGCCGTAACCACCCCGAGACCCGGGGCCCAAGAATGCGCAACATCCTGGCTGTATTCATCACTTTCTTCGTATGCGCGTCTGTGTGGGCCTCGCGGGCACGGCCGGTGTCGGACCTTCGTTTCGAGGGGGCCTTGAAGCCGTACGGCGGCTTCGTGGCCAGTGACGGCAAGGACTTTCTCTTTCTCTCGAGCAACTACTCCAATACCTATGTCTACGTTCAGCGAGTCGTCGGTGGCGTACCGGTCGGGCCGAGTCTCGGGATCGGTACCGGGACGGCCGCGGGAATCGCCTGGACAGGAATTGACTATCTGGTTTCATGGTCGGCGCCCTCGGGCATGTGGACAGCACGGGTTTCCCGTCAGGGAGCGCTCATCGACGAATCAAAGAGACTTGTGGTCAGTTACCCAGGCTCGTTTGCGTCGAACGCTCAGTCAGCCCTCGCGGTCGCCCGAAGCGACGACACGACAGTCCTGGCGCAGCCGCTCGACCTTTCCGGACGGCCGTCCGGCCCGAGCGTCAGGTTGAACCTGCCCCGTGGTCCGGACACAACGGTCGGTCCGACCGCGAACGGCTTCGCGATCGTCTCCTACGGCTGGCCGAACACGTCTTTCTGGCGTCTCAGGCCGGACGGTACACCGCTGAGCGCCTCTCCGGTGATCCTCGAAGGGCCATACGACGCCAGCGCTGGAAATCGCTCCAACCAGTGTTTGGTCGCGACTGACGGAACAGACACGTTGATTGTGTTTGCGGGAGAAAAGCTTTCGGCGGATACGGAGTTGAAGACG
The DNA here is from genome assembly GCA_038244715.1 of Thermoanaerobaculia bacterium. Lineage (GTDB taxonomy): Bacteria > Acidobacteriota > Thermoanaerobaculia > Gp7-AA8 > Gp7-AA8 > JADGNZ01. The sequence continues at coordinate 227,537 of JBBRTE010000003.1, forward strand.
GCGATCATCGGTCCTGACGGTACGGTCAAACGGCCTGCTCGGACGGCGTTCACGATTGCCGGAGCAGGAGGGCGTTCCTTGCAACCCGCATCCGTCGTCTGGACGGGTTCGGAGTATGTAGTCGCCTTGGCCGTATCCAAGGACCCGACCGGCAATTTCAGGACGGGTGATGTCGGCCTCGTCCGGATCAGCCGTACCGGTGATGCCGTCGGCGATGTGGTGTACACGACGAGCGGGGAGCGGCGGAAAGTGCCCATCGGACTGGGATGGAATGGCAGCCAGCTTCTCGTGCCGTGGTTCGACACCAACAATGCGGTAACTCTTGGCTTTTACTGCGCCGCCCTTCCGATCGCGACGATGATCCCTTCCGCTCCGGCAGTACTCGGCCGTACGTTGAATGCACAAAGCGGACTGACCGTGGCGGCGAAGGATGGACAATACCTTGCGGCCTGGTTCGAGAACGGCGCGGTGCCCTCGGTGCGTGCCTCACGAGTCGACAACGCCGGAAACTTCCTCGATGGCGAGGGGATCCTGCTGGCTGCTTCGGCGCCGCCATCGCAATACTCGACGGGCGGGCTTGCCATCGACAGCGACGGTACGAACTGGCTCGTCGTCTGGTCCAACGGTGCCGTGCGTGGCCGCCGGCTCTCCCGCGCAGGTGTCCTTCTCGATGCACAGCCGTTCCCGATCACCGGCGGCTCCGACGTGGCAGTCCGGTGGAACGGTTCGAACTACGTAGTGATTGCCGGGAATGATTCACTTTCCACTGCTGCGGTGAGCCGTGATGGCGTGGTGACGGCGAGCCGGTCGCTGATGACAAGCAGTTATCAGACTCAGTCGAACGGGTCCACCAGTCTCACGTACGGGACTCCTTCCCTCGTCGTTGTGCGAGGCGAGACGATGGCTATCTACTTGAATGACCTGACCACCTGCTATATCGGTACTCCCGGCGGCTGCGGGTCGGAAACGACGATCGTCGGATGGCGTCTCGACTCGTCCGGGAATCCAGTCGGCGCCGCGTTTTCGATTGCGAAGGGCGTGTGGTCCGCGAAGCTGGCGACCGACGGAACGCATCATCTGCTGGCGTGGGATGCCTACGATGCTGCCGTCGGCACGGGATCGACGTTCGGTACCGTTCTCTCTGCGGACACGCCGGAACAAGAGGGAACTCCGTTTCGCATCGCATCACGGGCGTCTCTTCGGGACGTTGCCTTCGATGGCAGCAACTTCCTGGTTGCGTTCCAGACTGCGACGTCGCCTTACACCGCCGGCATTCTCCGGGTCACTCCTGCCGGCGCCGTGAAAGAAACGGTGATGCTGCCGCTCGACGACGGCGAGAGTGCGTCCAATCCAGCGATTGCGACAAGCCCCGGTATGCCGGCTCTCGTCGGGTACCTCGATGTTCATCCTGCTTACGAGGGCAGGTCGCGTGGCGCGCTGCTGTTCAACAGCGAATTCACGCCGTCGCTCCTCGCCGCACCATCGCCTCCGTCCGTCAACGGTGCGCTGAGGGTTGACCAGAACACCATCGATGTCCGCTGGCAGCCGTCTGCCGATGTTTTCGGAACCGCAGTGGAGCTTCAACTCGAGGACGGCGCGTTTCGGATGATTGGAGTCGCTGGAGGTGGTACGTCGAGCGGGCGCTTCTCGCTCGCCGGCCTTCAGGGAAGCGCTATCCGTCTGCGCTCGTGGAGCGCTGCCGGGCTCTCTGAGGGCTCGACATCGGTTCCGATCGCGCTTCCGCGGCAGCATTCCGTTCGCGTGCGTTAACGTCCGTCTCCATCAGATACGATGGCGTGGTGACTGCCCTTCACGTCGATCTTGCCGTCCCCGTGCAACTGCTCGTCCTCATCGGCGGTGGGGAGTTTTCCTTTGGGGCGACGCGCGAGATCGATGAGTTTCTGCTGCGCAGCATGCCCGCTGACCGGCGGACGGTCGCGTTCGTCCCCGCGGCATCCGGCTCGGCGGAGTACGCCGGACACTTCGGCAAGTACCTGCAAGGCATCGATCCGACGGTCGAAACGGTGAATGTCCCGATCTATCGAGGGCGAGACAGCCGGCGGCAGAAAAACCTGACTCAGCTCCTCTCCGCCGGTCTGATCTACCTCGGCGGCGGCGTCACGAACAATCTGCTGGCCGTCCTCCGCGAATCGGCGGCCGATCTCGCCATGCGCGAGGCCGCCAGCCAGGGAACGGTCATCGCGGCGATCGGGGCCGCGGCCTCCTGCTTCGGGATCGCCGCGCGCGACATGCACGGGATCGCGGCCTCGCTGCCCGGCCTGGGCTGGCTCGCCAGTACCGTGATCGACACCGGCTTCGAGCCGGAGAACGACGGAAACCTTCGCCGGCTGATGTCCGTGCCCGAGACGTCGCTCGGGATCGGAATCCCGGCAGGGACCGCGCTGGCCGTCCGCTCCACGGGGGACACGGAAATCATCGGGGGCGGTAATATCGCGGCATTCCGGAAGGCAGCGGCCCGCTAGTTGCACAGATGCGCCCGTTGTGGAGACGACTATTTCGACCGAACCAGAGGGCGCCGGCGGAGAGGTCCTCACTGTTGAAGAACTGACGCGCCTGTTCAGTGTCCTGTCGCACGATCTGAAATCGCCGATCTTCTCGGTCGACGGGTTCAGCGATCTGCTGCTGGGCGACTACAGCGACAAACTCGACGAAGAAGGACAGGACTTTCTTCGCCGGATCCGCGCTGGTGCGCAGCAGATGAAGAAGGTGCTGGACGAGATGTCGCACCTCATCAAACTTCTGGCTCGCCCGAATGCTCCTCGCCCTACCCCTCTGCGAGAGCTCATCGAAGAAGTCATCCTGAAATGCAACTACCAGATCGAAGAGGGAGGCGTGACCGTCAATGTCCCGGACGACCTGCCGACCGTCAACGTCGATCCGGAAAAGATGCGTGAGGCGATCGGCGTCCTGGTCTCGAATGCGCTCTTCTTCAATGACCGGCCGAAAGGCGACCGCTCCGTCGCGATCGATTGCAGCGTCGAGCCCGACGGCTACCGCCTCTGCGTTCGCGACAACGGGATCGGGATCGACCCTCGCTACGCGCACCAGATCTTCGACCTCGGACTGAAACTCGACAAAGCGCGCGGTGGAGGGCCGGGGTACGGCCTTTATCTGGCGCGCCGCATCGTCGAGAGCCACGGCGGCACGATGACCGTGGAATCGGTCCCGGAGCAGGGCAGCACCGTCTGCTTCACGATTCCGCGCTAAGCCCCGCCACGGCTCTATCGCCCGACGGGTGTCAGCGTCGCGGTTTCTTCGAGGGCCGGGCTCTTCGGGCCATCCAGCACGTCCTGAGTGAGTGGTTCCTCTCCCGGCAACGCGATGATGCGGATGTAGACCGACCGGTCCTCCGCGATGTCGACGCCCAGGAATCGTGCGGCGGCCTGAGAGAGGTCGATCACGAACTTGTTCACGTATGGACCGCGGTCGTTGACCCGCAGCCGCAGTTTCCGGCCGGTGGCTTTCGAGGTGATCTCGACCCAGGAGCCGAGGGGCAGGGTCAGGTGCGCGGCGGACATCGTGTTGTTGTGGTAGCGCTCCCCGTTCGCCGTCAGGGTGCCGTCCAGCGAGGTCGAGTAATAACTGGCAAGGCCGTTCAGCCGATGCTTCATGGCAACGGCCGCGTACTTGAGCAGGCGCAACTTCAGAGGATCGGTCTCGGGTGGGATGGGGGGCGGGACTGCAGGTCCGAACTGGTAGGCATGCATCGCCGCATCGTCCAACTTGAAGGTGTCCTCACAAAGGAAGCTCTGCGCGTTCGCGGGGCGCGCAATCACGACCGTCCCCAGGACGAAGACTGTCGCGGCGAGATGTCGTGTGGCGTTCCTCATGGCTCTGCAGTCATTTTACGGGCATTTCAACGCCGAGACAAACGATGCCACCCGACCGGAAACAGCAGAGCTAAGTTCAACCAAATCAATTATTTCTGAAGAGAGTACATGGCTCCGGAATTGCAAAAAAAGAGGTTGTCCGCTCCCATGGTGGGAGCAGGAGGACGCAATGGACCAGATCAAGACCGGCAGGGAATTTCAGGAGCGATTCCTGGACGGATTCGACCGCGGACAGCTGCGTGCGGAGGTCCAGAAGGTGAATCCGCGCAGTTTGAGCGTTTTCCGCCGGAAGTACGCTGGCTGGGCACTGGGCGCGTCCCTCGCCCTGGGAGGCATCGGAATCCCGTTGAAGATGGGCAATCTGCTGCAGTCGGCGGAATCCCACCAGAAAGCGGACTCGAAGCAGCACCTGGCCACTACTTCTGAACCCGACACGACCTCGCAGATCGCCGGAGACCTCGCCACGGCCAAACAGATTGCAGATCAGGTCGCTGGAGGGATTACCGGCGGTGTGACCGGTGCCGTGCAGGACGTCGCAACGACCGTTGTGGGGGCGCCCGTCCAGGTCGCTCACGCGCCCCAGATGATCGCCAGCGTCGCTGAGCAGGTGAGGGAGCGGTTCTTCACGAAAGAGGTTCCCTTCGGCGGAATCATCTACAGCGAAGCGAGGAAGAATGGCCTCGCGCCGGAATTGGTCGCCGCCGTCGTGAATACCGAGTCGAGGTTCGTCCCGACGGCGCGGTCGAATCGCGGCGCCGTCGGATTGATGCAGCTCGTCCCGGCGACGGGCCGCTGGCTGGGAGCCAGCAATCTCAACGATCCGGCCCAGAACATCCAGGCCGGCGCGAAGTACCTGCGTTATCTCACCGACCGTTTTGCCGGCGACCAGCAGAAGGCCATCGCGGCCTACAACGCTGGCGAAGGCAATGTGCGCCGGTTCAATGGCGTCCCACCCTTCCAGGAGACACGCAACTACGTCCAGCGGGTCCGGAGCTTCCAGCAGGATCTGGGTGCGCGTGTTGACGGACAGAGTGGTGAGGTCGCCGGGGCGTCGCAGTAGTCCGAATAGAATTGGAGGCGACGTCCCGAATCCGGTTTGTCGTCGGCGTGGTCGAAATGGGAGTCGCGGTTCCTCTGACGGTCTTTTTTCTGCTCGGTTGGCATACGACTTCGCAGTACTTCACGGTCGCCGCAACGACATTTCTGGCGTGGGGCCTAGCCGACCTGATCGCGAGCATTCTCGAACGGCCGCGGCTCGAACACCGCTCTCCGGGTCACGCGCTGAAAGAAGGCCTCGACCGCAGGCGTGCGTAACGACTATCGCCAGTCGTTCATCTTCTGGAGCAGCTGGTCGATCGTGATCAGCCGTTCGGAGCCGTCCGATTCACGCCGGAAGATGGCGTGGTACCAGCCCTTCATTCCAATCGGGATGTAGACCTCGTCTCCCATGCGAAGCTTGCCGCCGGAGACGAGTTTGAGAAAGACCTGCTCGTACGCGGAGCGAGTTAGACGCCGGTCCGGGAAGGGGACGTTGTAACGCTTCTTCCTGCGCTCCGCAGCGCGACGGCGCTCGCCACTACCCGGTTCGGACATCAGCAACGAATTGCGTCGATCGAGGTATGGAGTGGTGCGTGCCGGCAGGAGCTTGCCGGGAGTGTCCTGAGTGCGTCTGGACAGCACGGCGGCGCCGTTCCGGGAGCGGATGGGGGCGGGGCGACGGCGGGGCGGTGGAATCGGGCGGGGGCGAGCTTCAGGGACTCCGCCGCTTCCGATCGCAGCTTTGGCGACCGAGGGGGTTCCTGGGTCCGCTTCTGACCGATGAAGGGTTCGGGCTTCGGTCCGGGCGACGATATGTTCGTCGATCGAGAGCCGTTCCCAGCTCTGCCGTTTGGGTTGAAGCAGCTCCATCTCCGTCTCGTAGTTCTTCAGTTCATGAATGACCGATCCCCAGCGGCAGAGGTGTCCGACGTCGTCGTATGCGAGCGGCCGGTCGATGAGGTCGAGCAGCGAGGGCGCGCGCCCGGAGAGGATGGCGAACAGGAGTCGCGTGCTGAAGGGATCGGAGTACCTCCGAATCGAGTGGCGAAAGTACCAGGCGACCCGCGCACCCATTGCACGGAGCGAGATCGTTTCGCCAAATTGCGTGTTCCAGATCGGAGCGTTCACGTCGCATGTGTATGGGCTTTGCGGGTAGTGAAAGTCCTTTGTCAGCCAACCCTTGCGGGTCGTGTGCTTTCCGGGGACCACGCCGTCCACGACCGGGATCGGCAGCCGCTCGAGCATCGAGAGATCGTAGGAGGGCCACGTCATGACCTCGCGGACGATCCCGACGATCAGCGTGGCCGCCGCGATCATCAGACCGGGATCCGGCGTGAAGTCGACCGTGACCTCGATCCGCGCCCCGCGAGGGCGGACTCCGACCCCCGTCGAGCGCCGGTTGGACGCGAGCAGCATGACCGGGACCGGGAGGATATACGTCAGCAGAAGCGCCAGTGCCTTCTCATTCCTGGTGGCGCTCTGTTCACGCTTCGGTATCTCATAGGAGATGTTGTAGTGGCTGCTGTAGGCCTTTAGCCTGACGGTGTGACCGTTGGCTTTCTCCCACTGGGTGAGCTGCTCCCGCACGAAACCGATCTGTTCCCAGAGGTTGCGCACCATTCGGGCGGTTGAGTGCGGTGCGATCTCGATGACGGGCGTGACGACCTCGATCACTCCCCGGTCGAAGTAGACGGCGCCCCCGGTGGGAAGCTGCAGGGAAGATTTTTCGCGCGGGAGGAGCGGCCGGTCGATGAACGCGCCGGGGTGCCCCCAGTACGCTCGCGGGTCGACCTCACGTTCGTCGATCCAGACGTTGAACTCCGACTCCATGCCGATCACAGGCATGTCGAGCTTTGTCTGCTGCAGGATCTTCTGGATCGCGGTTTCTTGCTTTTCGATAGGCGTTCGAGGCATGCGAACGGATTCCGGTTCTGATGTGGATTCTTGAACTATTGTTGGGCACATAAGCAAACCGCAGGCCGACGATTTTCCGGCCGGTAAAGCCCGCTTACGGCTCGGTTTCGCCCGCCGGGACGTTCCGGCGCTCGACGACCCGCCGGCGCTCTTCGAAGGCGAATCTGGGCCTGTTCTCCTGAGGCACTTCCATCCGATCTTCGCTGATCTCTTTCGGCACCACGATGACGTAACCGAGGTCGAGGTGGACGTGATCGTCGGCATTGAGCCCGGTGACGTGGCCGTACGGGAGAACGTGGATGTCGTCGCTGAGATCCTCGGCGATGGCGTTGTACTTTTCGATCGATTCCTTGCCTTTGAGGATGGTCGTCCCGATCCGGTAAACATCCGCCGCCGTGGCCCAGGTATGAGGCGTGGCCGTCAGGGAGAGCTTGTGCGATGGGGAACGATACCCGCCGTTCACGGCGATGTGGACGGAGGCGCCGGCTTCGCGGCGGAATTGCTCCAGATAAAACGCCAGCACACGAACGGCGCAGGGAACGTAGCGCGGGAACTGCTGCAGGCGCGGGGCTTCCTTGAGGTCGACCAGAGTGAATTCGTTCATCCCGAAGTGCTGCGAAAGGGGGATGCTCACCGCCGCTTCGTGGCTCGGGATCTCATAGAAGTAGCGAGGCAGGCGATGGCGCCGCCCCTCGGCGTCGCGCAACATCTCACCCGGCTTGAGGAGCGACCGCAGCTCGTCATCGAGGTCGAACGCATCGACGACTTTGATCGATTGCGGCTCACTCATACGTCAGCCCGGCAAGCGTGTTGTAGATGTCGCGGGATACATCCGCGACCGCCGTCCCCCGGCCGGTATCGACGCTGAATTGCGTCAGGATCACGAGGACGTACGGCTTGCGGTCGTCGAGAAAGATGATTCCGGCGTCATGATGGACCGTGGAGATGTTCCCCGTCTTGTGCGCGACGCGGGCGTCCTTTGGCAGGCCGGCTGGGATGCCGCTCCGGTATTGCTGGTCGAGCATGATGTCGAGCATTTCGCGGCTGGCGTCTTCCGAATAGGCCTTGCCGTCGGCCATGGCCCGGAGCATCTTCAGCAGGCCGTTCGCGGTGACTTCGTTGTTGAGCCCCGCGTTGAAGGCCGCCTGATCCTCGACGCCGCGCAGTACGCGCACTCCGTCGATGTCCAGCTCGTCGAGTGCATGCTGAATGGTCGGGATGCCGACGACGTCCACCAGCAGGTTCGTGGCGAGGTTGCTCGACTTGGTGATCATCCAGTACGCCAACTCGCGCACGGTGAGCGTCTTGCCGAGGTGGCCGTAGACGTCCGGGTCGGCATCGCGGCCGAGGTCGAGCATGAACGGTTCCTGATTCACGATGCTCGTGAAGCGATTGCGGATGTGAACCGTGGAGTCGAGGGCAAGCTCTCCGCGATCGATCTGACGGAACACTCCGAGGAGCACCGCGAGCTTCATGGTCGAGGCGGCGTGGAAGTAGTGATCGGCATTGAACGACCACTGGATCGTCGTCTGCGCATCCCAGAACGCGATGCCCAGGTCCTCGAGATCGTGATCTTTCTTGATCTTGAGAACGTTACGGTAGAGGGAAATCTCTGCCGACGCCACCGAGTCGGTTGGCGGTGGTACGGGGAGTTTTTCCTCGGCCTTTCTGGCCCTGAGCGTCATGTCGCGGCGAATGGTACTGAATCCTCACGTCTGCCGTTGCAAGTTTCGCGCGCTGGCGTGGTGTCGGAGCTCAACGGCCCGCGGCGCGCAGCCAGCGGCCGACGCGCTCCACTCCCGTGCCGATGGCATCGAGCGAGGCCGCGTACGAAATGCGGATGAACCCTTCGCCCGCGGAACCGAATGCAACGCCCGGAATCACGAGCACGGCTGCATCGGTGGCCAGCGTCTTCGCGAACGTTACCGTGTCGCACGATGGAACCGGGACGAATGCGTAGAACGCCGCGGCGGGCGGCGGAATGGCCGCGTCGAGCTCGCGGGCGATCGCGAAGAGCGCCGTCTCGCGCTGATCCCGGAACTGCGCACGGATGCGCGCGAGCCAGGACTGATTCCATCCGGCATCCGAGAGGATCGATTCCGCCAGCGACTGCGAGAACGCGGACGCGCACGTGGCGACGTATTGATGCGCCGTCACGATCGGCTTCATTACGGGTTCCTTCGCCAGCACCCATCCGAGCCGGAGTCCGGTCATGGCGTGGCTCTTCGACATCCCGCCGACGACGATGACGTTGTCGGACAGGCCGGTCATCGAGGGAGGGGCCGCCTCGTACCAGATCTCGCGGTACACCTCGTCGCTGACGACGAGCGGACCGGCGTTCGCGATCGTCGCGAGCGTCTCGCGGTCGACGACGCTGCCGAGTGGATTCGAAGGCGAATTGACCAGGATCAGTTTCGTCTTCGGCGTGATCAACCGGAGCAGAGCGTCGCTGTCGATCCGCCAGTCCGGCGCGTCGAGCAGGTACGGAACCGGCGTCGCTCCCACGATGCGCGCGAGCGCCGCGTAGGCGAGAAAGCCGGGATTCGGCACGAGTACCTCGTCCCCCGGATCGACGTAGGCCTGGAAGATCGAGAAGAGCGCCTCTTCCGTTCCGGCGGTGACGCAGATTTCGGACGCGGGATTGAAGCCCCCCTCCGCCGCGAGGAGCTTGCGCAGAGACATCGTCCCGGCGTTCGGCGTGTAGTGCCACGAACCGGTGGACGCCGCGCGGACTGCGAGCTCTCGGAGCATCGCGTCGGGTTCCACATTTGGTTCGCCGATCCCGAGGTTGACCGAGAGAGGTGTGGCCAGTGCATTGATCTGACGGATGAGGGAGAGCTCTACGTTCGCGAACCGTTTCGCGGTCCGGGAAGGCTCGATTTTGCTCATCGCAAGGCGTCTTCCAGCGCCGTGGCGCCGTCGGTCTTTTCGTCGCGATACTTCACGATCACGGGCGTCGAAACATGCAGAGAGTTCGCTTCCGCGAATTCGCCCTTCATCGGCCGCGAGCCTGGGATTACGACGGCGCCGGTGGGGATCTCGAGCGGACCGTCCGCGCTCCTTCGATAGACCTGGCGCCGGACGATGTCGTAGACCGGGGTCGATCCGGTCAGGACGACACCGGCGCCGATCACCGCACGGCTGCGCACGATCGTTCCCTCGTAAATGCCGCAGTTCCCGCCGACGACGACGTCGTCCTCGACGATCACGGGCAGGCCGCCGACCGGTTCGAGGACACCGCCGACCTGGGCCGCCGCGGAGAGGTGAACCCGTTTTCCGATCTGCGCGCACGAACCGACCAGTGCATGCGAGTCGATCATCGTGCCCTCATCGACCCAGGCACCGATGTTCACGTACGCGGGCGGCATCATCACGACGCCGCGCGCGATGTACGCGCCACGCCGGATCGACGATCCACCAGGCACGATGCGAACGCCATCTTCGGCTGTGAAGCGGCGGGTTGGAACGGTGTCTTTGTCGATGAACGAGAGCGCCCCGGAAGCGAATTCGGTGGCGACCCCGGAGCGAAAGGCGAGAAGGATTCCTTCCTTGACCCAGGTCTGGGCGTGCCAGACGCCGTCCTGATCGCGCAGTGCCGAGCGGATCGTCCCCGTTTCCAGTTCGGTCAGAAAGAGACCGATCGTTTCGAGCAGTGTGGCTCGGTCGGTAGCTGGCGTGATCGCCGCCAGCCGGGCCTGAATGGCCGGGGCCATTACGCGGTCACCGCGTCGAGCAACCCGCACGTCTCCAGGATCGACTGCAGAGTCTTCCTGCTGGATGCGGTAATCGGTGCGAGGGGTGGGCGGACGGTATCGCTTTCGATGATGCCGAGGAGCTTGCAGGCGGCCTTCACCGGTCCGGGATTCGATTCCATGAAGTTCCCGGTCAGGAGCGGGAGCACGCGGTAGTGAATGGCGCGGGCCGCGGCGAAGTCTCCGCGCAGCGCCGCGGATACGAGATCGCTCATCAGCCGCGGAATCTCGTTCGAGGCGACGGAGACCAGGCCATCGGCACCAGCGGCGATCAGCGGGAGCGTCCAGGCATCGTCGCCACTCAGGACCAGGAATCCGTCCCCACGGCCGCGGATGATCGACATGATCTGCTCGAGATTGGCGGAGGCTTCCTTGACGCCGATGATGTTCGGAACCTCGGCCGCCATCCGCAGCGTCGTCTCCGCGCTCATGTTGACGCCGGTGCGTCCGGGGACGTTGTACATGATCATCGGGAAGCCGCTCTTCCTTTTCTCGATAGCCGCGGCCTGCATGCCGAAGTGTCGCAGGAGCCCGTCCGGTGTCGGTTTGTTGTAGTAGGGCGTGATGGTCAGGACGCCGTTGGCGCCGAGGTCGATGGCCTGCTCCGCGAGCTCGATCGCGCGAGGCGTGGCATTACTGCCGGCGCCCGCCAGTACGGCGACGCGGCCGTCTGCGCGGCGCACGACGAGCTCGACGACGCGGCGATGTTCGACGGCGGTCAGTGCAGGATTCTCGCCCGTGGTTCCGCACGGGACGAGGAAATCGACGCCGCCGTCGATCTGGAAGTCGACGAAGCGCTCGAGCGCGGATTCATCGAGTGCGCCGCTCTCCGTGAAGGGCGTGATGAGGGCTGTGCCGAGGCCGCGGAAGTTTTTCATGACATCACCAGCTCGTCGAAGCGAAAGAGTCCTTTGCGGCCGCGAAGCATCTCCGCTGCCATGACTGCGCCGCGAGCAAATCCCTCGCGGCTGCGAGCCCGATGCGAGATCTCGATGAGATCGTCAGCCGAGTCGAAGAAGAGGGTGTGCAGGCCGAACTCGCTGCCCACGCGCGACGAAACGATCGGCGGATCGAGCTTCCCGCCACTGCCTGTTTTCACAGCCGCTGCGATACGAAGGGCCGTCCCGCTCGGTGCGTCCTTCTTCTGGGAGTGATGACGCTCTTCCATTCCCGCGGCGTACTGAGGGAATCGCGCGGCGAGCGCACCGGCACGCTGTGCGAGTGCGAAGACGATGTTCGCTCCGGGAGAGAAGTTCGATGCGTAGACGCAGGCGATCCCCGCGTGTTCCACGCGCTGTTTCACATCGGCCAGGCGGGCGTCCCAGCCGGTGGTGCCGATGACCAGGTCGAGATTGTGCTCGCAGGCGCGGGCCAGCGCGTCATCCAGAGCGCCGGCATGCGAGAAGTCGATCATGACTTCCGCGCCGGCCACTGGCTCATCGCGATCGATGTCGAGCACGCAGACGATTTCGTGACCGGAAGCCACGGCGACTTTCTCCACGGTCTGTCCCATCTTGCCGTAGCCGTGCAGAGCGATCTTCATACTGACACCGCCTGTTCGAAGAGCGCTTGGTGAATGCGCTGGATCGCGCCATCCGACTCGGCGTCGTTGATGACGATGCTGAGATTCAGGCCGGACCGGCCGAGCGAAAGCATCTGCATCGGCACGCCCCGCATCGCCTCGAAGATCCGCGCGCCGACGAGTGAGTCCGCGAGCAGATTCCGGCCGACGATGGCGATGATGCACCGGCCGGTGATGACCTCCACGCCTGCCACGCCCAGCAACCGCTTCTGCAATTCGTCGAGATTGTCCTGTTCGTCGATGGTCACGGACACCGACACTTCGGAGGTCGTGATGAGATCGACCGAGATCTTCAGCTCTTCGAACACGTGGAAGAGACGCGCCAGAAAGCCGTGGGCGCCCAGCATCTTGTTCGACGTCATGTGCACGAGCGTCACGTTGCGCTTGCGCGCAACCGAACGTGGGCCCCGCGCGCCGTCGACGCCGTCTCGCGTGATCAGCGTACCGGGGGAGGAAGGATTCTGCGTGTTGAGGATGCGCACCGGGATGCCGGCCTCGATCGCGGGCTCGAGCGTCCGCGGATGGAGCTTGGCGCCGAACGACGCCAGCTCGGCTGCCTCTTCGTGCGAGAGGTGATCGATGACGCGTGCGGACGGGACAAAGCGCGGATCGCAGGTCAGCAGCCCATCCACATCCGTCCAGATCTGGACCTCGTCGGCGCCCACTGCGGCCGCGACGATCGCC